>SFRL01000010.1 GCA_004562765.1 bacterium | reverse complement strand
GAATATTCACCACAAGAGAAAAAATATATTTTTATACAATTCACCTGTAGATTTTTTTCTCAAATTGTGTATAATAAATGTAGGAAATAACACAGGCTCACTTGCTGAGGGAATCATATCGGCTGATCCGGGCACTCCCCTGTTTAAAAAATAATCGTGAACGATTGCCGGTAACAAAGCTCTTGGGTAATTCCAAGGGCTTTTGTTTTTACAAAAAAGGAGAAAGAACATATATGGATATTACCCACATTCAATCATGTGCGGATTTCTTCCAGGACAACTATCTGAAGACTTTCTATCTTGTCATTACCTATAATGGAAGCAGCTTCATCCTCATTGGTGAAAAAGCAAACTTCCCACATCTGATGGGTATTCAAAATAGTACATACAGATCAAACGGTTACAACCGACCTCAATATCTCTTCAATGACATCATTGGCAGAAATCCTGTTAGCACAGCAATTATTCCAAATAACATATCCACTACATCCAAAATGTATAAAAAAGCTTTAAACTTTACAAAAAGCACTGATATATTCTGGAAAAATAGCGGTCCTCTTACAATTAACTACAACCCTACTTTAAGCAGCGCAAAGCTGAACAATGTTGATGTCCTTCTTACTGACATCAATACCGGATATATGCTTGGATGGGTATCAAATAACAAAATTGCAGTCAATGCCAACATTAACATGGAAAAATACTGCATTTGTACATGGATAGACGAAAGCGCCGGAACACAACAGAGCAAAGAAAAATATATGCCCGGTCAGGATGTAGAGTTAATCCGTTTTGTCTTTGCTCTCGATGAAAACTCAAAACTTATTCGTAAAAAAGAATACACCTACGACCGCTCCCAGAAAAAAGCAATACTTGAATCATGTGCAAGAAACAACAGCGACCTTTTACTAGATACAATAAATGCACACTACTACGCGGAAATTGCTGTTGACGATGGTATTCATTGCAAAATAAATGGGGTGCAGTACTGAACCTTCTACCCAAGGCGGTATCCTTCCCAGAAAAAAAGCGCAAAAATAGGACCAACTCAAAGGTTACTCCCTCTCGTTGATCCTATCATACGCTTTTATTTCTTCTTAAACGTCAGCTTGATCTTCTGCTTTGCGCCATATGGCAGCACATATTTCAGTTTATCTTCACTCTTTCGCATCACAGAGCACTCCGGGTGATCCCTGTGCAGATGAATGGCATCGAATTCACACTTTGTCGTACAGACACCGCAGCCCACACATCGGTTCGCATCTACGATCGTTGCACCACAGCCCAGACAGCGTGCGGTTTCTTTCTTGACCTGCTCCTCGGTAAAGGGAAGCACCGCGTCACGGAAAGACACCTTTGCATCGATGGTCTCACTGTGCCCCGGTTTCTGACGGCCGGAGTTGTCATAGCTTTCGATGGAGATATCATTTTTGTCCAGTTCTTTGTAGGACAGCTGATTACGTCCGATCGTCAGCGAGCTGTTCGGCTGTACGAAACGGTGGATCGAGATCGCGCCTTCTTTTCCGGCTGCGATCGCATCGATCGCGAATTTCGGTCCGGTGTACACATCTCCGCCCACAAAGATATCCGGCTCAGCCGTCTGGAAAGTCTTCGCATCCGCAACTGCTCCGTTGCCGCGGCCCAGTTCGACACGGGAGCCCTTCAACAGATCGCCCCATTCGATGCTCTGACCGACGGATAAAAATACATGTCTGCAGGCGATCGTCTTTGTCTCGTTCTCATCGTATTTCGGATTGAATCTGCCGTCCGCGTCCTTGACTGATACACATTTCTTCAGGACAATGCCACTCACATGTCCGTTCTCGGTCAGGATCTCCTTCGGTCCCCAGCCACAATTGATGGTGATTCCTTCTGATTCTGCCTCCTCGATCTCCTCATCCGATGCTGGCATCTCCGCTCTGGACTCCAGACAGTACATGGAAACGCTGCCATCTCCGCACCGCGTGCTGTTTCTTGCCACATCGATCGCCACATTTCCGCCGCCGATCACGACAACGTCACCCTCTAACGGGAATGCTTCCTTTGCATTGACTTCTCGAAGGAAGTCGACTGCAGTCATCACACCCTCGGCATCCTCGCCGGGTACGCCGGCTTTTCTTCCGCCCTGACATCCGATGGCAACATAAAATGCTTTGTAGCCCTGCGCGCGCAGTTCATTCAGCGTAATATCTTTGCCTACCTCTATGCCGGTTTTGATCTCCACACCCATCTGCTCGATGATGTCGATCTCAGCCTGTACGATGGTCTTTTCCAGCTTATAGGACGGAATTCCGTATACCAGCATACCGCCGCAGCGCTCGTTTTTCTCAAAGATCGTCGGACGATATCCCTTTTCAGCCAGGTAATACGCACAGGAAAGTCCGGCAGGGCCGCCTCCGATAATGGCGATCTTTGTATCTGCAAAGAAATTGTCATCCAGTGAAGGAATGACCTTTTTCGGTATGTATCGGTTCTCGGCGTTCAAGTCCTGCATCGCGATAAATTTCTTTACCTCGTCGATGGCGATCGCCTCATCGATCGTTCCTCTCGTACAGGCATCCTCACAACGGCGGTTACAGATATGTCCGCAGATGGCGGGAAGCGGATTGTTTTTCTTGATGAGCGCCAGTGCATCCGTATATCTTCCCTGGGCTGCAAGCTTCAGATAGCCCTGCACGGCAATATGCGCCGGACATGCGGTTTTACAAGGTGCGGTTCCGGTCTCATGGGTCTCGATACGGTTCTTGTCCCGGTAATCCTCTGTCCACATATGAGGTCCCCACGGCTGCTCCGAAGGCAGCGGCTGTTTCGGGTAAGTGACCGCTGTTCCGTCTTTTTTGCAAAGCTTCTGCCCCAGCTTCAGTGCCCCCGCCGGGCAATGCTCCACGCAACGTCCGCACGCCACACAGTTCTCCGTGGTCACATGTGCCACATACGCAGAACGGGACATATTGGGCGTATTGAACAGTTGCGAGGTGCGCAATGCATAGCACACATTGACGTTACAATTACAGATCGCAAAGATCTTATCCTCACCGTCGATATTTGTGATCTGGTGCACAAATCCGTTATCCTCTGCTTTTTTCAGGATCTCGTATACTTCTTCTCTGGTGACATAGCGTCCGCCCTTTCCGGTCTCAACGACATAGTCCGCCATATCGCCCACTGCGATACACCAGCCTTCCGGATCGTCTGCGCAGCCCTCATCGTACGTCTTGCGGGATCTGCGGCAGGAGCAGGGACTTGCTGCATATTTGCCCTCATATTTGTCCAGCCAGTGCGAAATATGCTCTACAGAGGCTGTATTGTTTTCCATCTCGATGGCTTTTTCTACCGGGATGACATGCATGCCGATCCCGGCGCCTCCGGGCGGCACCATGGGCGTCACCTTTTCCAGCGGTAAACGGCTCATGCGCTCAAAGAAACGTCCCATCTCAGGGTGTTCTTCAAGTACCTTTGCGTTCATATTGGAAAATTCTGCACTGCCCGGCACAAACATGGGAAGTACCCACTGTTTTTCGTGTTGCGGATTCTCCCAGTTGTACTCGATCAATCCGTTGTAGGACATCTCTGCCAACTGCTTTTCCAGATATGCCTCGTCCTTTCCGGTCAGTTTAATCATATCCGCCATGGTTCGGGGCACGCGCTTTTTCATGAGAATTGCGATCTCCGCCTGCTCATCTGTACACAGTGGCTCCAGACCGATATACTCCGGCGAGTCCTTTGTGATCTTTTCCTTGCCTAAAACGACAGGAATACGGTCTGTGATGACCTTTGCCAGCCGCGCAACGGGCTCGCGAAACGGTTTTCCGGGATTGGGATTGGGGAATAAGGGGTCTGACATGACTTGTTCTCCTTTTCTTATGATGATTCATCCTCCACCACGATTTCTTTGATCTGTGCCTCATTGCCCTGAAGTAGCCAGGTATGTTCACTCTGGCAGTATGGGCAGATCTTGCCATGCACCACGGTCGCATACTGTCCTTTGCAATCCTCACAGTATGTGACTGCCGGAATTGTCTCGATCTCCAGCTCACAATCTGTAAATAACGGCGTGCGCTTTGCATTCCATTTCCAACAATCCTGCAGATATTCGTGCAGAATCGCGGACACTTCTCCGATCTGCAGCACGACCTTGTTGACATGTGAGACTGCATTTTCCTCAGCAATTTTTGTGACACTGTCTGCGATGTGAAAAACAATTCCGAGCTCGTGCATGATCAACCTCATTTCAATCGTAGTGGTTTTCTCTTTCGTATACCAAATTTTATCATGAATCCCACATAAAAGATAGGAAAATTCCTCATTGTCTATACATTTTCAGACATTTGACAAAAACAATGGATTCGCTTACAGCTTCAGCCGCTCCGCCATATTCTTCATAAATTCCGTATTGGTCGGGCAACCCTTTTCTTTGTCGTAATCAAAAGGGTAATACGTTTGCAGATTTTTTATGCTGGCCTTTTTAAATACGGCCTCGATCGCATTTCGTATACCGCTCGCCACAGCCTCCTGTTTTATATGATATTTTTGCGCAATGAGCGGATACACCTCTGCGGACATTTGCAGATATCCTTCCTTATCGTTCATCAGTTGAAAGATGCCTTCTGCAATATAACGGAATCCTGTCTGACTGCGTCGGAATCCCAGTTTTTCCAATTCGTTCTCTATGTATTTTCTTGTGATCCGGTCTTCGTTTTCCTGATAAAGCAAGGACTCCACATGCACATTTTTCCTGCAATTTTCTGCATTCTGATAGGGGTATAGCTTTTCTATCACACTCAGAACCCTCTCCGCTGAACACGTCCGGTTTGATTTTTTGTAAATATAATCGGCTCCGTGTGCTCTCAAATATCTGAGCGTGACATTTGAACCTGTATTTGTCACGACAATAATAAAGGGCTTCTTCAGCCCACGTGTTTCGATCTCATTCAGGAATGACACTCCGTCTCCCTCTCTCAATTCTATGTCCAGAACAACGGCATCCACCGGATGCATTTCCAGATAATCCAGCGCCTGCGGTTCACTGTCGGTTTCATAGACAAGCTGCATTTCCTGATATTTTGAAATCGCCATCCGAAATTCTTCCCGTACCTGCGGCTCATCTTCCACGACCATCAGCTTCACGAAACCTGTCACGGCGATACCTCCCACTTCGTTTTGCACTGTATTTTTTCATTATAGTCTGTGCAAAACTTGCTCCGCAAGGACACTGAAAGCTCATCCCTTCAGGCGGAGCACCGATTGTATGCCGTTATTTATATTGTTAATTATTTCCATCTTTTATGTTGGTTATAGTTTACACATAATTGTTACTATTTTTTTATAGCCGACCGGCAGGAGGTACAAAAGATGATTGATACGATCGGCTCTCGCATCGCCCGGTTGCGTGAACAGAATGGTCTGTCGCAGGCTGATCTCGCAAAACGCATGAATATCAGCCGCGCCGGTATTCAGTCCTGGGAATGCGGAGCAAATAGTCCGTCTACTGACAATCTCATTTCTCTGGCAAAAATATTTCGCGTGTCCACAGATTATCTGCTTGATATTGACGCAGTGCATACGGTTAATCTTGATAGCTACAGCCCTCATGAGCAGAGTCTTATTTTTCGGCTGCTGCAATATTTTGATGAATCGGCATCTGCTGCATATGACGAAGAAGAGTAAGTGTGCATCATTCCGCACACTTACTCTTTTTTGCATTCACATCTTCTGTTTTTATTCCACCTTCATCATACGGTATCCGACACCGATATGCGTCTGTATATACTGTGGGGAATCCGGTTCTGCCTCCAGTTTCTTGCGCAGTGTCGCCATGAACACCCGCAGCGATGCGACATCGTTATCCCAGCTTCTTCCCCAGATATTTTGTGTGATGTAGGTATGTGTCAGCACCTTTCCGACATTTTTTGAGAGCAGGCACAACAGCTTGTACTCGATCGGTGTCAGATGCAGCTCCTGTCCGTCCAGATAGGCGCATCCGCCTGCGTAATCCACACGCAGCTTTCCATTCTCAAAAACTGCTCCGGCCGATACGACCTCCGCTGTCATGTAAGCCAGTCTCCGCTGTGTCACGCGCAGTCTCGCCAGCAGCTCCTCCACGGAAAACGGTTTTGTCAGATAGTCGTCCGCGCCTGCGTCCAGTGCCTCTATCTTATCGGAATCCTCGCTGCGGGCGCTGATCACAATGATCGGCATATTGGACCATGTGCGGATCTTTTTGATCACCTGCACACCGTCCATATCCGGCAGACCGAGATCTAACAGCACGATGTCCGGGTTATGTGACGATGCCTCCAGGATCGCCGACTCACCGTTTACTGCTACCAGATATCTGTAATCATTTGTTTTTAATGTGGTCGTCATGAGATTTCTGACCGGCGCATCATCCTCTACCACAAGGATCAGTGGTTTATTCATGAAGCTCTACCTCCCCACCCGGTAATGTAAATGTAAATGTCGTCCCTTTGGGCTCATGGTCCGCTACCTCGATGGTCCCGCCATGTGCCGTGACAATGGATTTGCACAAAGACAATCCCAGTCCGAGACTTCTGCGGCTGTCTGCCACTTTATTTGCTCCGCTGTAAAACATATCAAAAATATGCGGTTTCTGCTCGTCCGGTATCCCCGGTCCGTTGTCCGATATGGATACTTCTACCATCGACCCGCTCTCACGGGTGCTGATCTCTATCACGGATCCTTCCGGTGTATACTTGATCGCATTGTCCACAATGTTGATGAGGACCTGCACGATCAGCTTGGCATCGATCTGTGCCAGAATAAA
Source organism: bacterium (assembly GCA_004562765.1). Taxonomy (GTDB): domain Bacteria; phylum Bacillota; class Clostridia; order Lachnospirales; family Lachnospiraceae; genus W0P33-017. Next base: position 106,584 of record SFRL01000010.1, on the reverse strand, counting down.
TTCGGGTTCGCTGTGCACGCGTATGATATGTTCCTTACTCTTTCGGTCCACATGCTTGAGCGCCTCCGCGATGACTTCATCCATCAGCTCCGCCGTATTGTGCAGGTTGACTCTGCCCTCCTCGATCCGCGTGACCGCAAGCAGATTTTCCACCAGATTGATCAGCCACATGGAGTCATCGTAAATGTCTGTAAATATCTGTGTGCGGGACTCATCATCCAGCCTCTGATAGTTGGAGAGCAGGGTGCTGGCATTTCCTGAAATGGAAGTCAGCGGTGTGCGCAGATCATGGGAGATCGCCCGCAAAAGGTTCGCCCGCAGCTGTTCGTTCTTCGCCAGGATCGCCGCTGCTTCCTTCTCTTTTGCATTTTTGATATTCTCGATCGCCAGTGCGCATTCGCCGAGGATTGCCAGCAGGACACTGTTTTCAAAGGAATCCAGCGGTCGCTCATTGATGTAGATCCCCACAACACCATACACATGCTCATTGACACGGATCGCCAGATACAGGCACTTCGCGCTTGCAAGGGTATCTGTTGTCGCTCCGGCATGTTTATTATTTCGGAATGCCCAGTCTGCTGTCGCCCGCTCGTTTTCCGTCAGCAGTTCTTTCGGATGATCCTCTCCTGCCGGATACACCACCGGATCCTGTAAAGATCCTTTTTCTGCCGAATACATGACGATATCTTTTTTCAAGAGCTTTGTCAGCTGTCCGGCGGTGGCGGCCATAACATCTGTCGTCTCACTCTCTTTTTGCAGCAGCTGATTCGTCTCAAACAATATTTTGGTCCGGAAGGCTGCCTGCGCTGACTGTGCTGCATTTTTCTTTAGTCTTGATGCCAGTGTTCCCGTTAAAAACGAGGCAAAGAACATGATCAGAAACGTCACATAATACCCGGGGTCCACAAAGCGAAATGTAAAACGGGGCACTGTGAAGAAAAAGTTGAATATGAGCACACTCATGATGGATGCCACAAGGCAGCACAAACGATTTGTTGTGATCACCGACAGGATCACGACACCGAGAATATATACCGTAATGATATTTGCCTCTGTAAAACCGACTGTATAGAACAGATACCCCAGGAGCATCGCACACAGAAGTACCAGTACACTGACTCCGATATCCCACAGCGGCGCGAAGCGCTCTCTTCGCCCATGTGCCTCCTGCAGCACTTCATACGTTTTTTTCATCTTCCGGACCTCCTTGGACACACCCTATCATACTACTTCCTGTCCTGTTTTTCCACTTCATCCAGAAATTGTCCAAGTGCCCGCACTTATATACGAAAACATTTTTGCAGTTCCTTATATCTGCCTAACACCAGCATGGTACTCCCATTTTCCAGGACGGTTTCTGAAGTGAGTGACATGTCCAGCTCGCCGTTTTTCCTGACTCCGATAATGTTGATGCTGTATTTTTTCCGGATATCGATCTGCCCGATCGTCCGACCGATCCAGCTTTCCGGGATCTGAACCTCAAACATGGCATGCTCCCCGTCCAGCTCGATATAATCCAGAATGTGATCTGCACTGTAGCGAATGGCAGTCCATTTCGCCAGCTGTTTTTCCGGATAGACCACCTCGTCCGCTCCGTTGCGCAGCAAAAACTTTGCCTGCACGTCCCGGGCTGCTCTGGATACGACGAGCTTTGCGCCCAGCTCTTTTAACAGCGAGGTTGTTTCCAGGGAACTCTGAAAATTGTTGCCGATCGCGACAATACAAACGTCAAAATTCGCGATCCCCAGCGACTCCAGAAAGCCCACATTTGTGCTGTCTCCGATCTGCGCGCTGGTGACATATGGCAAAATATCTTCAATTCGTTCTTCCACCTTGTCCACGACCATCACCTGATGTCCCAACTGATTAAGGTTCATGGCGATATGCTTTCCGAATCTGCCCATTCCGATTAAAAGTATTGATTTCATCACAACCCCCGGTTTTTCCTTTATATCTCTTTATAGTATCTTTATCTTACGCGAAGCTATGTAAAGAGAGTGAAAAAGAAACCGGAGCTTGTATTAAGATTGTGTAAAGATTGGTCGCATTTCGTAAAGTATCTTTTTTTACAGACAAAATCATGGTATGCTACACATATACAGTTACAAGGAAAGGATCTGCTCATGGGAAAAGAGAGAAAAAATATTCTAAAGCGCAGCCTGCGCGGGAAAATGCTGCTCCTGGCAGTGCTTCCGGTCGTGTTTCTGGCAATCCTGCTGGGGTTTGTCAGCACACGCTCATTCACAACCGCAATGCTGGGAGAAGTAAAAACGGACATGGCAAACCAGTGTCATATGATCGCGGATATTTATGACCGGATGTATCCGGGCGCATTTAATCTCGAAGTATTGGATGAAGCAAACTATAACCTGTATAAGGGTCAGGTGGACATCACAAACGCCTGCCAGATCATCGACAGCATCCACGATGCATACAACGTGGAAGTGAGCATCTTCCGGAGTGATCTGTGTGTCGTGACGACCATGAAGGATGCCTCCGGCGATCGCCTGACACTGACCAAAGCCTCCCCGATCGTTGTTTCCGGCGTGCTGGAAACCGGTGAAGAGCAGTTTTATTCCGATGTGATTTTAAATGATGAAAAATATTTTGCATATTTCATGCCGATCCCGTCCAAAAACGGCGATGAGATCTTTGGCATGTATGCGATCTGTCGGCTGGCATCCGATGTTCATGCGTTGGTACTGCGCTCCGTTCTTCCGGTGATCCTGCTGTGTCTGCTGGCAACGATCGTGATCGGTCTGATCAGCATCCGCTATTCTCAGAAGATCGTCGGCTATCTGCAGCAGATCCAGCGGTTTATGCGCGCGCTGTCCGGCGGCAAGTTTGATGTGGAATTATCCCCGCAGGTGCTGGCGCTGGAGGATGAGCTGGGCGATCTTGCCAAGAGCGGCCAGAGCATGCAGCGCTCCTTACGGCTTTTGGTGGAATTTGATGCACTGACCGGTCTGTATAATCGTCGTCTGGGTGATCTGCGCCTGCGGCGTGCAGCGAAACGCGCTGCGGATTACGGCATGGATTACTGTGTCGGCATCTGTGATATCGACTTTTTCAAAAAAGTCAACGATACCTACGGTCACGAGGCGGGTGATGCAGTATTAAAGGCAGTCGCACGTCTGCTCAAACGCAACATGACCGGCAAAAAGCTGACCGTTGCCCGATGGGGCGGCGAGGAATTTTTAGTGCTCTTTGAGGACTGCAAGCTGCCCGCTGCATACAAGATCCTGCAGCAGATCCATGCGCAGGTCCATGAGACGACAGTCGAACACGAAGGTCAGTCCATCCGCGTCACCATGAGTATGGGGCTTGTCCAGGCTGACCGCAATGCTTCAGAGGATGCCATGCTGGCAGCGGCTGATGCGCTTTTATACTATTGTAAGGAACACGGAAGGGACCAGATACAGGTCAAGGATATGACAAAGGAAGAAAAGTAAATATGTATCCGCTGCTCCCGGAAGTTCGCACACGAGACGGTTCCGGGAGCATTTTGCCGAATGGAACTATTTCCCTGCCATCTGCTTATCAAATTCAGGATTGAAGAAGTAGTAGTTCTTGCAGTTCAGGGTGTCCTTTGTCATCTCCAGTGCCTCGCCGAAACGCTGGAAGTGAACGATCTCACGGGCGCGGAGGAATTTTAACGGCTCGCGCACATCCGGGTCATCGATGATGCGAAGCAGGTTATCATAAACGGTACGTGCCTTCTGCTCTGCTGCCAGATCCTCGTACAGGTCTGTCAGGGCATCGCCTTTGGACTGGTACTCGATGGCATTCTGCGGCAGTCCGCCTGCTGCCTGCGGCCACAGTCCGGTGGTATGGTCTACATAATAAGCGTCAAAACCGGATGCTTTGATCTGCTCCGGGGTCAGGTTTCGTGTCAGCTGATAGACCATGGCACAGATCATCTCCATGTGATTCAATTCCTCGGTGCCGATATCCGTCAACAGTCCGCCGACTCTCTTTACCGGCATGGTATAACGCTGTGCGAGATAACGCATCGAAGCGGACATCTCACCATCGGGGCCACCATATTGGCTGATAATCTGTTGGGCGATCTTCGGGTTGCATTTGCTGATCTTTACCGGAAATTGTAAGCGCTTCTCATAGTTCCACATTTACACATACCTCCTTCCCACGGTGCCGGGCAGTCGCCCCAGCTAAATTCACCTGTACCACCTACCGCATTACCTGACATGGAATCGATGGTCAACGGGTAGAACAATCGCGCAAATTCTTTCAGCAGATCATGGCGCCGTTCCTGAAGCTTGCTGAATAATTCCATTCCCTGCATGCAGTCCGGATGGGTGTCAAGATAGAGTGTCAGATCATTCAGCGCAAAGCTGATCTGATTGATCTCCGTCATCAGCGCCTCCTGCTTGGTACTGCAGTTTTTTGGCGTGCAAGGCATGTTTGCGGATGCCCAGAATTCCAAATCCAGATCCGGGAAGATCGTTCCTTCACAAAGTGCTGTAAACCAGTCGTACAGCTCTCCCCACTGCTGCATCGGAACTACTGCCATCGCATATTTCTGGCACTGGCAGTTGCAGCGGTCCTCTTTATACATAAGGAATCCTCCTTTATATTGATATTTAATATAATATTAGTTTATACTGAACTGGAAATAATGTGCGAAAGGATTTGAACCTATGAAGTATGATCTGGCACCCATGGAAGGGATCACCACCTATATATATAGAAGTACCTTCGAAAAGTACTACGGAGGCATCAGCCGCTACTACACGCCGTTTCTCGCAAGCATGCATCTGAGCACCCGCGAGAAAAACGAGGTACTTCCGGAGCACAACGAAGGCATGACACTGATCCCGCAGATCTTATCCAACCGGGCTGACGAATTTCTGGAGATCACAAAAGCACTGCAGGCCTATGGCTACGATACCGTCAATCTCAATCTTGGCTGTCCCTCCGGAACGGTCGTCTCCAAACACCGCGGTTCCGGTTTTCTGGCAGTCCCCGAGGAATTGGACGCATTTTTGGCGGAAATCTTTGACAAATGCCCGCTGAAGATCTCTGTTAAGACGCGCATCGGCATCAGCGATGAATCCGAGTGGGAAGATATTTTAAAGGTATATGAAAAATATCCGATCGCGGAACTGATCATACACACAAGACTGCAGAAGGATTTTTATAAATTGCCCACCCGTCCGCACACGTTTGCCGCCGCCCGCAGACTCGGCATTCCGCTCTGCTATAACGGCGATATCACATCCCCGGAAGCGCAGCAGGCGGCACTCACAGTCGACCCGCACATTGACCGTTTCATGCTGGGCAGAGGCATCATTGCTGACCCGGAACTGGTGGAAACATTGAGCGGTCGGACTCCCGCCCGTGACAAGGACCGTCTGCAAAGCTTTCTCACAGATATCTGTGACCGCTATCTCGCAGAAATGTCCGGCGGCGAGCGCAATACCCTGTATAAACTCAAGGAGATCTGGGTCTATCTCGGCAGCCTTTTTGACGGCGTTGACAAATATGTGAAAAAGATCAAAAAAGCGAACCGGCTGGCAGAATATGAAGCGGCGATGCGGTCATTATTTGACAACTGCGAGATGAAATGAAAAACATGACCGGTCGTTCTATTTCATTCCTGGAAAAACCTTTACAAATGCCCGATTTTAGCGTATACTTAGGTGGTTGTGTCCATCTCGAACACACACATGTATGTTTACGACAAACATTTTTTATAACCAATACATAAAAGGCAGGACAATATCATGAGACAAATGACAGAGATCCGCTGGCACGGAAGAGGCGGACAGGGAGCCAAGACAGCTGCTCTTTTGCTGGCTGACGTGGCTTTTAACATCGGAATGCACGTGCAGGGCTTTCCTGAATACGGCCCGGAACGTATGGGCGCGCCTATTACCGCCTACGACCGTATCAGCGCGAAAGAGATCCGCGTGCACTCTAACATTTACGAGCCCGATTTTGTGGCAGTTGTTGATGACACACTACTCCACTCCGTCGATGTGACAAAGGGTCTGAAGGAGGATGGCGCGATCCTCATCAACACACAGATGAAAAAAGAACAGGTCTTACCCTTATTAAACGGATACAAGGGAAAGGTTTATATCATCGATGCGCGCAAAGTCTGCATGCAGACACTCGGCAAGTATTTTCCGAACACTCCCATGCTGGCAGCTATGGTCAAGATTTCAGAGGTTATGGAAAAAGATGTCTTCCTGAAGGAAATGGAAGGCTCGCTGCAACACAAATTTGCCAGAAAACCCGAGGTGCTTGCGGGAAATCTCGCGGCACTGCGCATGGCTTTTGAGGAGGTACAGTAATGGCAGAGATAAAAAAATGCGAACGCGCGGAATTTATCAATGAGACAACACCCTGGCAAAATCTGACGGAAGGTCTGCAGATCTACGAGCCTGCGACATCAAAGCAGTTTCATACCGGCGAGTGGCGTGCAAACACTCCCGTCTGGGATACGACAAAATGTAAGCAATGTCTGCTCTGTGTGCCTTATTGCCCGGACAGCTCGATTCCGGTGGTAAACGGCAAACGCACGGACTTTGATCTTGACCACTGCAAGGGCTGTGGTATCTGCGTAAAGGCATGTCCCTTTACGGCTATTTCTATGAAGGAGGGCAAATAAATGTTAAAGACACGTATGTCCGGTAACGAGGCAGTGGCACATGCGATCAAACAGATCAATCCCGATGTCATGCCGGCGTTCCCGATCACTCCTTCCACTGAGATCCCCCAGTTTGTGGCAACCATGATCGCAAACGGCGAGATCGATACCGAATTTATTCCGGTTGAGAGCGAGCACAGCTCCATGAGTGCTGCCATCGGCTCCTCCGCAGCCGGTGCACGTACCTTGACAGCGACTTCATCCTGTGGTCTGGCTTTCATGTGGGAAGTGCTCTATGTAGCAGCCTCCAACCGCCTGCCCATCGCAATGGCTGTTGTCAACCGCGGTCTGACCGGTCCTTTGAATATCAATGCGGAGCATTCCGACAGTATGGGCGCCCGGGATTCCGGCTGGCTGCAGATCTACGCCGAGAACAATCAGGAGGCATATGACAACTTCCTGCAGGCGTACCGCATCGCAGAGCATCCGGATGTGAAGCTTCCCATCATGATCTGTCAGGACGGTTTCATCACGAGCCACGCGGTAGAAAATATTACCCTTTGGGATGATGACAAGATGAAAAAGTTTGTAGGCGAATACGAGCCGGAGCATTATCTGCTGAACGAAGATGAAGTGATGGCTGTCGGTCCCTACGCTGCTTCCGGCTACTGTATGGAAGCCAAAAAGGCTCAGGCAGAGGCTATGAAGCGTGCAAAGAAAGTCATTCTGGATGTTGCAAAGGAATTTGAGTCCATCACCGGACAGTCCTATGGCTTTTTCGAGGGCTATTGTCTGGACGATGCCGAATATGCCATCGTGGCGATCGGTTCTGTCTGCGGCACAGCGAAAGATGCCGTCGATGCACTCCGTGAGAAAGGCTTGCGCGCAGGTCTCTTAAAGATCCGCGTGTTCCGTCCCTTCCCGGCTGAAGAGATTGCTGAGGCGTTGAAGGGTTGTCGCGCGATCGCGATCATGGACCGCTCCGAAGGCTACAACGCAGTCGGCGGACCCCTTGGTGCCGAAGTGACCGCAGCGCTCTACCGCGCAAAGTCACAGGCCGAGGTCGTAAATATCATGTACGGTCTGTCCGGACGTGATGTTCGCGTAGAAGATCTCGAAGAAGTGTTTGACAATCTGGTAAAACTCGGAGACGGTGAGAAGGTCTACGATGAGACCTGTCCGTATCTGGGACTGAGAGAGTAGGTGAAGCTGATGGAACAGAAAACATTTAATTATAAGCAAATACAGGAACGCCCGGAGCGTCTTGCACCGGGACACCGCATGTGTGCCGGCTGCGGTGGAACCATCGCCGTTCGCAACGTCTTAAAGGCACTGCACCCCGGCGACAAAGCGGTCATCGGAAACGCAACCGGATGTCTGGAGGTTTCTACCTACATGTATCCGTACACTGCCTATGAGGACAGTTACATTCACAATGCGTTTGAGAATGCGGGTGCAACCCTTTCCGGTGTGGAAACTGCATACCATGCATTGAAAAAACGTGGAAAGATCAAGGATGACTACAAATTTATCACCTTTGGCGGTGACGGCGGAACCTATGATATCGGTCTCCAATCACTTTCCGGTGCCATTGAGCGCGGACACGACCTGGTCTATGTCTGCTACGACAACGGTGCCTACATGAACACCGGTATCCAGCGAAGCTCTGCTACTCCGCAGTATGCGGATACGACCACGACCCCCAGCGGCGTCAAGTCTGACGGAAAACCGCAGGGACGCAAGGATCTGGCTGCGATCATCGCAGCGCACAACATTCCTTACGTAGCACAGACGACTTTTATCGGAAATATGAAGGATCTCTACATCAAGTCCGAAAAAGCCATCTACACACCCGGCGCAGCCTTCCTGAACATCATGGCTCCCTGTCCCCGTGGCTGGAAATATGATGCTCCGGATATCATCGAGATCTGCAAGCTCGGTGTGGAGACCTGCTACTGGCCGCTGTTCGAGGTTGTCGAAGGCAAATGGATCTTGAATTATGAGCCGAAAAAGAAACTTCCGCTGGAAGACTTTTTGAGAAAACAGGGGCGCTTTAAGCATCTCTTCAAGCCCGGCAATGAGCACCTGATCGAGGCATTTCAGGCAGAGACAGACCGTCGCTGGGAGGAACTTTTAACGCGTTGTAACGCATAGGAGGTAATCTAATATGAAAACGATCGCAACAACAAAAGCACCCGCAGCCATCGGCCCCTATTCACAGGGAAAGGTTGTCGGAAATCTCGTATTTTTCTCCGGTCAGATCGCACTTGATCCCGCAACCGGCGAGGTAAAGGGATCTACCATCGAAGAGCAGACAACCTGTATCTGCGAGAACATCGGAGAGCTGCTGAAAGAAGCCGGCTGCACTTATGATTCTGTCGTAAAGACGACTTGTTTCCTCGCAGAGATGAGCGATTTTGCCGCATTCAACGGTGTATATGGCGAATATTTCACCAGTAAGCCCGCCCGTTCCTGTGTGGCAGTCAAGGCGCTGCCCAAGAATGTATTGGCAGAGATTGAAGTCATCGCTGAACTTGCTTAAAATTTCCTGTTTAAAAAATGGCGAAAAAAAGAACCCGATGCATTTGCACCGGGCTCTTTTGATTTTATATAACTCTTTGATTAGTCATACAGGTTGGGAGCGATAGAATCGTCTTCCATGTTGTCTGCATTGTACCAATATCCCTCGGTAGGAATATCAGTAACGGTCTCACCGTTAGCGATTGCGTACAGAGTCTGAACAGTGGTGATACCCATTGCTAAAGGAGACTGGGTAACTGCACCGTACATCTTGCCGTCCTTGATAGCGCCCTTGATTACGGAACCAGCATCGAAACCAGCTGCTAATACAGAAGTCTCAGGATCAGTTCCTAATACGTTCAGGTTCTCGTTAGCGGTTAAGATACCCTCAGCTGCTACCTGGTTAGAACCGAACATACCGATTGTATCTGCCTTGTTCATGATAACAGATGCCTCAGTTGCACATAACTCAACAGTTGTCTGAGCGGGAACTGCAACCTCGATGATGATGTCTGCAGATGCCTCGTCAACGGTCTCAGCCTTTGCATCGTTTACATACTTGTCATTTCCGATAACTGCTACAGTCTTGCCATCAGCCTTTGCTAACTCAGCAAACTTGTCAATGAATCCAAGACCACGGTTGATGATAGACTCAGAAGTAGCCTCCTGGTTTACCTCACCGATACGTACAGGAGCGGTAGCTGCTGCGATCTTATCCTTTAATCCAGCGTAAAGGTTCTCAGCTGCGGTAGCACCAGCGCCATAGTTGTCAGTTGCTACAGTAGAGTAAACAGATCCTGCGGGAGCATCCGGGATACCGGAGTCGAAACATACTACAGGGATTCCCTTATCCATAGCGGTCTGTAAAGCGTCTAAGCATGCAGACTGGTCACAAGCTGCGATACCGATACCGTCAACACCCTCAACGTTGATCGCGTTGTTCAGCATGTTAACCTGATCAGCGATATCAGACTCAGCGTTCGGTCCTGTACAGTTGTAGGAAACACCTAACTCTGCTGCTGCCTGCTCAACACCCTTAACTGCTGCCTGCCAATAAGATGACTGGTAAGACTTAACGATGATCTCGAAGTGATAGTCGCCGCCTGCTGCATCAGCGGTATCAGCTGCTGCGTCGTCTGCAGGTGCTGCGTCTTCTTTTGCAGGTTCCTCTGTAGCTGCATCATCCTTTGCAGGAGCTGCTGCTTCGTTAGAAGATCCACATCCAACTACCATTGTTGCAGCCATAGCTACGCATAACAAGCTTGCTAAAACTTTCTTTTTCATTTCTTTGTCCTCCTTTTTATGTACCATTAGATTTTGGTATATGTATATAAAACCTTCTCCCGGTCTTATATCGATATGAAATTGTAACTATATGTACTATTACATTGAAACACAAGTTTGTGTTTATTTTGTGAACTTTGTGTCCAAATTGTGAACATTATGTCCAATTAGTGAACTTCTGCTTTTTTCTTCTTGATGATGTCCACCATAACCGCACCGATCAATACGAGACCGGTAATGATCTGCTGCCAGTTTGCCTGAAGTCCGATGTAAGGCAGTCCGGTCTTTAACAGACAGATAACGAATACACCGATCAGAGATCCCTCTACGGATCCGGAACCACCGGTTGCGGATACGCCGCCGATGATCGCTCCACCGATCGCCTCAAGCTCGAAGCCGGCTCCAGTACCGGGCTGTACAGTCGCGAATACTGCTGAGTAAGCAACCGCTGCCAGTGCTGCGAAGAATCCGGAGATCACATATGCCATCACGTGATAGAATTTCACGTTGACACCTGATAATCTGGTAGCCTCTTTGTTACTTCCGATCGCGATGGTATAACGTCCCAGTTTTGTATGATTTAATACAAATGCCATCACAATTACGATCAGGATCATCCAAAGGAAACCGATCGGAATCTTTGTACCGCTTGCTGTCGTGATCTTGAAAATGTTGCGGAACCAACCGCCATCAGATCCGGCTGCGGGCCATGAGATACCAAATCCTTTTGAGAAGATGGAACCAAGACCACGGGTGATCATACAGGTACAAAGTGTTGTCAGGAAAGGCGGCAGCTCCATAACGGAAACAAGCACACCGTTGATCGTTCCGATGATGATACCAAGCAGGAGTGTTACGATCAAACCTGCCGCTACCGACCAGCCCTTCTGGGTGATCAGGTAGCCACCTGCCAGTGAGTAACAGATGAGTCCTGTACCGATGGAAAGGTCAACACCGCCGGTGATCAGCGGGAATGTAACACCGATCGACATCAGTACGATGTAGTAGGAGTAATCCAGAATACTCATGACTGTGGAGTACTGTCTGAAGTTCGGGCTTACTAAACTGAAAAATGCAAATAATACAATTACTACCAGGAGTACGATGACCTTCTGACTTGCAAAAATAGATGATTTCTTCTTCATTGTCCTCTCTCCTCCTTAACCAATCTCTCGTGTTGCCATATTCATGATAACTTCCTGTGTTGCCTCTTCAATCTTGACCTCACCGGTCTTTCTGCCTTCACACATTACCACGATACGATCGCTCATTCGTAAAATCTCAGTCATTTCTGAGGAGATCATGATGATGGACTTTCCTTCGCTTGCCAGCTTGTTCATCAACTTGTAAATCTCGTTCTTTGCACCGACGTCGATACCACGGGTCGGCTCATCGAAGATCAGGATATCACAATCATTGATCAGCCACTTTGCGATAACGACCTTCTGCTGATTACCACCGGACAGGTTCACAACCAGCTGATCCACACTCGGGGTCTTGGTAGCCAGTGAGTCTACATACTCCTGTGCCACTTTCTTCTCAGCTTTCTTGTTAATGAAAATGCCGCTCATGTAATTCTGCAGACATGCCATCGTAGAGTTCTCTGCAACGGTCTTCTGAACAACGATTCCGTAACGCTTACGATCCTCGGAAAGATATCCGATACCGCATTTTACTGCATCCTGCGGATTGTTGATCGTCACTTTCTCGCCGTTGATATAAATATCTCCGCTCTCCTTAGGGTCAGCGCCGAAGATGGCTCTCGCTGTCTCGGTACGTCCTGCACCCATCAATCCGGAGAATCCTAAGATCTCGCCCTTGCGAAGCTCGAAGCTGACATCCTGTACCATTCTTCCTGCGTTCAGATGCTCAACCTTTAATACCACCGGTGCATCTGCGGGAACAGCACTTGCTGTCTTCGGATCTTCGTAAATAACACGACCAACCATCATGTTGATAATGTCATCTTTTGTACACTCATTCGTGATCAGTGTACCTACATAAGTACCATCACGCATGACAGTCACGCGGTCGGTGATCACTTTGATCTCATCCATACGGTGTGAGATGTATACGATACCGAGATTCTGCTCACGCAGATCACGGATGATCTTGAACAGCTCCTCAATCTCTGCTTCGGTCAAAGCTGCGGAAGGCTCATCAAAGATGATGACCTTTGCCTCATGGGAAATCGCTTTTGCGATCTCACACATCTGCTGCTTGCCGACGGTCAGATTCGCCATCGTCTCAGTCGGATCAATATCAATGTGAAGTCTGTCAAACAGCTTCTTTGCTTCCTCGTTCATCTTCTTGTCATCGATCTTGATGCCCTTTTTGAACTCGCGTCCAATGAAGATGTTCTGTGCCACGGTCAGATGACCGAGCATGTTCAGCTCCTGATGCACGATAACGATACCTGCATCCTGCGCCTCTCTGGTATTGTGGAACTCAATGTCCTTACCTTCATATGTAATGGTTCCGGAATCCTTGGTATAAATACCTGTCAACACTTTCATCAGTGTGGATTTACCGGCTCCGTTCTCTCCCATCAGCGCGTGTACTTCGCCGCGTTTTACCTCGAAGTTTACATGGTCGAGTGCGTGTACACCAGGGAAAGATTTATCAATATCTTTCATCGTTAAGATTACTTCACCCATTCTTCTCTCACCTTTCTGTAACTGCTCAGTTCCTTCGCAGTTACGATGCAAAAATCCATTTAATATTGCTTCGCAATGGGATTTTTGCACTCCTGAATCATGTTCTCACGGTCTCAGCAGCAAGTGCTTCGACCTGTTCCAACAATTCGTCCAATTAATTCTTTCTGCGTCTTGCCACTACGTCTGCGTATACCGCCACGATAACGATCAGACCTGTAATAATTAACTGATAGTTCTTGTTGATACCCAGCGCCAGAATACCTTCCTGTAAAAGTGAGATAATGAATACGCCGATAACCGTTCCGCCGATGGATGCAAGACCGCCTGCCATGGAAGTACCTCCCATTACGCAGCCTGCGATCGCCTCATTGTTGTACTGGTCGCCGTATCCGGGCTGTACGGTTGTATATGCTCCTACAAAGAAGATCGCTGCAATGCCGACCAGTGTACCACAGATGACATATGCGAGCATTTCCCATTTTTTCACATTTACACCGGAAAGTCGAACCGCTTCTTTGTTGCTTCCAAGGCTTAAGATATAGCGTCCTGCTTTCGTGTTGTTCAGAAGCAATGAACAGATCACGGCTGCTGCAAGGAAGATCACCAGACCTACGGGGAAGCTTCCGATCTTAACCAGCTTACGGAACCATCCGGCTGCCTCTGCTGCCTGCGGCCAGCTCACGGACTGTGTCTTTGTAAATACAGATGCAAGACCTTTTGCGATGTTCATGCTCGCCATGGATACGATGAACGGCGGTACTGTCCAATATGCTACGAGGTAGCCGTTGAAGCATCCGAACAGGAAACCTACCAGAATACTGATCACCAGACAAAGTGCTGTAGGTAAACCGTAACTGGTCAGGCAGTAACCTGAGATCAGAGCTGCACAGAACATAACAGGTCCGATAGAGAAATCAATACCTCCCGTTGCAATAACGAATGTTACTCCAAGTGATAAAAATCCCAGGAAGTATGCATAGTTCAATGCACTCAGGATACGGGGCAGTCCCGCAAATCCCTTTGAAGTCACGCTAAACAGTATGTACATCAGAATAAGTACACCGCATAGCACGATTCTGTTAAATCCTATTTTTTTTACGATTGGATTTTGTTTAATCTTTTCCAACTTTCTTCCTCCCAACTATGATTTTTTTGTTGGCGTAATCAGGATGAACCGTTTCACCCTTCAAGTAACCTTATTATCCCCCCTAAAGCGTCGCTTGTCAATTTATATAGATGGGACGTTTCGGGAAAAAGATGGTAAAATAGTCACTTGCCCGCCAGCCTCCGCTACTTCCCCTGTAACGGTTTGATCGAGTTTCCGTCGCGAAGCGTTGTGCCCATACTCAGTTCGATCGGCGGCCGCTCCTCCTTGCTGTTTATCTGCGTCAGCACCAGCTCCACTGCCTTCTCACACATCTCTTTCATGGGCTGCACGACCATGCACAACTTCGGCTTTACGACATGTGACATGATCAGATCATCAAATCCCAGCATGGAAATATCTCCGGGGCAATCAAAGCCTGATTCGTTCACTGCCATCACGGCGCCGAGCGATGTCTCATAGTTCGTCATGAGCACCGCAGTCGGGCGGTCCGGAAGCTCTAACAGCTTCAGCATGCTCTCATGTCCGAATTCTATGGTATGTGCTCCGATTCTGCAATATTCCTCCGGCACGGAAAGTCCGGCCTGAACCATTGCCTCCTGAAAGCCCTTGTAGCGCTCCCAGCCCGTATACTCCACACGAGAAGCTATGATCGCGATCTTCTTATGTCCGCACCCCAGCAGATGATTGGTTGCCCGCAAAGCAGCTGTCCGATTGTCGATCTTTACGCAATCAAAATCAGATACCGCAAATGAGCGGTCCATCAGCACAACCGGTATCTTTTTTTCACGGGTCGGCAGCAGGAAATCCTCTTTCCAGGATACCGGGATGACCACCATGCCCTCAACCTTCTTATTTATAAGAAAGCGGACATTGTCTGCCTCGATCTTTTCATCGTTGCAGGAGTCACACACCAGCAATGCATAGCCTGCCTTGCGCAGGCAGTCGCCCACGTGCCGGATCAGTACACCGGAAAACATACTCTCAATATCGTAGACGATCATGCCGATCGTCTTTGTCTTGTTCGTCACAAGACCTCTGGCAATCTCATTCACCTCATAGTGCAGGTCGCGGATCGCAGTCTCGATCTTCTCTCTGTTTTCAGGTAGCACATTTCCGCCATTCAAATATTTTGAAATGGTCGCCAGCGATAAGCCGGTCTGTTCCCTGATATCGCGTATTGTTGCTGCCATAATGAATCCTTTCTGCCTCATGCGCCGAACGTGTTCGCGAAACGGTACGCTCTTGTTCGTTTTTTATTATAACGATTGGAAAATGATTTGAAAAGTGATATAATGGTAAAAAATATTGTAATATATTCACCAATTCGATAAGGAGCAAACATGAAATACATAGAGTACAAAGAACAGCGCAAACATGGAACGTTTAACTTTCCGATCGCGTTTTACCACGAACAACCGCGAAGTCCGCGCTATCATATGACATATCACTGGCATACAGAATACGAGATCATACGCATTTTATCCGGCAGTTTTCACCTGACGATCAACAACGAGACCAACGTCTACCACGCCGGAGATATCATTTTTATCACAGACGGCGTGCTTCACGGCGGCACACCTGTGGACTGTGTGTATGACTGCATCGTATTCGACCTGCAGATCCTCATGAAGGATAACCATGCCTGCGCAAAGATCATTCAGGACATCACCGACCACAAGATCCTCATCCACAACCTGCTTTCCGCACACGATGACGGCATCTGTGAGCTGGTACGAGGACTGTGCGAAGCACTCTCCTCGCGTTCCACCGGCTACGAGTTCAAAGTGCAGGGCTATCTGTATCAGCTCATCGGCACCATCCTTGAAAAGCATCTGTATGAGCAGAACCGGGATGATGCCGTGGCAAATGAACGGCTGAATTCCATCAAGAATGTGCTTGCCTATATCTCAGAGAATTATTATAATAACATCAAGCTTGAACATCTCGCTAAGATCGCCGGCATGAATGAAAAATATTTCTGCCGCTATTTTCGCAGCATGACAGAGCGCACGCCCATTGACTATCTGAATTATTACCGGATCGAATGTGCCTGTGAGATGTTATCCACCAAGGATATCTCTATCAAAGAGGTGGCGCTGTCCTGCGGTTTTAACGATGAGAGTTATTTTATCAAG
This sequence comes from bacterium, assembly GCA_004562765.1. Taxonomy (GTDB): domain Bacteria; phylum Bacillota; class Clostridia; order Lachnospirales; family Lachnospiraceae; genus W0P33-017. The sequence goes on along the minus strand of SFRL01000010.1, from coordinate 90,264 downwards.
ACGTTTCATAAATACAAGGGCATCACACCCAAACAGTTTATGACATCGGAATTTTAAAGATTCACAGGGAGGATTTATCCATCATGAAAAAGAAGATCTTCAGTCTCTGCCTCACGCTTTCCTTTGCGGCAGCGCTTCTCTGCGGCTGTGGCAGCAAAAAATCCGCAGCTTTACCGGATTGCCCGTTCTCCGAATTGAAATGGGAGAGCAGCGTGAAGGATATGGAGAACGTCGAAGGAACAGACCACGAGACCTACGATTCCGTGTACGGAGGCACAACCTATACATACGACAGGGAATATCAAGGAGTGCCCGGTACTGTAAAATATATGTTTGATCAGGATGAAAAGCTGGCAAGCATTGCCTGGGCATATGGTTCAGACGACGCAGATGAACTTTATAAGCTCTATGATACGATCCATGCGGATGTGGTTGCCGCCCACGGCGAGAGCGGTTATAACACACAAAAAGAAACAAATTACGGTGATGTCTGGTATCTCGAGGATGGAAATATCATCATCAGCACGATGGTCACAGACAGCCAGAAGGCTTTACAGTTTGCTTACTTAAGCCCCGAACAGTCCACTGCTGCTGAGGATAAATACACCAGCGACAAACCGGATCCCATCAAGTAATGCATAAGCATAAAAAATCAGGCGTAACGAATCACGCCTGATTTTTTATGTTCACATACATTAATTATCAAATACTTTTTTGATACTGTCATAATGAAGGAAAATGCCCTCCTCGGCAAGCGCTTTGATCTGTCCGATGTCCGCCAGCATCCATCCGTCGGTTTCTTCCTCCTGAAGATGGAGATCCGCTTCCGTAAAATCTCCGGTAAACCGGTATACATCCACAAAGTAGTTGTCTCCTTCCTGCGGATTATCACGCCGGTAAGAAAAGAGATAACCGCCATCCCAGCCGGATACATCCAGTCCGGTCTCCTCGCGCACCTCGCGCAGCACAGCGGTATGGGAATCCTCTCCTGCCATGACTCCGCCGCCGGATACTTCCCACCAGCCCGGAGCCCAGGATTTTGTCATTACCCGCTTTGTGATGAGATAACGTCCATCGGTGTGACGAACAACGCCCAGCACGGTCAGATGGTAATCGCCCGGCTTCATGTTCCAGTCATTCCGCCGCATCATTCTGCCGGTCAGTTTTTTATTCTCATCATAAATATCCCATAATTCATCTTTCATCTTACATTTTCTCCCATCATCTAACTTTTCAATCCCCTCGACTACAGCCACTTCATGAGCATTTTCTTTAACCGGTCAAGTTCTATAGGCTTGGTAATATAGTCATCCATACCCGCCAGCCTTGCTGCCTCCCGGTCCTCTCCGGACGACAATGCCGTCATTGCAATGATCGGCAGCTGCCTCACATCCTCGCGTTTCATATTTCGGATCATGCGTGTTGCAATATAACCATCCATGACAGGCATTTGAATATCCATAAAGATCAGATCGAAATATCCCTCAGGCACTTCCGTCATGCGCAGTACCGCCTGCTGGCCGTTAAATACCTGTTCGACCTCTACTCCTGCCATTTTCAGTACCTCCGTGGCGATCTCACTGCTCAGCTCATGATCCTCCACAACAAGCACCCGCCTGTCAGAATAGTTTTCGCTGCGGAAGTCTTCCAGACGAACCTCGTTTTTCTCGATCCGTGTAGCAACGCCCTCTGCGCGTCTCTGAAGCTTCAGGTTTATGACCACGCGAAATCTGGATCCGGTCTCCGGTTCACTCTCCACCTGAATGGAACCATTCATCAGTTCTACGATATTCTTCACGATCGGAAGCCCAAGACCCATGCCGCGGATCGTCCCGGCGCGCCGGTCATTTGACTCACGTTCAAAGGGTTCAAAAATACGCTGTACCATATCCTGCGTCATTCCGATACCATTGTCCTCGAAAACGAACGAATACCTGCCCACATAACGGATCTCTGACGGCAGCTCGGCGATCGTCACGCGGATGGTACCGCCCTTCGGCGTATATTTCACGGAATTTTCTATAATATTCGTAAAGATCGCCTGTACGCGGCGCGGTTCTCCGACCACGTGCTCATGCATCAGTCCCTTTACCTCTACAAGCAGCTGATGCTGTCTGGCTTCTGCCATCGGTCGAAGCTTTTTGATCGTCTCATTGATCAGATCTGCCAGCTGGAAATTCTCCTCTGTCATATCAAGCCTGCCCGACTCGATCATACTCATATCCAGCACGTCATTCAACATCGTCAAAAGCTGCTTACCGGAAGCATCGATCTTGGCGAGGGCATCCCTGACACGTTCCTCATCACCGATATTCGCCTCCGCGATCGCCGTCATTCCGATAATACCGTTCATCGGTGTACGAATATCATGCGACATGCGTGACAGAAACACCCGTTTTGCCGCAGTTGCGACATCTGCACGTTCAGACTCTATCTTCAGAAGCTGTTGATGCTCATCCAGCTGCGCCTGCATATCGGCGATCTTATCCTGTATCTGGTTCATACAGCTTCCCATCTGCTGTATCTCATCAAAATCCGTTTTCCCCGTGGAGAACGACACATCACTCTCTCCATCTGCAAAACGACGCATTGCTTCTCCCAGCCTGGTCAGCGGCTTTGCAATATTTTCATTTGCATATCTGCCGATACCGATGCCGAGTATCAGCAGAAACACGGTAACGACGAGCGGCATCATGACAGTGGGTGCATGCAATGGCTGATAGATCGCTCCCCGACTTTTGAAGCGCCCATACATTACGCCGTCGTACTCATAAAATACACCGTAATATGTTTCATCATCCATCGAAACATGAAAACCGTTCCCGAATTTTCGGTAGTCATTCGGCATAAATCCCAGTTCTCCCAGAGTTTTTCCCGAAAGTTCCTCCGCTGTCGCTCCGAGCACTTTTTCCGTCGCCGAATCCACGATCAGCATCTTTACATCTTCATCCGGCACTGCAAACGATAGCACCTTATTCCATCCGCTCTCGTCTACCGAACCGGAAACATTCATCTGCTCCGCAGTCCTCGCCAGATGGCTGATGATGATCTCTGATTCTCTCACAACATTCTTTTGCAATTGAAGCAGCTGTGTCATCTGACCAAACAACATATATATGACAAATGACATGACAAACACTACGGTCAGTCTTCTGTTAATTTTCTTTTTCATCCCCCTAAGCCTCCCATACGGCTAGTATAGCATAGCTTTTTATGACAAACAAGAAAAAACAAAGGCACGCTGACTGTTTCCATATCAGCGTGCCAAATATCAATGAAATGCATCCGCGATCCGAGCTGTACGTTCAGAAAACTGCGGATAAAAGTCCGATGCCGTATCGTAAGGTGAGAGAAAAAAGGTACGAAGCAGGTGCAGATTTAACTGCTTTGCCTGTTCTTCCTCCGCCCCGGACAGGATAGCTACCATCTCATGGCGGAAATCGTGCCACTCCAGCACAAATCGATGGTATTTTTCCGGTGGCTCGATCCCCAGCCATCTGCTTACCCTGATCTTAGAACGGTTCCTGTTCTCACAGGCATGTTCCAGCAGAAAATAATTCATCTTTCCGTCTTCAAAATTTCGCCCAAGCGGAAACAGTCGACACATGCCCGGTCGAAATTCATGAATCCCGCAGCGCCCATCTCCGTTCAGGAATGAACATGCCCCTGTTGCCGCATTCATCTGCAAGTGCGGCAGGATCATTCCTTCCCATACCGTGAGTGCAGCTGCTCCGCTCTCCAGCAGCCCGCTCATCGGCTTTCCCTGTTTTTGAAATTGATACGCGTCATAGGGATCTAAAAGGATCGTGTCTCCCATTTCCCTGCAGCATGAGCTGCACCCATGGCAGTCATGACAATCTGCCCGGACGAGATCATTTAAATCATAAAATCTGGCTTCCATTTTTCTATTCTCCCTGTATCCAGTCGATCACAGGTTCTGCATATTTGCGGTCTGAAATATCGTAGGAACGACCGAGCATCTGAGCCATTTCCTCTTCCTGCGGTGTCTTGTCTTTCTTCCCGTCCAACGATTTTTTCATCATCTTCATGAGCATTTTGTTTGGCATAGACATCCGGTCATAGTCCAGTCCACCCTGGCAGTAAAAATGTGCAACACCCTTCCACTGCTCTCCGCCAAAAGTCTTCTCCAAAAATTCTTCCACACTTTCTGAGTCCTCGGGACTTGCGCCAACGGCAAATACTGCCAGTTTCTTATCCTTCCATGCGCTCAGATACTGTTCAAACCATTGCAGTTTGCTCACATTGCCGCCCATGACCCAGCCGCCGTAAATGATCTTGTTATAGTCATCAAAATACTTGAGGTCTTTCTTTTTTGCCTCTTTCAGTTCCATGCGGTCCGCACCTGTGGCTTCTGCCATCCACTGTGCATATTTTGCGGTAAAACCGGTCTGTGAATTGTAAATGATCAATGTTTTCATAATGTTTTCAAATTCCTTTCCATGTGTAAAATTGTCTGAATCGTTACGTCGAGTTCTTCTTCCGGAATTCCCGCAAAGATCCTGCTCACGATCTGCTGTGACTGCTCATCGTGGCTGGCGCTGAACTCCCGCGCCTTCTGCGTCAGAAAAATGCGCTGCTTTCGCTTGTCCTTCTCGTCCGCCCGCATCGTCACAAAGCCTTTTTTCTCCAGTTTTAGCAGGATCTGTTTCACATTCTGGTGCGAGCTCCCCATAACCTGCGACAGTTCCCTCAGTGTCGGTGACTCCCTGCACATATCGATACACACGATCGCAAACACCTGCTTCCAACTGATCTCACCGAAAAATGCATCCGCCGTTGCCTGATAGCTATTATCGAAGGCACTGAGCAGTCCCAGCAGAAAAAAGGGGGCCGGAATACCCGAGAAATCCACGGTTTTGCTTTCATAAAGTTCATTGTAATCCACAAGCAATACCTCCAAAAACAAAAAGGTAATATGTTACCTTGAAAAGATAACATATTACCTTTCTGTTGTCAACATCTATTTTTTCTTCGCACGCTCATCCCAGTATGTACAGTCATCTCTGCCGATGGTCTGAGAGGTAAAGGGCGTTCCGTCATTTTTCTTATAATGCTTTGTGGCGCGCAATACATACTTCGCTCCCACATAAACGATCGGGACATTGAAATAGACGATCATAATATTTCCAAGATCCGAAAATGCCCACAGATTGCCAAGCTCAAGCCCTGCAATGTTACAAAGAATTCCAAATGCTGCTACAAAGAGAGCGATCACCCGGATCACATTGATGAATGCTTTGTCCTTTCGGATACGGTTCGCAGCGATCTCTGAAAAACTGATCATTCCCAAAAGGCACGTGTAAGCGAACATACAGAAACACAGTGTGACAAGAAATGTAATGATCGCGTTCATCGTTGTACCCGGTGTGAGCACAGCAATGGATTCGGTAAACTTGGGAAGCTTATCAAGCTCCGCCCACTGAGCTGCATTCGGACCGTCCCAGCAATGTGCCATGACTACCACAAATCCGGAAAGCGTACAGATGATGATCGTATCAAGAAAGACACCGATAGAAGCAAGAATTCCCTGCTCGCAGGGATGCTGTGCATCTGCTGCCGCAGCAGACATGGTGATCGTTCCCTGTCCAGCCTCGTTGGACATGAGACCTCGTTTCACACCCTGCGCCAGAACTGTTCCAAACACACCTCCGAAAAATGCTTCCGGTTTAAATGCGCCAGAGAACACTGCCTGGAAGAAATACGGTATCAGCTTGAAGTTAAGGACGATCAGCACAAGAACTGTAACGACATAAAGCACTGCCATGACAGGTACCATCTTGTCTGTCCACTTCGTTACCTTCTTAATGCCACCAAATGCGATCACTGCCGTGATAATAACGATGAGCGCACCGACTATGTAGTAAAAAGCGGAATCCACTGCGATCGTACTGCCTGTCGCGATCTCAGCCATTCTTCCAATGGAAGATACAACGTTAAATCCCTGCGCGGGCAGACAGCAGAGGGCATACAGAATATAGAGCACGGAGAGGAATACTCCGATCCATACTTTATTTTTCAGAAGCTTTCTTCCATAGAAAGGAAGACCTCCGATAAATTCATCATCCTTTTTCTCTTTAAAGATCTGGGCAAGCACACTCTCCATATAGGCAACGGACATTCCAAAGAACGCCGATACCCACATCCAGAATAAAGCTCCGGGGCCTCCCACTGCAATGGCACCTGTGACACCGAGAATGTTTCCGGGACCCACACGCATCGCCGAGCTTAACAGAAACGCCGCAAGCGGAGAAATTCCTGTTTCCACCGTCCTCTGCTGCGTCATGATCCCGATTCCCTTTTTGAAATGCGTCACCTGCATAAATCCGATCCGGAAGCTGAAATAGATTCCGGATCCGAGCAGTAAAATAATTGCAAACGAAAAATTGCCTAAAACCGGAATAGATGAATACCATTCAAAGTTTGTCGGAAAATCCCACAAAAAATCAGAGAGCGGACCGACGAAAGAAAAAATGTTGTTGATTGCCTGAAAGATTCCCTGCATAGCTTTCCCTCCCCATATCATTTTATGCAGACCATTATAAAATCATGTTATATCAAAAAATCTTTTAACTCTGGATAATCTGTAATATGCTTTCTTACATAATTTCTTTTAAATGCTGCAAAGGCACTTTTTCTGCTCAGTGTCGCCCTCAAGCTTCTGATATATCGTTCCGATTCCGGATGCTCTTTATGATTTTCCAGCGTTTTATATAAGACACTCATTGACTCTGCCAAACACTCTATTCTATGTTGACAAGCTGCTTCTCGAATTCCTGTATTACGCTTCTCGAAACAATCCTGTATAAGCACTGCAGTCATAACAGCGCATTCCTCATTAACCGTACTATGTACATTAACACATCCGTTTTCATAGCATTGTTCCAGCTTTTCTTCCGGATCCTCAACACAGCAATCTATAATTTTATCATCATATTTTGCATCTTTTTTCAAATTATTACAATGTGGGCATACATAGAATAAATTATTCCAGTCAGAAACTCTTTCCGCCATTTTCCTACTATGATGCGGCCTTAAATGTTCTACTTCCGGATCTGACAATCCTCCCAGTTCACAAATATAACATTTATCGTGGGAGTCTTCTTTCAATTGTTGTACCACATCTGCTTTATTATAACGGCCATTCGGTTTTTGTTTTTCAACCTCTAGGGATGGCGGAGGAATCGGATTTCTATCTATTTTCACCATATCCTTTACCCCCTATTGGAAAATTCTAATTTTAACCGACTATACTCTGCAGCCAATTCCTTTGCAAGATAATCCGGTATTTCATCTAAATAATATTCCAATTGATCAATTTCCTCATATTCTTCATCTGTTAATTCATTTTTAGAAACCAGCACCTTATATCTTTCAAATTTTTCTCTCAATTCTTCCGACAATGTGTCCGCTTTAAAATAACCCTCCACAATGCCTTCATACGGCAAATTTTTCAATCCGTTTTTTACAAAAGTTTTATTTTCAAGGTCATAAATAACAGTATTGTCTAAGGAACTTAAAATAAATGGTGAATGAGTGGTGATCACAAATTGTATATTCGGAAATAGTCCTGTTAAAATAGGCAAAATCTTTTTTTGTAATTCAAGATGTAAATGCGTCTCAATCTCGTCCACAAAAACAATTCCTTCCATATCAAACTCTGTCCGCAGTCCAGAGCGAGCTTCCATTCGTATAATCAAATCATTGATAATATCAAATATTGCCGCATACCCACTAGACATCGTATTAAAATCAAAAGGTTCTCTATCTGATTCGCAAATAGAAAACTGAAAGGTTTCATCATTAAATTGCAACTCAAGATCATCATTCTCAAAAATGGTTTTTAAAATATTCTCAAATGCATGAAACCATTTGTTTATTTTTTCATTTTTTTCATCGTTCTTCGTAAAAGCCTGTGTAGCCTTCAAGTCCACAAGATATTTTGTAAGTTTTGATCCTGGTTTTTCGGTAACACTATACTTATCTTGAAATTGTATTTTCTCAATATTTTTATATTCTTCTACCTGAAACTCTCTTTCAGCTTTATAGTATGCAAAAATAAAATTTCCCCGCTCACATTTTTCTTTTAAAAGTACATCGGAAGTACTGTCTAAAAGCACTCCCGGATCTAACATTTTTAGTTCGTTTTTCCAAAATTCCAAGCTTTTTTTTGTTTCATAAATTCGTTTTCTGTTCTCTTCCGAATCTTCCGGCAAATTTAATCTGTTGAATTCTTCTAAATAACGATTATACATATTTTTTGTATGTTCTAACGATGTACCATTTTTTCCCAGGAAACTTTCAACATATTTAACCATTGCTTCCAAAACACTTGTTTTTCCACTTCCATTTTTCCCGGTTAATATCAAATGTTTTCTTTTATCTTTATCTAAAGGAATTGTAATCTTCTCTAAATGGCGTACCTTTTCTATGTTAATTTGGGTTAAAAAAGTTTGTTCCATGGCTTTCCCTCCAATGCTTTATATGATATGTATTTTACCAGTTTTTCAAAAAATACACAACAAAAAACCTCCCAGAACCGAAGTCCTGAGAGGTTGTAAAATCTTTTTGAAATTGCACGTTCCAAAAGTGTCTGATTAACGCTTGCTGAACTGCGGAGCGCGACGTGCGGCCTTGAGACCGTATTTCTTACGCTCTTTCATACGAGGATCACGTGTCAGGTATCCTGCCTTCTTCAGCATCGGACGATACTCGTCATCTACCTGAAGCAGTGCACGGGAAATACCGTGGCGGATCGCTCCTGCCTGTCCGGTGTATCCGCCGCCCTTAACGGTAACGGTAACATCAAACTTCTCATTGGTCTCGGTTGCAGCGAAAGGCTGACGAACGATAACCTTTAATGTCTCTAATCCAAAATAATCATCAATATCTCTCTTGTTGATGGTGATCTTTCCAGTACCAGGTGCTAAATAAACTCTGGCTACTGAACTTTTTCTTCTTCCTGTTCCATAAAATTTTGCGCTAGCCACTTGTCTTTACCTCCCTCGATTAAAATGTCAAAGCTTCAGGCTTCTGAGCTGCATGCTTGTGATCAGGACCTGCATATACGAATAACTTCTTGTACATCTCACGTCCTAAAGGTCCCTTGGGTAACATACCCTTTACTGCGTGCTCGATGACTCTCTCAGGATGCTTTGCTAACATTTCCTTTAAGGTAGTCTCCTTCATTCCGCCAACATACTCGGAATGTCTGTAGTAGATCTTCTGATCCAGCTTCTTTCCGGTAACAACGATCTTCTCTGCATTGACAACGATCACATAGTCACCGCAGTCCATATGAGGAGTGAAGATCGGCTTATTCTTTCCTCTTAAAACTTTTGCAATCTCTGATGATAAACGACCTAAGGTCATTCCTGTAGCGTCAACAACATACCATTTACGATCAATGGTAGCCGGGCTTGCCATAAATGTGTTCATGGTTTTTCCTCCTGAATAATTTTAACGGTAGAAGCCGGAATGGAAATGTCCGAAACCATTCGACTGCTTCTTATATTGTATAGCTAAAATACTTTGCCGGGGCTTTGGCACAGTATTTCTAAACTACATCAGCCTTTACATTCTACTACGCGATTTTGCCACTGTCAACCGGTTTTTTCGATTTTTACGCCAAAATATAAGGATCTTTCTCAAATTCGATCCCCATCATCGTCAGTCCGTGTGCCGGAGCGGTCGGTCCCGCTGCGCTGCGGCTGCACGCCGCAAGGATCGTCTGCATGTCATCCGGCTCTTTTGCTCCGTAGCCGATCTCAATGAGTGTTCCCGCGATGATGCGGACCATATTATATAGAAAACCCGCACCCGTGACACGGATGCAGATCATATCACCTGTTTTCTCTACTGTACAGCCAAATACCGTGCGCACCGTTGTCTCCGTCTGTGCATGCGCAGCGCAAAAGCTTGCAAAATCATGTGTTCCGACAATATATTCCGCCGCTCTCCGCATTTTCTCCACATCCAGCTTCCGGTAACAAAAATATGAATCCCGCCGCTCCGTCGGCAACGGAAATGTGCGGTTTAAGATCCGGTATTCATAAGTTTTTCTGCTGTCACAGTAACGGGGATGGAAGTCCGGTGCTACCTCCCCTGACTCCTGGATCACAATATCGTCAGGAAGTCTCTGGTTCAGTGCATAACTGATCTTTTCCGCCGGAATCCGCGTATCCGTATCAAATACCGCCACATTCCCCAGGGAATGCACGCCGGAATCCGTGCGGCTCGCGCCTATGACTGAGATCTTCTCGCCCAGCAGCGCCGACAGCGCTTCATTCAATACGCTTTCAATCGTGGGTTTTCCCGGCTGAAGCTGCCATCCACAATAATCTGTGCCGTCATAAGCGACACGCATCATCACGCGCTTCATAATACCACCCGAAGCACCAAAAGCAGTGCCAGATACAGGATCAATACCGCATACGTCTTGTAGTCCAGACTTTGGTAGCGCAGAGGTTTCATTTTCGTGCGCCCCTCACCACCGTTATAACACCGCGCCTCCATCGCCATCGCAAGATCGTTTGCACGCCGGAATGCGGATACAAACAACGGCACGAGGAGCGGGATCAGTGACTTTGCCTTCTTAATGATATTACCCTCATCAAAGCTGGCACCGCGCGCCATCTGTGCTTTCATGATCTTGTCTGTCTCCTCAACCAGGATTGGAATAAAACGCAATGCGATCGACATCATCATCGCGATCTCGTGAACCGGCACATGGATCTTTGCCAGTGGCCGGAGTGCCTTTTCCAGTCCGTCTGTCAGCTGATTCGGTGTCGTCGTCAGCGTCATGAGTGATGTGCCGAGGATCAGATAGGTCAGACGGAACGCCATGCGGATCGCCGACATGACTCCTTCTTTTGTGATCTTCAGCTTCCAGATCTGAATGAGCGCCTCGCCCGGTGTGAGAAACAGATTGAACAGCGCCGTGATCAGCATGAGGATCATGATCGCCTTCAATCCTTTGATCATGTAGCGGAACGGCACTTTGGAAATACCGATCACCGCCGCCAGAAACAGCGTAACAATTGCAAAGCCTACGATCCCTTTATATGCAAATACGGAAATCAGAAATACAAGTGTTCCGAATAATTTTACCCGCGGATCCATCCGATGGATCACGGATCCGGTCGGATAATATTGTCCTATCGTAATATCTCTTAACATATGGCTCTCAATATCTCCTGCTTTGCTTCCTCTACTGTCGTGGCATCACAGCTCACCGGGAAGCCGTTCTCCTGCAGCTCGTGCATCAGATAAGTCACCTGCGGAGCTGCCAGTCCGACCTGCTCCAGTTCCTTGTAATAACAAAACACCTGTTTCGGCGTATCGTCGTACATCACACTGCCCTGATTCATGACTATGATGCGTTCCACATACTTCGCCACATCTTCCATGCTGTGGGAGACGAGAATGACCGTGATGTGCTGCTTTGCATGAAGCTCCGCAACCTGATCCAGTATCTCATCCCGACCTTTCGGATCAAGTCCCGCAGTGGGTTCGTCCAGGATCAGCACCTCCGGCTTCATCGCCAGCACGCCCGCGATGGCCACACGGCGCTTCTGTCCGCCAGAGAGATCAAAGGGTGACTGATCAAACAGTTCCTCCGGTATGCCGACACTGCGCAGTGCTTCGAATGCACGCAGCTGCGCAGCATTTTTGTCCAGCCCCTGATTCATCGGTCCGAAACACACGTCATCAAGGATCGTCGTCTCAAACAGCTGATGCTCGGGATACTGAAAGACCAGTCCGACCTTGCTGCGCAGTGTGCGCATACTGTAACCCTCCGCATAAATGTCCTGACCGTTGTAGTAAATATTCCCGCTTGTAGCATGCAAAAGTCCGTTCAGATGCTGGATCAGCGTGGATTTTCCGGAACCTGTATGACCGATGATGCCGATAAACTGACCGTCTTTGATCTCAAGATCAATGTCCTTTAATGCGTACATCTCGTAGGCTGTGCCCTGACCGTATATATAGTTGACTTTGTCTAATATGATTGACATGTTCTATTTCTTCCCTATCATGCAGGCGACTTACGATGACCGCCTGATCGTTCCCTGTTTTTTCAGTGCCTCTATGAGTTCTTCCCGCGTCAATATCCCGTCCGGGAGATCAAGTCCCGCCTGCTTAAGTTCGTGTGCCAGCAGTGTGATCTGAGGCACGTCCATCCGGTGTGCCTGAAGCGACTCCACACGCGAAAAGATCTCCCGCGGTGTGCCCTGCATCACCACGGAACCGCTGTCCATGACGTAGACATAATCCGCGTCCGTGACTTCTTCCATATAATGTGTGATAAGGATGATCGTCACACCCTTCTTTTGATTCAGCTCGTGCACCGTGCGCAGAACTTCCTTTCGTCCGTTCGGGTCAAGCATCGCGGTGGGCTCGTCCAAAACGATACATTTCGGCTGCATTGCCACGACACCTGCGATCGCCACGCGCTGCTTTTGTCCGCCGGAAAGCTTATTCGGGGAGTGGCTGCGGTATTTTAACATACCGACCGACCGCAGACTGTCCTCCACCCGCTGCCAGATATCGTCTGTGGGGACACCGATATTTTCCGGTCCGAAACCCACATCCTCCTCCACGATGCTTCCGATGATCTGATTATCCGGGTTCTGGAATACCATCCCCGTATTCTGACGGATCTTCCACAGGTTGTCCATGTCGGAGGTATCTTTTCCGTCCACCCACAGCGTTCCCTCCGTCGGGTTTAACAGCACATTCAGATGCTTTGCCAGCGTGGATTTTCCGGAACCGTTGTGTCCTAAGATCGCCACAAAGCTGCCGGGTTTAATGTCAATGTCCACATGATCCAGCGCCGTCTGCGTTGCAACGGGATTGCCCTCCTCATCGCGGCGGATATATTCATGTACCAGTTGTCTTGCTTTTACCATCATTGTTGCCATACGTTTTTGACCTTTCAACCGGTGTTACCAGTGTAGCCGGTGCAGTTCACCCTCTGTCTTCATGTGCGCAAATCCCTGCTGGCGCAGCGCCTCGTATAGAACGATCGCCACCGAATTGGACAGATTCAGCGAACGCGTCTCGCCGATCATCGGAATGCGGACGCACGTGTCCGGATGCTCCTTTAAGATCTCCTCCGGAATACCCGCGCTCTCTTTTCCGAACATAATGTAGCAGTTGTCCTCATACTGCGCGTCAGAATAAATATGACGCCCCTTTGTGGTGGCAAAATAGAGCTTTGCGCCCGGATTCCGGGAGAGGAAATCCTCATAATCCACATAAGTCGTCACATCCAGTTCTGACCAGTAATCCATCCCGGCGCGCTTCAATGCCTTCTCGCTCAGGGAAAAGCCAAGGGGCTCGATCAGGTGCAGCCTGGTGCCTGTCGCCACACAGGTGCGCCCGATATTTCCCGTATTTGCCGGAATCTCCGGCTCTAACAAAACGATATTGATCATGCCTGCTCTGCCTCCGCGCGCAGTCTCGTGATAAATTTCTCCAGTCTGCCGATCGCTACCTTCAGATTATCCAGTGAATATGCGTAGGAAATACGAAGGAAGCCTTCGCCACAGTCACCGAATGCCGTACCCGGAACGACTGCCACCTTTTCCTCCCGGAGCAGTCTGGTGGCGAACTCGTCTGAGCTCATGCCAAACTCCTTGATGGAGGGGAAAATATAAAATGCGCCAAAAGGCTCAAAACACTGCAAGCCCATACGCTCAAACTCATGCATCAAAAACCGCCGTCTCTGGTTGTACTGCTCGCGCATCATGGCAACGTCCGCGTCGCCGTTTCTCATGGCCTCCACAGCAGCGTACTGGCTGTTCGTGGGAGCGCACATGATGGCAAACTGATGGATCTTTAAGACCTGGTCCATAATGACCTTCGGGCCACAGGCATAGCCGAGACGCCATCCGGTCATCGCATGGGACTTGGAAAATCCGTTGATCACAACGGTCCGCTCACGCATGCCGGGCAGAGATGCAATGGATGTATGTTCTTCAAGATAGCACAGCTCCGCATAGATCTCGTCGCTGAGGACGAACAGATCGTGTTTGATCACGACCTCTGCGATCGCCTCTAGATCTGATTTCTCCATTACGGCACCGGTGGGATTGTTCGGGAAGGGCAGCACAAGGATCTTCGTTTTCGGTGTGATGGCTGCCTCCAGTGCCTCCGGTGTCAGACGGAACTGGTCTTTTTCCTGTAATTCAATAATGACCGGAACACCGCCTGCCAGTACACAGCAGGGCTCATAGGATACATAGCTCGGCTGCGGGATCAGCACCTCGTCACCCGGATCGATCATGGCGCGAAATGCGTTGTCAATGCCCTCGCTGCCGCCCACAGTGATCAGGATCTCGGTCAGGGGATCATATTGCAGATGGAATCTGCGGTCTAAGTATTTTGCGATCTCAACGCGAAGCTCCTTCAAGCCTGCATTGGAGGTGTAAAAGGTACGGCCCTTTTCCAGGGTATAAATGCCCTCGTCACGGATATGCCAGGGCGTATCAAAATCCGGCTCACCCACACCAAGAGAGATCGCGTCCTCCATCTCACTCACGATATCAAAAAACTTTCGGATCCCGGAGGGCTTTATTGTTGTAATCTTTTCGTTCAGCGGATTTCTCATGGTGTCATCAACATCCTTTCATCCTTCGGTGCTTCTGCCATGACCGTGCCATGGTCTTTGTATTTCTTCAAAATAAAGTTTGTCTTCGTGCTGAGCACGGAATCCAGTGTTGAAAGTTTATCCGTTACAAACGTGGAAATATCGCGCAGCGTCTTTCCCTCCAGTGTTACCATCAGATCAAAACCGCCGGAGATCAGATATACGGAATTCACCTCCGGATAATTGTAAATGCGCTCTGCAACCTTATCAAATCCCATGTCACGCTGGGGAGTCACACGCACCTCGATCATCGCAGTCACCTTCTCCACATCAGTCTTATCCCAGTCGATCAGTGTATGATAACCGCAGATCACATGCTCTGCCTCCATCGCCTCCAGCTCATTGATGACCATCTGCTCATCCACACCTAAGAGTACTGCCAGGTCGTGCAGATCCACACGACTGTTTTTCTCGATAAATGTCAAAATTTTCTCTCGCATCTGTTTACTCCTTTTATACTCACTTTTTTCAAACTACCTTATACAGTTCATCCGCCTTTGGCGGCTCCAGAAAGCGGCGTTCCTCACCGGATAACAATACCCGGTCGTTGCCTTCCGTCACCTTTCCGACGCACACAGCAGGAATATTCGCCGCTTCCAGTGCCCGCACCAGCCCGTTGCCATCAGTCGCCGCCATCAGCATGCTGCCGCTGCTGATCAGCTCATACGGATTAATGTCGAAAAACTCACAGACCTCCACCGTCTCCTGACGGATCGGAATCTTTTTCAGATCGATCTCCAGTCCGACGCCTGCGCTCTCTGCCATTTCCCAAAGTGCGCCGAAGATGCCTCCCTCGGTCACGTCATGCATGGCGCTCACGCCGGACTCCACCGCGACTGCTGCCTCCGGCAGTACGGATAAATATGCATCGAATCCCTTTGCCGTATCGACTAAAGCCTGCGGATAACGTTTCAACAGTTCTTCCTCTTTTTCTTTTGCAATAATTGACGTGCCTTCCAGACCGACCCACTTCGTAACGATCACATCCATGCCGGGGCGTGCGCCCGCGGTGGAAATGAGACATCCTTTTTTTGCCTTTCCGACACCGACAACAGAGATCACCGGCTGGTTGACCACACGTGTCACCTCTGTATGTCCTCCCATGATCTGTACATTCGCGGCATGCGCCGCGGCTTCCGCCTGCTCCATCATCCCGCGCAGCTTCGCCTCGGAGAGCTTTTCGGGTAAAAGAAAAGTAAGCATCACACCGATGGGCTCTGCTCCCGCACTCGCAAGGTCATTTAATGTGATCTGGATCGCCAGATTCCCGATGTCCTTGACCGTGCCGGTGATCGGATCGGTTGATAAAACAAACATTTCGTCCTCCTGCAACGCCACAGCCGCGCAGTCTTCCCCTACGGAAGCGCCAAGAAGCACTTCCGGGCGGTTGGTTCGTATTTGTTTTAGCACAGATCTTTTCAGTACTGCCTCCGGTACTTTGCCTACTTTCATAAATTTTTTTCCTCTTTTAAGTTTTTATATCACAAACCGGTCGGATCACTCCTCTCCGGTCTCCTCCTTTGCCGGGTTTTGTGCCTCCTCTTTATCCTCTTTTGCCGGTTTTTCCGGCTTTTCCGGTTTTTCGGAAGCTTCCTCCTCTTTCTTCTTATCTTCCTCTTCCTGCTGTTTCTTTTCTTCCTCTTCCTGTTTCTTTAATGCCTCAGCGGAATTTGCCGCCGCTGCCGCACGGACAGCCTCCTCATCTTTCGTGGCGATCGCTGCCTTTACGGCTGCTACCGCGTCCGCATTATCAGACTTGATGCCCACTGCGATGATCTTCGGAGAAGGATTGTAGGTGCTGTTGTTATAGACCTCACGGCTGACCTCCACACCGTTCTCCTTGACGATCTTCCAAAGTCTTGCAGTATATCCGGTATGGGAGCTCTGTGTCTTCTGCACATAACCGATCGGCTGATCTGCCGCAGTCTCAAATTTCACTTCCGGTTCTGTCGTACTGGTGGTCTCACTCTCAAATATGACCTCCCTGCCGGCCGGACGTGTCTCTTCACCATAGACGGTAAAGGTGATCTGCATGCCGCTCGTATATCCCTCGATATAGATCGGGAAATCGTAATTGTTTGTAAATTTCAGATCCTTGTAAGTACCGGCGATCGCCGCATCCATCGACGGCTTTACATAGCTGACGATCATGGAATGGCAGAAGCGCTCATCGATGGCCAGCTCCGCACGGATCACTGCATTGTACAGCGTCGTTGATACCTGACAGATACCGCCGCCGTAGGTCTGGACCGTCGTTCCGTTCTCATAGGAACCGGCCAGCTCATAGCCGTTTTCCGCTGTAAACGGATTGACTGCCCCATACACGGAAAACTGCTCTCCGGGATACAGTACCGTTCCGTTGATCTTGCTGGCACCGTTTCGCACGTTCTGTGCGCGGCCTGCAGAGGAAGTTCCGAAATCAGTCGTAAATGTGCCCAGCACATCCGTCACACGCTCCAGCTGTTCCTTTGTGCCCTCGGGCTCCACTACCGTGGCAGCAAGTTCCAATGACGCGTCCGTCTGTGACCAGGTTTCCTCAATATATGCCACGATCTCATCCGCAGACTTGTCTACATCCACAGCGACACCGTTCTGTCCGTCTGTGATCGTAAATCCGCCATTCTCACGGATCAGTCCGTAATTGATCGCTTCCTGATTCATGTCCTGTGTGTTTGTCTCCAGAAAGCTCTTTACCTTTTCTTTGTCCGCAGTATATGTGATATCAAACACCAGATTCTCATGCTCAAGATCCTTTTTTGATTTGTATCGCTCGATCAGATTTCCGGTTCTTCCGACACCCGCAGCATCCTTTACGATCACGGGATTTGACCACGACACACCAAAGTCTGCGGCTGTGGCAGTCACACTCTTGTCATCCACGGTCAGTGTAAACTGCGTATCTCCCAGAGATTCCACGTAAGATTCCACGGCCTCATTTGCCTGTACCTCAGTCATGCCTCCAACCGCAATATCACCGATATATATATTATCCGCGATCAGATGCTCTCCATTCTCCTGTGCATGCACGGTCGTTCCGACATAAACACCTGCCGCACAGACAACGGCTGCCACAAGTACACCGCCGATCTTCCATCCCAGATTTGACTTTTTATTTTTCATATAATAACCTCATTTCACACTATCAGTTTTTGAGTTTTATGTATCGTTTCCCATATTGTTTCGAATCTTAATTATATACTACCTCGCCCGCATATTTCAATACGCAAAAACATCCAGAATAATTGACATAAATTACGGATTTTAGTATATTATTAACGATTCCGCACAGGGATCTTATATCGTCAGAGAAGTGCGCTCAGCACCATGGGAACCACCATCGCAAGTACAAGTATGATCGCGATGATCCCCGCAACGATCTGACGTTTATTATTTTTTTGATATTTTGAGTTTTTCATGCGTTTCACCTCTTTATATTTAAGTTGGAAAGGACTTGTTTATGCTGTTACCTTTTTTATCTGTATTTATCATCATAACGATCTATATCGCCATCCGCAGAAGCTCTGCCATGCGCTCTGAAGAAAAAGTCTGGAATGATTTCCGCGAGCGCGAGCAGGAAGCGAACTGGACGCGCAAGCAGGATATCTCGAACCTTGCCTATATCAAGCTGCCGCTGAGCGATCTTCCGCTGGGCAGATTTGACGATGAGGTTCTGGCAAGCTATGAAAGCGCGCTCCGCGATCTGTCCACCCAGCCCATCTGCAACTTAAACGGCATCTCCAACACGGATCTGAAGCTTCGCTACGGCGCTGCCAACCTGAATGCACTCAGCCAGTGCGACACCAATTATAGCACGCTCGTATCACTTTTGGCAAACTATGGTGAAAAACTTTTTGAGCTGTCGCATCCCGAGGAGGCAAAGCAGGTGTTGGAGTATTCGCTTTCACTGGGTTCGGATATCGGCAAAGCCTATGAGCTCCTGACCACAATATATGAATACGAAGGGCAGCCTGAAAAAATTAATGCACTTTATGAATCCGCAGAGAAAATTACTTCCATCAGAAGAAATTCTATCCTGCGCAAGCTGGAGGAACATTTGCCATGAAGATCGTCCTGACAGCCATCAATGCAAAATATATCCACTCCAATCTGGCACTTCGCAATTTTGTCGCTTACACTGCAGACTGTTCCGAGCATCTGGTCTTAAAGGAATACACGATCAACCATGTGCCGGATCAGATCCTGCAGGGCATTTACCGTGAACAGCCGGATGTACTCTGCATCTCCTGCTACATATGGAATATTACTGTCGTTGAAACCTTGATCTGTGAATTTCACAAACTACTGCCAGAGGTTCCCATCTGGCTGGGCGGACCGGAAGTTTCCTTTGAATCGGAAGCATTTCTGACTACACACCCGGAAGTGACAGGTATCATGCGGGGTGAGGGTGAGGATACGTTTGCAGCTCTTGCAAGATACTATGTATACGGTTCTCCGGAATATCTGGAAGATATTCCCGGCCTGGTCTTCTGGCAGGGCGGTCAGCTCCGGGAGACTGGTGAATCACTTTTGCTGCCTCTTGATCACATTCCTTTTTGCTATGACAACACAGATGATCTGGCACATCGTATCGTCTACTATGAGTCCAGCCGCGGCTGTCCATTCCGATGCAGTTATTGTCTCTCCTCACTGGAAAAGACGCTGCGGTTTCGCAGCCTTGATCTCGTAAAAGAAGAGCTCTCCTTCTTTGTGGAGCAGGAGATCCCCCAGGTCAAATTCGTTGACCGCACCTTCAACTGCGATCACGAGCATGCCATGGCGATCTGGCATCACATCCGGTCCATCGACCGGGGCAAAACGAATTTTCACTTTGAAGTCAGCGCAGATCTGTTCCGGGAGGACGAACTGACGCTGCTGTCGACCTTTCGCCCCGGTCTCATACAGCTGGAGATCGGTGTCCAGTCGACCAATCCCGCCACTATTTCGGAGATCCATCGTCAGATGGACCTGCCCCGCCTGAAGGAAGTCGTAACCCGCATACGCACCTGGCACAACATTCACATGCATCTGGATCTGATCGCCGGATTGCCCTATGAGGACTATGACACATTTGCAAGATCCTTCGACGAGATCTTTGCACTGGCGCCCAGCCAGCTCCAGCTGGGCTTTTTAAAGGTGCTGAAGGGCTCCTACATGTATGAACATGCTGGAGAATACGGCATCCTCCGCCATGAGACTGCACCCTACGAGGTGCTGTCGACAAAATGGCTATCCTTCGATGACGTGCTGCGCATCAAACGCGTGGAGGAGATGCTGGAAGTCTACTACAACAGCTGGCAGTATGCGCTCACCGTTCGGCTGTTCCTGTGCATCTATCCGAGTGCGTTTCAGTTTTTTCAGCGTCTGGGCGACTACTATGACGACCACAGGCTGTTTGGCTGCAGCCATTCGAGACTGGCGCGCTGTGAAATTTTGCTTGATTTTTTGCAGGAAGAACTGGAAAACGGCGCGATCACTGGAAATGCGGATGACCTGCTGCCCCTGTTTCGCGAGGCGCTGGTCTACGATCTCTACGCGCGTGAGAACTGCAAGCGCCGCCCGGACTGGGCATGCGACCTTACGATCTTCAAGCAGGAGATCCGTGCGCGAAACCCGGAAAACAAGGGCAGTCTGCGCCACACGGAAGTATTTCACTATGCGTTTCCGCTGCGGGACTCAGACGCGATAAGCGCGCTGCCGCCGCGCACCGAAGATCCTCTGTTTTATCGTTTTAACTACGAAGTGCGAGATCCGCTGACCTATCAGGCTACTGTAGAACGTATATAATAGAGGAGGGGCGCCGCTGCCCTGCGTGACAGATTCCGACAGGTCGTTTATGCGACGGGTTCACGCGGAGAATATGTATAACAGCCGGTACTTAGGCAGCAGAGCCAAGCGGATTTTGCTTGGACTCTGTGACGCCCCGCGTGATTTACCCGACAAGCATAACCGACTGGCGGAACTGTCACGCAGGGCAGCGGCGTACTATCAACTCATTATCCGTAAACCAACACCTGAAAGGATGTAAAAGATGACCTACCTGGCAATTGATCTGGAAATGACCGGACTGAACGTAAAAAGAGACCATATTCTGGAGATCGGCGCGCTGCGCATGAAGGACGGAAAGCCCACCGGCGAGTTTTCTGCACTCATCAACCCGCACTGCGCAGTTCCGGAAACGATCACGGATCTGACCGGCATCACACAGGAGATGGCGGACAGCGGTGAGGAGCTGTCCGATGTGCTCCCGCGCTTTCTGGATTTTGCAGGTGATCTGCCGCTGCTGGGGCATAACTTAAGCTTCGACTATAGCTTCTTAAAGCAGGCATTTGTCAATGCAAGGCTGCCCTTTGAGCGAACGGGCATCGACACCTTAAAGCTCGCCCGCAGGTTTTTGCCGGAGGAGCAGAAAAAGAAGCTCACCGAGCTTCGCACGCTGTATCATATTGACACCGGGACCGTTCACCGCGCCGTTTCGGATGCCTACGCCGCCGCGCTTGTCTATGAGCGTCTGCTTGCCGATCACGGAGCGACAGACGGGGATGCCTTTGATCCCAAGCCGCTGCATGTAAGCATCAAAAAACAGCAGTCCGTCACCATTCCCCAAAGGGAACAGCTCCAAAGACTGCTGTCTGAAAATCCTGACAGATTATCTGAACCGATTGATATTGATCACCTCACCCGCAGCGAGGCATCGCGTCTGATTGAAAAATTATTACATTCCTGAGCTTCACCTTCGATCGGGCTATGCGTGCTAGACCATCACATACCGGAACACCGTATCCACGGCTCCCAAAAGCAGGAGTGCGCCACCGATCGCGTACGCTTTCGTCTTCTGCTCATATCCCATATGATAACCGACATACAATCCGGCAATGACCACGACCACCGTTGCTGCGGAGATCACCGTGAGCAATGTCACGGTTCCGGTTCCCAGAAAGCCCAGCGCCACGCCGAGCACCAGCGTACCGATGCTGATCAGCGCCAGTCTTGCGATCAGTCCCTTCCATGCATATCTGTCATCCCGATGCTCTACGATGGGCTCGTTTTTCCATGCCTTCCGGATCATCAGGATCCCAAGTACACCAAAGATCGCCACAGCGATGATCTCTGTATTTCCACTCTTCGGACTCACCTCACGCATACGCAGGAATAAGCCTGCCGCACTGCCGATGTAGAGTGCCACTGTCTGCCATACGGCAAACAGCACGCACAGGATCATCAATGGTTTTTTTTCTATTTTTGAAAGCTGGGCGCCTTTACACGCCATGGCGGCAAAAATATCTAATGAGACACCAAGCGTCACCAGAATCGTTTCTAACCAGTTCATGTATCATTCCTCGCAGGTTTTTCATTTATTCAGATACCTTAACTGCATCTGTCTTTATAATAAATTTTACACTACCGACCTGTTCCTTTGCAAGTCCCGTAAATGTCGTGTAGTTCTCTCCCGCCTGTACGATAGCATCAATACGGTCGATCAGATCCTTTGCATCGCCGTTAAAAGCGTCTACCAGCTTGGAGATTCCTTCCTCATTGAACTTCACAACTCCATTATACAACTCATCGGCTCCGCCGTCCAGCTTATCTACGCCATCTGCGATTTTATTTGCGCCGTCAGACAGGTCAGACGCACCATTCTTAAGCTTTTCGTTGTTTGCGACCAGTGTCTTGGCACCGCTTGCCAGCTGATCGACGCCGGATACGAGGTCAGGCACGCCGGCTGCCAGCGTGGAGATGCCCTTACTGAGTGCAGCAGTTCCGCTGACAAGACTGTAACCGCTCTTCTTATCAACCGCCTCGATCTGTGAAGCAATGGTCTTCTTGGCATTTTCCGCGCCCTGGATCGCTGCTGTCTGCGCTGCGCTCTCGCATGCGGCTACAACTGAGCTTCCGACTGCGTCAGCGCCGTTTGTCGCAATACCTCCTGCGATTCCCTTTGCGAGACCGCCCTTCAATACACTGTCTGCAAAATAAGCCGCATAGGTCGTACTTGTTCCGGGCACAGTCGCCTGACACTGCTCGGCGCTGTACTTCTTTCCGCTCGTCACATCTGTAAATCCGTTCTGGGCATAATACTGTGCCAATGCAGCGATCACGCCGTCACTGGTCAGACCCATGCCGGAAATGCCGGACTGGATCTGTCCGACCGTCGCATCCCCGGTCATTGTGTTGGTGAAATTTGCTGCTGCGGCTTTATAAATAAACTGGTAAGTGGCACCGCCCTCTGCAAACTGGGCAGACACCTGCTTTTTCGCAGCTGCCTTCTCCTTATCACTCATCTCTGCGTTCAACGCCTGATCCAGTGTCTTGACACCTGCAGCAATCGTCTTTGCACTGGTATTCAGTGTCTCTGCACCCTTGGAAAGTGTGCCGACGCTGGCGTTCAAAGTACTCAGACCATCGTTTAACTTTTTCGTGCCGTCCGTATAGTCCTTGATACCGCTGCTCAGGTCGGATGCGCCACTGGTAAACTCACCCATGCTTTCCTTTAAGGTTCCCAGACCGTCTTTGATCTGTTTGCTTCCGTCCTCCAGCTGTTCGCTGCCATCAGAAAGGTCATTGATGGAATTCTCCAGATCCGTCAGATCCACATCGCTTAAGTTCATATCTGAGAGCAGTCCGCTCATTGCTACAGAAGCGGTCATCTCCAGCGAAAAATTCTCCACATCCGCGCTCACCTCAACGTAATCCGGGAACTCGATATCACTATCAAAGTCTTTGTCTTCCTTCTGCAGACTCTCGTGCAACCCGGGCATTGCCATGCCGACAACGATATTATTCTTTCCATCGGAGATGACTTTTCCGTTGGTCACCTCAATATTCGTAAAATCGTCGCTCACGATCATGCCGGTCATCACGGTAAAGGGCACATAGACCTCAATACTCTTACCGTCCTTGTCGATAGTTGTCTTTTCATGATTCTCATAGTCAAAACGGATCGTGACCTTTCCGCTCTTTCCGGCCAGCTGCTCCGGCTCGATCTCCTTGCCGTCCAGATAGTAGGTGATGGTTTCACTGATCGGCACCTGTTTATCCGTTGTACCTTCATAATAGATATCATTGCCGTTTGCCTGCCAGGTGAGCTTTTCGCCATCCTGTGTGAAAGTCTCATCCCCCTTGATATTTGTGATCCCGTTCAGGTCAGAGACATCCTCGATCGTGGCTGCCCCGTCGCGGTTTTTCAGCCACTCCTCCACGATGACCTTGCCTGACTGACCCTTTGCATCAGAGATGACATAAACGGTTTCATCCTTTGTTGTGTCATCCACACCTGATCTTTTATTTACCAGCTCACCGATCTTTTCCTCGAGCTCTGATTTTTCCGCTGCCTCAGCGGTAATGGCCTGTTGTCCTGCACCCTGCACATAACCTGCGGCAAAGCTTCCGCCCACCATTGCTATGACAAGCACGCCTGCCAGCATACGGATCGC
Source organism: bacterium (assembly GCA_004562765.1). Taxonomy (GTDB): domain Bacteria; phylum Bacillota; class Clostridia; order Lachnospirales; family Lachnospiraceae; genus W0P33-017. The sequence continues at coordinate 66,162 of SFRL01000010.1, read as the reverse complement.
AAATTTATTCTGAAATTTTTTCTGTAATTCTTTCATCTTCATGATAGGAACCTCCTGTTTTGTCCTCAATTTAATTTTAACTGTGCCAGATTTACTTACCCTCACGTCTGCGGAAGTCCACGCTTGTCTTTACGATCGCTTTGTCGAAGATCATGAACATGGACGGCAAAATAAAGATCACTACAAACATACTGATGATCGCGCCCCGTGACATCAGAATACAAAGTGAGCTAATCATATCAATATTTGAGTAAACGCCAACTCCGAATGTTGCCGAGAAAAAGCTTAGCGCACTGACGATGATGGATTGGATGGATCCCTGCAGCGCCTGCGTGATCGCCTCTTTTTTCTCATATCCGTTATAACGCGCCAGTTTATATTTATTTGTCATCAGGATCGCATAATCCACGGTCGCCCCCAGCTGGATCGTTCCGATGACGATCGACGCGATAAACGGAAGCACCGTTCCCGTGTACGCCGGAATACCCATGTTGATAAAGATCGCAAACTCAATGACTGCCACCAGAATGATCGGAAGGCTGATGGACTTGAATACGAGAAGGATGATCGCAAAGATCGCCAAAATAGATACGGCGCTCACACGCTTGAAATCCTCATCCGTAATGTTGATCAGATCCTTGGTACAAGGCGCTTCACCGATCAGCATGCCCTTTGTATCATATTTATCCAGGATCTGATCCAGTTTTTCGCACTGGGCATTGACCTCGTCGGAAGCCACCGCGTATTCGGAGCTCACCATCAAAAGCTCATACTCATTGTTCTGCACCACAGAAAGCAAGTCAGCGGGCAGCATTTCCTTCGGGAAACCGGCGCCCAGGATCGCTTCCAGACCGATCGTTGCCTTGACGCCATCCACTTCATTGACCTCGTCGATCATGCGCGCCACATCCTTGGCGGGAAGTGAACTGTCCACAAGGTAAATATGTGTGGCATTCATGTCAAAATTGTCTTCCAGCTTCTGATTTGCCACGATACTGGGCAGATCCTTTGGCAGTGTGCCTGCCAGATCATAATATACATCCGTATGTGTGTAACCATAGATCGCAGGAAACAGGATCAGGATAAATGCTGCCACAAACCATTTGTAATGTCTGGTGATCCATCCGGCGATCCGTCCCAGATCCGGCAGGATCGGGCGGTGTTTTGTCTTCTGTACCGCTTTATCAAATACAAGGATCATAGACGGCAGAATGGTGACACATCCGATCACGCCGAATACAACGCCCTTTGCCATAACGATTCCCAGATCCATGCCCAGTGTGAAGCTCATAAAACACAGCGCAACGAATCCGGCAACTGTCGTAACAGAGCTTCCCACAACGGAAGTGATCGTGCCTGCGATCGCAGTTGCCATCGCCTCTTTGTGGTCATCCGTCCTTGTGCACTCATCCTCATAGCTGTGCCACAGGAAAATGGAGTAGTCCATGGTGACACCGAGCTGGAGTACTGCCGCCAGGGCCTGCGTCACATAAGAGATCTCTCCTTTGATCATGTTTGTTCCCAGATTGTAAATGATCGCCATTCCAATACTCAGAAGGAAAAATACCGGAACGATCGCCGAATCCATTGTCAATGACAAAACAACGATCGCAAGGACCACGGCGATGATCACATAGATCGGTACCTCCCGGTCTGACAGCTCTTTGATATCAGTGATGACTGCTGACATGCCGCTGACAAAGCACTGTCCCTCCGCAAGCTTTCGGATCTCCTTTACCGCATCCATTGTTTCATCCTCTGACATTCCGGTATCATACAGCACCGCAAGCAGTGTGGAATCGGAGTCATCGTTGTTAAAGATCTTGTAGATGTCATCCGGAAGCACCTCCATCGGAAGAGACAGATCCGCGATCGTGTCATACCAGACCACCTTTTTTACATGGGGGATGTCCTCGATCTTATCTTCCAGTGCACAGACATCCTTGTCCTCCATACCCTCTACCACGCATAGCGAAAATGCGCCGATCCCAAAATCATCCTTCAGGATCTCCTGACCTTTCATCGTCTCGATCTCATCAGGAAGGTAGGAGAGGATATCGTAGTTGACTCTCGTGTTAAAATAACCGATTGCTGAGGGAACCAAAAGTACCACGGATAAGATCAGGATCAATACCCTGCACTTTACAACTCCCTTTCCAAATCTTTTCATAATAGATATTCACCCTTTCTTTTTTACCGGACACATATCCGGTGTTTCATCTGAAAAAGAGTATAAAAAAAAGAATTGAATGCTTCCATATTCAATCCTTTTTTGCTGTCACTGTCAGCTATACACTTTTTTTGGTTTGTTATGAATGTTATACATTTCCGGATGTTTGTATATTTCAGGCATCGTTGCCCGACACAGGTGTTCCGGTCGATCGCTGTACCTGTCACACTTCCCCGATCGCCTGCTCCATCGAGTGCGTCATCAGGTACTCGTACACATCTGCCATCTCCTGCGCAGGAACCGTCATGCCCTTCCGGATCCACACCTTGACCTCAAAGCACATGGACCGCGCATAATACTCTGCCAGCATATCAACCGTCATCCACGGAAACCGCCCGTTTTTGTTGCGCGAACGCTCCGCGAAGATCTCCACCAGCATCTCCTTGATACACTTGACCACCAGATCCTCAAAGGTGATCGGACCGTCCATGCGGCTCAGCCGGCTGTAAAACTCTTTCTCGCGCAGCAGGCTCGTAAAGACCAGCAGCACTGCCTGATTCGTCAGGCCGTTGCGGATCAGCGGATGCGCCGGTGCCAGGATCTCCTCCCGGATGATCCACTCCAACAGCTCATATTTATCCTGAAAATGATTGTAGAATGTCGGACGGATCACACCTGCTTTATCGGTGATCTCCTTGATCGTGATCTTTTCCACCGGTTTCTGCAAAACCAGTGCTTTCAGGCTGTCTGCCAGGATCTGATCCGTCGTGTTGTTATTTCTGCTCTGATTTACCATATACTAAACCTTACACATCGTCATCCATAAATTTGACACGCACTTTGCGCTTTCTGCTTCCATCAAATTCCATCAGATAAATGCTCTGCCATGCGCCCAGCGCCAGCCTGCCATCCTCAACCGGAACCGTCAGAGAAACGCCGGTCAGCGCAGAACTCAGGTGCGCCGCAAAGTTTCCCTCCAGATTGCGGTATTCCTCTTCCCTGCCGGTCAGCGCATGGATCGCCTTTGTAAAATCCACCGCCAGATAGGGATCACGGTTTTCCGAGATCAGCAGTCCTGCTGTCGTATGCGGCAGAAAAAGCACGCAGATACCGGAGCTGATCCCGCACTCGCTCACCAGCCGCTGCACCTCTCCGGTGATATCCAGCATCTGTATATGTCCTTCTGTCTGTATGTATAACGTATAGAGTGCTCCCATTTTTGTAAACTCCTCGGACCGGACTGCTATTCGTCAAACTGTACCGTGACGAAAAAGCCCTTCGGTGTTTCCTTGATCTCTTTTACAGTGCCTTCCCTGCTGGTCAGACGCTCACGAAATGTATAGTTCGCCGACATCGCATACGCATTGCCGAGCGTATAATAATATGAATTCGGAAGCTTTCCTTCGGTGACCGGCAGAACCTCGCCCTCCTTCACCAGCCCGGTGCGCTCCATTTTGAACTCCATTTCCCTCATGTCTTCACCCCGTTTATGTACAATAGGATACACCAAAATTCATAAAAAGTCCAATTTATTTTCTCCTCGCAGTTATCTTTCTTTGTGCAGTTTGTACACTGTTGACATTTTCACTTCGGCACTTTTCCCAATTTACTTTCCCGCCCTGAGGTGTTATTCTTGGTACAGAGTCCGACAGATTCCTCATCTATCTGTTTCAAGGAGGAATTTCTATGACCTTTCGTTTCAATCATCATATCCGTCAGTTTCTGCTGACAGTTCTTTTGGCATGCACACTGGTGCTGCCGCAGACCAATATCACAAATGCCGCCACGAGCGACTCACTCCCCTTTATCGTACTCTCAAGCTATCGTCAGTCCATTCCCATTGACGGACAGTTTCTGCTGGTCGCTTTCACCTCAAACGGCAGCCTGCCTACCTTTAAAAGCAGCAGTTCTTCCATTGCGAGTGTGAACACCTACGGCGTTGTCACCGGCAAAAAATCCGGCACCTGCACGATCACCGCAAAGATCCGGCGGGCGGAGGCATCCTGCCGTGTGACCGTGGAAAAATCCATCGTGACGATCAGCGAAAGCAGGATCACACTGGAAAACGGCGAGAGTGCAAAGCTTTCCGCAACCGTCTCCACCGGTCATGATGTCCGTTGGAAATCTTCGTCCTCTGCTATCGTCTCCGTGGACGAGGAGGGCATCCTGACCGCTAAAAAATGCGGCAGCGCGATCATTCGCGCCACCGCAGACGGTGTCAGTGCCAAATGCCAGGTTACAGTAAAAAAGCCTTCCCTTTCGCTGAACCGTTCCAGCATCAGCCTCTATCCGGAGGAGAGCTTTCAACTCGTGACAAGCTGTTCCTCGAACAGGCCGCTTACCTTCCGTTCTTCCTCGTCCGCTGTCGCGAGCGTGGATGAAAGCGGGCTGATCATTGCCCGGAAGAAGGGGACTGCCACTATCACAGTGAAGGTGGATGGTGTCAGTCGTACCTGTAAAGTAACAGTCAAACAGCCAAAAGCAAAATCTGCCTAATTACCAAGATCTGTCGGACCCACCTGAACGCGGGTATTTTCCGGCACGGACGAGGTGATGAAAGCCCCGCCACCAATGGTGGAGTTATCACCCACCACCGTCTCTCCGCCGAGAATACTCGCGTTGGAGTAAACAGTCACATTATTTCCAATGGTCGGATGTCTCTTGACATTCGATAACATCTGACCCTTCCTCGTGGAGAGCGCACCGAGTGTCACACCCTGATACAGCTTCACATTATTGCCGATCTCCGTCGTCTCACCGATCACGACACCGGTTCCGTGGTCGATAAAGAAATACTCACCGATCGTTGCTCCGGGGTTAATATCAATTCCGGTGCCCGAGTGTGCATACTCCGTCATCATGCGGGGAATGTACGGTACATCGCTCATATACAGCTCGTGGGCAAGGCGATACACAAAGATCGCAAAAAATCCGGGATAGCAGAAGATGATCTCCTCCTTGCTCTTTGCCGCCGGATCTCCGTCAAAACCTGCCTGCACATCCTTCAGCAGCAGTTCCTGCAATGCCGGTATGCGCGCCGCAAACCGGCAGCTGATATCCTCTGCCCGGCGGAGCACCTCCTCATGCACACTCTGCTTATGATCCGCACACTCCAACGCAGTTACGATCAGCTCACGCAGCATATGGATCGCACTGCTGCATTTATATGCAACATAATCATCCAGATTACTCTGCAGACAATCCTCCTGTTCCATATAACCTGCAAACATCACACATCTCAGTTCCTTAATGAGCTCTTTTACCTGATTGCGGTTTGGAAGCCTTCGGTCTTCGACTGCCCGCAGCAGCTCGTACTTTCCGTAATTCTTTTTGATATCCTCGATTGCCTGATTCAGCAGCAGCTGATTTTCTTTTTGATTCATTTCTATTCGCTGTCCTCTCTAATAAAACTACATTTTCGATGTCATCCGTGTAGGGAAACATATCTACCGGCTGACATTCGATCGGTCTGTAGCCATGTTTTCTCATATAATCCAGATCCCTGCCAAGCGTATGCGGATCGCAGGAAATATATACGACCCGCTTCGGTGCCAGAAGTGACACTGCCTCCAAAAAGGCTTCACTGCTGCCGCTCCTGGGCGGATCCATAAATACTACATCTACGCTCACACGCTCACCGGCGGGTGCTGCCGCGAGCCTTCGCATATATTCTCCGGCATCTTCATTATAGAAAGTAATATTTTTACATTCATTTCGTCTGGCGTTGGCGATCGCGTCCCTGACCGCCGACGGGTTCAGTTCCACGCCGATCACCTGCTTTGCATGGGCGGCCGCTGTCATTCCGATCGTACCGATACCACAATATGCATCAATGACCGTTTCCTTGCCTGTCAACCGGGCATATTCCATGGCTTTTTCATAAAGCACTTTGGTCTGCACCGCATTGACCTGATAAAAAGAATTCGGCGAGATCCGGTAACGATTGCCGCACAGTTCGTCCTCGATATACCCCTTTCCATATAATAGGATATTTCTCTCTCCGAGTACCATGCTGGTGTGCCGGTCGTTCACGTTGAGCACGATTGACGTGATCTCCGGGTGCGCCGCCCGCAGTGCTTTTACAAAATTGTTTTTCGCCGGCAGGATCGGTGAAGCCAGTACAAGCACCACCAGAATCTCTCCTGTGGCGTGCGCCGTGCGCACCATTACATGGCGGAGCAGCCCGTAGCCGCTGTCCTCATCGTAAGTTTTGATCCGAAAAGACTTTAACAGTCCGCGGATCGTGGCAATGATCGCGTCTGCCCGCTCATCCTCGATCATACAGCCCTCCACCGGAACGATACGGTGTGTTCCGCTCTCATAGACACCGCAGATCACATTTCCCTTTCTGTCCCTGCCGAATGCCGCGTGCACCTTGTTGCGGTAATGCTCCGGCTTCGCCATTCCGATCGGCGTCAGCACACGCACATCACCCACACACTGCTTTACAAGCTGCCGCTTCTTTTCCAGCTGTTTTTCATAAGGAATTCCCTGAAACTGACAGCCGCCGCATTTTTTTGCCACCGGGCAAATGCTCTGCTTCGCATTCTTTTCTTTCTCCATAGCCGCAATTCTCGTCCTCTTGCCTTATTAAAATGTTCCAGTTACCCCATTTTCTAATCTTCTATATAGCCTACCACATCGCTCGGAAGTCGACAACCTTTTTTCTTTTGAATTTGTGCACCTTAAAGTATCAGCAGAGCTTTGATCAGCCTGTTATGCTTGCCGGGTAAATCGCGCGAAGGGCACAGAGTCCAAGCAAAACCTGCTTGTCTCTGCTGCCTGATGATTGGCTAATATACATATCCTCCGCGCGAACCCGTCGCATAAATGACTGCTCAAAGTTCTGCTGATACTCTTGGTGCACAGTTAAAAAGTGCATGCGTCCATCCGCTGTATGATAGCACTCGACTGTCGTTTATGCGACGGGTTCGCGCGGAAAATGCGTAAATTGGATAGGTATCAGGCACCAGAGAAAAGCTGATTTTGCTTTTGCTCTGTGCCACCCGCGTGATTTACCCGCCAAGCATAACAGACGGTCGAGTGCTGTCATACAAAGCATGGACGCATGAGCGATGACATACCTGTACAAGCAAATAAGCATCAGCGCATGCGAAAACTTGACATTTTTTGCAAACATGGTATAGTCAGAACTGACCGTTTTTTCAGACAACGATTTTTAAGGAGAATCTATGTTTTCCAATAATATGGGGGAGGAAGCGTTAGAGGCCGTAAAAACAGAGGACGGGCGCAGCGCTTTTATTACAAAGAATGAAAAGTTCATTATTGGATGTGCCAACCGGTTTACCAAGCGCTTTATCACCAAGAGTGATGACGAATGGTCGATCGCTCTGATTGCCTTTTCCAACGCAATGGATACCTATGATGCGGAAAAAGGCAATTTTCAGTCTTATGCAAGGCTTTTGATCGAGCGCAGGCTGACCGACTATATCCGCTCGCAGGCGCGTTTCTCCAGTGAGCAGTCCATGGAACCCTATGTATTCGAGGGAAACGTGGATGAGGATTCTGACAACTCCGCTTACCAGCTGCACATTGTGCGTGCCACGAGTACCAGTGACGAGAATCCGATCCGCGATGAGATCCTGGCTTTGAACGAGATTCTGGCTGCCTATGACATCACTTTTATGGATCTGACAAGCTGTTCTCCGAAAGCAGCCAAGACAAAAAGTGCCTGCTTTCAGGCAGTCTCTTACATAAAGGAACACCCTTCTCTGGTAGAGAAGATGCGTGATACAAAGCTGTTCCCGATAAAAAATATTACAGAAAATACCAAAGTACCCCGAAAAATTCTGGAACGACATCGTAAATATATAATAACAGCAGCGGAGATCCTATGTAATGACTTTCCGTTGTTGCAGGAATATATTAAATAATTCTAGTGAAACGCTAGTTAGAAAGGAGAAGGAACGATGAAGGCCGTTATTGTTGATTTAAACGGGACCGATGCTGTTGCACTTCGTGACGATGGTCAGTTTGTAAAGATGAAAAACAAAAACTACACCATCGGTCAGGAACTTACCATGCAGCCGCAGATCATCCGTTTTCCGAAACAGGCTGCCGTCGCTGCCTCTGCTGCGATCGTTATTGCTGCATGCGGTAGTATGGGTTCATACACCTGGAGCAATCCGATCTCTTATGTCAGTCTGGACATCAATCCTTCTATTGCTTACTCGCTCAATGAGTTTAACCGCGTCATTGCTGTTGACGGCATGAATGACGAAGGTGCTGCGATCGTGGACGTGATCGGTGATTCACTCAAAAATACAGATATCACCACCGCACTTACGATCACTGTCGAACAATTATCCACAGATGCCTATATCGATGCAGATAACACAAACTACATGATCATCGGTGTCTATTCCGACAAAGATTCCAAGGCAAATGCCCTGATGTCTACCGTAGATGAATTTACTGCAAATTCCGTGGAGACCTGTTCCATCACAACTGTCAATGTTTCAAAAGAGACGAAAGAATCCGCTGATTCATATGGAATTACCGCCGGCAAAATGGAGCTGATCAATGAGATCGCAAGTGTTGCAACCGACCCGAAAGAAGTGGATCCTGCGGTTCTCGCGGATCTGACTGTTGCAGAACTTGAACAGACGAAGACCGCTGCCGCTTCCGGTACTCCTGTAAATGAAGCCGTTGCAGCCGCTACGCCTGATCCCGATGAGTCTGATGCTCCGGAGATTCCGGTTGATCCGAATGCCATCGCTTCTGACAGCAAGCCGACAGATGACTCTGTGAGCACCGCTTCTGCAAAGAAAGACGAATCAGATACGGATACAGCTCCCGAAGATAACAGTTCCGCTTCAAACGTTGCGCCGACTACTCCCGCCGGTGCATCTACCGCTGCCAGCGACAAGGCAACCGGTTCTTCCACAAATTCAGGATCCGGTTCCGCTTCCGATACAGGCAGTACGGATAAGAACGGAAATGGTTCTTCCGAGAAGAAAGATGAGTCGGTTTCATCCCCTTCCAAGGGAGAGACGACATCCTCTGAGAAAAAGGATGAATCAGGTTCAAGTTCATCTGAGAAAAAAGACAGCAGCTCATCTTCCGAGAAAAAGGATGAAGTAACCGAGGATAGCAGTCAGCAGACCAACAGCAATCTGGATGTTGAACTTCCTGTTGAGCTTCCCGACGAATTTCCTGAAGAGTTTCCCGTAACAGATGAAGATGGCAGCATTGTTGTATGCAGCATGGCTGTTTAAGCTATTTCCCACATAAGCTATAGGATTTCCTATACTGGCAAAAAGAGATCGGCAAACCGGTCTCTTTTTTTGTTCTGTAACATTGCGAAACATGAAAGAAAGTGTTAGTATAGAGATAGATCATGTTAATTATTTAACGACTTTTTAATTCACATTCTAAGGAGGGTTTTTCAATGAGTTTTCAGGATGAATACAAGCAAAAATTAGTAACTGCCGACGAAGCTGTCAAGGTAGTCAAGTCCGGTGACTGGGTAGATTACGGCTGGTGTAACGGCACACCTGACGCGCTGGACAAGGCGCTCGCAAAGCGCACCGACGAATTAAAGGATGTCAAGCTGCGCGGCGGCATTTTGTTAAAGCCTCTGGCTGTATTTGAGCGTGAGGATGCTGGTGAGCATTTTTGCTGGAATTCCTGGCATATGTCCGGGATCGAACGCAAGCTGATCGCCCGCGGCTGTGCTTACTATGCTCCGATCCGCTATTCTGAGCTTCCCCGCTATTATCGTGACGGGAATTGCTCTGATGTGGTCATGATCGTCTGCGCACCGATGGATGCACACGGATATTTCAACTTTGGACCAAATGCTTCCCATCTGGCTGCTGCATGTGAGATGGCAAAAACGGTCATTGTCGAAGTAAATGAAAATATGCCCCGTTGCCTCGGCGGTTTCGAGAACAATGTACATATCAGTGATGTAGACTACATTGTTGAGGGCGAGAATCCTCCGATCGGAGAGCTCGGTGCCGGTAGCCCTGCCACAGATGTTGACAAGGCAGTTGCAAAACTGATCGTAGAGCAGATCCCCAACGGAGCATGCCTGCAGCTCGGTATCGGCGGTATGCCCAATGCTGTCGGCTCCATGATCGCAGAGTCTGACCTCAAAGATCTGGGTGTTCATACCGAGATGTATGTGGATGCATTCGTTGATATTGCAAAAGCAGGTAAGATCAACGGTTCCAAGAAAAACATCGACCGCTATCGCCAGACCTACGGTTTTGGATGCGGAACAAAGAAGATGTACGACTATCTGGATGAAAACCCCGAGCTGATGAGCGCCCCCGTCAGCTACACGAACGACATCCGTTCCATCGCAGCACTGGACAACTTCATCTCTATCAACAACTGTGTGGATATTGACTTGTTTGGCCAGATCAGTTCTGAGTCTTCAGGTATCAAGCACATTAGTGGTGCCGGCGGACAGCTGGACTTCGTACTTGGTGCATATCTGTCCAACGGCGGAAAGAGCTTTATCTGCTGCTCTTCTACGTTCTCAGACAAAGAAGGCAAGCTGCACTCCCGTATCCGCCCGACTTTAGCAAATGGCTCTATCGTAACCGACACCCGTGCTAATACACATTACGTTGTCACTGAGTATGGTATGGTAAATGTCAAGGGTATGTCTACCTGGCAGAAGGCAGAGGCACTGATCTCTATCGCACATCCTGATTTCCGCGATGAGCTGATCGCCGAAGCTGAAAAAATGAATATTTGGAGACGTTCAAACAAATAGTTCCTGATCCTGATGAAAATAAGCGGAGCCCTGCACCTTTCTTCGGTGCAGAGCTCCTTTTTTTCATTGTATCCTTATAAACCGCTTTTTACGCTGTTATAGTTGTTTGATGCATTCCACAGCAGCCACTCCTGCACGCCTGCATCAGCAGCTCCCCGGACCTGATCCTGAAGCTGTTTTCCTTTATATGAAATGTGTCCCTTCACCCATGTAGCAGTAAATGCCTGCAACCACGGGCGCTGCTTTGCGATATGTATGGATGGATCTTCCTCCCGGGCCGAGGCAAGCTTCGCTTCGCCGTCTGCCACTGCCGCATAGATCAGATCATAGGGCTTCGCATCCGGCACCGTGATCCCATAGGCATTATTCACATAGTGGGAGGGATATACCATCGGACAGATATAGTCACAATGCTTTGCCATCTCCACATAATCCTGTCCGATCAGTCTGCCGTCCGATTCATTGCAGATGATCGTTCCGAACACATCCGCTGACACATACACGCCCATCGGAGCCAGCGTCTCATAGGCCTTCGTCAAAAAACCGTTGATCGCCTCCTGTTTCGTCTTTCCCTCCGACTCAACGCCAAAATCTGCCTCGGAGATTCCTTTTGCTGTCGAAAACCGGATATAGTCGTACTGGATCTCATCAAATCCCAGCGCTGCCGCCTGCTTGCTCAGATCGATCAGGTAGTCCCAGACTTCCTCGTTATAAGGATTGACCCACGCCAGACCGTTGTTGTCATGAAAGACACTGCCATCTGCATTCTTCACCGCGTATTCCGGCTTTTTCTCCGCAAGGATCGGATCCTTAAATGCCACGATACGCGCAATGAGATAGATGCCCTTCTCCTTCAACTGCCGGATCAGCTGTGGCATATCCGACACATAACGCACTTCCGCACCGATCTCCTGTGACAACGGCAATTCCATTTTATAAGTCACTTCTCCAGCATCATTTTTGACGTCGATCACCATGGCATTGAGCGAACTGTTCTCCACCAGCTGTGTCAGCGCCGGCATGGTGTTTTCTGTTCCCGCCACTGCACCGGTGACAAAAATACCCTTTGCCTGCACAGGCGTGCGCGGATCTTCCGCAAGATACGCATTCAGTAACTCCTCTGAAGATAACTCTGCTTCTTCCTGCCCAGTTTCTGCAGTCTGTACATCATTTCCTTTTTCCGGTGCCTGTGAGCTGTCCGCTCCGGGCTGAACCTGCTCATCACTCTGTGGCGTATCCACCGCAGCCGGTTCCTGCGCGTTTTCTTCCTGCTCAGTTTTCTCTTCCTCCTGCGGTCCCGGTATCTCAATGGTCTCCAATTGTTCTGCTGGCTGCATGACCTCTTCAGTCTGCTCCCAGAATCTGGGGATCGCACCCTTATGCACCAGCACCACAAGCACTGCAACAAATAATATTCCAACACAGATCAGCCGAATGACCTGTCTGTAATTTTTCTTCATTCTCAAAAACTCCTGCTTCCGGAACGGTTCTCTCTTTTTTATTCCGTCACCCTATTTCATCATCAGATATGCAAAGTATCCGGCATAGGCTGCCAGCATCAGGATTCCGCCGGGACGGGTCAGTTTTTTCTTCCGAAATACACAGATCCACAACAACACGGCGGCACCGATCGCAACCGCTGTGTCGATCACAAACGCCGGGTTGAAGGGCACCGGAATGATCAATGCTGTCGTTCCGACAACAAACAAAATGTTAAAGATATTGCTTCCCACAATGTTTCCGATCGCGAGATCTGCGTTGCCCTTTCTGGCAGCTACAACAGAAGTACACAGCTCCGGCAGGCTCGTTCCCAGAGCAACGATCGTCAATCCGATAAACCGCTCACTCAGCCCGATCACACGGGCGATCTCCGAAGCCGCATCCACACTCACATCCGCGCCGATCACGATAAGTGCAGCCCCGATCACAACGAACAGAAGCAGCTTCCATACCGGTGCGTCCATTTGTGTTTCTTCCTCTTCCCTTCCATGCTTGGCCATCAGGAAAAGATAGATCAGATATACAATAAACAATGCCCAGAGGATCACGCCGTCCAGCCGGCCGATCTTTCCGTCCAGCGCTCCCATCACCAACAGAACAATGGTAACCAGTATGACAAAGGGGATCTCATAGCGGACCGTAGACTGCTGTACCGCCACCGCCACAATGACCGCTGTCACACCCAGGATCACCAGAATATTCATAATATTACTACCGACAACATTTCCGATCGTGATGTCGGCCGTTCCTTTAAATGCCGCGGCAATACTCACCGCCGCCTCCGGCGCGCTCGTTCCCATCGCCACGATCGTCAGTCCGATCACCAGCTGTGGAATGCCAAACTTGGCTGCGATTCCGGCAGCTCCCTCCACAAAAATATCCGCACCTTTGATCAGCATGGCAAAACCGATCACCAGCAGTACAAGTTCAATTAACATATGCATGCGCAGATCCCTCTTCGTATCTGTTCAGTACCTTCACAGAAGCGATGCAAAAATGCATGAAAATTGCTTCGCAATGGCATTTTTGTACTCCTGAATCATAAAATCACGGTCTCAGCAGTAAATGCTTCGACCTGTCCTAAACAGTTACCTCTCTTCTAATTTTAAAATAATATATTTACTATAGCGGAATTTACCGGATTCTACAATGATTTTTTAAAAATAATTTCTGCTTGCGGAAACATGCGTGCCAGAGGCTTTCGATAGCCTTCCTCTACCAGCTTTTGCAGGTCTGCCTCCGTCAGGCGATGGGAGGGGGAAGCATCCAGACAACGGCACACCAGTTCCTGCCTGTGGCATGCTTCTGCAATGGTCTGTCCCGCCGCAAAAAAACCCATGACGATCACGATCCTATCTGTGCCGCCGGGTATGACCGGCTCATGTTTCGCCGGAAATTTAACAGGCTTTCCCTTTGAGCCATCCGCCTCCACAAGCACCACATCGGCACACTGCGCCGCCCGTGCCAGCACATCCGGGGACAGCCCGCAGATCTTTGCGGATCCATCCTCTGCACGCTGTCCTGCCATGCAGTAACCTTTTGTCTGTAAGCATGCACAGATTTCCGCCGCATCATTCGTAAATAATGTGTCCTCCTCTGCATACATATGCGTGGTTGTCGTAACCAATACCTTTTTTCCCTGCGCGAGATAAAGAGCTGCCTGCTCTTTGATATAGGTAGTCTTGCCACCGCTTCCCACCACCGCAATGATCATGGTCTCACCCCCGCATGAAGCAGCGCCTCCAGCACACCGCCTGCGATGCAGCGCGCTTTATCCGATATTTTAAAGCAGTTATCGTACTCCTCTGCCCGAGGATCGATATCCGCGATCTTCATGCCCTCTGTTACCGGATAACCGTCACGGATCAGGCCCCGCAAAAGTCCGGTCAGGCTCGCATGCACCGGCACCGCTTCGAGCGTCTGTAAACCGCGTATACTGCCATCCCCTCCTCTGATCTCTGTGTCGCGCTCCGGCTCGATCATGGCGATCACTGTACCTTTTTCTACTGTATCCGCGATCCGGGCGCAGGCGCGCAGAATGCCCTTCACCGGCGCATGAATGACACGCTCTGCGCCATAACCCGTGATCATCCCCGGAACACCCGTATTTGCAGCAGCTTCTCCCTCATAGATCAACCGGCCGAGATCATGTCCGCGTTTCGTCTCAATGACAACGTCCACATCCACACCCGCCGTGAAGCCGGGACCCAGCGCTGCCGTAAAGGGCGCCATCGCCCGGTCCGTTCCAAGATTGCGCTTGGCAAGGATCGCGTCTACAACTGCAGCCGGATGCAGCTGTCGGATACTGTCCCCCTCGGGATCCACAAGGATTGCCGGCGTTCCCTGCTTTGCAAGCGTATAAGCCTCCTGCGGTGTCTGTGCACACACTGCGCACACATCCTCCACCTGTTGTTTTCCCGCATATACCGCCTCCGAAAACGCCACAGTCCTTCGGATCGCAGCCGGCGCTTCCGTCTCCAGAGCAATGACAGCGTAGCCGCATTTTACCAGTTTTACGATCGTACCGGTTGCAAGGTCGCCTGCACCCCGCACAACTACCAAAGTCCGCCCATCCATCTGTCAGTCCTCCGCAACCAGATTTCGCAGCCACACACCTTTTTTTACAAGCACATAGCCAATGATGGCCTTGATCAGCTCCGTGCCCTGCACCAACATGTATAACGGCACAACTGCCATATCTGTAAATCGCGACAGCACAAACGCCAATGGCACCACCAGACACCACATATAGCAGCTGTCAAACAAAAACGTGATACCGGTGCATCCGCCAGAGCGGAGCGTAAAATAGGACGCATTTGTAAAGGAACAGAACGGCATCATAAATGCCATCACAAGCAGGAAACTTGTCGCCAGCTGCTGTACAGCCGGTGTCGTTTTATAGGTAAGCGGGAAAAACGGAGCGGCCAGCGCCATCAGAGCACCGATTCCAATACACATGGCAACAGAGAAAAAGATCAGCTTTGTGTCTGTATCCTTGGCTTCCTCCATTTTCCCTGCGCCGAGCATCTGCCCGATGATGATCGCCACCGCATTTCCCATTGCCAGAAATGCAATATTAAACACATTGTTTAATGTGTTGCAGATATTCAGTCCCGCAACGACCTCCAGACCACGGGTGGAATAACACTGTGCCTGCATCGTCACGCCAAGGGACCACAAAAACTCGTTGATGAGCAGCGGCATACCCTTGGAGATGGACTGCTTCCACAGAATACCGGCAATCGGCTCCCGTGAGAACAATCCAGTGATAAAGCCGTATTGTGCTCTATTCTTCCAGGTCCAGATGATCAGAAACGCACACTCCACAAAGCGCGACATCACCGTTGCGATCGCCGCACCCTTCACCCCCAGTGCCGGTGCACCAAATTTTCCGAAGATCAGAATATAGTTAAACACGAGATCCACGATCACGGCAGCAACACTGGCGATCATCGGTGAAACCGTCTGTGAACACTCGCGCAGGGTACTCGCCACGCACTGTGAGAGCGCAAAGGGCACCAGTCCGATGAGCATAATGCCAAGATACTGCTTTGCATGCAACATGGTTGCATCCGCAGACAGTGAGGCATCGCCCTCATGTAAAAACATACCGATCAACGGTTCGCTCCAGAACCAGAGCACAAAAATACCGATCGCCGTCAGCACCATTCCGATGACGAATTTGATGCGGAAAATATCCTGTACACCCTTTTCGTCCTTTTTGCCGAAATACTGGGCGGTGAAGATACCTGCGCCCGCCATGCCTCCAAACAGGCTCAGATATACAATAAAGATCAGCTGATTAACGATCGATACACCGGACATCTGATCTGTACCGACACGTCCCACCATCAGGTTGTCAAGCAGACTCACCACATTCGTCAATCCGTTCTGCAGCATGATCGGCACCGCCACCGCCAGTACCATCCCATAAAATTTCCTGTCTCCGATAAATTTCCTCTTCAATCGTTCCATAATCCCCTCCTCTGAACTATTCCCCGTACGCAAGAAAAAAGAACCCCATCAATGAGAGATTCTTTTATGAGATTCTTTTTCCATAATATCCTGTCATTTTCCACGCAGCGTGCGCATGGAATTCAAGATTGCAAGCACCGATACGCCCACATCAGCAAACACTGCCGCCCACATATTCGCATAACCGGTAGCACCCAGAATGAGTACCAATACCTTTACCGCCAATGCAAAGACAATATTTTGTTTGACGATACTGAGCGTCTTGCGCGCGATACGTACTACCTTTGCGATCTTTCGCACATCGTCGTCCATGAGCACGACATCCGCCGCCTCGATCGCAGCATCGCTGCCCATGCTTCCCATCGCAATGCCCACATCCGCTCTCGTGAGCACCGGTGCATCATTGATACCGTCGCCCACAAATGCAAGCCGTGCCTTTGGCAGTTCCTCCGCCAGCAGCTGCTCTACCTTTGACACCTTATCAGCCGGAAGCAGTTCATAGTGTACCTCGTCGATGCCAAGTTCTTTCGCAACCGACTCTGCAGCTTCTCTGCGGTCTCCGGTAAGCATGACGGTCTTTTTCACGCCCACATGCTTCATGTCTGCCAACGCTTCCTTTGCGCCTTCCTTCACGGAATCTGCGATCACGATGGTTCCTGCAAATTCGCGTTCCAGCGCTATATACACTACTGTACCCGCACTGTCTGATTTTGTAAAGGGAATTTGCAAAGATTCCATCAATTTTGCATTTCCGAGGTGTACTTCCTTTCCGTCAATAAAGGTATGAATGCCATGTCCTGAGATCTCCTCCGTATCTGTGACCCGCTCCATCGCAAGGGGCTTTCCGTAAGCGTCCCGGATGGATGCCGCGATCGGGTGGGTCGAATAACCCTCGCCCAGCGCTGCCAGCTCCAGAAGCTGCTCCGGTGCAAGATGTACCGGAAGTACTTCACTTACTTTAAATTCACCCTTTGTCAGTGTACCGGTCTTGTCAAAGACGATGGTGTCCATCTGGGCAACTGCCTCCAGATAATTACTGCCTTTCACAAGCACACCGATCCTTGACGCGGCTCCGATACCACCAAAAAATCCAAGTGGCACCGAGATGACCAGTGCACACGGACAGGAGATGACCAGAAACGTACATGCGCGGTAAAGCCAGTCGCCCAGAAGTGCGCCAAAGCTGCCTGCACCTGCAAGTGACAGCACGAGCGGCGGCACAAAGGCCAGGATCACGGCACCGATCGTGACGACCGGGGTATAATATTTTGCAAATCTTGTAATAAAGTTTTCCACCTGCGCCTTTTTAGAAGAGGCATTTTCCACCAGTTCCAAAATGCGCGCCACCGTGGAATCATCAAATTCCTTTGTGGTGCGTACCTTGAGCGTACCACTGCCATTGACACACCCGCTGATGATGTCATCCCCGACGGCTGCCCTGCGGGGAACCGACTCACCGGTCAATGCCGCCGTGTCGATCATGGATTCACCTTCCACCACAACGCCGTCCAGCGGCACGCGCTCACCGGGCTTGATGACGATGATCGTACCAACCTCCACATCATCAGGATCCACCTGCGTGAGCACACCGTCCTCCTCAACATTCGCATATTCCGGACAGATATCCATCATATCCGAGATGGACTGGCGCGATTTTCCCACCGCATAACTCTGGAAGAACTCGCCCACCTGATAAAAAAGCATAACTGCTACCGCCTCGGAATACTCGCCCACACCGAATGCTCCAAACGTAGCGATCATCATCAGAAAATTTTCATCAAACACCTGTCCGTTCCGGATATTCCGTGCTGCCTTATATAAAATGTCATAGCCAATGATCAGATACGGGATCAGGCAGATCAATGCCAGCAGCACATGGGGCTGTATGCGGTCTGACCATCCGGTGTGCTCTCCGATCATGATCGCCACCAGCATCACAAATGCCACCACGATACGTACGATCATCTGTTTTTGTTTTTTTGTCATAATGCTCCTCCTAACCGGGTAAAAAAGCAGCCCTTCGGCTGCTTTGTATTACCGCAGAATCTTCATATCAGGCTCCACCTTTGCGCAGACCTTCTCCACTTCATCCATAATGGCATCAAAGCGGTCATCTGCCGCGTCGATCGTCAGTTTCTGTGTCATAAAGCTCATGCTTGCGTCATTCACGCCGTCGATCTTTTTGATGGCTTCCTCCATTTTCGCCGCACAGTTTGCACAATCCAGATCCTGTAATTTGAATTTTTTCTTCATAATTAGAATATCCTCCCTTTTTAATCTTACTCTTTGTAACTGCTCAGTGCCTTCACAGTTCTGAACAGATGCTACTCCTCAACGTGTTCTCTGCCCTGATCGATGATGGACCGCACATGGTCATCCGCCAGTGCATAAAACACGGATTTTCCCTCGCGTCTGCCGGTCACAAGCTTTGCCTGTTTTAAGATCTTCAGCTGGTGCGAGATCGCCGATTGCGTCATCTGCAGAGCCTCCGCCAGATCGCAGACACACAGCTCTGACTGAAACAGTACATATAAAATGCGGATGCGTGTGGAATCCCCAAACACCTTGAACAATTCCGCCAGATCATACAGTTCATCCTCATCCGGCAGCCCTGCACGTACCTTTTCCAGCCGGTCTACATGGATACATTTATCTTCACAGATCTCTACATCATTCATTGCCATCGCTTCAGCTCTCCTTCCTGTGTTTTTACATCATCTTTTCATATGAGCAATTGTTCATATGTTCATGATAGCACCATCGTTGCACGCTGTCAACAGATTTTTGCTGAAAATCCCAGATTCTTCAATATTTTGTTTACCTTTATAGAAAAACATGATAAAATAGGCAACGATAGTGTTTTTGCACTGTACCACAACAAAGTATTCTAAAGGAGGTTATGAAAATGAACACGACAAATTTTCTGATCATCACAGCGATCGTCATCTATCTGCTGATGATGCTTGTGGTCGGTTTTCGTTTCAGCAAACGCACCAGCAATTCGGAGGACTTTTATCTGGGCGGACGAAAGATGGGACCCTTAGTCACCGCTATGAGTGCTGAGGCCAGCGACATGAGCAGCTGGCTTTTGATGGGACTGCCCGGAGTCGCTTATCTCTCCGGTGTGGCGGATGCCGCATGGACGGCGATCGGTCTCGGTATCGGAACCTGGCTCAACTGGTATTTTGTTTCCCGCAGACTGCGCCGCTATTCCCAGAACATCGGTGCGATCACCGTTCCGGAGTTTTTCTCCAAGCGTTACCACGACAAGAGCAATACTTTAAATGCTCTCGCCGCAGTTGTGATCATCATCTTTTTTATTCCCTACACCGCATCCGGCTTTGCTGCCTGCGGCAAGCTGTTTAACAGTCTGTTTGGTGTAAATTACACAGTAGCCATGATCGTTGCGGCACTTGTGATCGTCGGCTACACCATCATGGGCGGATTCGGCGCCGTATCTACCACTGACCTGATCCAGAGCATCGTCATGACAGTTGCGCTCGTCACGGTTCTTACATACGGTATCAGCAGCGCCGGTGGATGGGGCGCTGTCGTTGAAAATGCACAGTCTCTGTCCGGTTATCTGTCTCTGTCAGCAACGCATGATCCCACCACAGGAAGTGCGATTCCTTACGGTGCATTATCAGTTGCATCCTGTATGGCATGGGGCTTCGGATATTTTGGTATGCCCCACATCCTGCTGCGCTTTATGGCGATCGAGGATGAAAAGAAGCTCGTATTGTCCCGCCGGATCGCAACTGTATGGGTATTCATCGCAATGGCTGTTGCCATCATCATCGGCATCGTCGGTCTTGGTATGACAAACGCCGGTGCATTGGGATTTCTGGAGGGCAGCTCCAGTGAGACCATCATCGTAAAGATCGCAGGACTGATCAGCCAGCACGGTATGCTGGCCGCGCTCATTGCCGGTGTTATTCTCGCAGGAATCCTGGCTGCGACCATGTCCACTGCAGACAGCCAGATGCTCGCGGCTGCATCCAGTGTTTCACAGAACGTTTTACAGGACTTCTTCCATATAAAATTGACAGAAAAGCAGAGCCTTTTTATTGCTCGTATCACGATCGCAGCCATCGCGATCCTCGGCGTTGTCCTCGCTAGAGATCCGAACTCTTCCGTTTTCGGAATCGTATCCTTCGCATGGGCCGGTTTCGGCGGTGCCTTTGGTGCAGTGATGCTGTGCTCCCTGTTCTGGAAACGTTCCAACAAATGGGGCGCGCTCGCCGGTATGCTCTCCGGCGGTGCTACCGTATTTATCTGGAAATACCTTGTACGCCCGCTGGGAGGTGCCTGGAACATCTACGAACTGCTGCCTGCATTCTTCGTATCACTGTTATTCATCATCGTGGTCAGCCTCTTGACTGCTGTCCCGGATGAAGATCAACTGAAAGAATTTGAGGCTGCAAAATAAAAATGTACGACAAAAAAGGTAAGTCTGATTTTCGATTGCAGATCAGACTTACCTTTTTTATGATTCCGTTTTAAATCTTTTACATCTGAAACATCTTTGCTTCTTCCTGCAGGCTTCCTGCGATCTCCTGATTCTCAGACATCTTTGAATTTATCACGGAAATCTCTGACACCAGTGTCTGGATGCTGTCTGCAACGCTGCTCACGCCATTTGCACCCTCCTCCACTGCATCAGTAATACCGTTGATAGAATCTACCATATCGGAAACCATTCCAACGATCTCATGTGAACGATCCGCATAATGGATCATCTGATCATTGATATGGGCCGCATCCTCACTGTAATGCTTGCCGCTGGCAACAAAGTTATCATAATCCGGCAGGATCGTGTTCTCCACATAATGGAGAATCTCATTGGAATTATCGATCAGCTCACGCACCAGTTCAATGACCATGCTGTTGATCCCCTGAATATTGCTGGCTGTCTCCTTGCTGGAATCCGCCAACAGACGGATCTCATCTGCAACTACCGCAAAACCTCTTCCTGCCTCTCCTGCTCTGGCTGCCTCGATGGAAGCATTCAAAGACAACAGGTTTGTCTGACTGGAAATAGACAGGATCTCATCAGTCAGCTCATTTACTTTCTCAACATTTTTGCTGTTCTCCACCGCGCGTTTGATCTTCTCGATGATCGGTGCGATCATTTTGCCGGTCTCAGCCTTGTTCTTCTGCGCGGATTCCTCCAGTTCATCAGCACGCGACTTCATCTCATCTGAATACTTCAGGATCTCTTCTGTTGTCTTCTGAAGTTTTGTCAACTCGTCCATCACCCGGTTCGCATTTTCATCCACATTTGAGACGGTGCTTGATACTTCTTCCATCGTAGCTGACAATTGCTCTGCCACTGCAGACACATCACATGCGCTGCTGTTCGAATTATCCGCTTTTTCCGTCACATCCTGCACGATCAGCGCCAGTGAATTGGAATCCAGATTGATCTTCTTCATGATCCGCTCCAGAATATCGATAAAACGATTGACGTCGGCTGCCAGACGACCCATCTCGTCCTGATTCAGCACCATCAGACGCTTGGACAGATCACCATGCCCCTCCTCGATGGATTCTATGATCTCATCCAGCTTTTCAATATGTTTGCGCAGACGCCAGGTTACTTTACGATCTAAATTGATCACACAGAAAATAAAGATCAGAACAAAGATCACTCCAGTCACAATGGAACTGATCACTGTTGCCTGATAAGATGCCTGCTTTTCAGCGGTCAGCGTCGCCATCTGCGCCATTCCATACAGACTTCCCACCATATAGATCAACATCATCACCAGCATCAGCACGATCGGGATCAGTACTTTAACCCGAATACTCACGTCTTTCCATCTTTTCATACCATTAAACGCCTCCTCTTTTTCAGACGATATCTACATATATCGCCAAATATGTGTAAATTATACCACATTTTTCCCTTTATGGGACATATATCCTTCATCTTTCACAAGTTTGTGCAAAATGCTGCTGCACACTCTTTTCCGGTAGACAAAGCTTCTGCGATTGTTTACTATAAAAGAAAGCACGTACACATTTGTACGATGAAAAAAGGAGGTATTTTTCGATGAAAGTTTTAGACATGACATTTGTGCAGGGTTTTATCCGCATGGCAGACGACGGTTTTCGCCTTGGCTGGCATGAGCGAAACGGCGGCAATCTCTCCTACCGCATCAAGCCGGAGGAGATCGAGCTGATAAAGAATCGTTTAAATAATGACAGTCCGTGGGTTCCGATCGGCGCCAGCGTACCTGATCTGGCAGGCGAGTTTTTCCTGGTTACCGGAAGCGGTAAATTTTTCCGCGACATCAAGGATGACCCTGAAGCGACACTGGCGATCATCGAACTGGATGATAAAGGCGAAAATTATCAGTTAAAATGGGGACTGGTGGAAGGCGGCAAGCCTACCAGCGAACTGCCCAGCCATCTGATGAACCACGCTGTGAAAAAGCGTGTGACAAACGGCAGATACCGTGTCATCTATCACGCGCATCCCGCAAACATCATCGCACTGACCTTTGTGCTGCCTCTGGAAGATGAAGTGTTTACCCGCGAGCTGTGGGAGATGGCAACCGAGTGTCCGGTGGTATTCCCGGACGGCATCGGTGTCGTCGGCTGGATGGTACCCGGCGGACGTGAGATCGCTGAAGCTACCAGCAAGCTTATGGAGAAATATGACGCAGCCATCTGGGCGCACCACGGCATCTTCTGTGCCGGCGAGGGTGCGCACAACACCTTCGGCCTGATGCACACGATCGAAAAATCCGCTGAGATTCTGGTGAAGGTGCTCTCCATGGCACCTCAGAAACGCCAGACGATCCAGCCTGATCAGTTCCGCGAGCTGGCGAAAGCATTTCAGGTAGAACTGCCGGAGCGGTTTTTATACGAAAAATGATCCCTACATAACAAGCTGGGCGTGGAAGAAATTCCACGCCCGACATAAAACATATTACTTTATACAGATAAACAGTTCTTACTGCCCTGATCTTGTTTCCTTTCGTGCAGGAACAGCCAGCCTGATCCGGTTTAAATCCTCTCCTAGCTGGAATCGTCTGAAGAGTTCTATTTTTCTCTCATACCCTTCACCGATAAGCTTTATCCGATTCTCATCCATTTTGGAATCCACGGCGTAAACCTCTTCGAGCCATTTTCTCTCGGGCAATTTCGAGACATCCAGACAATTTCTGTCTTTCACAAATTTCAGCATTTTTAACTCACTGCCAACAAAGCTCTCCGTCTTTATGCTAAGCAGGTCTCTGTCATTTGTCGGCACGCTATCCTGAACAAACAAAGATTTACCACTATCATAAATGGGAGCCGGTGAAATAAATCTAAGGCTTTCAGCATCCCTAAGTATTGCAACATTGCTCAAATGCCGATCTCTTCCGGACAGAACAAAATCTGACATGATCATATAGTCCATATATGCCTGTAACTGTTCCACATCCATCCCATTTCTACCGCTCACACGAATAAAATGCTCAAATGGAGATATATCATTCGGCTGTTTTTCCGATGATACAACGTCATACGCCGTTATCAATTCTTTTTCGGTTGATGTGAATAGTTTTGAATAACAGCCATAGTCATATTCTTTTCCATTGATCTTTATCAGTTTATACTCTGTATAATTAGCAAATCCTTGAAGTTCATGCAGTTTTGTTGCTATCACTTCATTGATACTTTCGGAAGAGAATTGATCCCGGTTCCCCTTTATCATACCTCTTTCCCCATCAAGTATCGTCCAACATTTCTCCAAACTGCCCTGTAAGGAGCTATTCGGAGTATAATGTGGGATCCCTTTATTTTCTTCTTTTCCCTGTCCGATCAATATATCTTCATGAAATTCATTTTCAAACAGATTTACATCTTTCCATGTAAGTCCACTGTCAAGCGGCGATATC
Source organism: bacterium (assembly GCA_004562765.1). Classification (GTDB taxonomy): domain Bacteria; phylum Bacillota; class Clostridia; order Lachnospirales; family Lachnospiraceae; genus W0P33-017. The sequence goes on along the minus strand of SFRL01000010.1, from coordinate 41,876 downwards.
CAATAATAATCTGTCAATGAAAGACCGAGATTTTTCAGCAGATAATCCTCTGGGCCAAGAAGCCCTTTTCGTTCAAGAAGCTGTCTGATATGACCCTGTCCGACAGGCACCGCACGCCGCTTCCACCACTGTTTTAACCAGTCATGGTTATCCGCATCATGTAATGGTGCAAGTTCAGGATTGACGAGTTCCTGATGAAATTTATAAATTGTTCCATCCTCAAGAAAATCGATCACCGTTACAATATCATCCCTTCGCTTTAACACATAGAGCATATGCTTCCTCCATTTTGATATCTGACAAATGCTGTTCCAAAGCCCATAATGCAATACTCTTTATAAACATCGTGGCTTCCTGTTTAATCGCACACAACTCGTATTCATAGGATATATTACGATAACTGAACTTTAAATAATATTTCTTATTCTTTTTTGAAACATATCCACCAATACCATATTCTTCATCATATACGTCTATCGTTTCACTGCATATATCATACAACTGATCCATGGAAATCTGTAATACACTGGCAAGTGCATGCAAGATCCCCGACTTTACATTCGCAATATCAACCTTATGGTTGACAATATCATTCAACGTACTGTATGAAATGCCACTCTCTTTTGCTGCGTGATAGATAGAAATACCCTTTTCCGCCAAAAAATCCTTTAGCATATTTCTCACCTCATAGCTATTATACCGCTATAGCGGTATAATATGCAAGCAGATCTATCTAATATTGAAAACGGCAGAGCAAATCCCTCCCTCACTGTTCTGATCAGAATTGCCAATATTCTGGAATGCAGTGCTTAGTTTCATCCGCTGTCCTTCGACGCACGCGGATAAAAATTGAGCAGGATCGCAAATATGATCCCGATCAATACCAGGGAAAATTCATTTAAGATAAATACAAGCGAAAAATCCTGACTTACAAGAAAATGCGTCCCGATGACCGCATTCAAAGATATGGTCGAATCCCAGTTTAAGAGCTGGCAGATGATCGCCATGGCAAAAATATAGATCCCATAATCCGCCCACGTCCACGGAACTGCCTGAAAGATCACGCAGGCAAGCGCTACAGACAGAAAAAAAGTCATCACCCGCTGATACGACAACTGTACCGTCTCATGACGGCTCGTGACGATCGTGATCAGCGTGATGATGCCTGCTGCAGTTGCATTTTGCAGTTTCAGCAGATAGGCAACAAAAATTGCCAGACTGCTGCCAACTGCTATTTTTAGTGAGCGCGAAACAATTTTCCGGTAACGGTCTTCTCCCATCAGGATCTCCTGCCGGTACTGATGTATTTCTTGATCGATTCCAGTACCATCTCCCTTGAGTATACCCGTTTTTCCTTCTCTTTATCAGTGCTGCGGAAGCCCTGTACACGTTTTAATGCCAGGCGGTGCGTCTTTTCCATATTCTGGATGGAACGCTCCAGATTTTCACGTGAGAAGCGAGCACGCTCCTCTGCGAAATTGGCGCTTGCTTCCTGCGTTTTTTCCTGAATTGTGCTTACAAATTCCTCCATATGCTGGTTCACCGTTGATTCCAGTGCGATCACATTCTGCTCGAAATGTGTCAGTACAGACACGGTCAGCGTTGTATCTGCCGCAACCACTGCCATCATGATCAGTGATAAAAACTCCATCCACGACGGCGGGATCCACCCGACCATCTGCTTCGTGAACGGTGCGATCCCATAAACGACGATCAGGCCTGCGATACCAAATCCGATAGATGCAGGCAGACACACACGTCCATTGATATTCAACGGCACATCACTGTAATCCCACCAGTACGCATGAAATAACTTTTCCAGCACATACGAGGTCACATATTCCAGCACGATACTTCCGAAAAAAGCGATCAGAAAGATCTGCCACCCGGCCATATCAGACAAGCCATGCGCTTCGGCCTGATCCACAATAAAGGTGATCGCCGTTGCTCCCACGCCATAGATCGGGCAGAGCGGTCCGTAAAGAAATCCCCTGTTCTGCCATTTTCCGGTCTTGATCGTGCAGAACGCCGATTCATAGATCCAGCCCATCACGCTGAAAATCACGAAATATACAAAATACTTACTGATCCACATAAAATTTATCCCCGTTTCCTCATTGCAAATGTCTCTTTTGTTGAAATATATTTGTCTACCAGACACAAGATCCACGCTTCTCTGCTGCGCGGCAGTTTTGTGATCGTGAGCGGCCACATGTGTGTCCGGATCATCTGCTGTACAAGTTCCCCGATCTGAAAATAATTGATCGCGTTCGTACAGGACGTATCTGCATGATGATAGCCATGCAACCGGTGCGACCGGTCATTCTCATGCCAGTCATATAAATAAAAATCGTGCATGAATGCGCCGATCACCAGCGCCCGCTCATTCGCGCCCAGATGCCACCGTCGATTCACAAGAAAACACATCTGTGTTACGCGCTCTACATGGTCATAGGTCGTGATCGCTCCATGCTGGATATAGCGCTTCATCTCCTGTATCTTCGCGTGCTGCCGGTAACGGTGCAGCAATGTATCCAATTGTGATCGTTCTTCCTCAGTCAACTCCATAGCTTTGATACTCGCTTTCTATCATCCACCCTATAATCGCTGTGCCAATACCAACAATGCATCCTACAATATTTTGAAAATATTATACGCACAATGCGTATAAAAATCAATTGTTTATTCGCAGACACGACGTAGTAGGGAGTTCGTAAAGAAATATTATCTCAGGTTTTCCAGATACCTGACTACATTTACATAGTGTATGCCATTAATCTCCCTGTTTTCACCACGATACAGAACTGTTTTTCTTGTTATGGTTCCATATTCAAACTCTGTAGCCTTGCATTTCTCCTCATTAACAAGATTTTTGTACTGACCTTCATACACATGGTCTGTATGCTTGATTTCAAAAATTTCACAGGTGAGCGCTTCTGTGTCTGCAATTACCATATCAAATTCTCCCACTGCAAACAACAGCTTAAATGCCTTTTTGTTTTTGGGAAGTGTTTTTATTGTTTCCAAAAGAACAATCTCCTCCAGCATTCTTCCACGAACTTCCTTCAGGATCAGTTCGCATATCTCTTTTCTCTTCGTTATCGGATACGTTTTGAAAATATCGTCCTTCATCAGAGAAAAAATGAGCGCCTGAGCCTGACAATATCTCATTCCCGGTTGCGTAAAGATGATATTCTCCACAGGTATCTTCGTTCCGATTCCTTCTGAGGGGCACTCAAGAATGAGCTCCAGCATTTTCAAATATTCCTTTATTTCAGCAATATGCGCAGCGGTTATTTCCACAGACATATCCTGCTGATTTTTTATATCAAGGATCATCATCAAACGTTCTGTGACTGCATCTGCATCAATCTGATCAAGAACATTTTCTTTCCCTTCAAACGCAGCCCGCTTTCTTTCAATCTGTGCTCCGGAGCCCAGATCATGCGATTTGAAATCCTTTGTCAGTACCGAAAGCAAAAATCTATGATTCATATCTTCAATGATCCTATTTACGGCATTTGTTAATTCATCCGCCTGATACAGATCGATCAGATGTCGGAAATGACCACCATTCTGATAACATGCCAGACTGTGCTGTATGTTTCTTGCAATTGTTGTATCAATATATCTTCGCGTTGATTCATCATCTCTAAATGATACTCCTTCATCACGAAGTTCTGGATCATCAAAATCTGTCTCTCCTACCCGAAAGGTTCCACCATATCTGATGTACTCGTCAATGTCATGAATATTCAACAATCTGGCATATTCTCTAAAAGGTATAAATGTCGTATGGATCGTAATACTTCGATCATATAATTCCTCATGTTCAGATATTGCAAATCCCAGTGAATCCGTTCCTGAAAGGATGATCTTCATTCCATTCATTGCATAGACATCTGAAAACAGCGATGCCGAATCAATGAAATCCTCCATAAGAGTTACTTCATCAATAAAGACATATCTGTAACCGTCATCCTGCAAAGCTCTTAAGTCTCTGTTAAGCTTTGCCATATTATCTGTACCCAGTATCTTTATATAAGCTGTTTTTGCTACCGGTAATGCGGACATTGCCTGTAAAACGAGTGTGGTCTTTCCTGTTCTTCGGAGTCCATAAAGAATGCATACCTTTCCGATTATTTCTGAATCCAAAAATGCTTTTAACGGCTTTATGCATTCCCGCTCATCATATCTACGGACCGCCTGACACATTTTTTCCAGACTCTGACCTGTTATGACATTCGTTTCATACATTTTCTCCTCAGTCCCCGTTGATTTCGTTTTCTCTAACATCAAAGATTTATACTTATCTTCCAGCCTCTTTCGTTTTTGAACAGCCTGCAAAGTAGCGGCTTCATCAGAAGCCCTAATATACTTTTCCCGTCTGGCACCATTCTCATTCCACCTAAGATACATTCTCCTGGCGCCCCGGATGGTTCGATATGTGATATTCCCCTGTAGCAAACCGGCTATTTCTTCTTTTAACTGTTGCATTTGCTTCTCAGTATTCATTGCGATCCACCTCCAATTCTAATCACATTTTATATCAAAGGCAACACAAAAAGCAACCCCCTTTCATCAATTCGGATGTTTTGGGGTTGCTTTTATGATTCTGATATAATTTTAGTATATATTTTACAATCCTACAGTGCCTTCTTATACAGCATCTCAATATCGCGCTGTCTTGACGCCCGCGGGTTTACCGCAATATTTCCGCTCTTCATGGCATCTGCTGCCATTGCGGGAATCTTTGCCTCGATCTCTTCCACAGAAACAGCACGATCGCCTCCACCAGCATCATGGGTTCAAACTCGCCCTCGTAAGCAGGGATCTTACTGATATAATTGTAGATCTTTAAATATCTGCCATGGTCAGCCAGCGCATTGTACTCAGCGATGACCGGGAGAAGAACGGCATTTGCCACGCCGTGAGGCACGTTGAAATATGCGCTGATCGGGTGACTCATGGCATGAACGTTTCCGAGTCTCGCAAAAGAGAACGCCAGACCCGCAAACAGGGAACCTGTCATCATCGCCTCTGCCGCCTCTGCATCCATACGGTTTGCGACAAATCGTCGGATATTGCCGCCGATCAGCTCCATGGCTTTCTCTGCCATCGCATCGGAGAAGGGTGATGCAGCGGTAGAGATATATGCTTCCTCCGCATGGATAAACGCATCGATTCCGCAGGCTGCTGCCACAGTTGCCGGTGCTGTCATGATCAGTTCTGCATCCAGGATCGCATATGCAGGAAACAGCTCATAGCTGAACACCGTCAGCTTGTAATCTCTGCTGTGATCGGTGATCACGGAAAATGCCGTTACTTCTGAACCGGTTCCGGCCGTAGTAGGCAGCGCGATCAGCGGAACGATCTTTCCGGGCACCTTATGCGCGCCTTCATACTCGGTAATGCTTCCTCCATATTTTGCCAGTACACCCACTGCCTTTGATACATCCATCGGCGAACCGCCGCCCAGCGCAACGATGAAATCCGCACCCGCAGCTTTGAATTTTTCAGTTGCCTTATCAACAGTCTCCACGGAAGGATTTGCCTCTGTCTCGGTAAAGCTGTCTACAGCGATTCCTGCTTCCTCCAGATAATCCGCTGTCTTTTTTACCAGTCCCAACTGCTCCAGATTCGGATCGGAAATGATCAGCGCATGACTTCCTCCCAGTTTTTTTGCAATCTCAGGCAATTTTGCCATTGTACCTCTGCCCACTACAATATTCTGCGGTACAGAAAATGAAAATTCGTTCATGGAATATGATCCTCTCTCCTGATTTTATGATAATGCCTCTACAGACTCCTTGATGATCGCTACTGCCTTGTCGCAGTCCTCCTCGGTCAGGATAAGCGGCGGAACCATACGGATCGTATGGGCACCGATCGCCGTGATCAGCAAATGTCTGTGCAGACACTCGTGCTTTACATCCACACCACTGATCGTATCGTCAAATTCCACACCGACTAACAGCCCCTGATGTCTTACCTCTTTTACATGAGGAAGGGTCTCAAGTTTTGCTGAGAAGTAATCACCCATCTTCTTTGCGTTTCCTGCCAGATCCCGGTCTAAAAGTTCATTGACCTCAGCCAGCGCAGCTGCACAACATACCGGATGTCCACCGAAGGTCGTGCCGTGGCTGCCAGCGGAAAATGCCTTTGCCACTTCTTCTGTTGCACAGATCGCACCGATGGGCATTCCGCCACCCAGTGCCTTTGCCATAGATACGATATCAGGCTTGATGCCGTAGTTCATGTAACTCATCACAGCTCCGGTTCTGCACCATCCGGTCTGTACCTCATCGATCAGAAGCAACATCCCCTTCTCATCACAGAACTCACGCAGTCCTTTCATGAATTCCATGGTTGCGGGATGCACACCACCCTCACCCTGTACCGGCTCGATCATGATGGCGATGGTATTCTCGGTACATGCGTTCTTGAATGCCGCCAGATCATTATAAGGTGCATAAGAAAATCCATAAGTCATCGGTCCAAAGCCTACCTGACAGCCGTTGCCGGGCTGACCGGTTGCTGACATGGCACCGAAGGTTCTGCCGTGGAAGCCCATCTTTGCAGTCACGATGTGATACTTGTTCGGTCCGTACTTTTCGATACCATACTTACGAGCCATCTTGATCATTGCCTCGTTTGCCTCGGTACCGGAGTTCTGGAAAAAGATCTTATCCATACCGATCGTTGTACAGACCTTCTCAGCTAAAAGCGCCTGCGGGATCGTATAAGGATAGTTGAAGGTGTGCATGATATCACCCACCTGATCTTTCACAGCTTCAACCACCTTCTCGTTACAGCTTCCGGCACTGTTTACGGCGATACCTGCGTAAAAGTCCAGATAACCTTCACCGTTCTCATCATAGAGGTACATATCCTTTGCAGTCTCTGCAAGAAAATCGAAACGCTCATAGGTCTCGATCATATATTTGTTTACCTTGTCTTTAATGTCCTGTGCAGTTAATCCTGTGTCCTTTAGTTTCATTTTCAAATCCTCCTGTAGATATATAGTTGGCATGAAAACAGCAGGCAAAAAGGCGCTTATCCACACGGGATAAGCGCCTTTGCTCCGGTCATGTCTGTTAGATTTAACCACCTATTACATTAGCACTCGGCATTATATTTGTCTACTTTATAAAATTAGGTTTTGTCATTCCGATGCAAAACATTTCGCATATCAGACATAACAGTTTGTCATATCTTATTCCTCATGCAAAATGAGTTTGAACACTGCCGTCTGGCTGTAAGTCAAAGGTTCACCGTGCATAAAAAAGACGATCCCATCCGCAGGCGCGCGAAGCTCCTCAATGATCTCTCCTTCATAGCAGTCAATGATCCGCGCCAGAAGCTGACCGCGTTCAACTTCCTCTCCCACCTTCACAACCGATTCAAAAATTCCTGACGTTTTTGTCGGTACGGATACCAGATCCGTATCCTCCACAACTCTGGAAATATAGCCGTCATGTCCCCGGTAATCCACGATCCCCTGACGCTTCAGGAAATTCAAAATACCGCCGACAGACTCCTTTGCACTCATTTTATCGACACTGGTCGTTGTCGTCGTATACATGCTAAATGCATGGGTTTCCCACAGCTGCCAGTTATAGTTGAGCGTTGTCGTATCAAAGGGGCGCACCGCCCGGCGCACAACATAAGGCATGCCAAACTGTCTCGCCAGCTCAAGGTCCTCAAATCCCGTCGCCATCCGACGTACATGGGGCAAAAATTCACCGGGCATATAAAAGGACGTGTACTGGATCCCGTATTTGTATTCCGAGATCACCCGGAATACACCGTCTGCGATCCGCTGCGTCGTCTCACCCAGATCATAACCTGGAAACATGCGGTTGATGTCCGTATTATCCACAGACCAGAATCGCTTTTTTGTATTCATGGAATAGGGATTGACACACGGGATGATCAGCACCTGATGCCCCGGTAACAGTTTTCCATCTTCCTCCAGCTGTTTAAATCGCTTCACCAGCATTGAGCAGCAGTAAAGCTGCTGGATCTCATTGCCGCGCATACTTCCCACGATACAGACTGATTTTTCCCCGGAACCAAACTCATATCCCGTCACACGGAAATTATCACGGTACAGTCCCCGGATCTCATAGATCACTCTCTTTTTCATGACTGATACGCCTCCTCTCTGAGCAGGCGTCCCACAAGAGAGCCCTCATCCACGACCGGATACTCCCGGATCGTAAATAAAATGCCATCCATCGGTGCCGTGATCGTCTCCACTACCGTTCCGTGCAGCGGATCAATAATGCGTCCGACCTCGTCACCCTTTTTCAGTTTTTCCCAATGCTTCACACTCGGCACAAAGATTCCGCCCGTTCCGGCATTGAAGTAATACACATCATCCGGATCGCGGGAAATGATCGGTTTTCGCACAGCGGGCGATTCGCCCTCCCACATGCCAAGCTCACTCATCAGATGTAAAATACCGTCCACCATCTGATTGCCATAGTCTTTGGTAATTCGCATGCCGACACCCATCTCCACCACAAGCGTCGGCGTGCCTGTACTGTTCAGGCTGTAGGCAAACGTGGATTCGAGCACGGTGCTCGCCCCGTGCACCCAGATAAAATCTACATTGGAAGCTGCTGCCAGCGGCACCAGTTCTTTTTCGTGCAGCTCATTGATCCGGATCTGGGGAATTTCCGTGAGAAAAATATTGCTGGCATGAATGTCAAAAACCACATCACTGCCCGACACATCCTTCATGATCTCCGCTGCCAGATACTCGGTCATATTTCCCTCGGAATCGCCGGGAAACAACCGGTTCATATCCAGATCAAAGGCGGGTATCCCTCGTGTGATGGAATCGATACCCAGCGGATTCATCGCCGGATAGATATCTACAATGCCTTTTAAGGCAGCCTGATTTTCCCTGATACGCCGGATGAGTTCAAAGCAGACATACTGTCCTTCCAGCTCGTCACCGTGGATTCCGGTGACAACACTGATGCGTTTGCAGCCTTCGCCTGCCGACTCCGGCTCTATACGCAGTTTCTTTATCGTCAACGCCTCATCTACCGGAAGCGCGATCGATGCAACTGTTTGTTCCATAATGTTCTTAATCCCCTTTCCATATGTTCCGACCTGTCACAATCCGACACCGTCCGAACACAGGGGCATACCTAATCGATCTCCGCTACAGTCACCCGTATCTCCTGCGTCTGCGTGCCTCCTCCATGCATGATCCCCCGGTTGATCAGACAGTCCCCCGCATCTCTTCCGGTTCCGATCTTGATATGTGAATCCGTCACTGTGCAGTCGTTCGTAGGATCCAACGGATACCAGCGCTCACCCGCCAGCACCTCCACCCACGCATGGCTCGCTCCTTCACCGATCAGCATTCCCGTGACATAGCGCGCCGGAATGCCTGCCATCTGGCAAAGTGCGATCAGGATGTGTGCATAATCCTGACACACACCGGCACCGATCTGCCACGCCTGTTCAGCTGTCGTGGACATGGTCGTTTTATTTTTTTCATATTTGAAGTCCTGATACAGGCGATGCATCAGGGCTATACTCTTTTGCAAATCATCCTGACCGTCCGTGATCACCTGCGCGCGCACGAGCTCCTCAAAATAGTTTCGCAGTCCCATTCCCGGAACATTACAGCCGTGTGCATACCGGAACATACCGATCTTTTCCTCCACAGCCGGTTCCTCATAGTCCCGCAGACCACTCTCCACCTCTCCTGTGGTATGAAAAACAAAAATGTCATGTTCACATTCCACACTACCGTAGATCTGCCGATTGCCTAATCCGTCGTTTCCTTCGCTGTAACCGGGTGCACTGATTTCAATCTTCTGTGTCAGTACACTTTGTCTGTCCGTGTTCTGCGGAAAACATTTGATCGTAAAATGACAGTTTTCCACCGGGATCGAATAACCGATCTTCATATAATAGTCATAGGATAATTTTTTCATGTAAAACACCCTTATAAAATAGATTCTACTTCCGCTACTATTTTATAATAATCCAATTCCGGGGCGTTCACAAGTACATTTAATGTAATCAGCTTCTGCGGATCATACTCCATCCCACAGCGCTCCACACGGGGGATCATGCGTGACACCTCACGGACCAGTTCTTCGCGCGGCGCACCAAGCCGCGCATAGAGATCCACACGCTCGATCCGCTTTCCGGTCTTTATGATGTTCCGGATCTGCTCACTGTCGATCTGATCATCTGCGATCCCCCAGAAAGCCATGAGATTATCCGTTACCTTCTGCAGCTCAATGAGCGGCGATCTGCTCGCCTTCGCCCGGTTCATCTCATAGATCGCAAGCTGAATGTACGCCAGTGTCTCGGAACCGATGCTTTCACGAAGAACGATCGCGTTATCATAAGCGCGTTCCAGATTGCTGATGATGGAATCCGGGTTCTCTGCATCAAAAGGATATTTTTCCTTAAAAACCGCCTTTGAACCATAGATGTCCGGAATATCTATTTTTTTACAAAAATCCTGATAACTGTCTGTGATCTCATCGATCATGATGTCAAAGCTCTGCGAATACATCCGCAGTGTCGTATATACGCGTTCTGTATATCTGCCCAGCCAGAAAAGCCGGTCAGCCTGTTCTACTGAGATAATACCCATGTGTCCTTAAAGCCTCCTCCCTGCGAAGAATTAACAATAAACGAATCGGGATTTCTGGAAAAACGGGTCAGTCCGCTCTTCCAGACCATCGGCTCGTCCGCCATGAGCACAAACGCCCGAAGATCTGCCTTTCTGGGTACCGCGACTCCTCCCTCAAGAATATCCAGATCCTGAAAATCAATGACCTCCTGCGCAATGAACCGGCGCGGTTCGCTTTTGAGCAGAGCGATGAAATCCTCCTTTTGCGCTGCTGTCATGGAATTGCCGAATACAACGCCGTAACCACCCGCCTCTGCCACATCCTTCAGCACCAGATCATCAAAATGCTCCAGCACATAGTTCATATCCTCCTCATAGAACGGAAGATATGTAGGCGCATTGGAAAGGATCGGTTCCTCTCCGAGATAATAACGGATCATCTTCGGCACAAAATAGTAAATACCCTTGTCATCCGCCACGCCATTGCCGGGCGCATTCAGCAGTGCTACATTTCCCTTCTTAAATACATCATAAATATGCGGGATTCCGATCAGCGACTCCGGGTTAAAATTCATCGGATCTAAGTATTCATCGGAAATACGGCGGTAGACTGCACCAACCCGCTCCAGCTTTCCGTCCATTGCCCGGTAGTAGAGCTTATCATCTTCCACGATGAGCTCCGAGCCGTTCGCCAGATGTGCGCCTGTCTGCTCCGCCAGATAAGAATGCTCAAAATAGGCTGCATTGTATCGCCCCGGAGTGAGGATCACCGTATGACCGCCTGCATTGACATAGTCCATCGTCTTGCGCAGCAACTGCGCATAATTCCGGTTATCCTCGAGGCGATTGTCGTGAAACGTATCCGGCGAGCTGCGCCGGCACAGCTCTCTGGCGATCATCGGATAGGAAGCACCGGAAGGCACCCGCAGGTTGTCCTCCAGAATATACCAGCTTCCGTCCTTTCCCTTTACCAGATCGATACCGGAAATATGTGAATAAATACCCTTTGGCGGCATTGCATCCTCACACTCTGCCATATAGCCACTGGAAGCAAAAATGAAATCCTCCGGTACCACACCGTCCTTTACGATCTGTTTTTTGCTGTAAATGTCTTTTAAAAACAAGTTCAGCGCCATCACCCGCTGCTTTAAGCCGCGCTCCAGATAGTCAAACTCATCATGCCCGATGATGCGTGGAATCGCATCAAAGGGGAACAATTGCTCCTTAAACGTATTGTTCTTATAAATACCAAACTTCACACCATAACGTGCCAGAAGTTCATTAACGGTATCGGTGTGCTGCAACAATTCCAATGTACTCATACGATCACCCCTTTTTCCATTCTACGAAACAAAAAAGGTGCTCTGCTGTGAAGCAGAACACCTTCGTCCGTAAATAAATATAGGATATGGTACACCCATATAAAAAACGATGTCAAGAGATTCCAATTATTACTAATAATATTAAATTTTCGACATCTTTCGCCTAACGAAATAAATATCTGATCTTTGCTTAGTGCTCATACCATCCGATCACACCCGGAGTCAGATTGATGTTGATCTGCTTGATCTCCTGATATTCCTCCAGACCGTGCACACCAAGCTCTCTGCCGATACCACTCATCTTGTAACCGCCCCACGGTGCCTCGTTGAAGGTCGGATTGTAGCAGTTGATCCATGTGATGCCGGCGCGGATCTCCTTGATCACGCGGAGCGCTCTGGTACCATCCGCGGTAAATACCGCACCTGCCAGTCCGTAAGGCGTATCGTTTGCGATGGCGATCGCCTCCTCCTCGGTCTTGAAGGTCTGCACCGTAACCACCGGTCCGAAGATCTCCTCCTTTACGATCGTCATATCGGGTGTACAGTTGTCGAAGATTGTCGGGCGGATAAAATAACCCTTCGCGCACTCGCCCTCAGTGTAGCGCTCGCCGCCGCATACCAGGGTTGCACCCTCTGCCTTACCTTTTTCGATGTATGCCAGAACCTTATTCATATGGCTCTCGGAGACCATCGCGCCCATATCCGGGTTATCCAGCGGATTGCCGATCGTCATGGCGTTTGCCTTCTTCGCCAGTCGTTTTACAAACTCATCATGGATGCTCTCCTCAACGATGATACGGCTGCCTGCAGAGCAGACCTCGCCCTGATTGAAGAAAATACCGACCATCGCCCATTCCACAGCTCCGTCCAGATCCGCATCGGCAAAGATCACGTTGGGAGATTTTCCGCCCAGCTCCAGACCAACCTTTTTCACATTGTTGGCTGCCTGACGCATGATGGACTGTCCCACCTCGGTACTGCCGGTAAAGGTCACCATATCCACGTCCTTGTTTCCTGCCAGCTCGTCGCCGATGGTTCCGCCGGGGCCCATCACAAGATTTACCACGCCCTTCGGCAGACCGCACTCCTCAAAGATCTCAAACATCTTTATACTGGAAAGTACACATACCGTAGCCGGTTTAAATACCACACTATTTCCTGCAGCCAGTGACGGTGCCATCTTCCATGCACCCATCAAAAACGGATAGTTCCAGGGTGTGATCTCTGCGCACACGCCCACCGGCTCATGCACGGTGTAGCTGTGCATCTGTCCGAATCCGGAGTTTACATCATAACAGCCGCCGTAAGGCGCCTTGATCAGACTTGCATAATAGCGATAGCAGTGAATACCATCATCTATGTCGCACTCTGCCTCACGTAAGGGTTTACCCATATCGATGGCATCCAGTCTTGCCAGTTCATCCTTATTTGCCTCGATCGCGTCCGCCATCTTTAAGAGCATATCGCCGCGTGCCTGAGAGTCCATATCACGCCACTCTCTTGTCTCATAAAAGGACTTCTTTGCCGCCGCGATCGCTGCGCGTGCATCATCAACAGATGCCTCTGCGATCTCCGCGATCACCTCTCCGGTTGCGGGATTGATGGATTTAAATGTCTTTCCCTCACTGCCGTCTACCCATGCGCCGTCAATAAATAATTTTTTTGTGATCATATCTGATTTTTCCTCCTGACTTCACTTATTATTGTAACTCTTCAAACCTCATCCCGATTCCGTTGAAGTTCTGAATCATTCCATAAACTTACGTTTTACTGCGTCTGCCAAAAACTGCGCGGTTCCCTCCACGCCAAAAAGACTGCTGTCGATGAGAATGTCCTTATGTCGTTTGTCATCCGGGAGATAACCTGCATACTGCATATGATAAGAATCACGCGCCTCATCCACACACTTCATCATCCGCCTTGCCTCTGCTTCGTCCATATGCAGATCTTCAATACAATGCTTCAGGCGTGCTTCATGGGAAGCATAAATGTAAATATGCATGCTGCGCTCCACCTCACTCAAAATGAAATCCGAGCAACGTCCGACGATGATACAGTTATCCTTCTCTGCCAGAAATTTTATAATGTTTTCCTGTGCCTCAAAAATCTTATCCTGCGTGGCATTCGTTCCTTTTCCCAGAGGAAACTGCATGCGCGAAAACGGATTGATCGTCTGCTTTGTAGCCTTTTCCTCCTCCTGATTGATAACGGAAACCGGAAGTTTTAATTTTTCTGCCGCCTGATCCACGATATCTCTGTCGTAATACTCAATACCCAGGATCTCACTCATCCGTTTTGCGATCGGTCGTCCGAGACTTCCGAACTGACGTGTGATCGTCACTACATATTTATCCATCCTCTGATCCTCCTTTTTCGTAACTGTTCTACATAACGAGTCCCGCAACCACAAAACAAGCCACGGAGATCACGCTGGCAATAATAACATACGGTATCTGCGATAATGCATGCTCCATGTTCTCGATACCGGACGACTGTGAAGCAAGCAGTGTCGCATCCGCATAGAAGCATGCATGGCTTCCGAAGGTTCCTCCGGAAATAATGGCTGCCATGATCAGTACAGGGTTTGCACCGAGCGCTGCGCCAAGGGGAAATACGATCGGTGTGATAATAGAACTCATTCCCCAGTCAGAACCGGTCGTAAATGCCAGGATCGCACCCAGCAGAAATACCATGGCAGGGAAAATTGATGCAAATAAGAACGGCTCAGCCAGTTGGATGATGTACTCCGTCATGCCCATCTGGCCGGAGATATCTTTTAAAACAAATGTTACAAGAAGCATGGTCAGTGTCGGAAGCATATCGCCAAAGCCGCGGATCATGCTGCTTAAAAAGCCGTCTACAGAGATGATCTTACGGGGCACATACATCACGAAGCACACGACCAGCGCAATAATGACTGCCACCAGAATGTCACCCGTGGCAACTGCAACTCCCACTAGCACACCCATCGGGATCAGGAAGTTCCAGATATTTCCGTCTTCCTCGCCTTCATATTCATCGTGGTTGTATTTTCTGCTGGCATCAGAGTAGACCTTTCCGGTCTCTTCCACACGCTTATAAGCTTTTTTCATCGATCCCATCTTGGGCATCCATCCCATCGCAAACAGAAATACAACGATGAGCGCCACGATCGGATAAAAGCAAAACGGGATCGCCTTCACATAGGCACTCATCGCAGATGTGACACCGCTTATTGCCTGTACACTCTCCTGCTCATAAAACAGGCTCGCATAAAAGACTGCCCACGTGGAGAAAGGGAGTAACACACACACGGGGGCTCCGGTGGAATCCAGAATATAAGCCAGAGATTCACGCGGCAGTTTCTGCTTGTCGCTGATCTTTTTCATACAGGCGCCAATGGACAACACGTTCAGATAGTCATCCACAAATATTAAAATACCCATGATAAAGGTTGTCATCAGGGTCTTTCTTTCACTGTTACAAAATTTCGATATGTACTTTGAGAAACCAAAGCTTCCTTTCGAGTCTGTCAGCAGACTGATCAGTCCGCCAAACAGCAGACACACCAGCATGACCCATACGTTCTCTGCCAGCATGTTCTGAAGTGATTCACTCCAGGTTGTAAGAAAACCGGAGCCACTCACAAAAATTGCAGCCACCATGGAACCGACGATCATACATTCCACGCACCGACGGGTGGCAACTGCTCCGATAATAATAAAAAGTGTGATAAAAATTGCAACCAATCCCAGATTTAAGTTCATGTACCAGACCCCCTTTTACTTCTGCAAAAGAAAAGGCGCATATCCCTTTTCAGAGATATGCGCCTTTGCATTCCTTCATTTTTTATTTTTATAAATCAAATGTTTTTTTCGTATCTGCCAAAGCCTCATCCATACGGCTGATGACGTCCTTGATATCCTGATCGGACAATACTGCGGTGGGCTCGAAACGGATGGTCTTTGCATTTACGAGCGTTCCGGCTGTCATGACCTTTCTTGCAAACAGGCCCTTGGAGGTCTCATAGCCCAGCTCGCAGGAGCGGAACTCTACAGCGAGCATCAGTCCGGTTCCGCGAACCTCCTGAATGATCTCCGGATACTTGTCAGCCAGAGACTGCAAGCCTGCCTTTAACACTTCACCCTTCTTTGCACATACACCGGGAATATCGTTCTCCAGCATGTATTTGATCGTTGCGATGGCTGCCGCACAGCAGAGCGGGTTTCCGCCGAAGGTAGGAGAACCCAGCAGCCACGGGTTATCGATCAGATCCTGCGTCCACATCTTCGGTCTGCAGATGATACCGGTGATCGGTAAGATACCACCGCCGAATGCCTTACCAAAAGTCATGATATCAGGTGTTACGCCCTCTGCCTCACAGCGCCACATCGTACCTGTACGTCCCATACCGGTCTGGATCTCATCAAAGATCAGTGCAACGCCGGTCTCATCACAGATCTCACGTACCTCTGCCAGATATCCCTTCGGAGGGATGATGACACCTGCCTCACCCTGGATCGGCTCTAAGATAACGGCTGCAACCTTCTCACCAACTGCATGAAGGTTGTTGATCGCTTTTCTGATATCCTCTGCATTGCCGTACTCCACATGCTGTACCTGCTGAACCATCGGCGTGTACGGTACACGGTAGGTTCCCTTACCACCCATGGAGATCGCACCCATGGACTTGCCGTGGAATGCGCCGACCGTAGATATGTACCAACGTCCGCCGGTAGCGATACGGGCAAGCTTCAGAGCCATCTCTACCGCTTCTGCACCACCGTTTGTGAAGAAGCACTGCTGCAGGTCACCGGGTGTGATATCTGCCATTGCTTTTGCCAGATATCCGCGGAGCGGATCAAGCAGCTCCTGTGAATGTAATGCCTGATGATCTAACTGTGCCTTTACAACATCCAGGATCTCCGGATTTCTGTGACCGCAGGTAAAGATACCGAAACCGCCCAGACAGTCGATAAACTTCCCATCATTTAATCCGCAGCAGTAAGCGCCCTCATCATACCACTCCAGCACTGCGCCGCCCTCTGAATCGGAAGATACGGACTTGCGGTACTTTAACCATCCTGGGCTGACATAGTTGTCAAAATAGTTAATGGTATCTGCTACCATCTCTTTTTTCTCTTCGGGTGTGATATCCTTAGTATCACGTTTGATCAAGCTGACCACTTTATTTAAATCTTCAATAACCTGTTTCTTATCTGCCATAATGTTCACCTTTTGCTGCAGCTGCCTGTTTGTTATCAACTGCACTTCACCTTTCTTTTTTGTTATCTAATCCCTGATTTTTTGTTATGTAACTGTTCTGTAACCTCACAGCTACGATTTTGCTTCGTCTCCGACACTAGGCCTCTGTGCAGGAAAACAAATGCTCATTTCACGAATGTTCCAAGGAACTTCCGATGAAATAAAAAAAACGTATCTGTGACCTTTTATTGTCTCAGATACGCCTTTGTATCTGCTCTCTTGAGCTAAACCCAGTATATCACCGGGGATTCTTATTTTCTATTATTATTTTTACCTATTATCTAATTATAAATCATTAGTAATACTTGTTTTTAAGTAGTTTTTATTTTATAATATTAATGAAATCAGCAACCCATCTGTACATTTTCAAATGGAGCGGCTGCAATCCATGAACTTTTGAGGATAAACAGCTTTCCAGAGGATATTTTATGGAAAAGAATCAGTTTCTGGTCATCAACGATCTCATTTATGAAATGTATAACTGGAGATCACTGGAAGATATTAAACATAACTTTTTCCAGCGGCTGAAGATCATCGTTCCCTTCAGCTACGCCAGTATCTTATTGAAGAAAAATGAAGATCCTGAGGATATTACTTTATGCAACCCGATCTGCTACCCCGACTATTTTATCGAAGCAGAGGAAGCGTATCTCGCCTATGAAGATCCGGATGCTGACTATCTGCTGTGGAACCTTTACGCAAAGGAGTCCAAGCTGCTGCGTGCCAGTGATATTCTGGATGAGGAAACACGGCTGTATTCTCCGCTGTATGTGAACTGCTACGGCAAATTCGACGTCTACGATGACATGCAGTTCACGATCGTATACGAAGGGCGGTTGTTAGGTCTTTTAACTCTGTACCGCACCCGCGTCGACGGCACATTTTCAACGGAGGACATGTTTTTCCTGCGGGCACTCGGCATGCACCTGAATACCGTTATGCACCGCATACTGGACACCCGCCCTGTCAGCCATCTATCTGATGAAAAACGACTGTCCGGCATGAAGGAACGCTACTGTCTGACCAGACGTGAGGTTGAGATCCTCAGCCATCTCTATCAGTTTGAGACGAACTCAGAAATCGCGGACGCACTGGGCATCCGCGAAAATACACTGCAAAAGCATCTGCAAAATCTGTTCCGCAAGTTGAATGTTACCTCCAAATGGGAAATATTGCGACTTTAACAGTTGACTATTTTTAGAAAGATGGTATTATACTAGTAAAGGTGAGTCCTACCGCAAAGTGTGACTGCTAAAAGCGTTAGCAACTCTAACGGAGTTACTACACCAATGGCTATGCGAAACCGCATAGCCATTTTTAACACAAGAAAAGGAGGATCATGCAAACAGAATTCAAATTATACAAGGTTGACATGAAATACATTCGCAATTTACATCATGTCGATGACAAAGTACTTTCTGTTTCGCCGCAGACCGGAAAGGATCGGCGCATCTTTATCGGAATTGTTATTGTCTGTAGCACCCACAAATATTGTATTCCACTCTCATCCCCAAAAGCCAAGCACAAAAATATGAAAAACTCTATGGACTTTTCCAAATTAGAAGTCGAATGCACCAACTACAATAAAAAGAAAATAGAGGTTCAAGACGAACCCCTATCATCATTACCATAACTCTTTATAGATCTTATACACGCGATCACGATCAAGCTCTACGAAATTGTTTGCCATGAGCCTGCCCTGATTTTCCATGACGGAATCGGCAAATTCGGCAAGCTGCGCCTCTGTGACACCATACTCGTGCAGCGCCTTTTTCGGGATCAGCACATTTAACAGCTTCTCCAGTTCCTCATAGACATATCTTACCGGACACTCCAGAATATCCGCAAGAAAACGGTTTAATTTCGCGATCTCCCCATCTGTCTTTAACTCCATGTAATTTTTCATCACACCGGTAAACATCGCATAATTTGACTCGCCATGCGCCACGTGGTACGTTGCCCCCAGCGGATAGCTCAACGCGTGGACTGCCGCACAGCCCGCATTCCCGAAGGCAATGCCGGCGTAGTTGGAGGCGATCATAAAGTCGGAAAGCAGCGGTTTCCGTGCCTCCATACCTTCATCACGGATCACTTTATATCCGTTCAGGATCATCTCGATCGCCTTGTAACCAAACATGCGTGTATAGACATTTCCTTTGGGTGAAAGGCTGGATTCGATGGCATGAATGAGCGCATCAATGGAGCTCGTCGCAAATACATAGTCGGGAAGTCCCTCCAGAAGCTCCGGTACAAGCACCGCTGCGTCCGCGTACATCGCGTCATTTGCCAGTCCCTTTTTGGTTCCTCTGCTGTTTAACGCAAGGATAGAGATATTTGTCACCTCAGATCCGGTACCACAGGTCGTCGGCACAAGGATCAGCTCTTTATCCTTTTCCACCGGAATTTTCCCATCGTACAGATCAAGGATCGGTGTCGTCTGTTTTAATGCATAGAGCTTTGCCAGATCGATGATCGTACCTCCGCCGATCGCAATAATGCGCTTCGGGGCCGTCTTTCCATCTGCATAAATATCTGCATAGATGGCCTCTGCCATCTCGTCAGAAGGCTCTCCCGCACCGTATTTTTCCTGATAGATCACATCACAGCCCAGATTCATACTGCCGAAATACGGCTCGTAGATATAGGCGTTTGTGAGGATCAGATCGCCCTCACCCAGCGCAAACTCTTCCGCAAATTCCTTTGCGGTATCAAATTTATGGATCGTTGGTCTTATCATTAACTGCTGCATTATTTATTCCTCGCCATGCACTTTACAAGTGCTTTTTCCATGATGTCAAGTCCTGCCTCCAGCTGCTCATCGGTCATGACAAGCGGCGCGAGGAAGCGAATGACATTTCCGTAAGTTCCTGCGTTCTCGATCAGCAGACCGTTCTGAGCGCATTCCTGAATGAGTGCTGCTGTCAGGGGTGCATCGGGTTCCTTGCTTGCCTGATCCTTGACCAGCTCCAGACCGATCATGCCGCCAAGTCCGCGCACATCGCCGATACAGTTGTACTTCTCTTTCCACTCATTGTAGCGCGCAGTCACCTTTTCACCGATCTCCAGTGAACGGTCTGCCAGATGGTCACGCTCCATGATCTCTATGGTCTTCAGCGCAGCCGCACATGCCAACGCATTACCGCAGTAAGTACCGCCGATCGTGCCCTTCGCGGGAGCCTCCATGATCGCCTCTCTGGCGATGATCGCAGATAACGGCACACCTGCCGCGATGGATTTTGCAGTTGCGATGATATCAGGCTGCACACCGGCTTCTTTCCAGTATTCAGATGCAAACATGCGTCCGGTACGGCAGAAACCGGACTGTACCTCATCCGCAATGAGCATGATCCCGTTCTCGTCACAGATCTTGCGCACGGCTTTGATCCATTCGATCGGAGCGGGGATGAATCCGCCCTCGCCCTGCAGCGGCTCTACGACGATCGCGGCGATCGTGTCTGCCGGCGCACACTGCTCAAATACAGAATAGATGGATGACAGATAATAATCGCATGCCTTATCCGCAGGCATTCCTTCGGGATTGCGGTAATAATAAGGGAACTGTGCGCGGTAAATACCATCCGGGAAAGGTCCCATGCCGATGGCATAGGCCTTCTTTGATGTCATGGACATCGTGAGAAGGGTCCGCCCGTGGAACGCGCCGGAAAATACGATGATATTGTTTCTCTTTGTAAATGCCTTTGCGACTTTGACCGCATTCTCGTCCGCCTCAGCGCCGCTGTTTGCGAAAAAGGCTTTCTTCTTGTCGCCCTTGACCGGAGCGATCTCTGAGAGTTTTTCTGCCAGTGCAACATATCCCTCATGTGTTACGATATTGAACATTCCATGAAAATAATTGTCTGCCTGCTCCTTGACTGCCTCTACGACTTCCGGCTGGGAATATCCGATATTCAGCACACCGACACCGCCGATCCAGTCCAGAAATTTATTTCCGTCCAGATCCTCGATCATCGCGCCCTCTCCGCGTGCGATCGCAACCGGATACGCACATCCGATCGCACTGGGTGTCGCTGCCTTTCTTCGATCGATCAATGCCTGCGCCTTCGGACCCGGCACCGTCTCCGTAATAATCTTCGGTAGATCTGTTCTCAACATTTTTTCTTTTCCTCCTTTAGAAATACCTGTAGATTCTCCTGCAGAACCTGCCACTGGCAGCTTCTTACGGATGCATAGCAACGTAAAAAAGGACAATGACATACCGGTCGGTACGCCATTGTCCCTACATCGACAATTATTATAGCACCTTTCTTTTTTCCGTAAAGATGATTTTCAAAAGACCGAAGAATATTAAGTCAGCAGAGCAACTGTTGAAACTCCGCTGTCGGTATCGGCTTGGAATAATAATATCCCTGATAGTAGGATGCCTCGTTCGGACGCAGGAAAATACTCAGTTCCTCGTTCTCCACACCCTCGATACAAGTCTTCAGGCCCAGACTGTTCGCACACTGGATGATATGCTTCACCATAGCCTGATTTACCCGTTTTTTCTGAATGTCTTTGACAAAAGACATGTCTACCTTCAACTCATCGATTGGAAGCTCCATCACTAATCCGAGTGATGATGATCCGGTTCCGAAGTCATCCAGCGAAAGCTTGATCCCTTTTGAGTGGAAAAAAGCCATCTCTTTTTTCAGGAACCCATAATCCAGCTGCCGGCAACGTTCTGTCAGTTCCATAAACAGCTGCTCCGGCGGATAACCGCTCTCCTCCACGATCTGACAGACATCCTCCCGGAACTCTCTCCGCTCCAGCTGAGATGCTGTAATATTCACATTGATAATAAATCCGGGCAACACTTTTCGAAACTCATTTGCATCATGCAGCGCCTGACGCATGATCCATTTGCCAAGCTTGTAATAAACTGCATCCACCTCGATCCATGGAATAAAACGCCCGGGAGATACTTCCCCATCTTCTTCGCTATGCCACCGGATCAAAGCTTCCGCTCCGACGATCTGCTCCGTACGTACATCCACAAGGGGCTGGTAACACATGTAAAAACCCTTGCATCCATCCATAATGCTCTGATGGATACGACTCAGCAACGCGATATTGTTATCCCGGTCCTTCTCGCTGTTGATGCCAAGCCACACAAGCTCACCCCGGCCTTCATACTTTGACTGGGTCAGAGCATAGACAAGCGTACTCTTCACCTGTACCGCCGTACCGTCGAAGTCCTCCAGGATCGTCGCACCACCTGAGAGCTTGATCGGCACGGTTCGATTACCTCCAATCTGTATCTTCGTCTTTGCAAGCTCCTGCAGTTCCTCATAGAGCGCATTTGCCTCCTCTACGGTCATTTCCGGCAGCAAAAGCACAAATTTCGGTCCGTCCAGATGGTAGGCATTCCCCCCGTCTCCGATGAGACCCCTGATCAGATCTGCCAGGCAATGAAGCACCTCATCCCCAGCCTCATAACCGTAGAGCACACTGATACGGCTGAATTTGCTGATCTCCACATCCATCACCACCGTTTTCCACCGTGCTCTCACGATCCGCTCCAGATGATCCACAAAACGATGATTTGTCTGCAGCAGTGTCACCGGGTCGATGATCTCTCCGATTCCTCTGTTAATGATCGTACCGGAAAACAGATCCGGTTCCCCGTCTTTTCCCTTGGCAACCGTACATTTACAGGTACACACCACATAATCTCCGGCACCATTTTGAATCCGGTATTCAAAATATTCCCACTCATGACGCCCGGAGAGAACATTTTTCAATTTTCGTTTGTACTCTGCAAGATCATCCGGATGGATCCGCTTGTCCCAAAAGGAATCCATATTATATATATACTCGCCCGGCATCTGAAAGTATTCCACAGCATTCTGCGACCATCTTGTCACATTTGTTTCCAGATTCGTGACAAATAAATATCCGCGCTCATTGGTACTGTTCAGGAATACATCCATGATACGGTCTTCCAGACCGGTTCTGTCGATTTCCATAAGCTAAAATCCGCCTTTCTAGGCATATTGTAGCTCCTTTTGTCGAAAATAGCAATGTGTATTTTTAATGACACCCCTTGCAGCGGCTACAGTCTCCACCGCAGGTCGACTTGCCGTTTTTCTTATCCTTTATCATGCTGCGGATGATGAGGGCAACCACTACGCCCAGCACGATCAATACAAGAACTGTTCCCATTTTGTATACCCTCCTTTATATTTTTATCTTATTATCTGCCAGTTACTTTGTTTTTGCAATATTTACATTCATTTTCAAATGAACGCTCTCCTTCTTCGGACGCACGAGCAGCCAGATAAATGCGATCACAAACAGGATCGCAACAACAGTTCCGATGCCGAATGCGCCTGTCATAAATACGGTTCCGATCTGGTAAATACACATGGCAACGATGTAAGCCAGAATACTCTGGTATCCGATAGCAAACCAGAACCACTTTGCGTTGTTCATCTCACGCTTGATCGCACCCATCGCTGCAAAGCAGGGAGCACACAGCAGATTAAATACCATAAAGCCAAACGCTGCAACCGGTGTCATGACCTGTGCCAGATTGCCCCAGATCTCTGCGCCGTCCTCTGCGACTTCTGCAAATCCAAAGAGCATACCAAACGTCGCAACAACATTCTCCTTGGCGATCAGTCCGGTCACGGCAGCCACGGCCATCTTCCAGCCCTCGCCTGCCTGTGTCCAGCCCAGTGGTGCAAAGATCCATGCGATCAGTCCGCCGATCTTCGCCAGAACACTTGCATCCAGCTGCTCTGCCTCGAGCATGCCAAAGCTGCCGTCTACCCAGCCGAAGCTCATCAAAAACCACAGAATGATCGTTGATAAAAGAATGATCGTACCGGCCTTCTTGATGAAAGACCAACCGCGCTCCCACATGGAGCGGAGCACATTGCCGACAGTGGGCATATGATATGCGGGAAGCTCCATGACAAAAGGAGCCGGGTCGCCCGCGAACATTTTTGTCTTTTTTAAGATAATACCGGAGCTTACGATCGCAGCAATCCCGACGAGCCATGCGCTCCACGCCACCCATCCGGAATTGTCAAAAAACGCACCGGCGATCATTGCGATGATCGGCAGCTTTGCGCCGCAGGGAATGAACGTCGTCGTCATGATCGTCATCTTGCGGTCACGGTCATTCTCGATCGTTCGCGAAGCCATAATACCCGGAACACCGCATCCGGAACCGATCAGCATCGGAATGAATGATTTACCCGAAAGACCAAACTTGCGGAAAATTCGATCCATGATAAACGCGATACGCGCCATGTATCCGCAGCCCTCCAAAAATGCGAGGAAGATAAACAGCACCAGCATCTGCGGTACAAAACCAAGCACCGCTCCGACACCTGCCACGATTCCGTCGAGGATCAGCCCCTGCAGCCAGTCTGCGCAGCCGATCGCATGTAGGCCCGTCTCGATGGCAGGGGGAATGATCTCACCAAACAGCACGTCATTCGTCCAGTCTGTCACAAAACCACCGACGGTTGACACCGATACATAATAAACGACAAACATGACCAGCGCAAAGATCGGCAGCGCCAGAATACGGTTTGTCACGATCCGGTCAATCTTGTCAGAAACAGTCAGTTTTTCCCTGCTGTCAGCCTTTGTCATACAGTCACTGATAATAGAAGAGATAAACGTATAGCGCTCATTCGTGATGATACTCTCCGCATCATCATCCAACGCATGTTCCAGCTTCTCGATATCCGAATCCACATTCGGGACATTCATCATATTCGCAGCGATCTTATCATCCCGTTCCAGCAGCTTGATCGCAAAGAAACGCTTCTGCACCTCCTCCACACCGGAGATCTTCGCGGACACGGAGCAGATTGCCTCCTCCAGTTCTTTCCCATACGATACCGGAACGGGTGCTGTTGCCTTTTCTGTCGCCAGTGCAACGGCTTTCTCTGCCGCCTTCTGTACACCGGTCCCTTTGAGTGCGGAGATCTCCACAACCTCACAGCCCAGCTTTTTCGAAAGTGCTTCCATATGGATCTCGTCTCCGTTTTTTGCCACGAGATCTGCCATATTGACCGCGATCACAGTCGGAATACCGAGTTCCAAAAGCTGCGTCGTCAGATACAGATTGCGCTCCAGATTCGTTCCGTCCACAATATTCAAGATCGCATCCGGGCGCTCCGTGATCAGATAATTTCTCGCCACTACTTCTTCCAAGGTATATGGGGATAAAGAATAAATTCCCGGGAGATCCATGATCACAACATCCTTATGACCCTTGAGCTTTCCCTCCTTTTTCTCAACCGTGACACCCGGCCAGTTACCGACAAACTGGTTCGAACCGGTCAATGCATTAAATAATGTCGTCTTACCGGAATTTGGATTTCCGGCAAGTGTAATTTTGACTGCCATGTATTTGTTCCTCCTATCAAATGTTAGTTTTTGCTAACTTTCGTCCAAAAAAAATATGCCTACTGCACCTCGATCATTTCAGCATCTGCTTTGCGCAGTGACAGCTCATAACCCCTGACCGTGACCTCGATGGGATCCCCCAGCGGTGCAACCTTACGAACATATACCTCCACACCTTTGGTAATGCCCATATCCATAATTCTTCTCTTAACCGCGCCCTCACCGTTCAATCGTGCAACCTTGATGTGAGCGCCGACCTTTGCATCCTTTAACGTACTCATATACTCCTCCATTCTCCTTCCTAAATCCGGATCTCATACCATGATCTTATTTGCCATGTCTTTACCCAGAGCAACACGCGAATCCTTCACATTTACGATCAGATTACCGCTGATCGCAGACACCACCGTCACCACACTTCCGGTGACAAATCCCAGATTCTCCAGAAATTTTTTCGTTTCCTCTTTTCCGCCGACACGCTTGACCGTATTCGGCTCTCCGCACTTTACCATTGTCAGGGGCATCACACAGACCTCCTTTTCATACGCCGTTTCCTTTTTTCATTCGTTAGTATAGTCTGTTTTTGGTTAGTTGTCAATAACTTTTTAAAGATAGGACAAACGAAATTTAGTTTACACTTATTTGTTTTTTTGTCAATTATATGCTATGATAAACTACGATGTATAAAAAAATGCAAACGGATTGTAATATAGGAGGGGACGATAAATGGGTCTTGTAGTAAATGAATCAGCGGAGAATTATCTGGAAACGATCCTGATCCTGAGCAAACGACTTCCTGTCGTGCGCTCCGTGGATATCGCAAATGAATTAAATTATAAAAAATCAAGTGTCAGCATCGCCATGAGAAATCTCCGTGAGAAAAACCATATCACTGTGACAGATGCCGGTTTTATCTATTTGACGGATGAAGGTCGGAAGATTGCCGAAATGATCTATGAGCGCCATGAATTCCTTTCCTCCTATCTGGAAAGCCTTGGTGTACCGGCAGATATTGCTGCGGAGGATGCATGCAAGATCGAGCATGTTATCAGCAAGGAAAGTTTTGAGGCAATGAAGCGAAGCATTGCCCCGAAAAAATAGACTGATCTGAAAATAAAGAGCGGATATGCGCCTTCAAACGCATATCCGCTTTTCTGTTACTCTGTTAAATGATTCAGTTCGTCCTTTACATGCTCAGTGGAGCTCAGGATCTGATCCGTAGATGCCGAGATCTCCTCTGTGACTGCAGCCAGCTGCTCAATACGACCGGAAATCTTGGAAACTGTCTCTAACAGTTCCTTTGCTTCTTCTGAAATGGTATTCAGAGAATTCTCTATCTTCCGCTGACTCTCCTCAGAGTGTTCCGCAGTCTCTCTGGACTGCATCGCGAGACTGTTGATCTCGCCGGCAACGACTGCAAATCCCCTTCCTGCCTCACCGGCACGGGCTGCCTCGATACTCGCGTTAAGTGCCAGCATATTTGTCTGGTCTGCGACCTCAACAACCGCTTCATTATTTTTGTTCAAGTCCCCGATCAGCTCCAGAATATCCGTCATCGACGCATTTAATCTGTCACAGAAACGGTTGATCTCACTCATATCCGCTGCAAGATGTGAACTCTCCTCCGCACTTCCGGCATTGCCCTGGGCCAACTGCTCAAGAATATTCTTCACATCCTCAAATTCTGTATTTACCCGGTCAACGGTCTCCATCACACGCGCATGCTGCTGTGCCTTCTGCTCACGTTCAAGCTCATTCTCCGCTGCAAGTGCCAGCGCATTTTCGCGTTCCTGCTCCACTTCTTTTTTGATGAAATGAATACAGTTATTCTTATTATTAAACCCGTTAAAGATTGCGGTTGCCATCTCACGACAGGTATCATATCCACAGCAGGAACAGTTGATCTTCTGCTCGACAGCCGTCGTCTTACCCATCTGCCGATAGATCTCCTGCAGCTGCTCCTCCGTCGGCATCTGAAAGTCCACTTGGTCAGACAGGTCCGTGTAGGTTCTCACATAATCCTCCAGCTTCAGGTTTTTAAACTGCCGATTGAGCTGTGCCAGACGCTGGGCTGGTGTCAGTTTTCGAGACCATGTATGCTTGTGCTTGTTGTTTTTACTGTCTTTTTTGATCTGCAGCAGAGCTTCCAGCGCCGTATCGGTGTTGGACAGTTCTTCCTCCGTAGCAGTTCCGCAGATACAGCCGTTACCACAGTTTAATGCATCGATAAACAAATACGGTGTTGCGCCCTTTGCAATGCGCTCCTTCTCCCGCTCCAGATAGTGGTACATATGCTTTTCGCCCTCGATCTGACGGATAAAGGCGTCCTCACCGAGAAACCAGTATACATTTTCCTTCAATCCGCCCGGCATCGGATAGATCGAGCCCAGACCATATTCAATCTCATCTGTGCTGAGCGGACCGCTCACACCGTGCTCACGCACATATTTCATCAGATGGTCAAAGGTCACATTGTATTGTACCAGACCTTCATTTTCCGGTTCCTCCATCTCGAGCTTTTTCGCAATACACGGGCTGATAAATGCCAGCTTATCCGTTATGCCGAGTTCCTTTCGGCAGTAGATCGCGCCGCACATCAGCGGGCTCTGTACCGGGAACAGCTTCGGAAGAAGCTGTGGAATATAGCGCTCAATATAGCCGACAACTGCGGGGCAGGGCTGCGAAATACCGCCCACAAAGTTGTACTTCTGCACATAATTCAAATAGCCCCATGTCGTGATATCCGCGCCAAAAGAAATGCTGATCAGGCGGTTGACACCCAGCTTTTTCAAACCTCCGAGCACACTCTCGTACTCATTCGGATAATTCGCCTTGAATGCCGGCGCGATCAACACAGAGATCTTCTCTCCTTTTGCCAGATCTGCAAAAAACTGCTCGGTATCATCCCGATACTCGCGCGCCCCATGCTCACACACGTCAAAGCACGCACCACAAGCAACACACTTGTCTTCACTGACCTCGATGCGGTTGTTTCCGTTCTCATCCGCTACTGCCACACAAGCACCGACACAGGAACAGGCGCTGATGCACTTGTTGCAGCCGATGCAGTTTTCGTTGGTATACACCAGGGAACAGATGTCCTGCATAACAAATCCTCCATTTATCATTTGTGTTTCATACAATATCTTATACTACCATAAAATACCATTTACACTCAATAGATATAATTGAAAAAATGTGAAAGATTATTGCAAAACTATCCTTTTGGCTAGTCTTTTAAGATGCGCTTGATATTCAGTATAAACAGCGTTGTCGCCGTTGCCGCCGAGAGCACATCCGAGATGGGCTCCGCATAGTACACGCCCATGACACCAAAACGATACGGCAAAAGGATCGCCAGCGGGATGAGCAGAATGATCTTTCTGAGCACTGCGATAAACAGAGATATTTTCGCCTGACCGAGTGCCACGAACGTCGGCTGGATACCGTTCTGCAGTCCGAACACCAGCATGCCCAGCATAAATACGGGCATGACCTCTCCCACCAGCTCAATGAGTGGCTGTTCATTCGTAAACATGCCTGCAAATACAGTCGGAAACAGGATCGTACACAGCGTAGCCAGCGTGACGAACGCAAAAGTAGTTCCGATCATGCGCCGGTAAGTACCGCGCACGCGGTCATAATCTCCGGCTCCGTAATTGTAACTGATGATCGGCTGAACACCCTGCGTGAAGCCCTGCACAGGAGCAGAGATCATCTGCATGATGCTCTGGATAATCGTGAAGGAACCGACATACAGATCACCGCCGTACGTGGAAAGTCCCCGGTTGATGACGATACTGATCAGGCTCTCCGTGGATGCCATGATGAAAGGCGATACACCCAGCGCCAGAATATCCTTCATTTCTTTTTTAAACGGGCGGATCAACGAAATGCGCAGCGTCAGTGATGCCTTTTTGTTCGTCAGTGTACGAACGACCCACAGCGCGCTTGCCGTCTGTGAAATGACTGTCGCGAGCGCTGCACCGCGCACATCCAGATGAAACACAAAGATAAAGATCGGATCCAGCACCAGATTCAGCACCGCTCCGATCCCGACGGAAAGCATAGCCGTCACAGATTTGCCCTGTGCGATGATATACTGATTCAAACCCATATACAATAGTACGGAGATCGTCCCGATCAGATAGATGCTGATGTAGGTGTCCGCATATCCGATCGTGGCATCACTGGCACCAAACATGCGCAGCAGCGGACGTTTCCAGATATAAAAGACCGTCATGATGCCAAGCGCAAAACAGATCAGCAGAAAGACACCTGTTCCCAGTATTTTTTCTGCCTCGTCACGATCCCTTTTTCCCAGTGCGATGGCGGCCAGCGGCGCGCCTCCTGCCCCAACGATCATCGCAAATGCCGATACGAGGGTGATGATCGGAAACGTCAGTCCCACACCCGTCAGCGCATTCGCTCCCACGCCCGGAATGTGCCCGATATAAATACGGTCAATGATACTGTATAATATGTTGATCAGCTGCGCGATAATGCCCGGCACCGCCATGCGCACCATCAACCCGGTGATCGGTTTGTATCCCAGCTCTGCCTGTTTACTCTCTGCTGTTGTCATAAAATTCCTCCTTTAAAAACCGGGCGATCGCACCGTAATAGTCGTCCGGTGCCTTGTCCTGTGACTGCGCGTGCCCGGCGCCCTCCACAATGAGCAGTTCCTTCTCACACGCTGCCGCTTCATATAATTCCTGCGACATGCCCACGTCGATCATTGCATCCTTTTCCCCGTGGATGAACAGTGTCGGTGTCGCACTCTTTTTTACCGCATTGATCGCCGAGGCATCCTTCAGATCATAGCCACCCCGGAGACGCAGCATGAGGCACGCGCTGTCCACAAACGGAAACGCCGGCAGTCCGAACCATTCGGTGATCTTATCGCCAAACATCTCATAGGCACTGGTGTAGGCACAGTCCGATATCACTGCCTTCACCTGCTTGGGAAGCATTTCGTTTCCGCTCATAATGAGCGCCGTGGATGCGCCCATGGACTGTCCGTGCAGAACGATCTGTGCCTGTGCATCCTGTTCCAGAATATAGTCCAGCCACAGTTCGCAGTCGAAGCTGTCCGTCCATCCCATTCCTATAAAATCACCCTCGCTCTCTCCCTGGCAGCGCAGATCCGGCACAAGCACATGATAGCCCTGCTCGTGATACCAGTACGCAAAAGGATACATTTCCTCCTTCCAGCCGGTATAACCGTGCAAGAGCAGCACCCACTTGTGGCTGTCCTCCTCTGCAAAAAACTCTGTTGCCACCAGCTCATAACCATCCGCTGTTTTCCGTCGCAGTTTTTGACCCTGCGCCGTTTCCAGCCACTCCTTCGTCTGCTCGATCGCTTTTTTCCGGTTTTCGCTGATATCAGATGTGTGAACCTGCTCAGAATAGCCCTTTTCCGTAATCTCCTCGGATGCATCCAGCTTTTCCATAAAAGAAGGCACAAGGCATGCACTCACCAGAAAATAGATAAACACTGTATATATGACAAATAGTACTACGACTGCAATCGTGATCCCTGTCAAAATCTTTTTCTTCACGTATCTCCATACCTCCCGCATCATCTGCCGATTGCAAAATCCCAACGATTAGTGTAACATAAATTCAGTATTTAAGAAACCGAAAGTGTCAAATATTTAGCAACGAGGAAATCTGCCATGCGAAAGAAAGAACGAGCGCTTGCGCTCATTGAATGTTTAAAACAGGAATACCCCGACGCAGGCTGTACGCTGGACTACAACGAGGCATGGAAACTGCTGGTCAGTGTCCGTCTGGCGGCACAGTGTACCGACGCGCGGGTCAACGTTGTCGTCCAGGGACTCTATGAAAAATACCCGTCCGTGGAAGCGCTTGCCGATGCGGACGTGACTGATATTGAAGCGATCGTCAAACCCTGTGGTCTCGGTCACAGCAAAGCGCGCGACATCAGTGCGTGCATGAAAATGCTGCGGGATGACTTCGGCGGAAAGGTGCCGGATGATTTTGACGCACTGCTTACTTTGCCGGGTGTCGGAAGAAAAAGTGCCAATCTCATCATGGGTGATGTATTCGGCAAACCCGCCATCGTGACAGACACGCACTGTATCCGCCTCGTCAACCGTATGGGACTGGTGGATGGCATCAAGGAGCCGAAAAAAGTCGAGATGGCACTCTGGAAGCTGATCCCGCCGGAGGAAGGCAGCGATTTCTGTCATCGTCTGGTGTACCACGGACGTGATGTGTGCACCGCACGGACCACACCGCACTGCGACCGCTGCTGCTGTGCAGACATCTGTAAGAAGGTTGGCATATAGCGCTCCCTTAACAGACATCAGTTACTACCCGATCGAACATTTCACATATAAGGAGGATCTAAAGATCATGTCAGATGTATTAAAGAAAACCTATGAAATTCAGGCAAAGACCGTCATCAAAGCACTGGAAAAAAGAAATATGAGAGGCTACTACTGCTCAGACTGCGCATCCGCAGTAAAACTGGCCGAGGAGCTGGTTCCGGCCGGTTCCACCGTTTCCTTCGGCGGCTCCATGTCCTTATCGGACAGCGGTGTGATGGACATGCTGAGAAACCGCAGCGACATCCGCCTGATCGACCGGAGCAAGGCAAGCAGCCCGGAGGAGACCAAGCAGATGTACCGCGATTCCTTCAGCAGTGATGTCTATTTTATGAGCACAAACGCCATCACCCTGGACGGCGAGCTGATCAATATCGACGGCAACGGAAACCGTGTCGCCGCTTTGATCTACGGGCCTGACAAAGTCGTAATGGTCGTCGGCATGAACAAGCTTGTATCTACCGTGGAGGACGGCGTAAACAGAGTCAGTGACATCGCTGCTCCCGCAAACGGTGTCCGTCTGAACAAGCAGACTCCCTGCGCCACGACCGGCTTCTGCCATGACTGTCTCTCTCCCGAGTGCATGTGCAGCCATACTGTCATCACACGCAGATGCTACACACCGGATCGCATCCATGTCATTCTGGTGGGAGAAACACTTGGCTATTGATCCATACACGATGTCTTCAAAGCAAAGAAGCAGCCTGCCCGGGCTGCTTTCTTTTATTATAAGAAGATCATCGTCTTCAGCATTTCTTTTATTGTTTTGTCTACGTTGCTAAAACTTCCATCTTCCAACGCCTGACCCGAAAAAGCATACAAGTAATTCGATTTGGAAAAGATATAGATGACCCGTTCCTCCTGACACTCTTCTCCGCCTTTCTTAGCAGAAATACGTGCAGATGCGCGCAATGCCTTTCCTGACGGAAGCTTATAGGAAGCTTTCTTCACCCGTTTCAGCTTCACATCACTATAGCCCTCCTTTTCAAACCGGGCTTTGGCCGAATCTTCCGTAAATTCCTTCGAAAATTGTTCCTCAATAAAATCATAGGTCATTGTCTGAGGCGCAGTATAAATAATGGTCAGCTTTATGATCTCCGAAGCTTCAGAATTTTTCGCCGTCCAGATATATTTCCCTTTATCCTCTGAAGCCGTTGTGGTCAGTTCCTTCGAATAACAGATATTCACAGGGCCGATCTTCTTATTCTCCATCTCATCATCCTCGACCGGATGCTTTACCGTGACGGTACACGAATAATTCTTTTTCTTATAAACGGCTGTAATCGTCGCAGTACCGGTTGCAACTCCTTTCACTTTGCCCTTTTCATTCACCTCTGCCACCTTATTGTCACTGGACTTCCACTCCACCGTGCCCTTGGCATTCATTAACTTCAGCCGATAGATCTCGCCTACCTGAATCTTCTTTTCGGTTGTATTCAAGGATACCTTTGCAGCTGCCAAAGCAGTTGCAGGCAGTATAGTAACTGTCAGAACAACGATTGTCAGCAATACCGATAATACCACGCACAAATAACATCCTCTTCGTTTCATCGTATCCCTCCTCTGTCAAAACATTGTTTAGCATGCCAAATGGTCTTTGATATTTGCGAGTACCTTCTCTGTCAACAACTCATAGGCCTGCGCCGTACAGCCCGCGGATGCCTGCTCACACACGATATGTGGATGATCCACAAGCGAAGCATCCCCGATAGCTCCTGCTGTATCGCAAACAAACCAGTTATCACCGGCTTCCAGCCATTTTTTCAGCGCCTCCACCTCATGAGAAGGTCCAATCGAAGTGTTAAATAAGATCTTTCCTTCTCCGAGTATCTCAAACTCTTTCTCACCAAGTAGAATAACATTTTTATTCAGACATGTAAACACCACATCACAATGTGACAGCAACTCCGGCAGATCTCGGTAGATCAGGCCTGCTGCCTCTTTTTCCGGCTTTCTGGAACGGCTGTAGTAGCTGACCTCTGCCCCCATGAACTGCAATGCCTCCGCGATCATTCCACCGGACACGCCAAGTCCGATGATTCCGGTCTTTAACCGGGTGATCTCCTGGGGCTGATCCTTCCACATCGGGCGGTCGTAACCGTGCAGGAAGCGCACCAGCTCGCAGAGCACAAACTCCACGACACCACGGTCACCATAGTCACGGATGCCCCTGACATCAATACCGTGCGCCCTTGCATATGCAATATCCACATTCGCACTCGCCTCGGAATACAGACTACAGCACATACCAACATATTTCACGTTCGGGCACTGTGCCAGCGTTTCTCCGGTAATCCGCGAGGTATAGCACACAAGCACAGCATCCGCATCTCCGATCCTTCGCACGATCTCGGCATCATCCGCCGGGATATCGTCATAGAGAACGATCTCCTTTGCATATTTTTTCAATTCTTCTACACCTGCATCTACCAGATGTACCGGCTCGATCGCCACTAATTTCTCAAACATATTTTTCCCCTTTCTAATGCTGCCATATGACATGGGAACCCTTTTCGTCCCGCGTCACGACCAGTTATAACCTCTTTTTCAGAAAACGATCGGCGATGCCAGATCCTGCAGCAGCGCTACCACACTCCAGCCTGCGATGGCACTTGTGGAAGAATAGATGTCCACCACAGCCTTCACACCATCGATCTCTGCCGTGATCCGGTGGTCATCACCCACAAATCCCGGCACGCTCGTGATCTGCACATGCTCCGCATCCGGTCCCACACTCGCCACCGATGCCGCCACCGCCACGTTGACCTTTGTGGGAAGCAGGGCGATCGCCTCCTTCGCGGTTCCGTCAAACACTTGTGTTTCTTCGGTATCTGTCATCAGATGGTCCTCAAACAACGGTGTATTCTGCAGAGAAGCCGGTCCTTTGTGTGTCTCAAAGGTCACCCTTGCCTCGTCCATCAACGACACTGTCCGCAGCACATCAAAACCTCCGATCGCACCGGAAGCAATATGCACCTTTGTTCCATGTTCCTTTGCGGTCTGCGCCACACGTTCGTAGAAAGCGCGGTCCGCAAACGCTCCGATGGACAACACTGCCATGCCTGCCCCGGCAGACAGGATCTGCTCCGCGTAATCCTTCACGGCTGCCACAGAAGCCGCCTCCGCCACAATATCCGGTTTTTGTTCCAACAGGTCCTCGATCGTAAAACACGCTGCGCAGCCCGCTTTCTCTGCCAGAGTGCGCGTTTTCTCTTCACTTCGTCCGAGGATCCCCACCAGCTCATAGTCGGACAGCATGCCTTTTTGCAATGCCTCCACAATAATGCCTGCCAAAAATCCGTTTCCTAAAATCGCTAATCTCATGTTTCAAGTCCCCCTTAAAGTCTTTTTGCTCAATATTTCTAATATTCCTGTACCTGAGTGGCATACTTACTGAAATTTGTTATATAGTAATAGAGCATAAAATCGTTCATTCCTGTCTCTCCGGACACTTCCACTTTTACCGCGCCATCCTGATATACATCCAGACGTTTACTTCCTGTCATAGTGTCCAGAAGACGATCATTTTTATCGTAGATCTTAAGCGTCATTTCTCCTTCACCGCAAACAAAACCTACTCCATAAAGTCCGGTAACCTTCTGTCCGCAATTCACGGTAAAATATTTCATAGCTTCCGTAAAATCATATGTAACCGTTCCTGAATAAGCGGCACTGCCGTAATTACAGTACTCTGCCCAGCCGTAGCCGTAAGGAGTGACATCAATGGTATCACCGTTTTTTGCAGAATAATCAATAATAGGTGTTAATGGATCCATCAAATATTTCGCTCTCGCCTTAAAATATTTTACATAATCCTCCACCACATTGGCTGATGTATAAGCTTTACAGATCGCGAGACATCTCTTCGGTGATATGCCCATACCTCCGGAATAGGTAACACCCTTCTTTTTGTTCTCCGCATTAATTTTCCGAATGATCTTATTGATCGTGGTTGCCCCATAGGTTTTGTACAGGTATTCCGGAAAATACGACTCGGTATCAGACTGGAGATTTTGGGTGGTCAGGTAGGATTCCATTTTTGAGGCAGTCACGCTCTCCCAGTCCGATTCCATTGTCTCAATATCATCAGGTACTACCTTATAATTCGCATCCACAAAAGATGAGCCCTTGAGTGCATGCTGTGCAATCGTTTTTCCATAAAAACTTCCCAATATCTCTCCGGTATAGGTACTGTTTCTATAAATAATGCAGTTTGCGATCCAGCGTCCAACGTTCACGGCGGACTCATTCTTCAAGCTCAGATCCGCAGAGCGTATATTCACCCCGCAATGATCTCCCATCGTATCCGATCTCCCGCCAACCCATATGACAGGCTTGTCGCAGGATACTTCCAAAGTTTTTTTGACGGATGCATCTGAAGTCCGGATGCCTTCTCGATCCGTGCGATCATCTGATCAAGTATAGTCTCAAAATCATTCGGAAGATATGTACCGGGATGTATCGCCAGGATGTATTTGCTTTTATTCTTAAATTTCCATTTTGAAATATATGTTGTATCGGGATCAGCCTTAAATGTGATGATATCCGACTGATTGGCCTTATCTATAACCGTCACTGCACAATGTTTCTTCATCGTACCGGATTTCACATCAACAAATGTGGTTCCCGGGGATTTGGCTTTGATCTTCCCGTTTTTATCGACCGTTGCAACAGATGTATCCCGCGATGAATAGGCAGCTTTTGACACCGTTCCATCCGTGTCAAGAGCATAAGTCTCACCCGGATACAGGCTGACGGAAACCGAATTCAACGAGAAATATGACTCGTAATTTTTTACGGTCACTTTCCGCTTTACCTTCTTCTTTCCGGTAGTAGCCGTGACTGTCGCGCTTCCCACAGACACACCTATCATCTGATCATTTATGATCTTAACCACATCCGGATCTGATGATTGAAATCTGGCAGCATTCTGTCCATAAAAATATCCGTCACAGTCATAGCTGTCATACAGACCGATCGTAATACTGTCCGCAGCCGCTTGCGCAGTTACAGGCAGCATCGTGATGACCATTGTCAAGACACAAATAAAAGATATTAATTTTTTCATATATGGTTCTCCTGAACATCTGCTCTTTTCATTTCTGAATAATGATATTATACCCTCTCTACGAGAATTTGTACACTCTTGAACGCGCAAAAAAAAGGCATCCGATCACTCGGATGCCTTAGCAGCGCTACCAGGGCTCGAACCTGGAAATGACGGAGTCAGAGTCCGTTGCCTTACCATTTGGCGATAGCGCTTCACAACAACAATCATTATATACACTAAATCATCATTTGTCAACAACAAATTTCAAAAAATTTATCAATAGAAATTTACCATTTCCCCCCTTGCAATTGCACCCTGCAAAAATTAAACTGGAAGTAGAAACATGACGCTGTCAGCCAGCCGGACAGCAGCAAATTCTTTACATCGGAGGTATTCACACATGAAATCTATACAGGACTGCTACACATTAAATAATGGCATGAAGCTGCCATGCATCGGTTTTGGTACGTATCAGACGATCAACGGCGACGGAAAGGCTGTCATCCTTGACGCGATCCGCGCAGGCTACCGTTTTTTTGATGCAGCGTCACTCTACGAGACAGAGCGCGTACTGGGGGCAGCGATCAAAGAGAGCGGTCTGCCACGAAGCGAATTTATCATCGAGACCAAACTGTGGATCGATGAGATGGGCTACGACAATGCAAAGAAAGCATTGGAAGCATCTCTGGAACGTTTACAGATGGATTATGTCGATCTGTACATGATCCACTGGCCGCGCCAGACCGGCACTGATGACGAGAACTGGAAGGAACTGGATCTGGAAACATGGCGTGCGCTCGAAGAACTCGTTGACGCAGGCAAAGTTCGTGCCATCGGCTGCAGCAACTTTCTGCCGCATCATCTGAAAAATATTCTCGACAATTGCCGGCTCAAGCCGGTTGTTGACCAGTTGGAGCTGCATCCGGGCTATTCCCAGGAAGCCGCCGTCGCTTTCTGCCAGGCAAACGACATCGTTCCGATGGCGTGGAGCCCGCTGGGCAGAGGAAACGAGAACGCCCTTGCCGGTAATGCGATCCTTTCCCGACTCGCGAAAAAATATGACCGCTCGATCGCTCAGATCTGTCTGCGTTTTCTTGTACAAAAAGGCATTCTACCGATTCCGAAGGCATCTTCCTATGAGCACATGGTTGCCAACGCCGAAATCTTTGACTTTACGTTGTCCGAGGATGATCTGTGGATGTTGAGCTGTATGCCGCAGACGACATGGCTGGGCGAACACCCCGATTTTGTCATCCCGACGAAAAAAAGCAATCCAAACCAGTAAGCAGCATTTAAAACACGATTGATTTACACATAAAAATAAGCCATCTGACATGCTTTTGTATCAATCCATGTCAGATGGCTCGTTTTTTCTCTATGATGTTCCGGTTTGGTTAATCCGATATATCATCCGGAGCGATCAGCGTCTGATCCTCACCCTCGAGTCCCGTATGCGAATCCGGCGGCTCGTCCTCTTCTCCATCGTCATCAATGACCGGTGGCGGAGGATTTTCTCCTCCGGTCTCTCCGGTAATGTCAACCGGCTCCAAATCATTTGCCGAGTGAACCGGGCAGGTATCCGTGCTGAGATTTGAAGGCAACAGATACGGTGAATCCTCTGTTCCTGCCGAACCTCCGCTGATATATGCAGATGTCTTGACTTCTTCCTCCGGGCAATAAGGCCCTGCCGGTTTTCCGGATGCCTCACAGATCGTCACTGCAACATGCGTATCGCAATACTCCGTCGGCTCCGTGCCTGCCGCAAAATACTCGGTTGTCACCTGCGAGCCGCGCGGATCACAGTCACACAGTCCAGCCTTTGCCAGCTTTCCGGACTTCTTACATACCTTACACTGCACGATCCCTTCCGGCATCTCGAAATCTTTGTTTTCCAGTCCCTCATGCAGTCTCTGCATGACAGCCTTCCAGATCAGCTTCGGGTAGCTGGTCGTTCCACTGCCCTGCGGGGTATTATCATCATATCCGCCCCATACCACGCACGTATAGTACGGCGAATATCCTGCAAATAAGGCATCTCTGTTCTTTGTTGTCGTACCACTCTTTCCGGCGAGTGTCATTCCCGGAAAATTGCAGAGTCTTCCGGTTCCGGTCGTGATGACATCCTTCATCGCATCTGTCAGAAGCCATGCTGTCGTCTCCTTAAGCACGCTCTTTGTCTGGGGTGTATTGTCGATCAGCACATTGCCGTCATGGTCAAGGATCTTCGTATAGAACCGCGGTTTCGTATAAGTACCCTCGTTCGCGATCGTCGCATAAGCCGCTGTCAGTTCCAGATTTGTCACACCGTCCGTGACACCGCCCAGCGCCAGGGACTGCACACGGTCACTGTCTCTTAACGTCGTAAATCCAAAATCCTGCAGATAAGAATAGCCGTTGTCCACACCGATGTCCGTCAGACATTTGACTGTCACGACATTGATAGAATAAGTGATCGCCGTGCGGAAATTCGTAAAACCGCGATAACGGTTATCATAGTTTTTCAGCGATGTACCGTTGGCATATTCATAAGGAGCATCATCCTCCACAGTCGCCAGCGTCATGCCCGCTCCGTCCAATGCAGGCGCGTAAGCCGCCAGCACCTTAAACGTGGATCCCGGCTGACGGGTAGAGTCTGTTGCGCGATTTAAGGTACGGTTTGCCACCTTATCACCACGACCGCCCACGATCGCTTTTACCTCTCCGGTACTCTGGTCGATGATCGTCAGCGCCGCCTGCGGCTGCAGCGTATAGTTTATATATTCGCCGCCTTCAGGGATCGTATCACCGGGCTCCATGATCTCTGCCTTGTACGCCTCGATCGCCGCCCACGCTTCCTCCTCAGAAGCAAAGTTGATATCGTAGTCCTTATTTGCCGACTGATAATATGCCAGCATCGTATGCTCATCATAGTTTTCGATCGTGCCGTCTGTCTTTTGGATACTCAGACGGTAATTAAAAGACACCTGCGGCTGCGTCGGATAATTGTCGAGGTTGTTGACCTCCTCGTCGCAGATCGCCTGGATCTCAGGATCCTGGGTGGAAAAAATGGTCAGACCGCTGTTGTAGAGCGCCTTGTAGGCCTCCGCTTTTGTGTAACCAAGCACTGTCTGCAGATCCTCAAGCACCTGATTGGTAAGCTCGTCCACAAAATAGGAGTTGATCTGGCTGCTCTCCTCGGTCTTTTTAATATTGACCTTCTTGATGCGCTTGTACACATTATCCGCAAGTGCTTCCTCTTTTTGCTCCGCAGTGATATAACCCTGCTCCTCCATCTTTTTAAGCACTTCCTCGCGTCGCTCAGCATTGGCCTCGGGATGACTGATCGGGTTCAGTCCTTCCGGGCTTTTTGTGATTCCCGCGATCACCGCGCACTCAGATAATGTCAGTTCCGAGACATCCTTGTTGAAATAGCGCATGGCTGCTGCCTGCACACCCAGTGAATTTTGTCCCAGATTGACGGTATTCAGATAATTTTCAAGGATCCAATCCTT
This sequence comes from bacterium, assembly GCA_004562765.1. Taxonomy (GTDB): domain Bacteria; phylum Bacillota; class Clostridia; order Lachnospirales; family Lachnospiraceae; genus W0P33-017. The sequence goes on along the minus strand of SFRL01000010.1, from coordinate 1,434 downwards.
ATTGTTCACCTTCTTTTCCAGCTCAACTGCAAGATACTGTTCCTGCAGCTTGCGAACGACCTTCGCAAAGCCTTTGTCTGTCGTCCATGTGGTAAATACGTTATTTTTCAGCAACTGCTGCGTGATCGTAGATGCACCCTGCGAAAAATGCCCTCCGGAGAGAATGCCTTTCATTCCCGCACGGATAATACCTTTGACATCAATACCGTTGTGCTCATAAAAACGCGCGTCCTCAATTGCCACAAACGCGTGCTGGAGATCCTCCGGGATCTCATCGATCGTCACATACACACGGTTTGCGCCTGATGCTACCAGTGTTGCCGTTGTGTTGCCCTCCGTATCAAGCACCGTAGATAAATAGCCTGTGGGAGTGACATCCATCGCGTCAATCGTGGGCGAGGAATCAATGATCCCCTTGTACACACCAAATCCGGTAAATGCCACACCGACGACTAACGCAAAGGCAGCGACAAGCAATAGTTTATAAAATACCACTTTGAACTTTCGTAAAACCTTGGGAGACTTTGCAGACATCTTTTTCGCCTGCTTCTTTGCCCCCTCTTTTCCATAGTTCATAGTCTGCCTCCTGTTTTTGCCTATAGATAGAGTTAATTATATCATTTTATTCTGATATTGTAAACTTTCGGCTGAAATGGTATACTTTTATGCATGAGTGAAACAGGATACAAGACCGTCTACAAGGGCGGCACAGGAGAAATCGAAGAAAAAAAATCGCGCTTTATCGCGTCGATCGAACCGGTCACCTCTGAGGAGGAAGCGGTTGCTTTCTTTAACAAAAAGAAAAAAGAATACTGGGATGCCAGACACAATTGTACCGCATTCACAATCGGTGAGAAACACGAGAACACCCGCTGCAACGATGACGGTGAGCCTTCCGGCACAGCCGGTCGTCCCATGCTGGATGTGCTGCTGCGCGAAGATATCCACAATGTTGCAGTGGTTGTGACCCGCTATTTCGGCGGCACACTGCTCGGCACCGGCGGTCTGGTGCGTGCCTATCAGAAATCCGTACAGGAAGGGCTGAAAAATTCCGTTATTATTGAGCGACACAAAGGCTGCAAAATGACGATCACCACGGACTATACCGGTCTCGGAAAAATCCAGTATATCCTTTCCAGCAAGGGCATTACGACGTTGGACACCGAATATACCGAGGGCGTGTGCATCCACACAATGGTTCCGTCTGATCAGCTCGCAGCCCTGCAAAATGACATCACGCAAGGCACCAGCGGTCAGGCAAAAATGGAACTCGGCGACGAAGTGGAATATGCGATCCTGGAGGGTGAAGTTTTACTGTTTTAACAATATTGATCGAATCAGAACCACCGGCTTAGCCGGTGGTTTGTTCTGGCCCTATAAGGGCCTGTTACCGGCACTGAGTCTAAAGACTCGTTGAATGGTTCGCCAGCCGCA
>SFRL01000034.1 GCA_004562765.1 bacterium | reverse complement strand
AGTCAGATCCGCTGCATGGGCTTAATTTGTTATCTGATTGCCTGTATTGTTGAATTTTCAAGGAACAAGTCCCATTTGGGGTATGGGAAGTTTTAGTTTTTTATTTATGCAACCATTTCAGTAAATTCTTCGTGTCCTCTGATGTGCTCTAATGTCTTTATTCCATTCATGACCGGCATCTCAATATCTAACAAGATCTATCAGTTGTGCATCATTGAATAACGTTCAAAATAAGCCTCTGCTTTCGATTGTTGCAATTGGAAGCGCTTCTGCATTTTTTCAATGATCCTCTCTCTGGGAATGTTTTCTTCCAGATTATCAAGTATGAAAGCTTCTATTCCAAGCTCCACTCCACGCTCTATTCCTCGCTCCATTCCGATCTGCTCTCCCGCTTCCTTTCCCTGATCGTACACATACGCATCCTCGGACTTTCGATCCATCTTTCTCTTGCGGTAAGACTCCAGCGCATCCCTCATTGCTTCTGTCAGGCTCATCTCCTGTATGACGTATTTTGCTCTCTGAACCCCTGCATTCTTTGTCTTGATCATATGCAAATCCTCCTCCGTCTCCGCATTAAACAATCGTATCCAGTCATCTAACCTATTGTTTCCAGTCAGCGTTTTCCGTAACTCTATGATATGTAGCTCCAGCAGATCTGAGTAATCCTTTCCTCTCTCGTCCCGCATGCGGTATACCGAATGATACCGGTCATCCTCCATGAGCTCCCGGAATGCAAAATCCATCTTTGGTGAAATGATCTCCATCATACCTCCTGTTCCGCAGAACCGGGAGGCTTCGGCACCCAAATATAGATTTTCCCCCGTCATCCTGATCCTGCTTATTAATTTTTCATATTGGAAATTAAAAGCATGATCCTATGACATGTAGATGATACCGGTGATAGTATCCTGTTGAAAGAAACAGAGTTTTTTGGCAATTATTCTGTAAGTAATCGCTGCAGCCTCTGCAATATATGTATTAGATTCTTATGCTTTGGTCTGAGTGTAACACGAACAGACCGTATATGCAAGCTGCTTTTTCAAATCAGCCGCCTGTTTCTGGCTTCCGCTACTGCGGCTGCCTTGTTGTTGACTCCCAGCTTTTTATAGGTCTCCTGGTTGTAATATTTCACGCCCGCCTTTGACAGATCCAGCTGTCTGGCGATCTCTTCCACGGACATTCCCTCTGCCTGCATGCGCAGGATCTTCAGCGCTTTATCGGTCAGGGTCACATTTCCTTCCTGTTTTTCCTTCAGGTATGACGGATAAAATTCTGCCATCCGCTCACACTCTTTCATCACCTGCTTTTTGAATGACTGGTCCTTCCATGTGAGCGGTGCTGTTTTCAAAAGTTCCAGAACAGCGGCTCCTTCCTTAGTCAAAACACGCACAAAATGGTACTCCTCCGCCTTCGTCACGGCCTCCTGCAGTTTTTCCTGCCAGCCGTCCTTTCCCATGCGGTACATGGCGATGGCTGCCAGTATCTTCACTTCCATCTCTATGTAAGTCCGGTGTGCTTTCTCCGCATAAAAACGCATTTTATCCAGTAAGAGTAACGTTTTTTCCCTGCGCCCGGATGCCAGATAGACACGCACCTTCGTCAGATAACGATAACGCTCCAGACCGTTAAACTCCGCGTCCTCATCCGGTGCTTCCTCCAGCCACTGATAAGCTTCGCTGATCCGTCCCATATACAGATCCATGCGCACCGACATGGCACGGATATTGGGCAGCAGCTTCGGTGCCTCCTGTTCCGCCACCTGTCGAAAACTATGCAGCATGTCCACCGCATCCTCCATGCGGTCATTCAATATGGACAGCTGTGTCAGTATCCCTACAGCCACAAAGATCTGCTCTGTCTTTCCGCCGCTCTCCGCCTGCATCCTTCCGCTTCCTGCAAGGGTTGCCACCTCATAATCGTCTCCGCCTTTTTCAAAAAAGCTTTCCGCAAGTGCCAGATTAACCAGTCCTTTTCCGTATTTTCCCAGCACAAAGGGCACGACCTTCCCCAGGCTCTTTGCCAGCTCCTTATCCTTTTTGCTCCACTCACAGAAATCTTTTCCTCCATTCATCATGGAGGGCAGATTGCTTGTCACGGAAAACTCCGGAAGCACCAGCTTTCTGTCCAACAGAAGCACCCCTGCCCGCTTGAACAGGTCAGTCAACCGGATGATCCCCCTGTGAGGCAGACCGATATCCAGATACAGCAGTCTGCTCTCTGCTGCCCGTTTTTGTCCTCCGGTCTTTTTCTTCGCATAATCGGCAAGCTCCTGATACCAGCGCTCACTTTCTTCTTCGTTTAAAAGCATGGACTGCAGCATACTCATGCCTGCCATCAGCTCCACGCTCTCCTTGATCTTTTCCTCCGGCAGCGCCAAATAGTAGCGCCTCAGCTCAAAATATTCTCCCGATGCCGGATTTCTTCTTACGTTTTCGATCAGGAGCCGGGAGATTCCCTCGTCATTGTGGCAGGTCTCATACATCTTCAGCGCTTCGCGCACATTTCCGGCGATCTCATAGCTGTTTCCGGCGCTGTAATACAACTCCATGATGTAGTCCTGCGAATATTTCGCTGCAAGTCTCCGGCGCATGGAATATTTCATGGGAGTTCTCATCTCATAAATGCTCTGGTCATTCTCCCTGTATTCTGTAAGAAAGTTTCCGGTCTCCTGCGCCTGCCGCATGCTCCTGGCAGCCTTCATTTTCTCCCACGCCGCCTGCGGACGGACATAGTGTTCATCCACAACCGGTTTTTGTATTTTTTTCTCTGACATGAAATGCCCCCTTATTTTTTGCCTATCAACTGATAAATATACTCCATATCCAGATGTTCTCTGAGGGACGCTGCCAACAGTTCAAACTGCTCCTCTCGATACGCGGCAAGGGACTGTCCGGCTGTCTGTTCCAGTGTGATACCCCGCCGTTTTGCCAGTGCGCACGCCAGCGCTCCGGTCACACCCTCGCTGTCAAAAAAGCCGTGCACATAGGTGCCGTATACGGTCTCGGATGCCGCGCCGTCCGTCTTTTTTATGGCATGCGTCTCGTCTGTCAGTTCCGTGAACGGATGTGTTTTCGCAGCTGTCTCTCCCATGTGGATCTCATATCCCTCGATCGCACAGCCGGAGAGCCCTGCAAGCGCACCGCAGATGGGCACAACCTTTCCGCGCACACGGGTTCTCGTTTTTTCCTTTGTAAAGACAGTCTGCATCGGCAGATATCCCAGTCCCGCCAGTTCGCCGCCTGCCTCCACATGCTCCGGATCGGACAACCGACTCCCCAGCATCTGATATCCGCCGCAGATGCCGAACAAAATGCTTCCGCTCTCGTGCGCCTTTTTCATGACCGCTTCCATGCCCGAAGTCCGCAACCACCCCAGATCGTCCATCGTATTTTTCGTGCCGGGCAAAATGATCAGATCCGGTGTGCCAAGCCGCGACGGTCGATCCACATAGCGCAGGGAAATGTGTGCTTCATGCTCCAGCATGAGAAAATCGGTAAAATTAGAGATATGCGGCAAACGGATGACAGCCACATCCAGAATGCCCTTTTTTTCATGGTTCGTCAGTCGCTCAGACAGAGAATCCTCATCCTCAATGTCGATGTTCAGATAAGGTGTCACCCCCACGACCGGAATCTCACAGAGTGTCTTTAACTGCTCGATCCCCGGATCAAGTATCGTCTTGTCGCCGCGAAACTTGTTGATCACCAGCCCTTTGACACGCGCCCGCTCCTGTGGCTCCAGCAACGTCACCGTTCCGACGAGCTGCGCAAACACGCCGCCCCGGTCGATATCGCCCACGAGCAGCACCGGCGCATCCACCAGCTTCGCCATGCCCATATTTACAATATCATTTTCCTTCAGGTTGATCTCTGCCGGAGAGCCCGCGCCTTCGATCACAATGATATCGTTTTCTGCCGCCAGAGAGTCATAGGCTTTCCGGATATCCGGGAGCAGGCTTTTTTTGTATGCAAAATAATCTCTGGCACTCATATTTCCGCGCACCTCACCGTTTACGATCACCTGCGAACCTACATCGCTCAAGGGTTTTAAGAGGATCGGGTTCATGCGCACGGAGGGTTCGATCCCTGCCGCCTGTGCCTGTACGACCTGTGCACGTCCCATCTCAAGCCCCTCCCTTGTGATAAAGGAATTGAGCGCCATATTCTGTGATTTAAACGGTGCCACCTGATAACCGTCCTGCTTGAAGATCCGGCACAATCCCGCAACGAGCAGGCTCTTTCCGGCTCCCGACATCGTGCCCTGTATCATGATATTTTTTGCCATTTTATGATTCTCTCCCAAACCGTGTTTTCACAACCTCACACATCCATGTCCGTTCTGTCATTTGTAGCTCCCGATCACCTTCAGCAGCCACTCGTTTTCCTCACGCCTGCGCACGCATACGCGGTACGCGCCTGCACCAAGTCCGCGATAATTGCTACAGTCACGGATCAGTATATTATGTGACAGACAATGTTCATACAGACCCGCTTTCCCTGCAAAAAAGAGGAAATTTGCAGCCCCCGGAAACACGCAATATCCCAGTTCCGTCAGGCATTCCATCAGCCATTCCCGCTCCGCGCGGATATTTTCTGCCGTCTCTCGCAGCCACGCCCGTTCTCTCGTCGCTGCAATGCCCGCATAGCTCGCCGGGAGAGACACGTTCCACTCCGGCAGATGCGTTTTGCATTTGCATATAGTATCCTGATCCGAACACAAAAGATAACCGATCCGAAGCCCCGCGCAGGCAAAGGTTTTTGTAAACGCCTTCAGTACGATCAGATGACTGTCTGACTCTAAATACTGCTTTGCACTATAGCGTTCCGGCTCTTCCAGAAAATCCAGAAAGCATTCGTCCATGATGAGCGTGATCCCTCGCGCTTTCGTCAGCTTTATGATTTCTTTCAGATATTCCGGTGACAGTAGTGTTCCTGTCGGATTGTTGGGGTTGCTCAGGATCACCATGTCCGCATCTGTTTTTTTCAACACATCCAAAAAAGCTGTTCCCGGAAGGTAGTCATCTTTTTCCGATAACTGATGCCACTGCGTCTGCGCTCCCACTGCCGAAAGCACTCGCTCATATTCCAAAAAGCAAGGCGCTGCCAGCAATGCGCACCTTGGTTTTAAAGCTTCTGCCAGTGCCAGCAAAAGCTCCGATGCACCGTTTCCGCAGACGATCTGCGCCGGCTCTATGCCCTCATATCCTGCGATCGCCTCCCGCAATGCCTCCCACTCCGGATCCGGATAAGCATCCGCATACTGCACGCCGCGCATTGCCGCCTCCCGTACAGACTCCGGCATGCCATAGCAGTTGCAGTTTGCCGAGAAATCCAAAACTCCGGGATTTCTGTAAATATCTCCACCGTGTACGCGCATAATTCCTCGCTTTCATCATTCCCGATATCACTATTTCAACCGGTTCTAAATCTCAATTTTCCCAGTTGATCATGTTATATAATTGCAAATGTCACAAGTATGATCAGTGCCAGCAACCATCCGAGTATTGCCGTCGCCTTCATCAGCATGACGGCTCGCGCGATGTCTTCACGCTCCACCGGACGCAGATCATCTCCGATCGTCGGCTTGTGATGCACGACGCCAAAATAGCTGGCATCGCCTGCCAGCTGCACACCCAGCGCTCCCGCCATGATACTCTCCGTCTGTGCCGAATTCGGACTTGCATGCGCGTGACAGTCTCTGCGATAGATCCGCCACACATCGGTAAAGGACCGCCTCTGCACACCCTGCCACTTCCGGCTCTTTTTTACTACCGCATGTGCTGCCATCATCAAGATTGCAGAGAGCCGCGCAGGGATCAGGTTCACCAGATCGTCCAGACGCGCTGCCGCCGTGCCATAATACCGATAGGAGTCATTTTTATAGCCAACCATGGAATCCATCGTGTTCACCGCTTTATAAAAACAGGCACACGGTGCTCCGCCGATCAGCGCATAAAATATCGGTGCGATCACGCCGTCCGATGTATTTTCCGCCACGGTCTCCACCGCTGCCTTGATCACACCTGCCTCCGTAAGCTTTTCCGTATCCCTTCCAACGATCATGGATACCGCTTTTCTTCCGGCATCCCCCCCGCTGCTCTCAAGTGCATCGGAAACTGCCATGCTCTCCCGCTCCAGTGATCTTGCTGCAAATGTAAAATAAAGCAACAAACTCTCCGTCAGGACACCGGCCGCCGGGTGCAGACGGTACAGTCCCAGCGTAATGGCTAAGGGCACTGCCGTCGCGATCAGCAACACAAAAATGACCAGATAGATGCCTGCCGCGCGCTCCCCGCCCTTTGATCTCGGGAACAACGGACGCGTCCATTTTTCTGTCCAGCTGATCAGATTTCCGATCAGGCAGATTGGATGCCATGCCACACGCGGATCACCAAATATCTGATCCAGAATACCCGCCAACACGAGCGCAAGCAGTCTGTAATATACTATATTCATTGATTCTATTTCCTTTGTAATCTTTTATACGAAATCCATAGTTCGCCGGAAAACACTTCCGACCCGGAATCATTTTATCTGCGTCGCGATCCCACAGCAGACCCGGTACACCGCATCCGCCTTCTTTGCCAGCTCACAAGAAATGCGACCCACTGTCTCCCGGTATTCCCGCTCAAACGCGTCTGATGGAATGAGGCCACAGCCAAGCTCCACCAGCGTAATGACACCGCCCGGATGTGACAACTGCACCTGTTCAGCCAGCACCCACGGATCCTCTCCCCGCTCCATGCACACCCGGATCTCCATATGCAGATCCTTTACCACATCCTCCGACAAGGATTTTGCAAACGCATATTTTCCCTGATTCGTTCCACCGACAACTAAAACCATAACAGATCTCCTATCACGACCACCACTGCCATCAGACATTCACTCACCTGTAAAAACCACCCTGCCAGATCTCCCGTGATCCCGCCAAACTGTCTCCGCGACATAAAATAACACCACACCATCGCCAAAAAGGCTGCGGCAAGCATACAAGCTGCTCCGAATGGCTCTTTGAAAAACGCTGCCACCAAGGTCAAAAGCAGTTCCACGCTGCAGATCACAGCGACCGCATGCCGGTGTGCCGCATTCTGAAAGGTTGCTGCCAATCCGGTATCCTTCGCACATGGAAATGTAGCCACCGACCATCCGCTCAGACAGCGGCTGATAACGAATCCGAAAGCCAGACTGCGCACACCGTGCATCGACAGCTCTGACCACAACCCGAAATTCAGTACAAACAAACTGATCCCGCAGATGATCGCGAATGCTCCCGCATGTGGGTCTTTAAGTATCTCCAGCTTGCGCTCTTTTTCTGCATAGGAATGGAGCGCATCACAGGTGTCCAGAAATCCGTCCAGATGAATTCCTCCGGTGACAAGCACCGGGATCAGCACATACACTGCTGTCCGTAGCAAAACACCGATGGAAAGCCGTGCTGAAAGCCACCCCCATCCGCAGACAAGCGCACCGATCACCACTCCCACCAGCGGAAAACAGCACAGGACATAACGCATATTTTCTTTTTCCCAGTCAGCCTTTGGTGTCGGTATTTTTGAATACATCGCAAATGCCAGCACGAGGCTGTTGTATATTTTTTTCACTATATAATTCCTCTCAAACTAATTTGCCGCCTGCTTATAACTGCGCTTTCATCACCATCGGTATCCCGCACACGACCTCCACCACCTCATCCGCCAGCGCTGCAAGACGTGTCTGACATTCGGCGAGCAAAGACGCGTACTGCTCCATCTCCGGTGTCTGCGGCTCACCGTCCCGGTGAATGTCGTTTCCAACAACTACAAATAATTGATGTTCGTCAGAAAGGTCTTTCATCGTCTGACAGATATCTTCCGCCAGATCCTGCGACAAACCTCTGCCATTTTCTGACCATATCTCATTGGCAAGCAGATTGGACAGATCTTCTAGAAGCACTGCACCTTTTTCCGGTAAACGCAACCCTTCTAAATGTGTCGCACATTCCACGGTCACAAACCCCTTTCCAGAACGCAGCTTTCGATGTCTTTCGATCCGTTTTTTTCCTTCCTCACCAAAGGGTTCCATCGTCGCCAAATAGTAGCGGGGCATCTCTCCTGCCTCTAAGATCCGCTGCTCTGCATATTCTGATTTTCCGCTGCCGCTGCCGCCAAAGACAAATATCATCATACCTGAAAATCCTCATACGCCTCCACATGGATGTCATCGAATGTCCCCATGTGCTCATAGATCTCCGCCGCCATATCCAAAAACGGCAGAAGTGCCACCGCTCCGGAACCCTCGCCCAGACACATATCCATGCAAAGTCCCGGTTCCAGATGAAGTGCCTCCAAAATCAGTTTTGCACCCGGTTCCTTGGACTGGTGTGACGGGATCATGTACGCTGCACAACCCGGCGATATACGCGCTGCCAGAAGTGCCGCCGTCAGAGAGATAAATCCGTCAATCACGACCGGCAATCCCGCCGCCGCGCCTCCGAGAAACACGCCAGCCAGTCCCGCCAGATCAAAACCGCCTACCTTCTCCAGCACATCGATCGGATCTGCCGGATCCGGCTGATTGATCGCTATCGCACACCGGATCGCATTTTTTTTGCGCTCCAGTCCGTCATCGGAAAGCCCGGCACCGCGCCCGGTCACCGCTTCCACACAAGCGTCTATATGAGTGGCGTTTTCATTTGACCGCCCCCGTGAGATGATATCCTTTAATAAAACCGCTGTCACGGCACTGCTTGTCGTCGTATTTCCGATTCCCATCTCTCCGGTCGCAAGGATCTGATAACCTTCTTTCTTCAACTGCTCTGCCATCTCAATTCCTGCTCGTATCGCCGCAAGCGCCTCCGCTCGTGTCATTGCCGGTTCTTTTGCCATATTTTTTGTACCGTAAGCAACCTTGCGCCGGATCGTGCGCGGCGTATCGGATACCATACCGATATCGACAACGAACTGATCACAATTATTTTTTTTACATAAAAGGGAGGTACAGGTCAGATCATCAAAAAAATTTTCCGCCACGATCGCCGTGACTTCCTGTCCGGTCTGCGTAACCCCCTCTGCAACGACACCATTATCCGCACACATGACCACAAGTGCGCGCTTTGCCACCGACGGATGCACCGTCCGCTGAATGCCCGCAAGCTGTGCCCATAGTGTCTCCAATTTACCGAGACTGTGCAGGGGTTTCCCCATCTGATCCCAACCCTTCAGACACGCCCTGCGGCTCGTTTCATCTATGGGCTGTATTTTATTTATCGTCTGTTCCAAATATAATTCATCTGACATCTTTCTGCTACACCTTTTTCTTCACCAGACATCGCCGCCCGATGGTTCTTATTACTTTCCGCACATCTCGATGTACTGCTCCAATCGCTCCGCCAAAAATGCCGGATTGCTGTAATAATACAGATGCGGGAAACCGATGAGTCCACGCTCGGACGCATGCATACATTCCCATCTTACATCGCGGAAGGGCTTTTTGGCAACAAAATCGCCGCCATTATCCGTCGTGTCAAAATAGTGAAATTCATGTCCGCGGATCTGCGCACCGCCCGTCTGAGGTGTCAACTCAATATAACCGAACCGCCCCAGTTTTTTCGTCTGAAAAGCTTTTGCCGGAATCCAGCCTGCCATCGGATACGAATGCCCCTCCATATCCTCTAATTGGTCTGCCAGATACAGAAATCCCCCGCACTCCGCCAGCACGTATACGCCGTTTTCCAGCGCCCCTCGGATTGAACGGCACATCACCTCATTTTCAGATAGTTCCCGCGCATACAGTTCCGGATAACCGCCGGTCAGCAACAGCACCTCCGTCTCCTCCGGTAACTTCGTGTCATGTAATGGTGAAAAAAACTGCACCTTCGCACCGATCTCGCGCAGATATTTTAGATTGTCCTCATACAAAAAGCAGAACGCCTCATCCCTTGCAACGGAAACGTGTAGCGTCTGGGAAAGCTTCGGCAGCGTTACAGGATTCCATGTAAACTCCGGTGCATTTTGCGCAACTGCAAACAAAGCGTCAAGATCAACGGTTTCCTCGATACGCTCCGCGAGTTTTTCGGTATATGCTCGCAGCTCACGCAATTCCCCCGGAGTCACCAGCCCCAGATGCCGGCTCGGCAGCTCCATATCTGAAAGGCGTGGCACATAGCCGAAAGGACAAACACCAAGCAATTCCACCTCCGGTCGGATCGCCTCATACACCTGTTTGGACATGCGATTAAACAACACGCCCGCGATCCGGTTGGATTCACGATACTCCAGAAATCCTTTCAACACTGCCACCGCAGACAGACTCATGCCCGCGGCATCAATGATCAGCACCACCGGAGCCTCCAATACGTTTGCCAGTTCATAGGTAGATCCGGTTTCCGTGGCAAGTCCGGCACCATCATAATAACCCATCACACCCTCGATCAGCGAAAGTTCTGTCTCATCGGACTGCCCCTGCGCAAACAGCATTCGTGTCGTATCCGCATCTGTAAAATAAGTGTCCAGATTTCTCGTCGGGATCCCCAGCACCCGGCTGTGAAACATCGGGTCAATGTAATCTGGTCCGCATTTGTATGATGCCAGCTTTACGCCTCGTTTTTGAAAAGCTGTCAGCAGCCCCATCGTGATCATCGTCTTCCCGCTGCCGCTGTGGGGCGCTGCAAGAACCAGACGCGGTATTTTTTTTTGCTTCAAATGTTCATGTTCTGCCATCAGATCACTTTTTCTCCCAATCTGTCCCGAAAGTGCCATCTCCTGTAAAAGAGAAAATATACACCGGATTCATGCTCTCCATCAGATGATATGCTCCTGCACGCTTTGCCTTTGCCACCGTGACGGATACGATGTCCACATCCTTCACCGGCAATGTGTTCAGAAGCGCATTCGCCTCACCCACCGTTTCCAGTGTGACCGCATCGATCACGATTCGCATGCACGGGTTCTTTTTCAACAATAATTCTACGATTTCACGCAGCCTGCCTCCACTGCCACCGATAAATGCATGCGTAGGCATCTCATACCCCTCCAGGATCTCCGGTGCACTTCCCTGCACGACTGTCACCTGTCCGGCAGAAAGTCTTGCTGCATTTGCCCGGATCAGCTTACAGGCTTCTGCATTTCTTTCAAAGGCAATGACGGTTCCGTCCGGCACATAGCGCGCGATATCCATCGTCATGCCGCCGGTGCCTGCCCCGATATCGTAGCAAATCGCATCCGCAGTCAGACGCAGCTTTGAAAGCGCCACTGCCCGGATCTCTTCTTTGCTCAAAGGCACCGCGCCACGCTCAAATAATGCATCTGGCAAATTCCCGGTCGTGGAGCGCGCAAGACTTCCTTGTAATTTCACTTTTTCCATATCCACATGCGCACCGACTTTTCGTGTGATCACATCATCTGTATCCATATCCTTTATATAACCTGCATTTTCAAACATCGAGACACACAGCCCCCTTCGTACCGGACGACTCAGAAATTCTCTGACGCTTCCCTGCCAGATTTCCTCTGTCTCATAACCCAGATCAAATCCTACAGACAATCGGACATGATCCAGTCCTGCATCAAGCAACTGTCCTGTCAACTCCGTCAGCTGTTCTCCGCCGTTGAAAAGAGAAAAGACCTTTTTATTTTCTGTGATCTGTTTCAGCAGATCCGTATCTCTTCCATGCACACTGCATAGTTTCACATCCTGCCATGCCACGCCCAGCTTTGCCGCAAAATAATTGACTGAGGATATTCCTGCGATCCGGCGCACATTCCAGCTTTTCTCATCACCGGAAAACACGACTGCAGCCCGTGTAAGCTGTGGATGCTCACACAAATACGCAGCGATCTGTTCTCTGCGGTACTCGCATACCTTCTCTGCCGAAAATTCACGCACAGCATCCAGCATCCGTTTTGCCCCGAAGATCACCTGTGCCTGTTCCAGTACATGTTGTGCTTCTAAAGTCATCTGCTCCGGCGTACCCATGCCAATGCCGACAAGCGAGAGGGTTCCTGACATGCGGCTGGCTGTCTCTTTCCCCAGCATGTTCACCGGCGGACGATTGTTTCTCTCGCAGGAATTGTCTGGCTCTGCCACGCCAAGCCTCTCGCACACCTGCTCAAAGGTCAGCCCCTGTTCCTTCGGTCTTTGGATCACAATACATTGCAAGCCTAGCGCCAGCGCCGCCTGCACCTTATCTGAAAATCCGCCCACATCACCGGATTCCTTTGTCACCAGAATCTTCGCGTCCACGTGGGCGTACATTGCCCGGTTCAGATCCTCCGAAAACGGCCCCTGCATACAGATGAGCTGCTTTCCCTCAAAGCCCAGTTCTCTGCATATTTCAAATGTCTCCTCCGTGGACAGCACCCGCGCATACAGCCGCGAAAAATCACTGATCGTTTCAACGAATACCGCCAGTTCCTTGCTGCCCGTTGTCAGAAAAATATTTCCGGACATACGCTCTGCCAACTGAGCCGCCGCCTTCGCATCCTCCACAAAATGGATCCGCTCATCTGCGGGAAGCGCTGCACCGGCCGGGCGCAGGAGGCGCACATATTCCATATGCAATTCCTCACATACCTTTTTCACGGTTTCAGAAACGACCTGTGCATAGGGATGGGTCGCATCCACGACGAGATGCGGCATTTTCCCCTGCAGAAAGTCTGCCATTTCCTCAGCGTCCATCCGCCCGCTGTGCACCTGCAGACAGGACTGTTCCGGCATCAGCTTCTCACCGTATTCCGTCGCCACACAGGCTGTAACCTCTACACCGGATGCTGCCAGACGTTCCGCCAGCAGACGTCCTTCTGTTGTTCCTGCAAATACTACAATTCTTTTTTTATAGATCATAATGTATACCCTCTCGGAGTCACCATTTTTCCGTCGATCAAACGTGTCTGGGAATTGCCGATAAACACGGTTGTAAACATATTGACGTTTTCTTCCCGAAGCTGCGCCAATGTCAGTACCTTCGAATGCTCGCCCTCGCGCCCGATGTTCTCCACCAGACCACATACTGTCTCCGGTGACTGATGCTGAAGGATCAGGTCACAGGCCTTTTTCAGATAATCATGGCGTTTTTTGCTGGACGGATTGTAGAGCACGATCACAAAATCCGCCTCTGCCGCCAAAAACAGACGCTTCTCGATCTTTTCCCAGGTCGTCAGTAAGTCACTGAGACTGATGAGGGCAAAATCGTGGATCAGAGGTGCACCCAGTACGGCAGCCCCCGCAAGCGCCGCCGTCACTCCGGCAACGACCTGTATGTCCACCTCCGGGTATTCCCCATGCAGCTGCCAGACCAGTCCGCTCATACCGTAAACACCCGCATCTCCACTGCAGATCAGTGACACCGTTTTTCCCGCATCCGCCAGTGCCAGCGCTTCCCTGCAGCGGTCCACCTCTTTTGTCATCGGTGTCGTGTAATATTCTTTTTCTGGAAAATCTGCCTGCACCAGCTCCGTGTACACGTGATAACCGACAATGCAATCACTGCATCGCAATGCCTCCGTCGCCTCGAAGGTCATTCCTTCTTTTTTGCCTGGTCCGATACCCACAATATATAACTGCTTCACGATGTTCCCTCCCGAAATTCTGTCGTAAATGTGGGATCATACAGCTTCGAACGCGAATAGCTGCTCTGTGAGACCACATCGCCGGCAATGATCAACGCTGTTTTTGTGATACCGTGTTCCTGCGCAGTTCGCGCCAGCGTCTCCACCGTACAAACGTATTTTTGCTCATCCTCCCACGACGCTTTATAGACGATCGCCGCAGGAGTGGTCTTTTTATAACCGCCCGCGATCAGCCGCCCGGACAATTCTTCCAACATGCCTGTGCTTAAAAATATGACCATCGTTGCCCCATGTGCCGCAAAGGATTCGATGCTCTCCTTTGACGGCACCGGTGTACGCCCCTCCATACGGGTGATCACCACGCTCTGGGAGACATCCGGCAGCGTATACTCCAGATTCAATGAAGCAGCTGCTGCCTGAAAGGAGCTGACACCCGGTGTATCGTCATAGTCGATCCCCCGCGCATCCAACGCGTCCATCTGCTCCCGGATGGCACCGTACAGACAGGGATCACCCGTGTGCAGCCGAATCGTTGTTTTTCCCTCTTTTTCTGCCTGTTCCATTACTGCCAGCACTTCCTCCAGCGTCATCTTCGCGCTGTTGTAAACAGTGGCAGTTTCCTTTTTATCTTCCAGCAACTGCGGATTTACCAGTGATCCGGCATAAATGATCACATCCGCTTCCTCCAAAAGCCGTTTTCCCCGCAGCGTGATCAGATCCGGCGCCCCGCTGCCCGCGCCCACAAAATGTACCATTTATTTTTCTCCCAAATCATATTCTAATGGATTCACTTTTGTCTTTCACAATAATCAGCGAATAATATCCTGCATCCTCCGGTATTTCATCCGCGCCATGGCAGATGCGCTCACCGGCCATCCCACATTTTTCCACCATATAAACATCAGCATCCGTGCGGGCAACCGCTTCCTTTATAAGCGGCATTTTCTTTCCTGCCTTCATGAGTACCTTTGTGCCCGGCAGATCTAATGCATCCTCGATCTCATAGGAAGAAGGGATCACATGCAGCTGCTGTTTTTTCTCCACCAATCCGGTATTTAACGCCGCACCGGCCGCCAGAAATGATGCAATACCACTGATGATCTCCGTCTCAAACCCTGCCTCCTGTACAAGTTTTTGCAGATATAAATAGGTGGAATAGATCGTCGGATCACCGAGCGTCAAAAATGCCACAGATCTTCCCTGTTCCAACAGACGGATGATCTGTGCTGCTCCGTTTTCATGACTTTCTTTCAGCTTTTTTTCATCCTTTGTCATGGGCATATGGATGCAGATGGTTTCCTTTTGCGCGATTCCCGGAACAGTTGCCAGCGCAATGCTGTAAGCAACCGAGTCCTCCTTTGTTCTGCCCGGCACCGCCAGCACATCACATTCCTCTATGATCCGAACAGCCTTCAAGGTGAGCAGCTCCGGGTCACCCGGTCCGACACCTACGCCGTAAAATATTGCGTTCATTGATCTACCTCATCTTTCTCTGTGATTCAATAACACATTATAGCACAATATATAGGGACTGTGTAAACTGTCTGGAACGCTTTTTCAAAACAAACAAAAAACAGGTAAATCAGTAAGATATTGCACCGCTTCCCAAGTTAAACTTATGAGAGTGGTACATATATCTCACCAATTACCTGTTCCTCTTTACCTCTTGATCAACAGCACTGCGACATCATTCACATTTGTACCGGTTGCACCTGTGATGATCAGTCCGCCGGATCTTTCCAGTGCGTGATAGGCATCATTTTCCTCTAATGTCTCAAAAATACGGATTCCGGCCCGGGCAAGCACATCCTTTGTCTCACCGTCACAGTAACCGCCTGCGGCATCTGTCGGTCCATCGGTCCCGTCGCTTCCTACGCTGAAAACTGCGGTTTCTTTAAGACCTGCGATCTTGTCCGCTGCCGCCAGCGCAAGCTCCTGATTGCGCCCGCCTTTGTCTCCTGATGAGACTTTGCGATCGCACCGAGAAAAGCTCCGGCTTCCTTTGCCTGGCAGTCCAGCTGGTCTGTCAGCACAACGGTCTTATATCCCAGTTCTTCACAGGCATTTTTCGCAGCCTCACAAAGATTTCTGACACTTCCGGTGATGACAGTTTCCACATTTGACAACTGCTTCGGTGTCTCATTTTCCAATAATCTTCTCGCTTCATCGTTCAGTTTCAGCTGATACTTTTCCGCGATCCGCACGGCATCCGCACAGGTGGTGCTGTCCGGATAAGCCGGACCGGAAGCGATCATATCCAGCGGATCACCTAACACGTCACTCAACACGATACTGTAGACATGCGCCGGCTCACACAACTGTGCAAATCTTCCGCCCTTCACACCTGAAAGGCGCTTGCGGATCGTGTTCATTTCCTTGATGTCAGCGCCGCAGGCCAGCAGCTGTCCGGTAATATCCGCCAGTTCTTCTTCCGCGATCAATGGCTTTTCAAAAAGCGCCGAACCGCCGCCGGATAGCAAAAACAACACCGTATCTTCTTTTTTGAGCCCGGATACCAGATCCAGTGCCGCCTGTGTTCCTCTGAAGGAATTAGAGTCTGGAACGGGATGTCCTCCCTCAAAGCAGGTCACTCCCGGGATCTCACCTTTTACATGACTATATTTCGTACACACTACTCCGGCTGTGATCCTGTCCTGCAAAACAGCGGCCGCTGTATTTGCCATTTCCCAGGCTGCTTTCCCTGCTGCGACAACATAAATATCGCCCGTGTCAAATCGCTTATCATTTAATGCCTGTCGGACCGCCTCATCCGGCAATACCTTTTGAATGGATTCCCGGATGATAAAATCCGCATCCTGTCTCAGATTCATGTGTACTCCTATATCCTTTGCATGAATGTGATCCAGCAGTCTGCAATTTTCTATGAAGTCTTTATCTGTTCCGTCAGTTCTCTTGAATTCCATTTTTCTCCTCACAGTTCCCCGTAAACATTGGAAAAAAAAATTGCCCGGATCTCCAGCCTGTCACCTGCCCGCTGCCGTAAATAATAGTCAACCCGTTCTTTCACTGCATCCATGACCGGACAAAGCATGTGATGCTCCTCCAGTATCCGCAGCGCATCTTCCGTCGTAACCGTATCATATAGCTTCTTCAAGATCTCCTGCGGAACATCTGCGCGCACACCGGCGGATACGAGCAGATCAATGCGTGCGTCCGCCTGTCTGGAATGGGTGTTAAAAATACCACCGGAGAGCTTGATCAATTTTCCGATATGCCCGACCAACAACACTTCCGTAAATCCAAGCGCAGCTGCCATGTCGATCGCATCACCGATAAAATTGGAGCATTTCACCGCGGACTCTGGATCTATTATATTGTCTTCCTGCGCCAGCACATTTTGCAGATTATCCCGGTGCATGGTTCTCTCTCTCAAAAAATCCAGTCCGTAATTGCCCGGCACCAGGATCACATCCTGATGCCCTTCTGCACAACGCACAGACAGCTCTGCGCGGATCGTCGCCTTCAGCGCGTCCTCGCTCATAGGCTCCACGATCCCGCTGGTACCGAGCACCGAAATACCGCCCTCAATACCAAGTCTCGGATTGAAGGTCTTTGCCGCCAGGGAGACCCCTTCAGGAATCTCGATGGTAATACGGATACCGCCGTCATAACGGGCATGCTCCATCACCCGAGACACTTCCTGCGTGATCATCTCCCGCGGCACATGATTGATGGCTGCGGCTCCCACCGGCTGATCCAGTCCCGGACGCGTCACACGTCCCACACCGATGCCTCCCTCGATCTGCACACCCGGCTCTTCAGAGATTTCTGCAACTGCATAAATGTAGATGCCATCCGTTATATCCGGGTCGTCCCCGGCATCCTTCTTCACCCCACAGCGCACCCTGTTCTCTTCCCGGGTAATATGCTCAATATCCAGCTGCAGTTTGATTCCCTTCGGCGTCATAAAATCCACCGTGGATACTTCATCCCCACAAAGAAGCATCTGGGCAGCGGCCGCTGCCGCCGCTGTGGCACAACTGCCGGTGGTATACCCGAAACGCAGTCCCTGTTCATTTTTCGGTAACGTCGTGCTCATATATGCCTCCTGTGCTAATTTTTATGATACGTAACTATTCAGCCCCAGCTCGATTGTCTTGGCTCTGAACCGTTACAAATTCATATATTTGAGATAATTCTCCTCAAACTCCGGCTGTTCTGCCAACACCACCTGTCTGCACTGCGCCAACAATTCCTCGCAGGCTGACTCAAGCTGTGCACATCTGCCCGCAAAAACCGCACCGGAAAGACTGCTGTTTCCCACCGGACGGATACGCCCCCGGAATGCCTCCGGCAACAGCCCGATACAGATCGCCGCTTGCTCGTCCATGCGCACGCCAAAGCCTCCGGCGAGGTAGATCTGCGATACTTCTTCCGGACGCACGCCAGCCGCCGCAAGCAGTGCCTCGATTCCCGCACGGATCGCACCCTTTGCCAGCTGGAGCGCACGCACGTCTCCCTGTATAAAAATGATTGGTTCTCCGGATGCGTTTTCCCCAAGCGGGAAACCGCTCTCCCGATATTGCTCTGCAAGCAATCCGGTCTCATCCAACAGACCCACGCGAAGCAGCTCACTGACCAACTCCAGCACGCCGCTTCCGCAGATGCCTACCGGGGCTGCGTCACTAATCGTGCGCAGCATCAAATCTTGTTCTTGATACGTTCCGGTTCGCCTCTCTGTCAGACTCTCACGCCGGTCCGCTTGACTCTCAACCAGCTTCACGCCGCAGATCGCCCCCGGCACACTGGCACATCCGCAGCTGATACCGCCGCCCTCAAACGCCGGTCCCGCTGCCGTACTTGTCACATAGATCTGTCTGTTATGGCGCAGCGCCATCTCACCGTTGGTTCCCACATCAAGCAAGAGCACTGTATCATTACCTTTATCCATCCCCAGAGTCAGCATTCCCGATACGATATCGCCACCCACAAAGGCTGACACCGCAGGAAGTATGACAACCGGGCAACGGAGACAGCCATCTCCCAGAATGCGCATCGCATCCGCACGGATCATCCGTTTATTTGCCGGAACAAAGGGTGCCCGTCCAAGCGCTTCACAGGAATAGCCCATGAGCAGATGTACCATTGTCATATTGGCTGCGATCACAAGTTTTTTCACATCCGCAGCCTGCACACCTGCCCGACGCAATAACTCTGCCAGCATCCCGCATACATCCTCCTGCAAAAGTTCCTGTAGCCGTGCACGTTTCCCATTATTTGAAGCTTCCATGCGACTGAGCACATCCGCGCCGAAATCACGCCCGGAATTGACCGCTGTGACCGTCTCGATAACCGTACCGTCCGACCAGCCGTAAAGACATGCTGCCAGCGTCGTAGTTCCGATATCCACGGCGATACCGTAGCCGTTCGCATCTGAGACAGACAGTTCCCGTATTTCCGGGTTTTGACGTTCTACGGCTTTGTCGTCATCATCCGGTATAACGTTTTTTCCCGCTGCCTCCTTCACACCATGTTCCTGCACACCGCTACTCATCTCCGCCACCGCGGCGATCTGCTTTCCGGTCTTCGCCAGCACCCGGATGCGCAGGTCTGACAGCGGGCGCGCCGTACACGCCAGACGCACACCTGACGCGATCTCTCGCTCAGACAAAAATGTCCGATCTTCCGCCGTCACAGGCAGTTCCCCACTCACCACGCGTACACGGCATTTACCGCATCGCCCACTGCCGCCACAAGGCGCATCGATACGCACGCCGTTCTCCCGCAGCGTATCGATCAAAACGCTTCCTGCCTCGCAGTCATATTTTTTCCCCTGATCCTCCACTAATATTTTGATCATATTGTTTTTTCGCATCCCGCAATCCTTTTTTTCACATTTCGCACAATCATGTCCCGCCGCGAACCGGTCGCAGTCATCGGTAAGCTCCAGCACATAACACATGGATTTTTCCGGCACCAACATGTGTGCTTCCGTCACACGCACACCTGCCAGCCGCTCTGCATCCAGCATTTCACAAATGAATCCTTGCATTTCGGGAGAAAGATCCTCCGGTGCCTCCAGCCGCTTTGCGACTCCAACGCCCTGTCCGGCACATAAGATATGGATCTCATCCTGCACCTTTTCATCCATCGCAAACAGCCACGCACTCAGCATCGCATCTGCCACCAGCGCGCGCAGATGCTCTCCACACAAAAGCAGTTCGCGTACATACTTCTCTCCCGCCTCTCCAACGGTGAGAAGAACTGAAAAAAATGCCTCATTGACCTCGGACCGCTTCATCAATGCCGCAGGATTCACCATGCCACGCAAATGATTAAGCTCTGCATCATAGATCTCTTTGATCTGTGTTTTATCCGCCCGCCCTTCCCCCAGCAGACCACATACCACCGAAAACTCCGGCTCACAGACTACATTTAATTGATATATTTTTTCACTCATTTTTATAAATCTGCTCTTTTATGGAATCTCTCACTAAAAACACATCTTTATATCCCATTTGAAACAACTCATCCGCAGCATCATCCATACATATCTCTATTTTATCCAACAGATGATCAAAATTCTTCATGGCAAGCTTTTCTCCAATGCCCACTTCATTTGCCGCACGGATAAAAGTATCCCTGCTTATTTTTGTAATATCAAGTGCTCCACCGATATAAAAAGACATCTCATTTGTTGTACCATAAACCCTTGTACACAAGATATCATATGCCGGTGCCAGACGAATACGCTTCAGATCCGGACTATACAGCAGAGAATAATTTTTCACATGGCAATCCGTATTTCCGATCAAGTAGTTAAATATGATCCGATCCCATAATTTAAGCCTGTCTTCAACCGGATTCGACGAATAATTATTAAGCAGCTGAAACATTTTTTTCATATAAAAGGAATTGACCTTCTCATATTTTTCGTAAGCCGGAATTCCCAATGCATGGGAAAAATCTTCCTGATGCAAGCGATAGGGACATTGTAAATCTCCAATGTAAATCCCGGACTGCAGAACCCTGTCATACCGTTGCGTTGCATAAAGCACTTCCGTTTCCTTCCCCTCTCCGAGATTGACAATAAAACTTTCCGGCACATCAATTCCCATCTTCTTCGCTGTGAGCATACATAATTGCTCATTTAACACAATTCTGTTTAAACGGACATGACTCTGTTTTACAATATGTGTACTTGCTGCCTTTCCTTTGGGCAAATACCATTGTTTATTTAGTATATCATAATACAGACCGACCTTACCGGACGCACCTGTAAGGGATAAATGCGTTTCCATCAATAATTCTGTTGATTTCGTAGCGCCTTCTGAGGCAAGTGCATGTACTTGTTCTTCCGATAGAAGTTCATACGCTGCTTCACTCGTGTTTGAACTTTTTCCTTGGACACAAATAGCTCCCAGACATTCCTGTCCAAGCACCTCCAATATGGCCAGATAATCACTCTCATCAACTTTTGCCCAACTTGCAAGCGCTCTCCTTGAAAATCCCTCAGGTAGTAAACCTTCAAAAAAACATTTTGTCTCTTTTGGACTGAAATATTCTTTCTGAAGAGGTAAACTAATTGAAATAGGCCTTATTCCTGCAATACACAAATACTCATCTGCATATCTAAACCGGGCATCTTCACAATTTATACCTTCAATAGAACCAACAAGATGCTGTTTTCCTTCGATCTCGATACTGATCTGCAGTTCTTTCATCTTTCACACCCGCTCCTTTATTTCCACATCAAGTCCCAAAAGATTTGCCAAAAATAATGCTTTCTCAAGTTCAGCTGTAGGCTTTCCGTTTTCCAGATCAGAGATAAAACTTGTGCTAAAACCGGTTACTTCAGCCAGATATGCCTGTTTGTATCCCATACGCTTTCTCTGTTGTTGTATCTCTTTCCCGAAATCCTTTGCACCTGTTATTTTCATATTCGTCTCCTCAATATAGCCGTACGACTAAATTTCTTGTTTTTTGCAAAAATATAGCCGTACGACAATATATAATATTTTTAATTATACTTTTAGTCGTACGGCTAAGTCAAGGTATGAAATTTCTTATATAACCTTTCATAACTTTTCGTCAAGTATCTTCGTGCTTCCCGTATCCTCCAGAAAATCCCGTCGGAACTGCGACGGTGTAATGCCCTCTGCTTTTTTAAACACCTTGGTAAACACCCGGTAATCACCATAACCGGACTGCTCCGCCACTTCCGCCACGGAAAGTGAGGTGGAGAGCAACAGCTTTTTTGCCTTCTCCATGCGAATATTGGTCAGATAAGCCAGAAATCCCACACCGATCTCGCTCTTGAAGAGCTGACTGATATACTGGGCATTCAGATGAAACTCCTCCGCCAGAACAGATAGACTCATCTCCTCAGAAAGATGCTCCTGCAGATATCGGGTGATACCCGTGATGGCTCGTTCCTCCTGCTTCTCCGGTTCTGCCACAGCCGATATCCGCTGTTCAAACAGAGAGATCTTTAAGTTATCGATACAGGTTCCAAACTCCTCATAGTTCACAGGCTTTAGAATATAGTCCGTGATCTGCAGGCGAAGCGCTTCCCTGCAATAAGAAAAATCATCGTATCCGGACACGATCACAAAAGCGATGTCCGGATACTTGATCCGTGAAAGCTGAATAACTTTCAAGCCATTCATGATGGGAATATTGATGTCCATAATGACGATATCCGGCCGCAGCATATCGATCTGCGTCATCGCCTCCATGCCGTCAGCAGCCTCACCGACCACTTCGCAGTCATGTGCTTCCCAGTCAAAGAGACGTTTGAATCCCTCCCGGATCATAATTTCATCATCTACCAAAAGCACGCTCAGCTTTCTCATTGCTTCTCCTCCTTCATCGGCAGCAGCAGATGGGCGGTCACACCACCTGCCGGATTTTCCGTGTACCAAAGCCCGTATTCCCGACCGCATAACAGCTTGATCCGCTTCTGTGCATTCAGAATACCAATGCTGTTTCCCTCCAGCTTTGCCGGCTGTTTTGCATAATCCTGAAGCATTTGGTCAATCACGGCTTTCTTTCCCTCCTCGAAACCGCTGCCGGTATCACAGACCAGAAGTTCCATCATGCCATCCACTGTTTTCCCGGCCGAGATACTGACCTTTCCCCGGTAGCCTTTATTCTTCAAACCGTGAAGGAGACTGTTTTCAACAATGGGCTGCAAAATGAAATTGGGCACCTGTACGCCACCCAGATCCGGATCGATATCATATTCGCATTGCAGTTCCGGATAGCGATAGCACATCAGCTCCATATATGCTTCCACCAGCTCCAGCTCATCGTCCAATGCGACCATCGGTCGGTCCACCTTTACGCTGAGGCGGAAGAAATCCACCAGACGCATCAGCAGATCTGCCACTTTTTTGTCCCCGTTCAACTGTGCCTGAATGCGGATCGTATCCAATGTATTGTACAAAAAGTGAGGATTGACCTGACTCTTCAAGTACAGCATGGACAGCTTCTGCTCCGTCAGCTCTGCACGGAGAATATCCGGATTCTCCAGCGTCAGATAAAAAGACATCGTCATCAACGTCATACCCATACCACTGATCAGCCATGTGGGATGGAACGCCTGCAGCAGAGAAACACCCAACTCGATCACAAGTGCCGTGCCGATGGCAAGCTTCTTTTTTGAGTCAATCTGCTTCCAGTTTCGCAACAACATCCAGATACATAGAAACAAATAAAATGACGTACTGATATAGCAGACGCTAACTTGAATGCCGTCGGAGTAATTTCCGTCCGGCGTTACCGCGTAGTGAATGGGCAGCAGCATGGCTCCCAGTTCCGCGATTACCAGAAACACTTTCGCAGCAACATCCAGCCTCCTGGGCTTTCCGGTCTCCTCCTCCACCAGGATCGCAATATACTGATAAAACAGATACACGATCAGCACCATTGTTCCGATAAAAAAACGATGCAGTATTTCGTTTAATAGCAGCGGTACGGTATCCAAATGGTTCACTGTATAGACAGTTGTAGCATCAAAGACCAGATGGATCAGCATGACGATCAGCAATTCAGCAAATGTTTTGTGCAGCAATGTATACTTGCGCCCTGCAGAAAAATAGATATAGGCAACAAAAGCCAGAACAAACAGCAATGCAATTTCCATTCGAAGCATATGATCTTCCCCCTTTACCATTGATTATAGCTGTTTCATCTGTGGAAGGCTAGGTATATATTGCGGCAAAATGTGTCAATTCTATAGATTCTCCCGCAACAGAAAAGACAGCCTGTTTTTCCAGACTGTCTCATCATTTTGTGTATAGAATTGTCTCTTACGATCCATCAACGCTCCAGGCGCTTGTTCACCGGGATCAGGATCAGATAGATCAGCACTGCATAGGTTAATGACAAAAATGCAACTGCCAGATTTGGTCCAATATATGTGACATCATCAAGACTTGATAAAAGCACAACGCCTGCTGTCAATGCCATAAATACACCGGCCGGGATCACAGCCTTTTGTACGACATGAAATACTTCTTTTTTTCCTCTTACGCCTGAACACAGAACGACAGCTGCGCAGATTAAAATAATACCAAGTAATGACGGCAGGTCAATAAACCACACCAGCGCATGCAAACCCACTCCACCCGTAATGCCAAGCAGCAGTATGAGTGTCAAAATACCCAGTACAATGCCTACGACCAACTGGATCGTAGAATTTTTCCGATTGTCTTCGTTTTCCTTTAATAGATTCATCATGTTTTCCTCCGCTTTTACAGGATAATTTTCCACCGGTAATTTCTCGCCGGAGAGAAGTTCATTCACCGAAATATCCAGAGACTGGCATAAGGATGTAAGAATCTCCGTATCCGGAACACTGTTACCGTTTTCCCATTTTGAAATCGTCTTATCACTCACTCCGATCCGGTCCGCCAGATCCTTCTGCGTCATCCCCTTTTCTTTTCTGCACAGTTGGATAAAAGATCCAATCTTATTCTCGTTCATAAAAACTTCCTCCTTTGTAAAAGCTGCAGCTCTTATCTAAGACTATACCCCTTTAAAGGAAAATACGCAATCCACAAAGCGGAGAATCACTCTCTGCCTCGGAGAATTGCGCATTTTTTCAGTCTTTTCTCTCTACGGACGTTCCCTTTGAGCTCTACAAAAGGATCTGTCACTTCTCATTCTCTTCATTTACGATCGCCCGGATCTTCTCTTTGATGATCCTTGTGTTTTCTCCCGCCTGTATGGACAGTACACCCTCGATGACGATCTCTTTTACCAGATATTCCGCGTCACTCTTCTTTTCCAGCTTGCGCGAGATGGGAATACAGATCCAGTTGGCTATGATGGAACCATACAGCGTTGTGATCAACGCCAGAGACATTCCCGCGCCGATCGCCGAGGAATCCGATCCCATGGTTTTCATCATATTGATGAGTCCGATCAGTGTACCCACCATACCCCACGCCGGTGCATAGGCTCCCAGGTCCTGCCAGAAGCGGATCTGCTTTTTGTCGTTGTCATACTTATGCGACATTTCCATCTCCATGATATCCCGGATCAGATCCGGTTCACTGCCGTCCACCACAAGACTGATCCCTTTTGCAAGAAAACTGTCCGACAGCTGACTGCCCATCTCCTCCAATGACAGCAGACCTTCTTTTCTTGCCAGATCCGACATTTCATAAATGGATTCCGTGATCCCATCAATATTCGTCATACCACCAAACAAAGCATACCCAAAGCCTTTGATCCCCAAAATAAAATCCCCGAAAGTATCCGCCGTGATAAGGACTGCAAACAGCGCTCCGCCAACCGTCACGATAAAGGATGGTAAATGTATGAAATTAACAATTGTCTGAATGCCTCCGTTTGTGGCGACACCAAATATGATGGCCATAAAGCACATCATAAAACCTGTGATACCTGCCCGGTTGATCCTCATAAAAAACACCTCCCGCTGATCTGATCATACAGATCATACGGGAGGAATACCTCTCTACGCAACCTATGAAGCGGGGAATCACCCTACGCTTTGTGGAATCTCACAAATGATCCTGCCCCTTCTAAAAGATCACCCGGATCTCCGTGCCCTCGCCCAGCTTACTGTCGATCTCCAGCTTTGCATCATGCTGCTCCACGATGTGTTTGACGATGGCAAGTCCCAGTCCGGTGCCGCCCGTGGATTTAGATCGGCTCTTGTCCACCCGGTAAAATCGCTCAAAGATCCGCTCCTGATCCTCTTTCGGAATACCGATACCGGTATCTTTCACCGAAAGTACAACATGCCCGTCTGTCTTCGTCACCCAGACCTTGACAGAACCGCCCGCGTTATTATAGCGGATCGCATTGTCACACAGGTTGTAGACCAGTTCCTCCATCATCTCGCGATTGGCATTAACTGTACAACTCGTACCAAGCAATGAGATGGAAATATCATGCTTCTCTCCGTTGACCTGCAGCATATCCACGCAGGTACGTGCGATCTCGTACAGATCCACCTCCTGTGTCGTCAGGTTCTGCTCCGTCACATCCAGCTCCGACAACCGGATGATATCATTGATCAGTGTCAGCAGGCGTTTGGAATTCTTGTGGATCTCACCCGCAAAACGCTGGACATCCGCATCTGTTGCCATCCCATTCTCGATCAACTCCGAGTATCCGGAAATAGCTGTCAGCGGAGTTTTTAACTCATGAGAGACATTCGCCGTAAAGTCCTGACGCATTTTCGCATTTTTGATAATGTCCTCATGCTGCTTGCGGATCTTGGTGGTAAACGGGATCATCTCCTTGTAGACTGTCATGGAATCCAGATGATCCATATCGTTTGCCATGCGCTCGATGGGCTCCAAAAGCTGCATCGTCAGATAATGGGACAAGATCAGACCGATCAGTATGAGCCCGGCACCGATACCTCCGATCCACGGCAGAATGCTGGCAAAGATCGCCCAGATACTGCCGCTCTCCTTACCTACACGCAGGACAGAACCGTTATCCAGTCTGGCTGCGTAGTAGAACAGATTTCGTCCGATCGTGTCCGAGTGACGGATTGCTTCACCGTTGCCGGATTTGAGCGCTTCCGCGATCTCCGGACGGTTCTCATGGTTATCCATATCCTCAGCATCCGCCTGACTGTCATAGCGCACCGCGCCGTCCGGATCAATGAGCGTAATGCGCACATCTGTATCTGACAGCGTATATTCCTTGACCGCAGTCATATCATCAAACACGCCGGCATGCTCCAACACATATGTATACGACCGCAAGTCCGCCAGCACCTCTTTTTTAAACAGTTTATAATATGCCAGGGTTGCCAGTACCAGTGTCAGTATGACCGACATTACCGTCAACAGCACAAACCGGGCATTAATTTTTCGCTTCATAAACCTTACTCCAACCGATAACCGACATTTCGTACGGTCTTGATATGATTGCCGTAATCACCGATCTTCTGACGCAGCGTCTTGATGTGCATGTCAAGCGTTCGGCTCTCACCTTCGTAATCCGTTCCCCACACTTTGTTCATCAGCGTTTCCCGCTGCAAAACGATCCCTGCATTCTGCATAAAAATGCGCAACAGTTCAAACTCTTTGAAGGTCAGCTCAACCGGATCTCCCTTCACAGTCACGCGATGCTTTTCCAGATCCATCGTCAGGTCCTGAAACTGAAGAAGTGTGTCTTCCTGTAATCCGTTGCTGCGGCGCATGAGCGCCTTGACACGGGAAATGAGTTCCATCACGCCGAAGGGCTTCGTCAGATAATCGTCCGCTCCCATATCCAGTCCCTTTACTTTATCGATCTCCGTCGTCTTCGCCGTCACCATAATGATCGGAAGCCGTCTCGTCTCTACACGCGAACGCAGATCCTTTAAGATCTCCAGTCCGTCCCGATCCGGCAGCATGATATCCAGCAGGATCAGATCCGGCAGTGCACGCTCCATCCGTTTATAAAATGTGGCAGCACATTCAAAATCCTCCACTTCATAACCGGAATTTTTCAGAGAAAAACTCTCAATCTCCCGAATATTCTGATCATCCTCCACTACATAGATCGTCGCCATTCTTTACATCTCCTTTTTATTCCAGCGCATAGCGTTTCTTATAGCTGTTGTACATCTGTGCAAACCGGGGATCCTCTGTCTTGATCTGACCAAGATATTTATGCACATCGTGCTCCTTCTCATCCACCTGGATCACGGCTACCGCGATATTTGAACAGTGATCAGCGATCCGCTCATAGTTGGTCACGAGATCCGTCAGCGCAAAGCCCAGCTCGATCGTACATTTTCCCTTTGCCAGACGCTTGATATGTCGGGAGCGGATCTCCTCCTTCAGATCATCGATGACCTCCTCCAGTGGCTCCACATGGGATGCCTCTTCCACATCCGAATTTTCAAATGCGCGAAGCGTAACCTGAATAATATCACGCAGAGCTTCTGTAAACACAGCGAGCTCCGCCGTCGCCTTTTTGGAAAAACGTGCGTCCTCCCTGTGTCTGCGCTGCGCGTTCTCTGCCAGATTAACCGCATGATCCGCCATGCGCTCCAGATCACTGATGCTCTTTAAGAGCGTTGTCAGCACATGATTGTCATGCTCCGCCAACGGCTTTGCACAAAGCTGTACAAGATAGGTACCCAGACCGTCCTCATAGGCATCCACGCGATCCTCCAGCTCACAGATCTGCTTTACCTTTTTCTTATCATACTCCTCATTCAGTTCCATCGCAAGCGTCAGTGCTTCGTTGACAAGCTTTGCCATCTCATTCGCCGCCGCCTTTGCCTGTGCCACCGCAAATGCCGGACGCTCCAGAAAACGCTCATCCAAAAGCTTCATGCCGGCTTCTTCGTATACCTTTTTCTGTCCCTTCTCCTCTGCCTGCTCTCCGTGATCCGGTATGGTAAGCACTGCCAGACGCTCCAGTCCCTTAGAAAACGGAAGCAGCACCAGTGTTGCCGCGATGTTGAATGTCGTGTGCACAAGCGCAATGCCAGCACCGTTTGCCGCCTGATCCAAAAATGAAAAGTGCAAAAATGCATTTAACGTGTAGAAAACGATCATAAAGACTGCTGTTCCGATCACGTTGAAATACAGGTGAACCAGCGCTGTTCGCTTTGCATTTTTGCTGGCTCCGATACCGGAGATCATCGCAGTCACACATGTACCGATGTTCTGTCCCATGATGATGGGGATCGCTGCGCCGAAGCTGACAGCTCCGGTCGCACACATTGCCTGCAGGATACCGACCGATGCAGACGAACTCTGGATCACCGCAGTCAGCAGCGCTCCGACCAGCATACCGAGAAACGGATTTTTAAATGCCACAAACAGATTTGTGAATTCCGGCACATCGGCCAGAGGTTCCACTGCTCCGCTCATGGTCTCCATACCGAACATCAGCACAGCAAAACCCAACAGGATCGTACCGATATCCTTCTTTTTTTCATCCTTCAAAAACAGCAGAAAAATAACGCCGATCAGCGCCAGAACCGGTGAAAAGGAGCTTGGCTTTAACAGCTGTATAAAAAAACTGTCCCCCTCCACACCTGCAAGACTTAAGATCCAGGAAGTGATCGTCGTTCCGACATTCGCACCCATGATGATGCCGACTGCCTGCGACAGTTTCATTATTCCCGAATTAACGAAACCAACGACCATGACCGTCGTCGCAGATGAGCTCTGTATCACAGCTGTCACACCTGCACCGAGAAGGACTGCACGTATAGGTGTACTTGTCAGTTTCTCCAAAATCTGTTCAAGTCGGCTGCCTGCCATCTTTGCCAGACCGTCGCCCATCGTGTTCATTCCATACAAAAACAATGCCAGCCCACCAAGCATGGTAAGCAATCCGAAAATGTCCATATTTTACTCCTTTTCATTTTACCGGAACTGCCCTGTGCTTCACGATTCCGGTACAATTTTCGTATATTAACTTTTTCATCGTAAAGCATCTATGTAAAATGCAGGAGTAATCAATGTAAAATCTATGTAAAATATGAAACCATTCCGAGCTGAGACAATTGCTACATCACATGCTCCTTATACCAGTATCCAAACCATACCACACCGACACATACTGCTGCGAGCAGCATAATCTTGCACAAAACAACCAATCCAGCCATATCCGCGACCTCCTATTTCGATTTATTATTATATCCAAAGTATGGCGCAGTCATGTAAAATCTGTCATCAGAGACAGGTAAATTTTATGTAAAGAGTGCGTAAAAATAACTGTCCGGTACATTCGTGGTTCATTGCAGATCTACGATACGTGCTCACCGGTGAGTGAAAAGATGACCCACTCGGCAATATTGGTCGCATGGTCTCCGATGCGCTCAAAATATTTTGCTGCCATGAGAAGATCCGTCGTCTGTTCACCGTCATCACCACCGGTGCGGATCTCACCGATAATCTCTGACTTTACTTTATTGAACAGCTCATCTACCACATCATCCCTGCCGATAACTTCCTGCGCCAGCTCCATGTCACGGTTTACATAGGCATCTACGCTTTTGGTTACCATTACAGTGGTTTCTTTCGCCATCTGCTCAATATCCGAAATTTCCCTGATATAAGGCTTTCCTGCCATTAAAAGAGTTAATTCCGAAATGTCCGCCGCATGATCTCCGATACGCTCCATATCTGTGATCATCTTCATCGTTGCGGACACGAGACGAAGATCGCTGGCCACCGGCTGCTGCATCAAAAGTAATTTATAGCAGAGCTGTTCGATATTGCGCTCCTGTGCATCAACCTCCATATCATATGCGATCGCTTCCTCCGCGCGCTCCGTATCCTGAGATACGAGAGCAGCGATGGCAGTCTCGATCGCGTTTTCGATCATACTTCCCATTGTGATCATCTGATCATTCAGCTGCTCTAACTGTTTTTTAAAGTTTGTTCTAGGCATATGTATACACTCTTCCTTCCTTTATTTTCAAAAATCAACCAAAACGTCCGGTGATATAGTCCTCCGTCCGCTTGTCCGAGGGCATGGAAAACAGTTTTTCTGTCCGGTCATACTCCACGACTTCACCCAGCAGGAAAAAGGCCGTGCGGTCAGACACACGGGTCGCCTGCTGCATATTATGTGTCACCATGATGATCGTGTACTCCTTTTTCAATTCCAGTACCAGATCCTCGATCTTTGATGTAGAGATCGGATCCAGAGCGGAAGTCGGCTCATCCATCAGAATGACTTCCGGATTGACTGCCAGCGCTCTGGCAATGCAAAGCCGCTGCTGCTGTCCGCCGGAAAGCCCAAGGGCGGATTTTTTCAAACGATCCTTCAGTTCGTCCCAGATCGCTGCCTGGCTCAAAGAACGCTCCACGATCTCATCCAGCTTCGCCTTGTTTTTTATCCCGTGCGTACGCGGTCCATAAGCAATATTGTCATAAATGCTCATCGGGAAAGGATTCGGATTCTGGAATACCATGCCCACCCGCTTACGCAACAGATTCACATTCATCCCGTTAAAAATGTCTACATCGTTCAAAAGCACATCGCCTGTGATCCGGCAGTTTTCCACCAGATCATTCATTCGGTTTAACGTCTTTAAAAAAGTGGATTTACCGCAACCACTCGGTCCGATAAACGCTGTGATCTCGTTTTCCGGCAACGTCATGTTGATATTTTTCAGTGCATGGAAATCCCCATAATAAAGTTCGAGATTTCTGACTGTAAATTTGTCTGCCATACATTTTCTCCTTTTGTTTTTCTGGCAACCATTATAAAAAAGCTATGTAAAATCCATCACCATCCGCATGTAAAATGGATGTAAAAAGGGCGTAAAAAAAGAACGCCCCCGCCCACTGTGCCTCGCACAGAGTACGGTCAGCGTCCATACTATTTTTCGTTTTAGATGCCGGCTAAAAACTGTCTGATCTGCTCCTGTTTTGCCTGCGCATCCCGGACACCCACATCATAGAGCGCCTGCAGCTTGTCCGGATCCTTCTCCACCCGGCTGATCTTAATGTGCTGTGACGGGCGAAGCACCAGCGCAGTTCCCTCCCGCTCCAATTCTGCCAGCCGTGCGGTGGATGCGTTGTACATCAAATGACGGTCTCGTACTTTTTTTGCGAAATTTGGATATGCACTTGCATAATGCATCTTTGTGAGCAGGGGTGACATCGGCTTTTTCACATAGCCTTCAGGCTTTGTCAATACCACCACCAGCCGCTCGTAGCCCATCTCCAAAAACTTTTCAAAGGGGATGCTGTCCGTGATAGCCCCGTCGAGATACTTTTTTCCGCCGATCTCCACCGGCTTTGAGACGAACGGCATGGAACCGGAGGCCCGCAGCACATCCATCTGCTCAAAGACACTGTCTATTTTTATGTACTCCGGTTCACCGGTCTCCACATCTGTCACCACCGCATAAAACGGAATGCCGGAGGCACGGTACGTCTCATCGTCAAACACATCCAGCGTGCGCGGCACGCGGTTGTATGCATAATCCGTATCCACGATATTTCCGGTGCGAAGCAACGGCCGCAGCCCTAAATAATTGGGATCTGCATTAAAACGCTTATTGTAGCGGATCACCCTGCCCGCCTGTTTACTGAGCAGGTTGACGCCGAACAGCGCTCCCGCCGAGACACCGATCACACCGTCAAAAGCGATCCCCTGTTCCATAAATACATCCAGCACGCCCGCGGTGTACATGCCGCGCATGGCGCCGCCCTCTAAAACAAGTCCTGTCTTCATATCATTACCCACAACAGCTTTTTCACTCAGCTGCCTTTCAAAATGTATTATATGAATCACTTTTAACAGTATAGCAGTTTTTCATTTAATTTTAAATCATGTTGTGATAAAATATTCAAAAATATCCCTTTGAGGAGGTTTTACATATGACAAGAAGAGAACATGAAATCACAGATATGAACCGTATCACTGAAATCTTAGACAAATGCAAAATCGTACATCTGGCATTCATTGACGGGGGAAAGCCGTATCTGCTTCCTATGAACTATGGGTATTCGATGGAAGACGGTCGCCTTACCTTATATGTGCACAGTGCCACAGAGGGACACAAGCTGGATGTGATCCGTGCAAATCCCACGGTCAGCTTCGAGATGGAATGCGATCTTGAACCCTTTGAGGGAAAGATCGCCTGCCAGTATGGTCTTGCCTACTCTACCGTTTTCGGAATGGGAACCGCTGAGATTCTTGAAGACCCGACAGAAAAAGGAGACGCACTTTCCAACCTGATGAAGGTACAGACCGGAAAGGACTTTACCTTCGATGAAAAAATGGTCTCTATCGTCAGCGTCATAAAGATCCGGGTCACAGAATACGCGGCGAAGCACCGCGCAGTACCGGAAGGACTGCAAAATTAGAGGAAAGCAAACGTGGACCGCATGCGCAGTCCACGTTTTTTGCTGGTATCACATGTTGTTATGGCTTTACAGTCACAGTCATTTTCACGGTCTTCGTCTTTCCGTTTTTCAAGAGAACCTTTGCCTGAATCGTTACCTTTCCTGACTTCTTCGTAGTAACCGTACCGTTCTTGTTTACCGTAGCCACAGACTTTTTACTGGTAGAATAAGTGATCTTTTCAACGTTATCCATATCAAGCTTACTATTCAGCTGAATCGCTGTCTTCTTTCCTCTTTCCACGGTAACCGCTGTCTTTTTCGCCTTGACAGAGTTCATGATCTGCTTCTCAACGGCTGCCGCTTCCTTCGTATCCATCATCTGATAGGTCGCTCCCTCGGGAAGTACCACCTTCACACTTCCACTCTTGCTGACCGTATAAGTCTTGGCATTTACCAGAACATAGCTGCCGGTCTTCTCATCGATAGCCATGACCTTCAACTTATTTCCGGCTTCCAGATCCTGTGCATCTGCTTTCACGGTGTACTCTTTTTTTCCGGCAGTTACGGTCATAGAGATCTCAACTGATTTCGTACCTGCTGCCTCTGTGATCTGGGACACAACTGATCCGGATAAGGTCGCGCTCACACCCTGCTTGCTACTGGCGCCTTTTTTCTCTACTTCCGCCTCTGCACTTGTAATTTTGCCATCTGCCGTTTTTTCAACCGTGACAGTCGCTGATGCGCTTCCCGAAATCTGATCGATTTCCGAGGTCTGTGTGATACCGGTCACTTTACCGCTGGCATCCTTTTCTGTCGTTATGGTTACATTGACCTCGTTGCCCTTGGCGTTCGTCTCCGTCCTGGTGCCATCTGTTTTTGTCTCATCCTTGCTGCCATCCG
Organism: bacterium; assembly: GCA_004562765.1. Classification (GTDB taxonomy): domain Bacteria; phylum Bacillota; class Clostridia; order Lachnospirales; family Lachnospiraceae; genus W0P33-017. The sequence continues at coordinate 15,391 of SFRL01000034.1, read as the reverse complement.
CTTTTGTCTCGTCCTTGGTGCCATCCGCTTTTGTTTCGTCCTTGGTACCATCCTCTTTCGTCTCAGTCGAAGGCTTTGTCTCCGTCTTTGTGTCATCCGTCGTAAGATATTTCAGATTGTACGGTCGGTTATTTTTTGTGCATTGCTCCTTGACATACTGTTCAGCATAACTTCCTTTCTCACAGTACACATCTACTGCATGATAACCAAATGCATCATTACCGATCTTTGTTACGCTGGAAGGAACATACACAGATTTTAAAGCATCACAATTGCTAAATGCATAGTAACCAATCGACGTAACCGAATCAGGGACGACTACTGATGTCAGAGCATTATAGTTCAAAAATGCACTGTCCGGGATTCTGGTGATATTTTTCGTTATATCAATCTGTTTTATACTGCCCTGCCATTTGTTGTAATTCTTATTAAAGTCAAAAAATGCAGCATTCAGGATCGTCAATTTCTTTGTAGAAGGATCCAGGGTAAAGGATTCCGTGTCGCTATTCCTTTTCCACTTTGCTTTTAGCGTGTAAGCTGCATCGGGATTCCAGTGATCCGTGGGGATGTCTGCAAGCTTTTCAATTTTGTGTTCTTCCAGATACCAGCCCTGGAAATCATATCCCGGACGAACAGCACTGTAGCCCAATACATATAAGGATCGGAGCGATGCTATGACAGATAAATACGCATAGCTTGACGAGCCGCCCTCCCAGACAACGCCGCCATTGCCGTCTAATGTGACATCTATATCACTCGCCGATCTCCATTGTGGCTTGATGTAGATGGTCTTACCGATCGCATTTCTGACATCGTTCCAGATAGAGGTACTGAGTCCGGGATAATAGAGCGAGCCATCCGCATTTTTTGTAAACAATGCTTTAAAGGTACGCTCGTCGTCATTTTCGTCTACGATCTTCCAACCACCGAAGGTATAGCCTGCTCTGGTGGGCGGCGTCAGTTTCATCGTAAAGGGGTCTTTCCCCAGCGTAACGCTCGTCGGGTAATCGCTCGCACCTATTGCGTCAGCATCTATTACGATCTGAAGATTGGCTTTCTGATCTGTAAGCGGATCTACAGTGAATGTGTGCCCCACACCATAGTAATACGCATTCCAATTACATTCCGGGTGTATCTTGCACTTCGTGTAATATACTCCTTGCTTTCCACCGTCTTTTCCCTTTACAAGCATAGGAACATGTGCGGTCATACTGTCGTCAACATTTACCGTAGCATATTCGAGGTTCTCCGAGCTGTCTTCTTTACCGGCATCACTGATTCCACCATTTACGATCTGGTAGTCCTTTGTCTCGATCGTACAAATCGATGCGTCTGGTTTCTCGTTTTCGGTACCTGCCTTTATAATGGAAAAACCAACACCCTGCGAATACTTATATGGCCAATTATTATCATCGTGATGATCCATCATGCCATTCACAAAAGGTTCCTTCGTTGCTGTACTCGTCCACACCAGCTTGTCACCCGGGTAAAGGATGATGCCCGTTGTTCCGATCTGCGCATCCACCGGCGTAGCTCCGTTTACACCAACTTTCCAGTCCTTCAGATCCACCGTATAGGTATTGGAGCTGCCGGTCTGCTGTGCTGTCTCATTGGCTAAAGCGATTGTCGGTGTCAGCGACACCGCCATGCTCGCTGATAAGAGCAGCGATAAAAGTTTCTTCTTCATTCGCCATCCCTCCTTATCATTTCGCCTTTAACAGAAGGTTTCCGCTATAAGTATGCGTATACACATATCCGGTAACCGTTGCCTTGTATCCGTCCTTTTCATAATCATCGGAATTTCCAATAAGCTTCGCGATCGAAAGATTTGTCACTTCGCCGATGTCCTCACTGATCTCATAGATCAGCCAACCTCCGGTTTCGCTGTTCCTGCAGGCAGCATACTGTTTCTCGCTTCCTTTTTTCGAAAGAAGAATTGCAGTATTCGAGTACTCAAATATTCCGGCATCACCAAAGTCCGTCTGAAATGCAAACTCCCCGGTCTTTACAACCGGAGTCTTCGTTGTTTTCACTTTTTTCGTAGATGCTCCATTTGAGAATGTCATGGAGTCAGCCGCTTTCTTAACGGTACTATCATAAATCGCAACACTGTTTTTTGATTTTCCAGCATAAGCATTCAATGTGACTTTCTTGCCAACCTTAAGAACTGACTTGGATTGTTCGGCCTGCATGGTAATTGCCTCACTTCTGGTCTTATCCTTATTTAAGGTTAATTTTCCGGTTCCGGTAAATTCTACGCTTCCGCCATATCCGAAGCCCCAGACAGTTATCCCGTACAATTCATTGGTTCCGGCAACTTTTACTTTAAAATCAGTTCCCATCTCATTCACATTCAGAACCCATTTCGGTTTCTTGACATTCTTGATGGTAAGCGTATTCGTTTTCTTATCGTAAGAAAATCCCGATACTTTTTCTACGGTAGTTCCTGCTGCCGCTGCCTGTGGGAAGAAAATGGAAACAACGTCTATCTCACTTTTTTCAATCCTGATAAAACAAAATCCATTGGATGGGCCTTTGTTTGAAGCAGCCATTACACCTGTTGGAAATAGCAATATCACCATAACCATTGTCAGCATCAGTGCGATCAATTTCGTTTGAAGATTTGTTCTTTTGCTCATCTGTGATTCCTCCCTGTTACTTTTTCGTAGTCTAAGATTCCGCGAAGTTCTTGCTTGAGCTGTACTGGATCTCATATCCCTGACACGTCCTCCTCATACATGATGGTTTGTGCTCAAGCACTTATCATATAAAATTTTATCATAAACCTGTCCCTTTTCTCTGAAATTACCAAAAATGGCATTGGACTTTTCCGGCAATTATTCTTTTCGTCTCATGCTTCTTATAATATAATGATTTTGAAAATGTTACCTGCCAATTTATCGTGATCTGGAAATGAAAAACCTGCAAATATGCAGGTCGAGGAGGATCGTTATGAAATTCAAAGACTACCTGAACAGGTATATGGACATGCTTGGCTGCTCAGCGAAAGAACTGGCAGAAGCCTGCGATCTTTCAGCCGCTGTGATCAGCCGCTACCGCACCGGCGAACGTGAACCTGCGCCAAGCAGTGAGCAGCTTGAAAAGCTTGTTTCCGGAACAGCCATTCTGTTTGAATCGAAAGGTATGACAGACATGTCTGCCGAAAAAATCCGTGCAGAATTAGAAGATTCGTTGAACCAGAAAAACACCACGTATGAGCATTTTGTCTCGAATTTTGACAGCCTGATCTCCGCACTGAACATCAACATGAAGGCTCTGGCAGCGGCCTCCAGCTTTGATGTCTCCTACCTGTACCGGGTTCGCTCCGGTCAGAGACATCCCAGTGATCTGAATGCTTTTTGCAGCAATCTGGGTCGGTACATCGTATCCCATCACAGTTCGCCCGCAGACAAAAAGATCGTGGCATCCTTAACCGGCTGCACGCCGGAGCAGCTGCAGGCAGACACCGATTATCTAAATCAGATACAACACTGGCTCTGTCATGGTGCTGTCACACACACTGCCAGTGATATGGAACAGTTCCTGAACAATCTGGATTCCTTCAATCTGGATGAGTATATCCGTGAGATCCATTTTGACGAACTGAAAGTACCGATCGTACCTTTTCAGATCTATTCGCCGCGTTCCTACTACGGAATCGAGGAAATGCGCAAAGGGGAACTGGACTTTTTCAAGCATACCGTATTGTCCAAGTCTATGGAGCCTATTTTTATGTGCAGTGATATGCCCATGTCCGACATGGCACAGGATATGGAGTTTAACCGGAAGTGGATGTTTGGGATCGCAATGTCATTAAAGAAAGGGCTCCATTTAAATATCATTCATCACATTGACCGCCCGTTCCATGAGATGATGCTGGGACTGGAAAGCTGGATTCCCATCTATATGACCGGGCAGGTATCACCTTATCATTTGCCGAATGTGTCCACGCAGATATATCATCATTTCAACTATGTATCCGGCACGGTGGCGCTTATCGGTGAATGTATCAGTGGCCACCACGACCACGGAAAATACTACCTGACCAACAACCGTGAGGAAGTCTCCTATTACAAACAAAAAGCCGCCGACCTTCTTGCAAAGGCACAGCCGCTTATGGAGATTTTCCGTTCAGATTCCGTGAAAGCTTTTGGCGCGTATCAGGAATCCGAACTATGTGAAACAGGCAGCCGACACAATCTTTTGTCTGTGCCTCCTGTCTATACAATGACAGAAGAACTGCTTCAGCAGATCCTAAGTCGCACTGAGATCAGCGTTGCTGACCGCGACAAGCTTGTACAGCATGTAAGTAGCCAGCGAAACCTCATAGAAAAAACGTTGGAACATACATCTATCTGCGATGAATTCGCTACGATTTCCAGAGAAGAATTTGATGCACATCCGCTTCATCTGGCTTTGGCAGATGCCTTTTATGAAGCAGATATCCCCTACACTTACAAAGAGTATCTGGCTCATATCCAATTAACCAAAGATTATGCAGAGGCTCATCCTCATTATAAGGTTTATACGGAGGCCAAACAGACCTTCCGCAATATCCAGATCCACATCATAGAAGGAAAACTCGTGCGGATATCCAAGTCACGCGCACCGGTCATCCACTTTGTCATCCGCCATCCGAAGATGGTGCAGGCACTTGAAAATTTTGTCGCACCAATTACAGAATAACGAAAAAGAGCCTGTATGGCTCTTTTTTGGTGTATTGTCTACGCTTCCCCGTGCTGCTTCTGCACACCGGATGCGATCCTGCCCGAAATAAAATTGATGATGATGACAAGCACGAGCAGTACGACAGCTGTGGCATACGCCTGATCTGTGTTCAATCCTTCCTTGGACAGCAGATACATGTGAACCGATAAGGTTCTTCCGGAATTGAACACTGAAGATGCTGCTTTCGTCACTGTACCTGCAGTGTAGATCAGCGCTGCCGTCTCACCTACAATACGTCCGATAGAAAGCACGATTCCGGAAAAGATACCGGGCATCGCGGCAGGTAAAACAATCTTAAAGATCGTGCGCAGCTTTCCGGCACCCAGTCCGAAGCTTCCCTCACGGTAATTTTTCGGCACTGCAAGCAATGCTTCCTCTGTGGTTCGCATGATGACCGGAAGTACCATGATCGCAAGGGTCAATGCACCGGACAGCATGGATATTCCGAAAAAACTGTTGAAAAACAACATACCGAACAAACCGTATACAATGGAAGGAATACCGGTCAGCGTCTCTGCCGTCATTCGGATAATGGGCACAAAACGATTCTTCGAGCTGGCATATTCTACCAGATAGATCGCGGAGCCAATACCGAAGGGAATCGCCACCAGAAGCGTCAAAAGCGTGATCTCCAGCGTGTTGATGATCGACGGAAGCATGGACACATTTTCTGAGTCATACTCCCAGGCAAACAGCTTCGGTGTCAGATGCGGCACACCTTTGACCAGTATATAAACGATCAGGAATCCCAGTACAAGCACTGTAAGCGCTGCTGCGAGGATGGTGACTGCTTTCAGAGCCCCTGCCTTGATCTGATTTTTCTTTATGATCGATTCATCGGTCTGTACTTTCGTCATGACTCACGCACCGCCTTTCGTTTGATCAGACTGAAGCTGATATTGATGATCAGAATAAACACAAACAATACAACACCGGTCGCGATCAGTGCCTGTCTGTGCAGATCCTGCGCATAACCCATCTCGATAACAATATTTGCCGTCAACGTGCAGACACCCTTTAACAACTCGTTGGGCGCACGCAGCACCGGCTGATTTCCTGCTACCATGATGACCGCCATCGTCTCTCCGATCGCACGTCCGATACCAAGGATCACTCCTGCAAAAATACCGGATTTTGCTGCCGGAACAACCATCCGGAAAACACTCCGCTCATGTGTCGCACCCAGCGCCAGCGAACCTTCATAATAGTTTCTCGGCACCGCGCGGATCGCCGATTCGGACACATTCACGATCGTTGGAAGGATCATGATACCCAGCAGAATACTTGCTGTCAGGATACTGTAACCTTTACCTCCGATTGAATTACGTACAAAGGGAACCAGTACGACCAGGCCGAAAAAGCCGTAAACAACAGACGGAATTCCAGCCATCAGTTCTACGCCCGCTTTCATCACCGGATAGATCTTTGCCGGACAGAAACGTGCAAGAAACACTGCCGTCAGGATACCAATGGGCACACCGATAATGATCGCGCCCGCTGTCACATAGAGACTGCCGACGATCATCGGCAAAATGCCAAAATCTCCGTTGCCCGGCCTCCAGACCTTTCCAAACAAAAACTGGAACACACCGATTTCTTTGATTGCCGGCGCACCGTTTGCAAAAAGAAAAAAGCAGATCAGTCCCACCGCAAGTATGCTGATACATGCGGTGGTAAAAAATACTGCTTTCATTACTTTTTCTTTCAGGACTCCTGATCCTACCATTCTAAGCGTTCTCCCTTGAAGATTGCTGCGATCTCATCGGTGGAAAGATCACTGATATCATTTGCGTTATTCACGATCACTGCAATACCATCCAATGCGATGGATGTGGAAACAAGTCCTGCCTCGACCTCGCTGTCTTTCAAGTCACGGCTTGCCATTCCGATATCGCAGGTACCGTCGATGGTCTGTGTCATACCGGTGGTAGAATCGCTCTCCTGAATTTCAATCTCAGCGCCGCTGTTGATTGCCAGATAAGCCTCCTGCAGTTTCTCCATAACAGGGGTTACAGAAGATGAACCTGCTACTACGACCTTACCGGTTGCACCGTTGCTCTCAAAAGGTGCTGCGTTCTCATCGATCTTAATGTAACCCTTGCCCTCGATGACTGTCTGACCTTCTGCGCTCATGATAAAGTTAATGAAATCCTGTGCCACATCAGATACATCACCTAAAGTTGCAATGTTGAAAGGTCTTGCCAACTCATAAGTACCATTCTTTACGTTTTCTGCAGTCGGATCCACACCATTGACCTGAACAGCCTTTACTGTATCGTTCATAGATCCCATAGATGCATATCCGATGGCATTTTCATCACCTGCTACGGTTGTCATCATGACCTCAGTGCTGTTTGTGATGATCGCCTCTACAGTAGTAAGATCAGTCTTCTCGCCATTCTCATCCTTCTGCTCGACACCGGTCAGCTCGATAAACGCGCCTCTCGTTCCGGAACCATCCTCACGGGATACAACAGTGATCTCATTTCCTGCCAGACTGCTTCCTGCGTCCTCTGCGGGTGCCTCTTCTGCGGGCTCTTCTGTAGCTTCCTCAGCAGGCTCCTCTGCGGGTGCTTCATCTTTCGTACTCTCTTCAGTCGTTGCTGAAGTATCGGTTGCTGCGGTTGAACCGCATCCTGTCATTGTTCCGATAGCTAATACAGCTACCATCATTGTTGCCAGTAATTTCTTTTTCATCAGTAATTCCTCCATGTTCTGATTTTTATATTTATTTTTTACATGACTTATCATAAGCATGCCATGTAAAATCAAAAACCGCACTTTCGTAAAATTACTGTAAAAAAGAAGTAAAGGAATATCGAAAAAAATGTACAAAAAAACGCCCTCCCTTCGGGAAGGCGTTTTCGCCTGACTTATAAATCGCACATGGTTTACTCCGGAACCGAATCGTTTGTCAGATATTTTTTCTCATAGTCTGCTGCCTTCATCGGCCTTGCAAAGAAGAAGCCCTGGAAGATATCGCATCCGATCTGCGTCAGGAAATCCACATGATCCTTCGTCTCCACACCTTCTGTGATGACCGGCATACCAAGCTCCTTGGACAGTGCAACGACTGTCTTTAAGATCGTACGGCTGCGCTCCTCGCTCTCGCTCTGACGCAGGAACTCCATATCGATCTTCAACGTATCCACCCGTATATCCTTCAACATATTCAACGATGAGTATCCGCTTCCGAAATCGTCCATCGCTACACCAAAGCCTGCTTCCCGCAGCTTTTTGATCAACGCGAGCTGCTTCGGCAGATCTGTAATGATGGCAGTCTCCGTAATCTCCAGCTTGAGGTTTTTTGGACTGATACCATAGCGGCCGACCAGTGTTGTAAATTCTTTGTAAATGTCAACAAAGAAGAAATCCTTCGGTGAAATATTCACAGAGAGATAACGATCCGGAAATCCTTTATCTTTCCATTCACGAAGCTGCTTGCAGGCAAGCTCCCACACATGCAGATCCAGCTTAACGATCATGCCATTGCGCTCAAAGGATTCGATAAATGCCGCCGGTAAAAGCAATCCTTTTGTCGGATGGTTCCAGCGCACCAGTCCCTCGCCGCCCAGACATCTGCCATCCACCGTGATCTGCGGCTGGATGTACAGTTCGATCTCGCCCTCGCGGATCGCACGGTCAAGTCCAGCTGCCAGTTCCTGCTCCTGAAGCACATTATAACGGAGCTTTTCATCGTAGTAGGCAACCTGCTTCTGATAATCTCCCTTGATCGTACCAAGCGCCAGCAACGCACGATCACACATCATAGAGATCGGCATGGACGGATCATCAATCTCGTAAACACCGAGATATACCTTCAACGGATAAGATACATCGTTTGCAATCTTCATGACCTCCGTCGATTTATCGATGAGCTTCATCTCACGGTAATCGCGTTTTCGCATCATCATTGCAAAGCGGTCATTCACCAGACGTCCGTACACCTCTCCCCCGATCGCCTGCGTGCGCATTGCCTGTGCCATATCGATCAGCAGACGGTCCGCCGCCTCTCTGCCAAAAATATCGTTGATCATCTTAAAATTACGGATATCTGAACAGATCATCAGATACCGCTCATCCGGATGCAGGCGCAGACACCGCTCTGCCTGCTTGTAGAAATACTCGCGGTTGTAAAGTCCGGTCAGGAAGTCATGTGTTGCGGCATAACGCTCCTGCAACAGTGTCTCAATCTCTTCCGTGCGCTCCTGCACATTGAGATAACAGCCCAGATATTTTCCTTCCTCATCCAATAGGCGGCGATACTGTACCTTCAGATAACGCTTCTCGCCATCCTTTGCTTCCATTGTCCAGTCGTAAATAAAGTTCTCCTCCGGTGACTGATAGTTCTGTCTGCACCACAATTCAAAATCTTCCTGGAAGTGTTCCCCTGTCTTCCCATGAAGATCCAGCAGATCCTTTACGCAGTCGTTTGCATAGATTGCCCGATTATCGACATCTGCAATGATCACACCGTCCAACAACTCATCCACAGCCAGCCCCAGTGTCTTACTCACAAGCGCCCGCGGTATAAACTCAATTGCGTAATAGTAAATGGCGATCGCTGCCAGCGGAAATCCCAGAACAGAAAAGTCCACGATCGTCCCCAGGATCAGATGCAGCGCATCAAGGATCACGACCGTACCCAGCATCAAAAGCACATTTCGATACTTGTCACGGTACATCCGCGGCACCTTAACGATCTTTTGCAACAGCAGACCGAAGATCAATGCCACCAGCACATAAGACCACAGCAGATGAAGCTGAAACGCCCACCGTGCGTCGTAAACCCAATATCCTATATTCTTATGAAGGGAAAGCCGCATGGTGTACGCATGGTGCAGCCAGGGATTGAGCATAAGCTGCACAGAATCCACCGCACAGATCACCAGCAGGATCCATGGCTTGATAAAACGCTCCATGCGAAAATCACAGTATACGTTGCAAAATCCTACCAGTGCCGCCAACAGCCAGTCAATAGAGACAAAAAACAGGGCATACGCAATGTCTGCCACAAGCCTCTGGGATGTCAAAAGCTGCGCAATACTTGCCCAGACACAAAGACAGGCAAAGCTCATCACCCACTTTACATGTTTGGTAGGATCTTTTTTCTGGTATACCGCACGAATGAGAAATCCGATCAGTGCCAGTGAAACGAGTATGTATAAAATCGAAAAACTAATCTTCATTGTATCATCTCCCTACTCCTATGCACTTATTTTATCAGAATAATTCCCCATTGTCTATAAATAGATGCTCACTCTTCATCTTTTATTTTCGATAAGGCTTCCCATTTTTCATGCGCGCAGTAAAACCCGGTCCCTCGTCCCACGGACTGCACATATTCTCCACACATGCCCATGAAAAGCAGACATCCTGATCAAGATTGTTTCGGCAGCGCTCAACGCCTGAATTGCAGTCAATCACAGAAAAATGATAACCCTTACTGATACATTCCTCCATGATATCATAGGTCATCCCGTTATCATAGAGATGATAAAAGTAATCCTTGTATGCCGCATAGCCGTCTCCCGGAAAAAGTTTCTGCATGGCGTCCCAGTTATATTCCGTCAGGTGCAGCTCGATCAGATCCAGATGGGACAGCCCGAGCTCCTCCAGCATCGGCAGCCGTTCCATGATCGCATCACGGTTCGGCGGATATGCGGGTTCCTCCACGGTGACAACCATGCCACGTGCTTTTGCACACTTCATATGCTCATACACTTCATCCGAAAATCCGCTTGCCGACCAGTGAAAACGCACCTCCTGTACACCGATTCGCTGCAGACGCTCCAACATGGCATCATCCGCCAGAATCCCGTTCGTGTACAAAAATGTGTATGGATGAATATTTTTTGCATAGATCAGCGGATAGATCTCCGCCGCATAGCGCTCAAAGGTATCCATATAAAGCAGTGTTTCGCCGGAAGAACAGAGTGAAACGATCGCCGGTCGATAGTTTTCCAGCTCACGCAGCTTGTACTTCGTGAACTCGATCTCCTTTTTTTCCTGCTCCTCATTCAAAAGGATCTCTTCCCGGGTCGGATTGTAATAGCAATACGGACAATGGCACATGCACTGCGTACCGTGAAATAAATTAATGGACTGCTCCCCGGTGAAGCAGTCCCTGCATCCAAAGGAGATGCTGCCATAATGAAAGCAGTGTCCGTTCGCATGGACTTCTGCGCCCATGGCAAGCAACTCCTTTTGTCTCTTAAATTTTTGTTCCAGTATTTCCTGATAAGGTGCGATCCTCATGGTCGTTTTCCTTTTCGCTCCGGAACGGTCCGGTTCCTTCGCGTTTTTTCTGTATTATTCGTTGGACAGGTGCAATACACGCTCCTGAATCTCCTGTGTACGTCCCTGATTCCAGAACTGCGTACCGATGTAGCCACAGGTACGACGCGCTACAAACAGCTTTTCCTGATCACGGTTGCCGCAGTTGGGGCACTCCCACACGAGCTTTCCGGCACTGTCTTTCACAATCTTGATCTCGCCGTCATAATTACAGCACTCACAGAAATCACTCTTCGTGTTCAGTTCTGCATACATGATATTGTCGTAGATATATTTCATCACTTCCAGTACCGCCGTGATGTTCTGCTGCATGTTCGGCACTTCCACATAGCTGATCGCACCGCCCGGAGACAGCTTCTGGAACTCAGACTCAAACTTCAGCTTGGAGAATGCGTCGATCTTTTCCGTTACATGCACGTGGTAGCTGTTGGTGATATAGTTTTTATCGGTCACGCCGGGGATGATCCCGTAACGGCGCTGTAAGCATTTTGCAAATTTATAAGTGGTGGATTCCATCGGTGTGCCGTATACGGAATAGCTGATGTTTTCCGCAGCCTTCCACTCCGCACACTTGTCGTTCAGTTTCTGCATGACAGCCAGTGCAAAGGGCTTTGCCTCCGGATCCGTATGTGACTTTCCGGTCATCCGCACACACATCTCATAGAGCCCTGCATATCCCAGTGAGATCGTAGAGTAGCCGCCGTAAAGCAGCTTGTCGATGACCTCGCCCTTTTTCAGGCGCGCCAGTGCACCGTTCTGCCACAGGATCGGTGCCACATCAGAGGGTGTACCCAGCAGACGCTCATGTCTGCAGCGAAGCGCACGGTGGCACAACTCCAGACGATCCTCTAAGATCTCCCAGAAACGGTCCATATCGCCATCCGAAGCGCATGCCACATCCACCAGATTGATGGTGACAACGCCCTGATTGAAACGTCCGTAAAACTTGTAGCTTCCATCCTCGTTTTTCTGGCTCTCCTCCACGGTAAGGAAGGAACGACAGCCCATGCATGTATATACATTGCCCTTTTTCAGCTCGCGCATCATCTTTGCGGAAATATAGTCCGGCACAAGACGCTTTGCGGAACACTTAGCTGCAAGCTCAGTCAGATACCAGTATTTTGAATCCTCATGGATATTATCCTCGTCCAGCACATAGATCAGTTTCGGAAATGCCGGTGTGATCCAGACACCCTTCTCATTTTTGACACCCTGCATCCGCTGCTTTAAGGTCTCCTCAATGATCATCGCCAGATCATCTCTCGTCTGTCCGTCCTCGACCTCATCCAGATACATAAATACGGTCACAAAGGGGGACTGTCCGTTACAGGTCATCAGTGTATTGAGCTGATACTGAATGATCTGGATACCCTGCGTGATCTCCCGTTTCAGACGACGCTCGGTCACTTTGCTGATCACTTCCGTGTCCATAAAATCACCGCATTCACGGCGCTCTTCCTCAACCTGTTCACGGATCTTCTTGCGGGTGATGTCCACAAACGGTGCCAGATGTGCCAGTGAGAATGACTGTCCGCCATACTGGTTGGATGCCACCTGTGCCACGATCTGCGTCGTCACATTACAGGCCACGGAAAAGCTGTGGGGCTTTTCGATCTTTGTTCCGTTGATGACGGTTCCGTTCTCCAGCATGTCCTGCAGATTGATCAGATCACAGTTATGTTCCTTCTGCGCATAGTAATCCATATCATGAAAGTGGATGATACCCTCGTTATGTGCCTGAATGATCTCCTCCGGGAGCAGAATACGGCTGCTTAAGTCCTTGCTGACCTCTCCTGCCATATAGTCGCGCTGGGTGGAGTTGATCACCGGGTTCTTGTTGGAATTTTCCTGCTTGACTTCCTCGTTGATGCGCTCCAGAAGTGCCAGTATTCCATTGTCTGTGGAGTTCGCCTTACGCGCCAGTTCTCTCGTATAGCGGTAGCGCACATACTTCTGCGCCACCTCATAGCCGCGCATCTGCATGATGCCCTTCTCCACCATATCCTGTATCTCCTCCACACTGACCGTGTGCAGGGATTCCGCCACCTGATTTTTCACGTTATTTGCAATTGCCCGGATCTGGCAGTCACTCAGCTTGTGAATGTCCTCTATCTCGTGATTCGCCTTGGCGATCGCGCTTACGATCTTCTCCTCCTCGAAATCCACTTCTTTTCCGTCTCTTTTGATAATCTTGTAGTTCGCCATCGTTTTTCTCCGCATCTGTTATTGATTATTTACTATTATCTACTATAACGGATTCATCTGTAAAATGGAAGCCCTAAATTGCAAAATATTGAAAAAATTTTCAAGCCAACTACTAGATGTTGTGTTTTGCGTGCGGCATTTTCATTTTTTCATTTCATAGTGCGGCAATTCATAAAATACGATCATAATTTTACCACATCTGACACCGCCAATTGATCATCTGAAACAGTAAAATGGATATCATACCCCGCATAGGCGATCTTATAGATCCTCTGCGGATCCTTGTGCACTGCCGGGCGCGGATCCTGACGCAGAAAGGCGATCGCTCCGGCACGTTTTTCCTCCGGAAGGCGCACCAGCAGTTCTCCCGGAAAGGCGACTTCCAGCTCATGATCCTTCACGCGGTCCCCAAAACCGCCCCGTGCCTCGGGATGCGCATCCACATACGGCAGATACGGCTTGACATCATAGATCGGTGTCCCGTCCATCAGATCAACACCTGCCACCACAAGAACCGGACCAAGTGTTTCGTCAAAACGCAGTTTCACAAGCCGCACGCAGGACAGCCCGATGGGATTCGGCCGGAAGGGTGAGCGCGTCGCGAACACGCCCATGCGCGTTTTTCCTCCCAGTCTCGGAGGCTTAACCGTGGCAGACCAGTTTTCTCTTTTTGCCTCAGAGAACTCCCACAACAGCCACAGATGCGAGTATTCCTCGATCCCGCGAAACGCCTCCGCCTGCCGGTACTCCGGTTCAAAGATGATCTCCCCCGTCAGTTCCTCTGCCAGGCAGCTCTGCCTGGGAATGCCAAACTTCGTGGGGAAGTCGGTTTTGATATGTGCGATTATTTTCATCTGATTCATAAAAGATCACCCAACGTGAGCAATTACGCTCCTTCTTCCTTTGCTCTTCGTAACACCGGTTCCGTAAATCCGGACTTGCTGATAAAGATCAGGTACTGTTCTTTCAGATCCGGAAATGCCTTCGCAGCGGTCACAAGATCATCATACTCCTCCATTGGCATGGAATATTCTCAAAAACCGTTCCCATATAATCATTGATCTCATCTATGATCTCGTCACAGGCCTTTTCCACACCCAGCATAGAATAATAGTTTACTGCATTTGCTCCTTTCCTCGTGTATGCAGTCTGAGATCTCCGTCACTTTATTGCAGCCGATTCATTTCATCTTTTCTGCCAATCATACTGTCACCTCTTAAAAAAGTATGCTACTCATAAGTAGTATACTTTAGAGTATCATATTTTCCAAGAGATTTTTCGCTCTGTGGAAAACTATCACCCCAAAGCAAAAGAGCGCATAAATCGAATTACACGCTTCATCTATTCATGTATTCTTTTCTACTCCTCGTCAAAATCTCCCCATAATACAGATTTCCCAACCTGTAGATGCCAGCCCTTGTGTTCAGTATCATACTCAATCCATTCCCCTGCGACCCGCAACGTCTCTATATATCTCTGTACGCTACGCTGAGACAATTCCAGTTTCTCTGCCAGTTCTGCACTCGTAATATATGGCTTTTTTCTTATGCTACTAAGTATCATAATTGCATTTGCGAGAGTTACACTGAAATTCTCACTCTTTTTCTGCTTTCGGTACGCAGATAGTAATATATATTTGAGGTTATCCCGAAGACTGTCAAAGTCCTTATACACCATAATATGATTTTTTAGTTCAGTAGGAATCGCTATACTTCCTAAAAAGATAACTGTCTCGGAAAACGGTGCTATCTCTTTGTAATAATCATACAATAATCCTATATCTGCTTGGTTCAGAGCACCTGCTCTTACGATTACCACAAATTCTGAAGTGACGATGATATCAGACACAACATCAGCATCCATGATTTCACATTCTTTCTGTGGAAGAATTTTTTTGATATAGGAAATTTCATCCTGTTCAAGACCGATTGTTGCTATAAGATTTGCTTTCATACCGTATTTTTCAAGCTGCGGAAGAGCATAGGTGATATTATTCAGATGTCCGTCATCAAAGGTTATGAATATGTCGGAAGAAACGCGAGGAACGTCGGAATTATCGTTAAAACGCGCCATTGGCCAATTGCTCATCGTCGGATTCGAAGGGACGCATCTCCCAATACCGTTGATAGGTGCTTTGACAAAAGGCGATATCGGTGGCGTC
>SFRL01000088.1 GCA_004562765.1 bacterium | reverse complement strand
CAACAACTCATCCGACTTTTTGGCGAGGATCTTCGATAGTAAAGGTACACTATATGCCGGTCTATAAAGACGATGAACGGGGAACCTGGTATGTCAGATGCTATTATGAAGATTTTACCGGAAAGAAAAAGCAGATAAAGAAACGCGGATTTAAGCTTCAGCGTGAAGCCAAGGAATGGGAAGCAGATTTCCTCAGGAAGCAAAAAGGTAACACAGATATGTCTTTCCGCTCTATGTATGAAATCTATATCGAGGATATGAAGCACAGATGCCGCCAAAGCACCATTGAAGGCAAAAAGCAAGTCTTTGAAAAACTCATCCTTCCTTATTTTGAGAATATGCCGATCAACAAGATCTCTCCAAAGGACATTAGAGCCTGGCAGAATAAAATGATTGAAAAGAATTATTCCAACTCCTACTTAGACAGGATGCAGAACATGATCACCGCTCTTTTCAATTATGCAGCGGATTACTATAACTTATCCGAAAATCCCTGCCACAAAGCCGGCAGAATGGGCAAGCGTGAGGTTGTGGTAAACTTCTGGACAAAGGAAGAATTTGACCGGGTGCTGGCTGCAATGGAAGATGATCCTACCGCACATGCTTCCTTTTCACTTCTGTATTACTCCGGTATCCGTTTTGGAGAATTTCTCGCCTTGACGCCAAAGGACTTTGATTTTGAGAAGAACACTCTTGATATCACCAAAAGCCTTCAGCGTGTAAAAAAGCACGATGTGGTAACACCGCCCAAGACACCGAAGAGTATCCGGAACATCATCATACCGGACTTTGTAATGGACGAAGTCAAAAATTATATGTCAAAGCTTTATGATCTGAAAGATACGGATCGGGTTTTCCCCTTCACCAAATCTTATATCAACAATGCAATGACACGGGCTTGCAAGAAAAGCGGCGTAAAAAAGATTCGTATCCACGACATCCGCCACTCCCACGCCAGCTATCTTATCAACTTGGGATGTGCACCACTGCTCATATCCGAACGCTTAGGTCACGAAAAGGTACAGACCACCTTAAGCACCTACTCCCACCTGTATCCGAACAAACATCAGGAAGTGGTGGATATGATGCAGAAACAGCACAAGTTGGAAACAGAAGCTGCCGGTTCATCTGGAATCTCAGATAAACCAGAAAAGGATCCACAACCACAGGGCACAAGGTTCAAAGTCGTAAGTCCAAAGGATAAAACAAGCCCACAGCAAGTCCACGAAAATGACTTAAGCCCGTGCGTCGGCTTCGCCGGACGCACATAAAAAGGCTCAACCCCTTGTAAACAAAGGGCTGAGCCAATGAAGTCATTGAATACTCAAACAGTATTTAATTACTCAATGATTGTAGCAACACGGCCTGAACCAACAGTACGTCCACCCTCACGGATAGCGAAGGTAAGTCCCTGCTCCATAGCTACGGGATGGATCAGCTCGATGGTCATCTCGATGTTGTCACCAGGCATACACATCTCTGTGCCACCAGGAAGGTTGCAAACACCTGTAACGTCAGTTGTTCTGAAATAGAACTGAGGACGATAGTTGTTGAAGAAAGGTGTATGACGACCACCCTCGTCCTTGGTCAGTACGTAAACCTGAGCGGTGAACTTGCTGTGGCAGGTTACAGAACCGGGCTTGCACAGACACTGTCCACGAACGATCTGGTCACGGTTGATACCACGAAGTAATGCACCGATGTTATCACCAGCCATAGCCTCGTCTAACTGCTTACGGAACATCTCGATACCGGTTACAACGGTCTTCTGAGTATCTTCCTTAACACCGATGATCTCTAACTCATCAGATAAGTGAAGTGTACCACGCTCTACACGACCGGTAGCAACAGTACCACGACCGGTAATGGTGAATACGTCCTCGACAGGCATCAGGAAAGGCTTGTCTGTATCACGCTCAGGATCAGGAATATACTCATCAACAGTGTTCATGAGCTCCATGATCTTGTCACCCCACTCGCCCATGGGATCTTCCAGAGCCTTCAGAGCGGAACCCTGAATGATCGGGCATCCCTCGAATTCATACTCCTCTAACTGCTCAGTAACTTCCATCTCTACTAACTCGATCAACTCAGGATCGTCTACCATATCGCACTTGTTTAAGAAAACAACGATGTAAGGTACACCTACCTGACGAGAAAGAAGGATGTGCTCCTTTGTCTGAGCCATAACACCGTCAGTAGCAGCTACTACTAAGATAGCGCCATCCATCTGAGCAGCACCGGTGATCATGTTCTTAACGTAGTCAGCATGGCCGGGGCAGTCAACGTGTGCGTAATGTCTCTTCTCTGTCTGATACTCAACGTGTGCGGTAGAAATGGTAATACCACGCTCTCTCTCTTCGGGAGCCTTATCGATGTTCTCGAAATCTACCTTTGCATTTCCCTCTACACGCTCAGCTAAAACCTTGGTGATAGCAGCTGTTAAAGTTGTTTTACCATGATCTACGTGACCGATGGTACCAATATTACAATGCGGTTTTGTTCTTTCAAATTTAGCCTTTGCCATTTTGAAATGTCCTCCTTGATTTTCTGCCCTCCTGGGGCTAATTTGTTTCGTTTTTTGTTGCACTCATAGATTTGATTATATCAAAATCTATGAGTTTTTCAAGTATTTCACCGGAAAATATCCGGTGAAATACAAAGGTTTTTCATTTATTCATGATAATAGAAAGTTTGCAGAGCGTACTTTCTATTATTTACCCTGTGAAGAAATGATCTTATCCTGTACAGACTTCGGAACCTGCTCATACTTCTCGAAGAACATTGAGTAGTTTCCACGTCCCTGAGTCTTGGAACGGAGATCTGTTGAGTAACCGAACATCTCTGCCAACGGAACGAATGCACGAACAATCTTGCCGTTTCCGACATCATCCATACCCTCGATACGTCCACGACGAGAGTTTAAGTCACCGATAACATCACCCATATACTCCTCAGGCATAGTAACTTCCACTTTCATGATCGGCTCTAAGATTGCAGGAGCTGCTTTCTGCATAGCCTCCTTGAAACACATAGAACCTGCGATGTGGAATGCCATCTCTGATGAATCGACTTCATGGTAAGATCCATCATATACAGTAGCGTGTACACCAAGTACCGGGAATCCTGCAAGGGTACCAGCCTTGGAAGCTTCTTCGATACCTTCGCCAACTGCGGGGATATACTCCTTCGGGATTGCTCCACCGACAACCTCGGAATCGAACTTGAACAGTTCTTCTCCGTTGGCATCCATGGGCTCAAAACGTACTTTACAATGTCCGTACTGTCCACGTCCACCAGACTGCTTAGCGTATTTGTATTCTTGATCAACAGGCTTGGTAAAGGTCTCTTTGTATGCAACCTGAGGTGCACCAACGTTTGCCTCAACCTTGAACTCACGAAGCAGACGGTCTACGATGATCTCCAGATGGAGCTCACCCATACCAGCGATGATAGTCTGTCCTGTTTCCTGATCGGTATGAGCACGGAAGGTAGGATCCTCTTCAGCAAGCTTTGCCAAAGCCTCACCCATCTTGCCCTGACCAGCCTTGGTCTTAGGCTCGATCGCAAGCTCGATAACGGGCTCAGGGAACTCCATGGACTCTAAGATAACCGGATGCTGCTCATCACAGATGGTATCACCGGTTGTTGTAACCTTAAATCCAACAGCAGCTGCAATATCACCGGAGTAAACGACATCCAACTCTGCTCTCTTATTTGCATGCATCTGAAGGATACGTCCGATACGCTCCTTCTTATCTTTTGTAGCATTTAATACGTAAGATCCGGACTTACATGTTCCTGAGTAAACACGGAAGAATGAAAGCTTTCCTACGAACGGATCAGTCATGATCTTAAATGCAAGTGCTGAGAACGGCTCATCGTCTGATGAATGTCTCTCAACTTCGTTTCCTTCCAGATCAACACCCTTGATTGCAGGGATGTCGATAGGTGAAGGCATATACTCGATGATCGCATCAAGCAGCTTCTGTACACCTTTATTTCTGTAAGCAGTTCCGCAGCATACAGGTACTGCAGTACACTCACAAGTAGCTTTACGAAGAACAGCCTTCATCTCATCAACGCCAGGCTCCTCTCCTTCCAGATACATCATCATTAACTCATCGTCTAACTCACAAACCTTTTCAACGAGCTCTGTATGATACTCTGCTGCCTGATCAGCCATATCTCCAAGATCATCAGTTACGGTGATATCATCACCCTTGTCATCGTTGTAGATATATGCTTTCATCTCGAACAGATCGATGATTCCCTTGAATTCATCCTCTTTTCCGATGGGCAACTGTAAAACGATGGCATTTTTACCTAATCTTGTACGAATCTGATCAACAGCTGCGTAGAAGTTTGCACCTAAGATATCCATCTTGTTGATGAATGCCATACGAGGTACATTGTAGGTGTCAGCCTGACGCCATACGTTCTCTGACTGCGGCTCTACTCCACCTTTTGCACAGAACACACCAACTGCGCCGTCCAGTACACGAAGTGAACGCTCTACCTCGACAGTAAAGTCTACGTGTCCCGGAGTATCAATGATATTGATACGATGCTCTAACGCACCCTTCTTGGGCTTTGTCTGCTCCTGGAGTGTCCAATGGCAAGTAGTTGCTGCTGAAGTAATGGTAATACCTCTTTCCTGCTCCTGCTCCATCCAGTCCATGGTTGCAGTACCTTCATGAGTATCACCAATCTTATAATTTACACCAGTATAATAAAGGATACGCTCTGTCGTTGTTGTTTTACCAGCATCGATATGAGCCATGATTCCGATATTTCTGGTTCTCTCCAACGGATATTCTCTTCCAGCCAAGATTTTTTCCTCCTAGAATCTGTAGTGCGCAAATGCCTTGTTGGCCTCTGCCATCTTGTGCATATCTTCTTTTCTCTTAACAGATGCACCGGTGTTGTTCGCTGCATCTAAAATCTCGTTTGCCAGTCTCTCTTCCTGAGTCTTCTCGCCTCTCTTACGGGAGAACATGGTCAGCCAGCGGAGTGCTAATGCCTGGCGACGATCAGGGCGAACCTCGATCGGTACCTGGTAGGTAGCTCCACCGATACGTCTTGCCTTTACCTCGAGTAAGGGCATTACGTTGTTCATTGCTTCTTCAAAAACCTCTAATGCAGGCTTGCCAGCTTTCTCTTCTACTCTGGCAAATGCTCCGTATACAATCTTCTGTGCAACACCCTTCTTACCGTCTAACATAATGTTATTGATAAGCTTGGTGACCACGGTATTATTGTAAATAGGATCTGCTAATACTTCTCTTTTCTGAGTATGTCCTTTACGCGGCACGATACTTCCCTCCTTAATAAAATAATTATTAGATCATCGGTACTCACATGTGTCCTCTAATGTGTCCGTGCGGAAATCTATTGTAATTGGGAAATAGAATATTCCAACACTTACCTTAGTTCTGTTTGTGGTACAACTCTAACTCATGCAAAAATTATTTTGCAGCCTTCGGTCTCTTAGCACCGTATTTAGAGCGGGCCTGCTTTCTGTTCGCTACACCAGCGGTATCTAAAGTACCTCTGATGATGTGGTAACGTGTACCGGGTAAGTCCTTAACACGGCCGCCACGGATCAGAACGACACTATGCTCCTGCAGATTGTGACCTTCTCCGGGAATGTAGCTTGTTACTTCGATTCCGTTTGAAAGACGTACTCTGGCGATCTTACGAAGAGCTGAGTTAGGCTTCTTAGGAGTAGCAGTCTTAACTGCGGTGCAGACACCTCTCTTCTGAGGAGAAGAAGCATCGATCGACTTTTTCTTTAAAGAGTTAAATCCCTTCTGTAAAGCCGGTGCGGTAGACTTCTTTACTGCTGTCTGTCTTCCTTTTCTTACTAACTGGTTAAATGTCGGCATTCTATTCACCTCCTGTTTTTATAATATGTTTTCCGGATCTTTTGTCCGGTTTATTTTTGCGCAGAAAATGCCCGTGAAGCAATTGTCTGCACGATAAAATATTATAGACACCAAATTTCAGCCTGTCAAGAGATTTTATGAAAAAAGCCGCAAAAAAGGCGGTCCGACAAGGATTCCTGCCAATAACCGCCTTTTTTTGTTCATTTGTTACTCTTTCAAACACTTACTTATATATAAGTAAGATTATTCTTCGTCGCCGCCTTCTTCCTCGAAGATTTCCTCATCGTCGGTCACCGGCACGTCATCCTCATCGTCGAAGCTGTCTACAAATGCTGCGTCCGTCATTTCTTCATCATCCTCTGCAGCAAATGCCTCCTCGTCAAAGATCTCATCCTCCAGAAGCAGCTCATTCACGCGCTCGTCAGAGTCCAGTTTAATGTTGCGGTAGCGCTTCATACCGGTTCCTGCAGGAATCGGTTTACCAATGATAACATTCTCCTTCATACCGATCAGAGAGTCAACCTTACCCTTGATGGCCGCCTCAGTCAGAACCTTCGTGGTCTCCTGGAAGGAAGCCGCTGACAGGAAGGAATTGGTCGCAAGAGATGCCTTTGTGATACCCAGAAGCACCTGAGTACCCTCCGCGGGTGTCTTGCCCTCTTTTTCAAGCTGCTCATTCTTATCCTCGAAATCCAGAGTATCCACCATCGTTCCGGGCAGGAAATCGGAATCTCCGTTTTCCTCCACGCGTATCTTCTGCAGCATCTGGTGTACAATGACCTCAATATGCTTGTCATTGATCTCTACACCCTGCAGACGGTATACACGCTGTACCTCACGCAGCATATAATCCTGTACGGCACGCACGCCCTTGATCTTCAAGATGTCGTGAGGATTTACTGAACCTTCTGTCAGCTCATCACCCGCCTCAAGCACAGCGCCATCCATGATCTTGATATGTGATCCATAAGGGATCAGATAGCTCTTGGACTCTCCTGTCTCCTGATTGGTGACAATGATCTCACGTTTCTTCTTGGTATCCTTGATCGTAGCGACACCGCCAAATTCTGTGATAATGGCAAGTCCTTTCGGCTTTCTTGCCTCAAAAATTTCCTCGACACGGGGAAGACCCTGTGTGATATCGTTACCAGCCACACCACCGGTATGGAAGGTTCTCATGGTCAGCTGTGTACCGGGCTCACCGATAGACTGTGCAGCAATGATACCGATCGCCTCGCCGACCTGTACCGCCTGACCGGTAGCCATGTTGGAACCATAGCACTTCGCGCAGACACCCATGTGTGAACGGCAGGTCAGGATCGTACGGATCTTTACCTTTGTCAGCGGCTCTCCGTCTGCATCCACACCCTTGGTGATTACTGCTTCCGCACGCTTCGGTGTGATCATATGATTTGCCTTTACGATCACATTGCCATCCTTGTCGACGATCGTCTCTGCCGCAAAACGGCCGGTAATACGATCCTGCAGGCTCTCAATTTCCTCTTCCCTCACAGCAGTCTGACTCGCGTACGATCATATGCTGTGATACGTCTACCAGACGTCTGGTCAGATATCCGGAATCGGCAGTACGAAGCGCGGTATCAGAAAGTCCCTTACGTGCTCCGTGCGCAGACATGAAGTACTCCAATACGTCCAGACCTTCACGGAAGTTTGATTTGATCGGCAGCTCAATGGTACGTCCGGTCGTATCCGCCATCAGTCCACGCATACCTGCCAGCTGCTTGATCTGCTTATCGGAACCACGCGCTCCGGAATCAGCCATCATGAAGATGTTATTGTATTTATCCAGTCCGGATAACAGTGCCTCTGTCAGCGCGTCATCGGTATCCTTCCATGTTTCTACAACTTCTTTATAGCGCTCCTCCTCGGTGATCATACCACGTTTATACTGCTTTGTGATACGGTCTACCGTGTCCTGCGCATTCTGGATCATCTGCGGTTTCTGCGGAGGCACCGTCATATCGGAAATGGATACAGTCATGGCAGCACGGGTAGAATACTTGTAACCCATCGCCTTGATGTCATCCAGTACCTCTGCCGTCTTAGTCGCACCATGAATATTGATAACCTTCTCAAGGATCTTCTTCAAATACTTTTTACCTACATGGAAATCTACCTCTAACAGCAGATAATCCTCCGGCTTTTCACGCTTTACAAAGCCCAGGTCCTGAGGAATGATCTCATTAAAGATCAGTCTTCCGAGCGTTGTCTCGATCGTGCCGGAAACATGCTCTCCTTCAGGAGTCGTTGCCTCCTGATGTACACGGATCGACTGATGCAGACTGATCACACCATTCTCATATGCCAGCAATGCCTGATTGGTACTGCTGAAGAAACGGCCCAGGATATCCTCCGGTGTACAGATAACCTCTCGTTCAGACTCGTCATGTGTCTGATAGTGGATCATATCCGTCACCTTGATCTCACCGGCATCCAGCGCAGCCCTCAACTGCTCCTTGGAGTCATACACTTTGTCACTTACAGCAACAGCACCGTCTTTTGTATGATCCGGTACCTTATCCATTGTCAGATAGTAAATACCAAGTACCATATCCTGTGAAGGAACGGCTACCGGACCTCCGTCAGAAGGCTTTAACAGGTTGTTCGGAGAGAGCAGCATAAAGCGGCACTCTGCCTGCGCCTCCTGTGACAGCGGCAGATGGACAGCCATCTGGTCTCCGTCGAAATCGGCATTAAACGCAGTACATACGAGCGGATGCAGCTTGATCGCCTTACCTTCTACAAGGATCGGCTCGAATGCCTGGATACCAAGTCTGTGCAGAGTAGGTGCACGGTTCAGCATAACCGGATGCTCCTTGATAACGTCCTCTAGCACATCCCAGACTTCAGGCTGCAGACGCTCTACCATCTTCTTTGCACTCTTGATATTGTGAGCAGTGCCGTTTGACACCAGCTCCTTCATAACGAAAGGCTTAAACAGCTCGATCGCCATCTCCTTCGGCAGACCGCACTGATAAATCTTTAATTTCGGCTCTACAACGATAACGGAACGTCCGGAGTAGTCAACACGCTTTCCTAACAGATTCTGACGGAAACGTCCGGATTTTCCCTTTAACATATCAGACAGAGACTTTAATGCACGGTTTCCGGGTCCTGTAACCGGGCGGCCTCTGCGTCCGTTGTCGATCAGCGCGTCAACTGCTTCCTGCAGCATACGCTTCTCGTTGCGCACAATGATGTCCGGCGCATTCAGCTCAAGCAGTCTGCGCAGGCGGTTGTTACGGTTAATGATACGGCGATACAGATCGTTCAGGTCGGAGGTAGCAAAACGACCACCATCCAGCTGTACCATCGGTCGCAGATCCGGCGGAATGACCGGAATAACCGTCATGATCATCCATTCCGGCTTGTTTCCGGACTCGCGAAACGCCTCTACAACCTCCAGACGCTTGATGATACGTGCTTTTTTCTGACCGGTTGCATCTGCAAGTGCTGCCTTTAATTCTGCAGAATCCTTCTCCAGATCGATCGCCTGTAAAAGCTCCAGGATCGCTTCCGCACCCATTCCTACACGGAAGGTGTTTCCGTATTTTTCTCTGGCAGCCTGATAATCGGCATCTGACAGCACCTGCTTCAGACTCAGGTCTGTCTTGCCGGGATCCAATACAATATAGGAAGCAAAGTATAATACTTTTTCCAGTGTACGGGGTGATAAGTCAAGGATCAGTCCCATACGGGAAGGAATACCCTTGAAATACCAGATATGGGAAACAGGAGCGGCGAGCTCGATATGACCCATACGCTCTCTACGAACGCTTGCCTTGGTGATCTCCACGCCGCATCGGTCGCAGACAACACCTTTATAGCGGATCTTTTTGTACTTTCCGCAGTGGCACTCCCAGTCCTTGCTGGGTCCGAATATTTTCTCACAGAACAATCCGTCTTTTTCAGGCTTTAATGTTCTGTAGTTGATGGTCTCCGGCTTTTTTACTTCGCCGTGGGACCACTCTCTGATCTTCTCAGGTGAGGCCAGCCCAATCTGAATTGCGTCAAATGAAATTGGCTGGTAGTTTTCTTTATTTGCTGTCTCAGGCATGTTGGCACTCCCTTCTAATCTTCGTCATTTAAAAGAGCATCGTCATCAAAATCCTCTGCTCCGAAATCATCATCCAAGTCGTCAGACTCTTCGTCCTCATCCTCATCGACTGCTACAAGTTCCTCGCTGTCCGCGTCAAACTCCACCTTGGAGAAGCCGCGCTTTGAAAAGCTCTCGCTGTCCTCGAAAGCAAAGTCCTTGTCTCCTGCAATGATCGCGTTGAGATCTGTGTTGCCATACTCGCTGATCTCCATCAGTTCTACTTCCTGACGGTTCTCGTCCAGCACCTTGACATCCAGTCCTAAGGACTGCAGCTCCTTTAAGAGTACCTTGAAGGACTCCGGAATACCGGGCTCAGGGATATTATCACCCTTGATGATCGCCTCGTAGGTCTTCACACGTCCAACCACATCATCGGACTTGACGGTCAGGATCTCCTGCAGGGTGTATGATGCACCGTAAGCCTCCAGTGCCCAAACCTCCATCTCTCCGAAACGCTGTCCGCCGAACTGTGCTTTTCCACCAAGCGGCTGCTGGGTAACCAGTGAGTAAGGGCCGGTAGAACGCGCATGGATCTTGTCGTCTACCAGATGATGCAGCTTCAGATAATGCATGTGTCCGATCGTAACCGGTGAATCGAACGGCTCTCCGGTACGTCCGTCGCGCAGCTGCACCTTTCCGTCTCTTGAGATCGGCACACCCTTCCACAGGTCTCTGTGGTCTCTGTGATCTGATAAGTATTCCATAACGTCTTCGCGCAGCGTGTCTTTATATTTCTCATAGAAATCATCCCACTCACTGTTGACGTAATCATTTGCAAGCTCCAGTGTATCCTGGATATCAATTTCTCGCGCACCGTCAAATACCGGAGTCTCAATATTAAAGCCCAGAGCCTTTGCAGCAAGACTCAGGTGGATCTCCAGCACCTGTCCGATATTCATACGGGAAGGCACGCCCAGCGGGTTTAACACAATATCCAAAGGACGTCCATTGGGAAGGAACGGCATATCCTCCACCGGAAGCACTCTGGAAACGACACCCTTATTACCATGACGACCGGCCATCTTATCACCGACAGAGATCTTACGCTTCTGGGCGATATAGATGCGAACCGCCTGGTTCACACCGGGAGATAACTCATCTCCGTTTTCTCTTGTAAATACCTTTGCATCCACAACGATACCATACTCGCCGTGGGGCACCTTCAGGGAAGTATCACGCACTTCTCTTGCCTTTTCACCGAAGATCGCACGAAGCAGGCGCTCCTCTGCAGTCAGTTCGGTCTCACCCTTCGGGGTAACCTTTCCGACCAGGATATCGCCGGCGCGAACCTCAGCACCGATGCGAATGATTCCGCGCTCGTCTAAGTCTTTTAATGCATCTTCACCGACACCGGGTACATCGCGGGTGATCTCTTCCGGTCCGAGTTTGGTGTCACGTGCCTCTGCCTCGTACTCCTCAATATGAACGGATGTGTATACATCATCCTGTACTAAACGCTCACTTAACAGAACCGCATCCTCGTAGTTATAACCTTCCCAGGTCATGAATCCGATCAGCGGGTTCTTTCCTAATGCAAGCTCTCCCTCAGAGGTAGAAGGACCGTCAGCGATGACCTCGCCTGCCTCTACATGGTCGCCCTTAAAAACGATCGGTCTCTGGTTGTAGCAGTTGCTCTGGTTACTTCTGGAGAACTTGGTCAGCTTATAATCAGAAGTTGTTCCGTCATCATTTTTTACCCAGATCTCATCTGACTGAGCCTTCTCTACGGTTCCGGACTTCTTTGCAACCACACAGACACCGGAATCCACAGCCGCCTTCGGCTCCATACCGGTTCCGACTACAGGCGCCTCCGTTGTCAGAAGCGGAACTGCCTGACGCTGCATGTTTGATCCCATCAACGCACGGTTTGCATCATCGTTCTGCAAGAACGGGATAAGCGCGGTTGCCACAGAGAACACCATCTTCGGAGACACATCCATGTATTCAAACATGGTCTTATCGTACTCCTGTGTCTCGTCGAGGTAACGACCGGACACGGAATTACGCACAAAGTGACCCTCTGCATCCAACTTCTCATTCGCCTGTGCCACATGGAAATTATCCTCTTCGTCGGCAGTCATATAAACGACCTCATCCGTAACACGGGGATTCTTCGGGTCAGTCTTATCAATCTTGCGATAAGGAGCCTCCACAAAACCATACTCATTGATACGCGCATAGCATGCCAGTGAGTTGATCAGACCAATGTTCGGTCCTTCTGGTGTCTCGATGGGGCACATACGTCCATAGTGTGAATAATGGACATCACGGACCTCGAATCCGGCACGATCACGGCTCAGACCACCGGGTCCTAACGCAGAAAGACGTCTCTTGTGTGTCAGCTCACCCAACGGGTTGTTCTGATCCATAAACTGTGACAGCTGGGAAGATCCGAAGAACTCCTTGACTGCCGCGGTCACGGGCTTGATATTGATCAGGCTCTGGGGAGAGATACCCTCCAGATCCTGTGTTGTCATACGCTCACGTACCACACGCTCCAGTCTTGACAGACCGATGCGGTACTGGTTCTGAAGCAGCTCACCAACCGCACGGATACGACGGTTACCCAGATGATCGATATCATCATCATTTCCGATGCCCCACTCCAGATGCATATTATAATTAATAGAAGCAAAAATATCGTCCTTTGTGATGTGCTTGGGGATCAGCTCATGCACATTCTTGCGGATCGCTTCCTTGATATCCTCTAATGAAGAATTCTCCTCCAGGATCTGCTTTAATACCGGATAGTAAACAAGCTCCGTGATACCAAGTTCCTTCTGAGCCGCCTTATCAGCAAGCTCCGGTACCCATGCGCCCAAATCTACCATCATGGAGGACAGCACCTTGACATTGCGTTCCTCGGTCTGGATCATGACATATCTGACAGCCGCATTCTGGATCTCCTCAGCCTTCTCTCTTGTAAGCTGGGTTCCTGCCTCTGCCAGCACCTCTCCGGTAGAGGGATCAATGACATCCTCTGCCAGCACATGACCGCGCAGACGGTTCTTAAATGCCAGTTTCTTATTGAATTTATAACGTCCAACCTTGGCCAGATCATATCTTCTCGGATCAAAGAACATTGCAGAGATCAGGCTCTCTGCGCTCTCTACCGTCAACGGCTCGCCGGGGCGGATCTTCTTGTACAGCTCAAGCAGACCGGACTCATAGTTTGTAGAAACGTCCTTGCCCATACTTGCAATGATCTTCGGCTCCTCACCGAAATAGTCGATGATCTCCTGATTGCTGCCGATTCCAAGTGCACGGATGAGCACCGTGATCGGAACCTTTCTGGTTCTATCTACACGAACATAAAATACGTCATTGGAGTCTGTCTCATACTCTAACCATGCACCGCGGTTAGGGATAACGGTACAGGAATAGAGGGTCTTTCCGACCTTGTCACGGGTGATACCGTAGTAAATACCGGGTGAACGGACAAGCTGGCTGACGATAACACGCTCAGCGCCGTTGATCACGAACGTACCGGTCTCTGTCATCAGTGGCAGATCACCCATAAAAATCTCGTGCTCGTTGATCTCCTCTGTCTCCTTATTATACAGACGAACCTTTACCTTCAGGGGTGCTGCGTAAGTCGCATCACGCTCCTTGCACTCCGGAATCGTATACTTCACATCATCTGCGCACAATGTAAAGTCAACAAATTCCAGACTCAGATGTCCGCTGTAGTCCGTAATGGGAGAGATATCTGCAAACACTTCTTTTAAACCTTCGTCCAGAAACCACTGGTAGGAGTCCTTCTGTACCTCAATCAGATTGGGCATTTCCAGAACTTCTTTTTGTCTTGAGTAACTCATACGCAGGCTCTTGCCAGCTTGTACCGGACGTATTCTGTTTTTCTCCATTGACGTTTCACCTCTCGTTATTATTATTTTGGCTGTTTCCCGCCCAAAAGAGCGCAGAATTAGCCTATTTACCACAATAAAGCACCATACATGATAACACAAGTCCGATCAAAGCGCAAGAACTTTTTTCAGAAGTTTTTCCCAAATCAGCACCGCCCGTCTAACGGGCGGTTTGCTCTGAGGCTATAAGCCTCTGTTACCGGCCAGCGCCTAAAGACGCTGGCTTTCACTTTCGTTCAAGCC
>SFRL01000033.1 GCA_004562765.1 bacterium | reverse complement strand
GGGATTATAATTTTCCACAAGCACACCCGAAGATTCATTCCCCACGTACTCTGTCGGGTATCCATCTTTGGCAAACTCCAATCTGCATGCACTCTTCAACAGATTGTTCTTCATTTTTGACATACTCGAATGATTATGAACAAAAATGCCGTTATCGGAATTCTTTCCCTTCAAAAACTCATATAATTTGGATTTGCTGTCTACTTTATAAACATTGAGACTCATATCCCAACTATTATATAATCCGTCATCTACCACGATCGGCTTTCCGGCAGCAGCGAAATCCTGCAGCTCCAGCAGTTTTTTCAATGTGAGATCGATCGGAGAATATCGTGCTTTTGATGAGATCAAAACACTTTGACTCGAATAAATATATTTACCCAGATTCCCATCATTATAGTTATTCTTTCCATTGGTCTCATTCTGATTTGCACCGATAATGATCAGATCATACTTTGAGATCAGATCATCCGAGCTGTCACAGGTCAGCAGTTTATTCTTACCCCAATCATAATCATAGGTTCCGGTACTGCCGATAAACTCCCATATTGACATCGTATCCACCTGTAACAGATTCGGGTCATCCATCCAGCTTACCTGATCGCTCTTCGGATTGTGCCACGGGAATAATGACTGATAATAAACCTTCCAATCCTTTGATCCGTAAATAAACTCGTCGCATGGCTGGATCTCTAAAATGCGCAGTTTCTCTGTATAATTTGCCTGTCCGCGAAGAATGTAATACAGTGCATCCAGAGTCTTTAAAGTAGTCGGACGTTCACCATTTATATGTTCATAAAAATAATAAGCATCCTCCGTGACATTTGTCGTCTGAAAATATCCGTTGTGGTTCGATTCATGATAACCGATACTACCTCCGGTAAATTCCTGGAACATGCTCATATCACCCTTGTAGGTGTAAATATGATCAACCACATTATATTCTCCGCTATGAACATTATCAAAGCGCATCAAGGGAACCAGCGACAACGCGCTGTCAGTCGGACTATACTGGAACGTCCGGTTATCCCAGGAAGTGATTGGCGTATCCTTGTACTCAGGCTGATATACGACCTTATCATTAGCTCCTCGAAGAAGATATTTATAATGATCCCCTTCCTTTACACCAAACCACTGCATGAATATTGCAGGATCATATTGCATCAGCATCAGATACAACTTATGTACATTCGTCTCATTTCCTGCACCCCAGGTTGCCGTTGCGTCAATGACGATCGCCGCCGGATTGTTAGAGCTCATGCGTTCCATGATCGCCATGGTCGCATCATAACCAAGATCCTTATTTGTAAAAGTCGTATCAACGCCCACGTTTTCATCCAGCCCATTGGCGGTATTCCAGATCTTTGCCATCGCTTTTTGCGCACGATCATCATGGATCGTGATCAGATCCGCAAATTTGATCCATTCCTGATTCTTTTTATCATTCAGATCTTCTGTTGTAAGTGTGATCACCTGAGTTTGAAAACTCTCCGAAGATTTCCCGTAAATATGCTGAATAAACACATCATTATTTTTATATACATGATATTTTATTCTAAATGTATACGGCACTTCGCGAATTTTCCAGACCTTATCCGCTTCTTCCGTACCATCGGAAATACCCGAAGGAAACGCTTGTTTCACCCATTTGTAACAACCGGCTTCCTCATAAATATTGCGGTCTTCTCCCTCTTTTCCTTTCACTTTCGCAAAGGAAAAACTTCCATCCTCATTACGTTTAAATGCACCCTTTCCGGCCTGTGTCTTTTCATAGTATCCTTCATGATATTGCATATTATTGCTCTGAACCGTCCAACAGGCATAATTCTTAGCATTTGATCGAAAAGATATATCACTTCTGTACTGCGCGACATATGCTGAAAATGTACCATCATAGGAATTCATTTCCGTACCATACGGAATGTCTTCCAGATAACAATCCGTCCGTTCCTGATCTGTCACAGAAATGACCCCCTGATTGATCAGGTCATTTTGAATATTGGCATAAGCAAAATCGTCCTGACCTGCCTTTTGAAGATCCACCGGTTCACAGCCCGGTATCATATATCCGATCTGCGCATGACTGTATTCCGGTACGATTTCTAAAATTGTAAAGGGATTTGCGGAAGTTCCGAGCTCTGCATTCGGATCTTTCGGCTGCAGATCTGTCACCTTGTTTGTGGAAAAATTCAGTGATGTCGCCAGCGCCTCCAGTCCGCCACCATTCCATGCCATACCTATAAACATACAGATACATAATGCAATTGAAACAATTTTTTTCACATGGTTTTTCATAATCATTTCCTCTCGCTGTGCATGCTATTCCTTTATGTTCTCCAGTTTGAAGTGCTCCTCAAGACTGTCTGTTGTGGAACTGCTCACTCTGTTGCGCAATACAAATTGATTCGTTGTGGAATAAGACTGTTCTCGCAGCTTGATGCTGATCGTCACAGTTACGGTCTGCTCCGTGGCAAGCTTTGACAGATTCACGTTAAATACCGGCGTTGCACATGCGCCTTCCGTGTCCATATAATCCGCGATGGGAGCAGGTGTACTGCTTCCGGTCAGCGTCAACGATCCATCCCCCGGATTCATCACATAGTCCTCGTTGGAACTCATGAGCTGATGCGTTGTGTTATTCAACGTGATGGTCGTTCTCCTGCATATGTACGTCTTGCCTCCACCACCATTCTGTACTTCATGGTTAAACAGATATAACACATCACCCGACGCGTTGGTTCCCACTCCGTCCGATGCATTGATGATCAGATTTTCCAGTCTTCCCATCACCATCTGTGCCTCATTCTGGACCGTGGATTCCGAGCTTCCCTTATGATATTGTCTCGTAGAAAATAGGAAAAAGCCCAGGATCGCGCCGCTGACGAGCGCCAGGATCGCGATGCTGGCGATCAGTTCCACCAGGCTGATTCCCCTGTTATCTGATTTCATAGTTCTTTAGTCCTCACATTTATGCTTTCCGCTTTCTTTGTACAGCCGAATGACAAATGTTTTCGACCCTTTGCTGACTGTGATACTGTCACAATATGTACCTGTTCCGGTTAAATTTCCGCTGGGATCTTTGATCTTGATATCCGCAAAACCTCCGGTACTCCTGTCATAAGTCAGGACCAACGGGTTTGAGGTCTGGATCAGCACCGCCGTGGCATCCCCCTCTTTGGCATAACTAATGGTATAGGATTTTGCCAGTCTGGTGTCTCCGGCGTAGGACGTACCGATCACATAGGTTCCGTCCGTTTCCTGCCGGATCTCCATCCACGCGCTTGTCTTACTCAACGCCTGCACCCGCGTCTCGGACATCGTCGCACTGATCTCTTCAACTGCCTGCTTGGCCCGATAGGAGGATATCGATAAAACGATCGTGACCGTACCGGTGGCAAGGATCGCCATGATCACCACCACCGCCAGTAATTCAATTACCGAAAATCCACTGTTATTATGCTTCTTCAACAAAATGTCCCCTTACTGCTTCTTCCAGTTACTGTAAGTAATACTATCCAGATAATTCACGCTGGAATTATCTACATCACTGCTATTGATATTCCGGTCCTCCGGATTCAGATACTGCTCTCCGCCGTATAAGAAATCAACCGGACGAAGATCACCGTAGGACGCATTTTTTCCGGCCAATGCTTTCTTTACCAGACTACTGTCTGACTGAATGGTGATATTGGGGTTTGTGAAAATAATATCCCCACCTGCCAGGATCAGACCGGTGAAACTGCGGGAAACGCGCACGGTTCCACCCGCAATGACAACATGTACATCTGTATCTGTCATATCGTTGATCTCGTAATTCTCATTTGTTACGATTGTCTTTTCACCACTGGTCTCGCGCGTAAATATGCGCTCCGCTCCGCTGGCATTTGTTCTCAGATAATCCTTCTTTACCAGATTATCATATACAGACTGCCCCTTCTCATTGGCGGCAAGTTCCGTATAATCCACCTTTAACATGTGGCACAGTGCCGCATATTTCTCCTGATTTCTGTTCTGCTCTCTTGCAAGCTGTGTCGGTGTCTTTCCGGCGGATGTACAGCGCCCGGTGAGGAATCCACCGTTCCTGTTTGCAGAATCTGCATAAAGAATGCTTCCATTAAAGTAACAGATCAACGGATCTGACGCTGCCACTCCTGACGGATAAAACACATCTGTGTTGTAATGCGCGTCATCGATGCGCACCCTGACTTCATCTGCCCGGGCAACAAAATAGCCGGCATCACCGTCTTCGATGGAACCTTCTTTCGTCGCATAATCTCTGGCGTATGCAGCATTTTTGAACACCATGAAGAAATACACCATCGTGATGTCTGTCCCGCCGATGTTGGTCGGGAAATATGCCTGACGCACACCTACGACACCCCGCTTCTCCACAGAGAAGATTTTCCCATCCTTGTCCTTTATGAGCCAGGTCGGATCACTCAGCACTGCATCTTTCGTGATGCCGTGATATTCGGCTACTTCCTGACACAAGCCTTTCTGTCCCTCGTCTCCGAGATAATCCTTGCTGTTCATGGGATTCATGCCGCCGGACTCGCAATCCGGTGCCATATTTTCTGCAGGAACCAGATATGCACGCTGATCGGCTTTCAAAGCAACTGACTCACCCATCATGACATCAAATTCATTCTGGTCGGCAGCCTGCTTCTTTGCTGCCACATAGGCATTGCCGGCAATCTGCATCTGCGTGATCCCTCTCAGATCCAGCGTCGCATTCTTTCCATTGATCAGAAAAGCGCTGGAATAATTTTCCGGATTGTTCGCCACATCTGTCTGAAATGTGATGGCTGATCCCGAAGGTGCATTCAATACTTCCTTATTATCTACATACACACCGCTGCCGCGCACATTGTCCGGATTACCGTATGCATATACTTCGCCCTTCAATGTTGCGCTCACAGAAGTTCCGTAATGATTTGCAAGTGTTAAGTCGTCATTTAAGTAAAGTTTACAATTTCCGGTTCCAGTTTCAATGCTGGCCCAGCTTGCAGAATCCAGATACAGATCCCGTCCCCATACTTCCAGTCCGGAATCTGCCGTAATATTCGCGCCGTTGTATGCTTTGAATTCACCACCGGTGGTGAGATAACCACTCTCACCGTTCGGTTTAAATTTTATCGATGAATTGTTAAAATCCGTTCCCTGATTTCCCAGATATGCATTTCCCTTTATTTCTACACCAGTAGCTGTAAGTCCTGTAGCTGACGTCTTGTTCTGCGCAACGATACAGTAGGTGGTCAGTTCCGGCACCTTCGTCGTCTGCGCGTAATCGATCTCCGGGCAGTCGATATTGATGTCTGTCCGGATCTCCGTCATATAATCGTTTTTATCCACATAGGTGATCTTCAACCTTTTGATCGTGAAGTTTCCGGTTGTTGTATCCTGATTTAAGAAATACAGTCCATCCACCGACTCAATAGTCAGACCGTTTCCATCCTTAGTTCCTGCCTTTGTCTCGGCACTTACCAGACTCCTCAGGTAATCGGGATTCCATTGACCTGCATTCGTCGGACTGATCAGCGAGGAGGACAACATACGGGTACTGAAGGTCTGGGCATAGTGTTCCTTTCGCTCATCCACCGACAATTTGCTATATTTTTCCAGTGTCTCCTGATAGGCAGCTCCGGCAGCATCTGCCACGTCCACAGCCAGTCCTGCCCGGATCTCATCCAGTACCTTCTCTGCATCATAGAAATTATCCTGTGCCTGCAGATTGACATGCTTCATCCGGTAATTCATCAGGCTGAGCGACAGCAGAATGACCGCAAACGTTCCCACGACCGCCAGGGCTCCCACCACCAGCACAATGGATGATCCTCTGTTATTTTGTCTTTGTTCCCGTGAGCGTCGCCAGCTCTTCTCCATCCGCGATTTTTCCATTTGGATATACCTTTACCTCAATATCATAAATCATATTGGTGCTCTTTTTCTGTGTCAAACTCTGATCCTGATTCAATTTCAGCTCATTCCATGCGCTGATACCGCTTTGCAGGACACCAAATTTACTCTTATAGTTCAGTTGGATCACACTGTCCGTCGCATTTGTGCCTGTGTACATATTGGTGACCACATTGCAGGACGCGCCCTCTCCCGGTGACTTCGCGCCCTCATTTACATTGACTGTAACACGATAGTTCTGCCGGAAGAAATCCGGGTTTGACGTTTCTACCGCACTTTGCTGTTTCACCAGATACAGCTTAACCGGTACATTATCTTCATTGTTAATAGTAATCGTCTCATTACTGTAGCTTCCGCATGGCAAATCCGGTAATGATGTGAAACAGATAAACACATTTTCCAGCTTGTCTCCGGTGTACAGATCATGCTCGTAATAGGGGGAAAGTGTATTTCCCTCATTATCGTAGTAAGAAACCGTTCCCTTCACATTTATCGCATTGGAAGGATCCTTTTTGATGTCGATCGTAAGTGTCCGCTGTACGGAGGCAACGTATGCATCATGCCGATCCGGATCCTCATATGCCTCATAATTCATGCTCGTGACCGCGCGCTGATCGTCTCCCGCATCCATGATAAAAAAGGCACTGACCTTTTCATTCATATTGGATATCTGCGGAATCTGCGCGCTGTTATAATGATTGATCGATCCCCCGCTGACAGCACCGGTATCAAGATATTTTTCCGGGCTCATGGTGGCTACCGCATCATAGGTGCGCCCGTCCACATCCAGTGAGATCGTCTTCTGATAACTGTAATAAGGATTTCCGTCAGCGTCCGTCAGCGGATTCCCCGCCCCATCCGTCAGTGGTATGGTAATTGCTGCCCCACTGGCAACGCCTCCGGTCACAAAGTCCTCCACACTCTGCGCCTTGATCCGCTCCACCAGATTCTGTCCTGCCGTCGTCGCCTCCAATACGCGCTTTGCCTTCGCATTGGTTCGCGCCGCCGTCAGAAAACTGTTCAAAAGCGGAACGACGATGATCGCCAGAATGACCATGGACACCAGCAGCTCCACAAGGGAGAAGCCGGCATTATTCACTTTTCTTTTTCTTTGTTTCCTTCTGACTGTCCCCATCACTCTTCTCGTTCTTTTGCTCCACTGTTCCGAACAGATCCTCCTTGCCATGCGCGATAGAACCTGCATCCGGCTCCTCATAGACCTTATCGGTTCCTGCCATATAATACATGTTGACGTTCATATTTCCGTTCAACAGACCGGTTTCCGTATCATACGTGAGCGAGATCGCAGACACATTTCTCTTCTCTGCGGACTCTAAGATCATTGCAAACACAGACTTACAGTCATTGTATCCCGTCGTGAAATCATAGGCTACCGCCGTATTGCAAAGAGAGAAATACGGCAATGTCACAGATGCTTCATCCAGAA
This sequence comes from bacterium, assembly GCA_004562765.1. Lineage (GTDB taxonomy): Bacteria > Bacillota > Clostridia > Lachnospirales > Lachnospiraceae > W0P33-017. The sequence continues at coordinate 64,567 of SFRL01000033.1, read as the reverse complement.
TTCCAAGCTGCTGATCCAATGTCTGTCCGGAATCCGCCGCAGCTGCATCGGCTGCCGCCTGATCACCGGTAGCAGCTGCCGCGTCTGTTCCCGCTGCGCCCAGATTGTCCCCCAGCGAATACATCTGTATTGCCGGAGAAATACCGATGTTCGAAACACGGATCTCATTTTTCTTCTCCAGTTCACTGGCGTAGAGGATCGTATCCTCCTCACGTACTTCCGCCGGATAATTGTTAAAGATCTGTATCATTTCCGCATTGTAAGCGGTGATCTGCTTTTCATATTCGTCTCTTCCTGCATAGATCTCATTCAGACGATCCACCTGCTGCTGCAGACGGCCCTGCTCCGCCTCCAGCACCTCTCTCTTTTCCATGAATTTCTGGTATCCGAAAAAATATGCCAGAACGAGCAGAAGAATCCCTCCTGCATAGAGAAGCAGCTTTACATCTCTTTTACTGATCACACTATTCATTTCACTGCCTCCTATTCTTCCGCACTGTATTCTTCTTCGTCTGTTGCCGTGTCGGCTGCAGGTGCTTCGCTTTCAGAACCTTCTGCTGCCTCCAGCATATCCGCCGGGAAATAATTGACCGTAATATCAAAATATTCCGTGGGTATGTTATTGTCATCCAGTTCTTCCGACACACCGCTGCACTGGATATTTCCGACACCGGTAAATGTCCGCAGCTGCATGATCGCCTCTGCGGCGGATTCCTTTGAGGATGTGGTCACGCTCATGGTGATCCCCTCGGAATTTGCCACCAGACTGGAGATCAGCAGGTCACTGGGCATCTTTTCCTCCATCTGTGAAAGGAAATTCAAAAACTCGGAATTATTCTCTCTCGTGAGCGCATCCATCGTTACGACACCGTCACGAGTCATCTTTTTCGTGAGGTATTCATTATACTGCTCCACCACATCCCGCTTCGCATCGATCTGCGCCTGAAGCATGATGTTTTCCGTCTCGATCATCCGGTTTCCGACCGCCCCGAACAGCACCAGCGCCACCGAAGTGATGACGCATGCGGAAAACAGGACCACGGGCAGGAACAAGGAACCGCCCTCCTTCTCTCCGCTCTTCTCCTTCGCCGCCTCGAACATGAAGTTTAAGGGAGCGAACGTAGCTCCGATACAAGTCATATATTCCGCAACCTTGAAGCGTTCGTCGTTAATGCTCCGGTTGAGATTGACGTTTTTCAGTTCCTGAAGCGATACCGCCTTGATGCCCAGCTCATTTGTGAGCAGCTTACTGAGACCGCTACAGTCCGCGCCCAGACCGATCACATACATTTTTTCAATGGTCACACCCTGATTGCGCGAGGTATAGTAATCCATGACACGGGAAACATTTCCGATCAGCATCGTCAGGGAACGGGTCGCATCATCCCGGATATCCATGATCGCCGGTTCTTCCACATCATCTGAAGGGCTTGATTCGGTCTCCATCTGCAGCTGCCGGTTCAGACAGGTCCGCTTGCGCATCAGAGACATGGCGTCTGTGTAGGTATTGTTGCCTCCCAGTACCTTACAGCTCCGCACGACCTCCACCGCCTCGTCGATTCCGTAGCCGATGGTTCTCTGCAGTTCCACCTTGCCATCCTTCATGATCGTGATCATGGAACTGCTGTCATCTACGCGGAGTGTGACGCAAAAATCCGTCTCCATCGTCCGCTGCATCACCTGGTAGACACTGTTTCCACTATAATCCATCCCAACGATCGTCAGTCCCCATGCCTTAGCGAGATTCTGATAGGACTCGATCAGGGAACGCGGCACCGCAAACACTGACAGCTTGATCTGTTTTTCTTCCTTGACACGTTCCACCACACGGTACACCAGCTCATACTGTGCCAGATCAACAGGAAAATACTCTTTGGAGTTTGCAAGCAATAACTGCTTGATCTTGTTATCCTTCACCAGCGGTATGGAAACATCACGGGTAGCGATACGCGTAGATGAGATCGTAAACACGGCCTTTGTCGTGCGTATTCCGTTCTGGGTCATCGCCTGACGCATCAGCGCGATCAGACTGTCATTCACGATCACGCCCTCATCGCTCAACACATCCGGAGGTGTCTCGAATGAAAAGGCGTTGTAAATTTTCGGATTTTTCGCCTCATAATCCATCTCGACCACATGCGTGATGCTGTAGCCCACTTCAATACTAAGTACTTTTCCTGCCATCTTTTTTCTCCTGTATACGATATATCTCAATTTTCAAGACTGTTCTGTAGTTTCTCAGTCCTGATCAAATTATTTTCTTTATTATAACATCGCGGTCAGATACCACGAGATCAGCGGACCGCCCCATAGGGCAGAAAGCAAAATACCCAGCGCAAGATAAGGTCCCATTGCAAGAACCCGATCAGCCCCGGCTACTTTCATTCGAATAATGTGTATGACAGACCCGGCAATACAGCCGATGATCAGTGCCAGAAGGATCTTCTCCCAGCCAAGCAGCAAGCCTGCCGCCGCCATCAGCTTGACGTCTCCGCCGCCGATCGCTCTGCCTTTGCTCACCAGCAGAATGATTCCCAGAGGAACACTGACTGCCAGGAGACCGATCACATAATCAGACCAGTTATGAATGTCCAATACCATATGGATCAGCCCCAGCACCAGTATAAAAACATTGATTCCAAACGGAATCTCATAAGTTCTAAAATCAATAACGGACAGCACGATCAGCGCTGATCCCAGCAGACAATATATCACACTTGTCCATGTCACGCCGCAGACCAGAAAGACTGCGACATATAAGATTCCGTTGGCAGCCTCGATCAGAGGATACTGGGCGGAAATTCTGGCTTTGCATTTGCGACACCTGCCCCGGAGCGCCAGCCAGCTCACCACGGGGATCATATCGTACCAGCTGAGCTGATAGCCGCACTTCATGCAATGGGAACGCTCGGTCACAACTGTCTTTCCTTCCGGTATGCGATAGATACATACATTGAGAAAACTGCCGATCACGAGACCATACAATAATGCAATTATCAGTATCAAAATATACAGCGGGTCCATATGTGTGTCTCCTTTATGCCTTTCGGCATGAATCTGTAACTGCATCTGTAGGGGGATGCGATAAATAAAATCATGTTACCGGGTCCAGATACCGGAAAGCATCTGGACCCGGCCAAAAAATAAATCAAGCCTAATGATTCTTAATTAAGACTTAGATCCATCTATGCCATACGTTGTTCTATCGTATATAGCAGATCCCGAAACAGCAACACCCGTATCAGAAACACTCATCGTTATACCGCTCCATTTTGAAGACTTGAATTTAATTGTGTTATCTAATCCGGCCTGTGCCATAGCAGGCTGAAAAGCTGATTCAACAGTCGCAGATGTACTACCACTATTAAGTGTAAATACAGTACCTGTTTTCTCATTCTCAGTACACCATACTTCAACTGCAGTTTTAACCTGATCTACATTCTGGATATCTGTTGAAATACGTGACTTCTCAACATACTTGATAAACTGCGGTGCAAGTACACCTACCAATACTGCCATGATCGCAATAACTACGATCAACTCAACAAGGGAGAAACCTTTGTTGTTTTTCTTCACTTCATTCTTTTTCATTATCTTTTCTCCTTTTTCATTTGATTTTTTATCTTAAACACTTGCATTCCCTACAATGCCAGCGCTTAATTCATTTGTTAGCGATATGCCGGTCGCCCCTGTTCTGAAGCGATCACAGGCTGTCCATCTGTGTGTACATGGAGAACATCGGCATCATGACCGCTGCGATCACACCGCCTACCACGCCTGCCAATACTAAAATGATCATAGGCTCCAGGGCTGCCATGACGGTCTGTGTCGCCATCTCCACTTCTTCATCGTAATAGTCTGCCAGACGGGTCAGCATGCCCTCCAGATCACCGGTCTCCTCTCCGATCTTTGTCATATGTCCCACCATCGGGGGAAACATATTGTCACGGAGCAACGGTTCGGAAAGGGGGATACCACGCGTTACGTCCTCTCTGGCTTCTTCCACTTTTTTCTTATACAGATAATTGCTCATCGTTCCTGCAGTGATGGCCAGTGCCTCCACCATCGGCACACCCGAATAGATCAGGGTACTCAGGGTGCGGGCAAAGTTTGCCGCCGCCGTCTTGATGGTCATCTTACCGAATATCGGCATACTTCTTGCCAATCTTCCGAAAACAGCCTGTCCCTGTTCGGTTTTTCCGAACATTTTTAATCCTGCAACCACTCCCACGATCAAAAGAACCAGCAAGATCCATTTTCCTATGATAAAATCACTCAGCGCAATTACGATGCGGGTGATCAGCGGAAGCTGTCCGCCCAGCTGATCGAACAGATCCTGATAGCTGGGAATGACCTTTACCATCATGATGACCACTACTACAAGAGCGACAATACACACGATGATCGGATACATGGCCGCTTTCTTCATCATCGCTTTCAGTCTCGCGCTTTTCTCAAAGTGCGTTGCCATTCGCTCGAATGCCACATCCAGCTTACCGGACGCCTCTCCGGCAGCCACCATATTTACCATGATATCCGGAAACACCTTCGGATACTTAGCTAAGGAATCCGCCAGCGTCTCGCCTTTTCCGATCTCGGTGCGCACACCGGAGATCGCTTTTGACATCGTCTTGTTTTCTGTCTGCTCGGATAACATGTCCAAGGCATCCACAATTGTGACTCCTGCTGTTATCATAGCAATGAATTGCCGACAAAAGACGGACAGATCACGGGGTTTTATCGCATTTCCGATAGAAATATTGATCTCTTTTGTAAAAATATTGGCTTTATTTACTTCGATCGGCGTCATACCGTCTGCGCGAAGCCTCTCGTAGGCGGCTTCTAACGTTTCGATCGTGATATTTCCTTTTTTCTCCTTGCCATATTTGTCAATGGCCTTGTATGTAAATTCCGGCAATTTTTTCCCTCCAAACACTGATCCGGTTTTCTGTAAGACTGTCTGATCCCAGATCAGTCCTATACAAATATGGCTGTTTTTTCGATCATTGCTCCCTGATCCAATGCGAACTGAATCGCGCTTTCCCTTGTAATAAAGTTCGCCATCAAAAGTTCAAAAATATTGTCATCCATCGTCTGCATGCCTTCCTTTTTACCGGTCTGGATCATGGACGGGATCTGGAACGCTTTTCCTTCACGGATCAGATTGCGCACCGCCGAATTGGCAAGCAGTACTTCAAAGGCCGCCACACGACCTCCGTCCGTCCGCGGCAGAAGCTGCTGTGCAATGACTCCCTCCAGCACGGAAGCAAGCTGGATACGGATCTGCTGCTGCTGATGGGGCGGGAACACGTCGATCACACGGTTGATCGCATCCGACGTACTGTTTGTATGTAAGGTCGAGAACACCAGATGTCCGGTCTCGGCTGCGGTGATCGCGATGGAGATGGTCTCCAGATCTCGCATCTCACCTACAAGGATCACGTCCGGGTCCTGTCGCAGTGCTGCCCGCAGGGCATTTGCATAACTATGCGTATCCGTTCCCACCTCGCGCTGTGCGACTATGGACTTTTTATGCTTGTGCAGATACTCGATGGGATCTTCCAGTGTAATGATATGCTTTGCATAATTTTCTGATATCACATTGATCAAAGACGCCAGTGTGGTGGATTTTCCGGAACCGGTCGCTCCGGTCACCAGCACCAGACCTCTCTTTCGGTTTGTCAGATCCACCACTGACCGGGGAATCCCCAGCTGCTGCGGTGTGGGAATGATAAAGGACAGGATTCGCATTGCCATTCCATAAGTACCTCTCTGTCGAAAGGCGTTGACACGCACACGGGAAAAGCCCGGAAATGAATACGCGAAATCCAGTTCTCCTTCTTTTTCCAGTTCTGCCCACTGCGCTTCATCCATCATCGGGCGGATGATCGCGATCGTCTCCTGCGGAGTCAGTATATGATCCGACACCGCAACCAGTTCGCCGTCCACACGCACCATAAGCGGACTCATGGGTGTCACGTGGATATCGGATGCATGATTTTCGTTTGAATATTCCAGAATTCTCTGTGCTGTCAGTTCTCCGGTTAATAGTTCCATGTTATCTCCTAAATGCCTGCACAGATGCAGACTACATTGATTCGTTTTCGAATGATACCTTGATCATCTCCGAGAATGCGGTGATCCCTTCCAATACCAGCTTGGAAGCGCTCATGCGCAGCGTATGCATTCCCTCCTCCAGCGCTACGTCGCGGATCTGCTCCGCCGTTCCGCGCTTGGAGATCACATGGCGGATGCGCGGCGTGATCGTCATGATCTCATAGACACCGATTCGTCCGCGATAGCCGGTATTGTTACACTGCTCACATCCACATGGCTTGTACAGTGTCAGCGCTTCATCCGTCGGCAGTCCGAGGATCTCCTTTTCGTCTTCGGATGCCTCGTAAGCAGTCTTGCACTCCGGACAGAGTCTGCGCACCAGTCGCTGGGCAATAACACCTACCATGGAATCTGCCAGCAGATAGCTCTCTACACCCATATCCATCAGACGGGTCAATGTACTTGCGGAGCTGTTCGTATGCAGGGTACTGACCACCAGATGTCCCGTAATGGACGCCTGCACTGCGATCTGCGCCGTCTCTGTATCACGGATCTCACCGATCATGATGATATCCGGATCCTGTCGCAGAATGGAACGAAGTGCGGACGCAAAGGTCAGATCTGCCTTGACGTTCGTCTGCACCTGATTGATACCGTCAATGTTTGCCTCCACCGGGTCCTCGACGGTAATAATATTTACATCCTCTTTATTCAGCTCACTGAGCGCTGTGTACAGCGTGGTGGACTTACCGCTTCCGGTAGGTCCCGTGACCAGAATGATTCCGTTGGGATTTTTCAGGATATTGTCAAACTGCCGCATCTCTTCTTCCGAGAAGCCCAGCTCACTCTTCTGCTTTGTCAGCATGCGCTTTTGCGCCAGACGCATAACGCATTTCTCGCCATAAACAGTCGGCAGGATGGATGCACGGATATCGTACTCCACGCGATCTACCACATAGGTGATACGTCCGTCCTGCGGTTTTCGTTTTTCAGAGATATCCATTCCGCCAATGATCTTTAATCTGGCGATGATCGCCGGAAGCAGGTGGATATCATAGGTGAACTTTTCATAAAGCGCTCCGTCGATACGGAATCTTACCCGCACCACCCGTTCCAGTGCTTCAATATGTATATCGGAGGCCCGCTGTCTTGCCGCCTGCTCGATCATGGAATTAACGATCTTTACGATCGGTGAATTGCTGACATTTTCATCGTACTCTGTGTCCTGGCTGGCTGCCTCCATGGCACGGCGTTCATCCGCATACTTCTGCGCAGCCTCCATGGTCTCGTCATTGCCAAAATACCGGTCCAGTGTCACCATGATCTCACTGGGCAGCGCCAGCACCGGCTCCACCTGTAAGTTCGTGATGATCGTAAAGTCATCGATCGCCGCCATATCCATCGGATCAGCCATGGCGACCTTGATGATATTCATATTGCCCTGAAAATATTCCAGCGGAACCATGCGGTTTTTGCGAAGCACCGAAGCGTTTGCCAGACGAATCATCTCATCGGATATGCGCACACCGGCGAGCGATACGATCTCTATGCCAAGCTGATTGGACAGGGCGCGCATGATCGCTTCGTCCGTTGTATATCCGTTCTCTACCAGAGTCTCACCGATCTTCTTTCCTGACTCCCGGGCGATCTCAAGCGCCCGCTCCAATTGTTCCTGTGTGATCAGGTGTTCTTCGATCAGCATATCTCCGATACGCTTCTTTGTTCCTCTAACTGCCATGTGCCGCTCCCTGTTTTTACCATTTTTTGGATAAAACCGACAAATTTCATCACTTGCCGACAAATTTTTTGTATATTATACACCTTTTTTACAGTCATAACAATAGCTTATGCCTCTTTTTTTGGTCAGGGGGACCGGAAAAAAGTGGCACGACCCCGAAAAAGGATCGTGCCACTAAAATGTTTGTTCTGAGACTATTTTTCTATACGCTCTCGATGAACCGGATGAACGCCTCGCGTCCCTCGGGGGTGCATTTGTAAACACCGGCATCCTCCAATACCTCAGAAAATACCAGTCCGACCTCCTTCTTTAAGATGTCGTCCACGTTGTCCTTTGTGATGGAGTCATACTTCGGTCTGAACTCGTCTACCCAGTCTGCATGTTTCTCCAACATCTCGTCTGCACGGATATCTTTGCCATTTACCAACGCCTCTGCCAGTCCCGCGATCTCGTCCTTTAAGCGTGCCGGGAGAACTGCCAGACCCATGACCTCGATCAGTCCGATGTTCTCCTTTTTGATGTGATGCAGCTTTGCATGGGGATGATAAACGCCCAGCGGATGTTCTTCGGTGGTAATGTTGTTGCGCAGTACCAGATCCAGCTCAAACTGATCCCCACGCTTTCTGGCGATGGGGGTGATGGTGTTGTGGGGCTCTCCGTCGGTCTCGGCAAACACAAACGCTGCCTCATCCGTGTAGCCGCGCCATGCCAGAAGGATCTTGTCCGCCAGCTCGATCAGGCGCTCCTTGTCTGCGCAGTCCAGACGGATCACGGACATCGGCCATTTCACAATGCCTGCCTGAATATCATCAAAGCCCTCAAACCGGATCTCTTTTTCCACCGGAGCCTTTGCCATCGCAAATTCATAATGTCCGCCCTGGAAATGATCGTGGCTCAGAATGGAGCCGCCGACGATGGGCAGATCCGCGTTGCTTCCCACGAAATAATGAGGGAACTGCTCCACAAAATCCAAAAGCTTCCCGAAGGTCGCACGCTCGATCTTCATGGGAATATGCTGTGAATTGAACACGATACAGTGCTCATTGTAATATACATAGGGCGAATACTGGAAGCACCAGCCACTGTTGTTGATGGTCACCGGGATCACACGGTGATTCTGGCGCGCAGGGTGATTGACGCGACCTGCATAACCTTCATTCTCCTTGCACAGCAGACACTTCGGATAGCCGCTCTGCTTTGCCAGCTTTGCTGCTGCGATCGCCTTCGGATCCTTCTCCGGCTTGGAGAGGTTGACTGTGATATCCAGCGTACCGTACTCCGTCTCTGTCGTCCACTTCAGATCCTTTTTGATGCGGTAACGACGGATATAATTACTGTCACAGCTCAATTTGTAGAAATAATCGGTCGCCGCCTCCGGTGACGTATTTGCATACAGGTTTTCAAAATTGCTGATGACCTCACTGGGACGGGGCATGAGCAGGCTCATGATCTTTGTGTCGAACAGATCACGGTAAACCACACTGTTCTCGGTGGTGATGCCTTTTGCATATGCATAATCACACATCTCGCCCAGCACGGTTTCCAGACATGCCTCTGCCTGCTCCTGCGTCATACGGGGGCTTTCTTCCCATGTGCGCACCAGCTCCTCATCGATCTCATCCAGCGCAAACAGCTCCAGCAGACGGTTGATCGTAAACGTCGTATCCAGCGGATCGATCAGTCTTGTTGCCAGCGCGTAATCCACCAGTGTCAATATATTTTTTTCTATCTGAATTTCCTGAATTTCGCTCATTTTTTATTATCCTCCTAACTTCCAAGCAGTATCACTCCCTCAGGCGTGACGACATACCATCTTCCACTACGCAAGTCTCACCGGGCCGTCACCGATCTCTACCACATAGAAGTCTGCCGCGTAGCCGATCTTTTCCTCATATGCCTTGCCAACCTGCTCGATAAAGGTGTCCACTGCATCATTTTTCACAATGCTGACAGAGCATCCGCCGAAGCCGGCGCCCGTCATACGGGAACCGATCACGCCGTCCACCTTCCATGCTTCCTCTGCCAGTGTATCCAGCTCAATACCGGTCACTTCGTAATCATCACGCAGAGATACATGAGACTCGTTCATAAGTTTTCCGAACAGCTCCACATCGTTATTTTTCAATGCCTCCACAGCCTTGATGGTGCGCTGGTTCTCATAGACTGCATGTCTTGCACGCTTTACGCGGTCCTCATCCTTGATGGCTGACTTGAACTTCTCGAATTCTTCCTCACTCAACTCTCCGAGACTCTTGACACCCGCAAACTGCTGGATCTCCTCCAGCGCCTTTTCACACTCCGCGCGGCGCTCGTTGTACTTGGAATCGCCAAGTCCGCGCTTTTTATTTGAGCAGGAGATCACGATCTTTGCGTCTTTCAGCTCGATGGGTGCATAGGTGTACTCCAAAGTTGCAGTATCGAGGAAGATCGCATGTCCCTTCTTGCCCATTGCGATTGCGAACTGATCCATGATGCCGCAGTTGACGCCGTTGAACTTGTTCTCTGAAAACTGTCCGATCAGAGCGATGTCCTGATTGGTCACGTCACAGCCGTAAAAATCCTTTAAAATATATCCGGTCAGCACCTCCACAGATGCGGAAGAGCTGAGACCTGATCCGTTGGGAATATTTCCGAAAAGCAGCAGATCCATACCCTGTGTGATCTTCATGCCCTTCTCTCCGAATGCCCAGATCACTCCCTTCGGGTAGTTTGTCCAGTCTGCCGCCGGATCGGGCTTGAGGTCATCGAGACTTGACTCGATAATACCCAGATTCTCAAAATTCATGGAATAAAAACGCAGCTTGTTGTCCTCACGCTTGCGTACAACCCCATAAGTACCGATCGTCAATGCACACGGAAATACATGTCCGCCGTTGTAATCGGTGTGCTCTCCGATCATGTTCACACGTCCGGGCGCAAAGTATGTACGGATCTCTCCCTCTGCCCCAAAAAGTTCTTTAAATTTCTCTAATAATTTCTCCTGCATTGCAATACCCTCCATTATTTTATCCTTTTAACTACATCCGAAAATCATAAAAACGGCGGCGGAAACTACGTGATTCCCGTCGCCGTCTTCCTGTATGATATTATAGCTTCGCGCCGCCGCCATTTCAATTCCTCTCGGACGGTTTGCAACATTTTTACCAAAAGTGGCATCGAAATGAAGTATGTGCTATCGCTCTTCGTGCATCCACACACGCATCTGATTCAGTCCGCGGTTGCCCCACGCGAAATAGGGGATCGCCCGCAGCGTCACAGGCTCCGTCTGCGGCGCCTGCTCACAGTAGAGGTCATCGCCTCCGGCATAGGTAAGCCGCTTTCCTGAAATATCAAGAAGCGTCATCCCCTCCAGAACGCCCTCTGTGCCGGTCGCCGTCTGCGCGTATAACTCTTTATTAATGAACAGCGCCTGAATATCCTCGCCGTTGTCCACACCCTCAAAACAGTAAACGACCGGTCCGCGCATGATCGCCACGCATCCAACATCCTCACGTACCTTCGTGTTGGCATAGACCTTTCTGACGGGCATCTCGAATTCGATCGTCACCTCATCCGCGCTGCCCCAGCTTCGATCCAGATACAGATAGCCATCTTTCATGGCAGCATCCGTGACCACCGTTCTTCCGTTGATCTTTACCACAAGCTGTGCATGATGAATATAGGAAGGAATATGGATCGCCAGCGTAAAGTTTTCCTCGCATTTTGCCGCCACATGATAGATCACACAGCCTTCCCACGGATAGCTGCTCTCCACACGGATGTCCGCCTTCTCAAAAGATGCCTCGCTTCCGATAAACAAGTGCGACCAGATCGTACCCTCGTCCTCATCCCACGCATATTTTCCGAGAGAAGTTACCATGCGCACCAGATTGGGCGGGCAGCACGCGCACGCATACCAGCCCGGACGCTCCGGGATCACATGCTCGTAGCCTGCTGCCACACCGGATGTACCCGGATTTACCTCCAGCGGATTTACATAGAAAAACCGCTTACCGTCGCGCTGCATGCCGCTGATGATGCCGTTGTAGAGCGCACGTTCCATCACATCTGCATAGGTTCCGCGTTTTTCGCTCTTCAACATCTGCTTTGCAAAAAATACCAGTCCGATGGACGCGCACGTCTCCGCATACACGGTGTCATTCGGCAGCTCATAGGGCACAGAAAAGGACTCTCCCACAACCGTTGCCCCGATACCTCCGGTAATGTACATTTTCTTTTGGATCATATTATTCCAGAGGCGTCTGCAGGCTTCCAGCAGTTTTTCGTCTCCGTCCTCTGCCGCCAGATCCGCCATCGCCGTATACATATAGACCGCGCGAACGCTGTGTCCCACTGCCTCATCCTGCTCGTAGACCGTCGCATGGCTCTGGTTGTACTTCGTGTCCTCAGGCTTCATGCCGAAATGCTCCCAGTCACGCTTTTTTGCCTCTTCCTTGAAAAAGTCCGGATCCTTTCCGCGCTCCTCAAGAAAATAGCGTGCCATAGCTTTGTATTCTGGCTTTCCGGTCACATGATACATGCGCATCAGACCGATCTCCACCTCCTGATGTCCGGGGATTCCTTTGACCTTTCCGTCCCCATTACCAAAACGGCTGATGATGTGATCCGCCATGCGCTCCATGACATGCAAAAGCTTGTCTTTTCCGGTCGCCTCATAGTAAGCCGCCGCTGCCTCCATCATATGTCCCGCGCAGTACAGTTCATGGCACTCCAGCAGGTTCTGCCAACGGTGCTCCGGCTCCTTGATCGTAAAATAGGTGTTGAGATATCCGTCCTCCTGCTGTGCCTGCGCCACAATATCAATGATCGCATCCGCCCGTGCTTCCAGATCCGCATCCGGTTTGATCACAAGGGAATATGCCACACCCTCCAGCCATTTTGCCACATCACTGTCCTGAAAGACCATCCCATAAAACTCACCCTCGGCAAGTCCTGCCGCGATGCGGAAATTGTCAATGGCATGGCTCTTTTCCACGCCCTCCTCTTTATCGTTTAACACACGCTCCTGAAACGGGATCACGACATCTGTCACGAGGTTCTGCATCTGTGTCCAGAAGCCGTCCCTGACCTGTACCTGATCCAATCTGATCTCTCTGCTCATACACTTCTCCTCCTATATAGTGAAGTGACGGGAAAAATTCCCGTCACTTCACATGAAATCAACTAAACTATTAAGGGATTTAAAAACTATTTTTTCAAGCGGATACTTACGACGCTGCAAGCCGGAAGCTCCACGCGGATTCCGTCTGCGGTCTTCTCATATGCGCTAAACTGCTGCTCTGTCACGACCTCAGGAGCCTCGAACGTGTTGTGTGCGTTCATCGCACCTGCTACAACAGAAGCCTCTGCCACATTGTAAGCTGCTGCGTCAGCAGTCAACTGAACATCCACTGTCTCAGCGGATTCCAGAGAGTTGTTTGTCAGTGTGATAGTGATGATACCATCCGCATCTACAGAAGCAGACTCGATCACCTTCGGCAGCTCATTTTTGCCGGCGCCGACCGTTCCTGCGCCCATCAGCTCGCTGGAGAGCAATTCCGCTCCCTGATGATGACGATACATATGGAATACATGATAGGTCGGTGTCTTGATCATCTTGTCGCCGTCTGTCAGCATCACAGACTGCAATACATTGATGAGCTGTGCGATACAAGCCATCTTGACACGGTCGCAATGCTTGTTGAAAATGTTCAGCGTCATACCTGCAACGAGCGCATCACGCATGGTATTCTGCTGATATAAGAAGCCCGGATTGGTACCCGGCTCCACATCCGTCCAGATGCCCCACTCATCCACGATCAGACCGATCTGCTTGTCGGGATCATACTCATCCATGATCGCGCTGTGACGGTTGATCAGCTCTTCCATATAGTAACCGCGCTTTAAGGTCTGGTAGAAGATCTCCTCGGTAAAGTCTGTCGCACTGCCCTTCTTGTTCCAATCATCCTCCACCTCGGGAAGTGTGTAATAATGCAGGGAAAGTCCGTCCATAAATCCGTGGAAACGAGGCTCACTGTGATCATAGCAGGTCTCCAGCACACCCTTTGTCCATGCGTAGTCATCCACATTCGGTCCGCAGCAGATTTTCTGGATCGGCGCGTTTCCCGCATAATTTCTCACATAGGTCTGATATCTGCGGTACTCGTCTGCATAATGCTGGGGACGCATATTTCCGCCACAGCCCCAGTTCTCATTGCCGACACCGAAATAGTCAACCTTCCACGGCTCCTCATGACCATTCTCCTTGCGCAGATCAGCCATCGGTGAAACGCCGTTAAATGTCATGTACTCCACCCACTCACTCATCTCACGGACGGTTCCGCTTCCGACATTGCCGTTGATATAGGTTTTGCAGCCCAACTGACGACACAGTTCAAAAAACTCATGGGTTCCGAAGCTGTTGTCCTCCACAACACCGCCCCAATGGGTATTGATCATTTTCTTTCTGGATGCCTTCGGTCCGATACCGTCCATCCAGTGATATTCGTCAGCGAAGCATCCGCCCGGCCAGCGAAGTACCGGAATCTTCATCTCCTTCAATGCCTCGACAACATCGGTACGCATACCGTTAACATTCGGGATGTCAGAGTCTTCTCCCACATACAATCCCTCATAGATGCACCGTCCGAGATGCTCGGAAAAATGTCCGTAGATCTCAGGTGCGATCGTGCTCTTTTTACTCTCGTTGTTAATAATCAGTTTTGCCATATCTACTCCTTTTGACTTTTTTAGCCCTTAACTGCTCCTGCAGTCATACCCTCGATAATATATTTCTGGAAGATCAGGAAGATCACGAAGATCGGCAGGATACCAAACATGGAACCCGCGATCAGCACATCATAGTTGTTTCCGTAAGGTGTCAGCAGCGTGTTCAGACCGATCGGAAGCGTAAACTTCTCTGCGCCCTTTAATACAAGAAGCGGCCAGAGGATCGCATTCCAGGTTCCCATCGCCTGCAGAATACCCATGGAAGCAAATGCCGGCTTTGCCAGCGGTAAAATGATCTTGACTGCGATACCATACTCAGTAGCGCCATCGATACGAGCAGCGTCCAACAGTTCCTTCGGCAGTCCGGATAAGAACTGACGGAAGAAAAAGATCGTGGAAGCATTACACAGTCCGATGATAATAACACCGACATAAGTATCGATCAGATGCAACGCAATGATTTCCTTATATAACGGAAGCATCAAGATCTCAAAAGGCACCATCATCGTTGCGATCACAAGGAAAAACAGAAGATTCTGACCCTTGAATTTGTACATAGACAAGCCATATGCCACAAAGTAGCAGATAAACAATGTCAGTACCACAGAAACGATCGTGATGACCAGTGAATTTTTATACCACATAAAGTACTTCTGACTATCCGCATTTCCTGAAAACAGATAATTATAATTATTCAGGTTCATGGTGGAAAAGTCAAGATTGATTGACAATCCGCGGCGGATCAATTCTGTACCCGGACGGAACGATGCCAGCAGTCCAGCGAACACCGGAAAAATGATGATCGCACTCAAGACCGCAAAAAATCCGGTTGCCAGGATCGTTCCGACAGTTTTCTTAGCTTTGCCCTGTCTGGAGGCTTTGTTATCTACTTCTGCCATGACTAGTCCTCCTTATTCTTAAACGTGCCGTTTGCAATGAGCTGTACGATATTGATAGCCAGTGCGATCACAAGCAGTACCACGCCGACTGCACATGCATAACCCATATCGTTCTTCTCAATACCGCGCTTGTACAGGTATCCGACGATCGTCAGACCGATATTGTTCGGCGAATTGTTTCCCGCCCATAGCATGTAGGATTCGAGGAACATCGCCAATCCTGCATAGATGGAGATCGTCAGCACATAAACCGTAGTCGGTTTTAACAGGGGCAGTGTCACATAGCGGAATTTCTGCCACGCACTTGCACCATCGATCTCAGCTGCCTCATAAAGAGAAGTATCAATAGCGCGCAATCCTGAAAGGAAATATAACATATTAACGCCGGTCCACCGCCAGCATGCCACGATCAACAGTGCCAGCATACCGGACCAACCCATTTTTAGCCATTTATATGTACCAAGTCCGAGCATCTGTGTGATCATGTTCATCTGACCGGTGGGATACTCGGTAAACATCAGACGGAATAATGTACCGGAAATAACAACAGATGTCAATGCCGGCATATAAAGAATCGCTTTCCACACACCCTTTGCCTTTACCAGACGGCTGTCCATCAACACTGCAAACAGCATGGGGAACGGGATTAAAAGTACCAGTGTAAAAAACATATATTTTGCACTGTTGCAGATAGCAGTGATAAACACCTTATCTTTCAACAGCTTTGTGTAGTTTTTGAAGCCGATCCACTCACTGGATACAGCCCCGATATCCTGAAAGCTCATTGTAATGGAAGAAATGAGCGGATAGATCCAGAAGATCAAAAAGCTCAGCACAAAGGGTACCACAAACACGTACGGAGCTACCTTTTGTGAATAGAAAAATTTCTTTATCTTCAAAACAAACACCCTCCTTGTCAGCCCAAAGCAATCGAAACACCCACCCGGACTTTCCTATTGAAAACGGGGATGCCAGAGGAAAACCTCTCTGACATCCCCATCGTTAAGTCACACTTTTGATTTTACTGCTCTAAATCAACTGCATCCTGTAACTCCTGAAGAGCCTCAGATACATCCATCTTGTCCTCGAGTACCTCGTTCAAGGTTGTATTACATACATACTCGTTGATGGTAGGGCTGATCGCTACAACGGAGATCTTGCCGATGTTATCGAGACCGATCTCATTCAGTACGTCATAAGGATAGTTTCTGAAGTAGCTGTTGTAGATATTCTCGTCATTATGTGCAAAAGAATCCATTGACCAGCAAGCGGTGTTACATACGTCGAATCCTAACAGATCCCAGATGTTCTGCTCGCCTTCCTCAGACATCTTTGCCCAGCAAACAAACTCTGCTGCCAGCTCTTTTGCTGAAGACTGCTGTGTTACAACTGTACCGGTTCCGCCGATACCTACGGACATCTTCTGTCCAGCCTCAAATACCGGGCACTTAGCAATGTACCAATTTCCCTTTTCCTCAGGCATATAGTTGGTGAAACGGCTCATATACCACATTGCCTTCGGGAAAGAAACGATATTGTGATCCATGATATTCTGGAAACCAGCCTCAAGGTCAACATGTCCGTCAGGAGAAACCTCTGCCAGACCGCTGTCTAACCAAGACTGCTGCATCTCTAACATCTTCTTTACAGAATCAAGCTGAACGTTTGCAGGACCTTCGAAACCGCCGGTCCAGTCATCGCCGTACTCAGCCATTGCCAGCCATAACCAGTCTGTTCCGCCTGTATCTACAGAAGTGAAGTACTTGCCATCCTGTCCGATCGCTGCGATATACTCTTCTCCAAGTGCCTGATAATCATCCCAGGTAACTACTGCATCGATCTTTGCGGTAACCTCATCCTCTGAGATGCCCATTGCCTCTGCCATTGCTGCCACATTGTAATACATAACAGTTGCACCTACGTGATAAGGAGCGCCGTAATAATTTCCGTCTGCACCCTGATAGGTCTCCATACGTGCGGGAACCATCGTATCCAGATAATCTGCTGCATAATCATTTAAAGGAACAAGCCATGTATCCTGACCTTCAACTACGTTGGGGAACTGTCCAACCTCTACGTCACAGATATCAGGAGCACCTGTGCCTGACTGTAATGCAGTCAAAAGCTTGGTGTGCATATCTGCATAAGGATATGTCGTACAGGTGATCTCGATGGTGTTATCAGGATGTGCAGTGTTCCAGTCTGCTGCCATCTTACCGTAATGCTGTCCGTGCAGCTCTACGAATGTCCACATCTCTAAATGTGTTCCGTTGGGATCACCGAAGGTGTTTGTAACAGCCTCAGCCTCTGCTGTCTCAGCCTCGTCCTCAGCAGCGTCCTCGGTGTCATCAGCCTCTGCGGTGTCGCCTGCTGCGTCATCAGTTGCAGCTGCATCAGATGCATCTGCCGGCGGGTTGGTCTCGCCGCTGCCACATCCTACGAGCATGGAAGCAACGAGTGCGGTACACATGAGTGCACTAACGATTTTCTTCTTCATGATTCTCCTCCTTTAATCACTTTTCCTTTAAATATGAAATTGAAAGTTTTAAGTGCCACACGCTTCATCCGGGTCCCTCCTTAGTACAAATGCTGGGCTTAATAAGTAGCTATCAGAATGTTCCCTGATGTCTCTCGCGTGTTCCTTATGCAATTACTATATAATTTCTTCGTCCTGATGTCAACGATTATTTTAGATTTTCTTAAACTATTTTAGAATATCCATGAATTGCACAAAAATCTATCACAGCAAGTCCCTTGTTTTCGCAATGCAATTGTCACATTTGCACAATGCTTTGATTTTTTTCATTCATTTAAGCATGTTTTTCTAAAGTAATTTAGTCAAACCTTGATATTTCGAGAATTTTTATTGACACAATTGACCGAAAATCCTATAATAAGAAATAATAGATATACAAGAAATATTTCAAATAAATGCAAAAATATATTCAATAGGAGAACAGACGACATGATCCATATCACTTCACTGGATGAGGGTCTGGAAACCTTTAAAGCACTTGGTTCCGAGATCCGTCTCCAGATATTAAACATTCTTCTGGAAAATGACCAGATGAGTATGAATCAGCTGGCAAGTGAGCTGAATATCAGCAACGGTGCCCTTACCGGGCATATTAAAAAGCTCGAAGAATGCGGTTTGATCAGCACTTCCAATGAGTCTGCCGGACACGGCAACCAGAAAATGTGTTCCATCATTCAGGATCGTATCATCGTGGACATCGAAAAGCCGATCGATTACACAAATGTATTTAACACGCAGATCCGTGTGGGTCAGTTCTCTTCTTATGATGTCTGCCCGACCTGCGGCGTTGCCACAAGTGAGTCCGTCATTGGCGAATGGGATGATGTCCGCTATTTCGACCATCCTGATCGCTTTAACGCGGACCTCCTGTGGTTTTCAAAAGGTTATGTCGAGTACGCCATCCCCAATCTCATCCCGGTTCAGCAGAAGGTGTCCCAGATCTCCATCTCCATGGAGATCGGCTCTGAGGCACCCGGAAGTTCCAACAATTGGCCGTCGGACATCAGCTTTTACATCAACGACACGCGCCTTGGATGTTGGACATCTCCCGCTGATTTCGGCGATGTACGCGGCATCTTTACACCGGAATGGTGGCCTGCAAATTGCAACCAATACGGTCTGTTAAAGTTGCTGGTGATCAACAAAAAGGGCACCTATATGGACGGATTTAAAATCTCAGATGTCACGATCAGCATGCTGCATTTGGACTACACCAGCAGCATCCGTTTCCGTCTGGCTGTGGAAGAAGATGCCACTCATGTCGGCGGTCTGACGCTCTACGGCAAGACCTTCGGAAACTATGCGCAGGACATTCAGGTGAGCATCAATTATATGCCCATTGAATAATTCACAAAATAAAAAAAGTGCCTTTGGCACTTTTTTTATTTTACCACTTCTTGCGCGGACAATGCGACACCTTAGCGACTGCCCGCAATTCTACGTAGCAGCCGCAGGCGCCGCAGGTTCCGGTGAGGAGTTTGTCGCACTGCTGACAGACAGACAGTCTGCGCTCATACTCCTCCTCCGTCACCCGGTCCGCCTGTTTGATCGCATCGCGATATTTTTCGATCATTTCCAGCTCTGCCTGTTTGGATGCGTCCGAATCGATCAGCTCACGCAACAGGCATCTGGTGCAAATTCGCTGTTCCATCTCAGTTTCTGCTTTCTGTCATCATTTCATGGCACGTTGCCCACTGATCCTGTGTTCTAGTCAAAGGGAAATACCGGTCTGCCGTCTTTCCAGTCAAACTTCATGAGCATCGCATGGCGGTTGGGATTATACAGCGGATTTCCAACGATCTCCGCTTCCGTTCTGGCATGATAGACCAGAATGTCATCACCATTCTCATCTGTTGTAAAAGAATTGTGTCCGGGTCCGTAGACAACGTGTTCTTCACTGGTGCAAAGCACCGGATAGCGCTCCTTTTTCCATGACAACGGGTCCAGCAGGTCACTGTCCGCATCCGCGGTCAGCATTCCCATGCAGTAATGGATGCCGGTATCACTTGCCGAATAGGTCACGAACACCTTTCCGTTCCGTTGAATAACTGCCGGTCCTTCGTTTACCCAGAAGCCATAACGCTCCCAGTCATAGTCGGGCGTGGTCAGCATCACCTGTACCGTGTCCAGTGTATAACCGTTTTTCATGCGGGCGATATACAGATTGGAGATCTGCCTGCCAACGCCCACCTTCTCCGCCCAGATGTAATACCAGATACCATTTACCTCAAAGACAGTTCCATCTAACGAAAACGCCTCGAAGGAAAACTCGTCATCCTCTGCACGCGTCATTTTTCCCTTTTCGATCCACGGATCACGCATCGGATCCTGTCCCTGACACTCCAGCACATACGGGCGGAGCGCCCAGATGTCATCCTTGTCTCCGCCCGCATAATAAATATACCATTTTCCAAACAGATAATGCAGTTCCGGAGCCCAGATATGCAGGCTCTGGGGACCGCTTTCATGCTTGTGCCATACCTCCAGCTCCTGCGCATCGGCAAGTCCAGCCAAAGAGTCACTGCTGCGCAGAACGATCCGGTCATATTCCGGCACGGAAGCCGTAAAATAGTAAGTGCCGTCTGTATGTCTGTATACATAGGGATCCGCACGCTGCAGGATCCACGGTTTATTAAATGTGAGTTTATTGTCCATAGCTTACTCCCCATACACTCTTGTTGGAACCAACCGCAGAGAAGGTCATCACATCCGTGCCTGCCTCGTCCTTCATCTGGCAGAACACACCCTTATACTCCTCTCCGTCAATGGTAATATTCATATAATAAGTGCCGTCCTTTGCCTCCCATGTTCCCTCCGAATCTCTGCCGACAACCGTACCGTCCGCATTCAGATACAGGATCACCGGATTTGCGATCTCACTGCTGATATCTGTACCCTGATTTGTCACAAAATATCTGCCCACGATCTCAGACTGTTCATAGCCGTTTTCACTGACCGTCTCTCCCTGTGTCTGATAAGGCAGCTCGCAGGGCCAACCGTCCTCGTTGACGATCATCTGGTGTACACGTGGTGAATGTCCCTCGCCGCCGTCGTTAAAACGGGTATGATAAACGAGATACATCTTTCCGTCGTCATCGATCAGCGCGGAGTTGTGTCCCGTTGCCATATATGCCTTGTCCAGAGAAGGCAGTTTATAATTTCCGGTCAGCTTTAATCCGAACAGTTGGTGGTCATCCTTGATGGTGGGATATGCACCGTTCATATCCACATAATCTCCGTCCACGGTCTCCGAACGGAACACGCGCACCTGATAGCCACCTGCGCTGGTCAGCACGCCATAGGATACAAACAGGTAATAGTAGCCGTCTTTTTCATCATACAATATGTACGGTCCCTCGATGGATTTGTGTCCGCCGCCCAACAGCCGTTTGCCGTAATAGGCATCCACGTTGTTGTCCGGATCTGCCTCGGGATGAATGACCAGTCCCGTCTGCGGATCAAGCTCCAGCAGATAAATACCACCGCTCCAGGAACCGTATACCATCCACATTCTGCCGTCCTCATCATAGAAAACACTGGGATCGATGGCATTCGGGTACTCATCCACATTGTATCCGTTGTTTCTCACATAATGTTTCAGTGCATATTCCTCGTCCACATAGTCGAGCACATCCGTTGCTTTGATCGTCTCCTTGTCAAAGCCCGAATAGATCAGCGCGCCCTGCCACTCATAAGGGCCCTCGATCGTCTCAGAAGTGCCGTAACACAGATTTGATGCATTCCATGTGGAGGTCGTGCAGTAATACATATAATAAAGACCGTTCGCCTTGTTATAGATCACATCCGGGGCCCACACATGTGTCTGCTTGTCATCCGTCTGGATCAGACTGGTCTTGTCTCCGGAATAAGCGAAGGCTTTCTCCTTTACGTCATAGATCTGTCCATAAACCGGATTACTGGTCGTATATCCATCAGCCACCTTCTCCCAGCTCATCAGGTCATCACACTTTGCCGCTGACATATGTGAACCGAATATATAATAGGTGTCACCATCCTTCACGATGGAAGGGTCATGTACGGATACGCCGGAAGATACATCTCCGGTGGCGATCCCGTCATAGGTCATCTTAAATTTGTACTCCGGTGCCTGTGATGTCTCAGCTGCAGCTTCTGTTTCCTCGTTCTCTGTTGCATTTTTCGAATCCTGCCCATCATCCGGCACAGCATTGCCACAGCCCGCCAAAAGCCCTGCTGCCATTGCAGCCGTCAATGCACAGGAAATCAGTCTTTTCCCGCCATTACTCGTTTTCATTAAAAAGCCTCCTGTTATTTGATTTTGATTTCGCCCAGCAATACTTGCACTCATTGTATCAGATAACAGGAGGTAATACAATATTTATTTTACATATTATTAAAATATTTTACTATTTATCAAAATTTAGCTGTTTGATACTCTCATCGTGCCTGATCCGGAAAAAAAGTGCAGCTGTCTGCATCCGCTCCTTCGGTCAACGTAAGCGCCCCGTCCTTCAGCGTGAGATACTGTCCCGGAAATTTGACACTCTCAAAGGACACACCTTCTTTATCGCCAAGTCCGGTCATGCTGCGGAAGGTCTGTGCCGTCGCAAAGGACTCAGAGCCGTCAATGTCCTGCGAAAGGACAACCGAACCATCCTTTTTCGCAGTCAGATACAATCCGGACTTATTCTCGGACTGAATAGAGACATATGCCTCCTTCGCCGGATCCGCCTTTCCCTTCATCAGCACCCATTGACCGTCCGTCGGAAGATCGCCGATGCCGCTTCCCAGCGCCACTTTGCGCATCGGATAGTCCGTGTCTGCAGGCGAGTTGACAAAGCCCTCGTGCTCGATCCGTGTACCGTCCGCCAGAGCCAGTTCCGTCACGGTACCGGAAAGTCCCGCTGAAGTCTCCTCGAAACAATCAATGCTGCCGTCCTCGTTAAAATTCAGTTCCGTAATGCAGGCGCTCCGGCGATAACCGTTGCCGCCGGGCAATGAGCCGTTGTGATATACAAAATACGTCTTTCCTTTAAAATCAAATACTGCCATGTGATTCGTGTTAGAGGTGGAGGTCGGATACATGATCACGTTTCCAAACTTCCACTCCCCGCCCGTCAGGTCATCCGTGGTCGCATATGCCATAGACTCCCGCCAGCCGTGGGCATAGAACAGATAATAGTCGCCGTAATGATCGCCGTTTTCATCCGATCTGCGGTAGAGCCACGGCGCTTCCGTGTAGTTTTCCAGACCCTTCTGCTGATACATGATGTCCGCATCTTCGAAGGAAGTGCCGCTGGTGATCTTGCCATCTCCGTTCATGTCCTTCACGGAAATCATGTCCTCATTCAGCTCACAGACGAAAAACATGCCATTTCCCCACGCCAGATAACGGTGTTCCTCTCCGCTTTCATCCGTCTCCACCCAGACGGTGGGATCGATGTCGTTGAAGGTGGACAGTTGGGGCTTTGTGACCGAACCGCGCACCAACGGTTCGCCAATATCCGTAAAAGTTCCGGTGGGGCTGTCTGACACTGCCACGCCGATGGACTGCTTACCGGTCTTATCCCAGCTGCAGTAATACAGGTAATAGTGATCCCCGTACTTTTCCACCTGACTTGCCCATGCCGCCGTGTCATCCTTCGCCCACTCCACGGTATCCATCGTCATCACCGTTCCTTCCGGTTTCCAGTTGATGAGATCTGTAGACGAATAGCACAGGTATTCCGGGATCATGTAGATTGCCTTCTCCACCTGCTCATCCGTGGACGCATCATGTCCGGTATACAGATAGACCGTATCTCCGTCTACCAACACCGACGGATCTCCGCCGTAAATATAATCTCCCGTGTCACTGTCTCCCACCATCGGGTTTGCGCCCGGTGTCTTTTCCAGTGCGATCTCCTGCGGCTCACTCGTGCCACAGGATGTAAAAATCAGCGTTGCTGCCAGCAGCGGCAACACCGTCATATACGTTTTCTTCCATTTTTTTGTTTGCATATGTCTTCTCCTGATCTTTCTTTTTGGGCACATGCAACTTTCAATCTCATTTTCTTTATCCTACGACTTGTATGTATTTGAAGACAAGTTGTTTTTTTACCCGTTATAGTATCTGTAGGCACATGAATTATCAATTTTGACCATATAATACTTCGGTACCGGGTTTATTTTTGTTGCTATTTTTTGGGGTGGATTTATTGTTTTCAAAAAACGCATGTGCTAATATATCAATATTGTTGGAAATTTCAAATGTCCGGGACTTCAGACAGTTCAAGGGATTGTTCCAGATTCAAAACACGAGGAATATCAGTCATGAGAACACACAATTTAAAAGATTTCATTTATAAAAACCGTTACCTTTTACTGCAGGCATACTGGCTCATCTATCTGCCCTGGTTTGCCTACCTGGAAAATCACGTGACCAAACATTTCCATGTGATACATATGGAACTGGATGACGCGATCCCGTTTGTTTCCGCTTTCTGTATCCCGTACTTCTTGTGGTTCGGGTATGTAGCAGTCGCATTTTGCTATACCTATCTGCATGACCAGCAGGAATATCTGCGCTCATGTGCCTTCCTGTTTACAGGTATGACCATCTTTCTCATTGTATCCACGGTGTACCCGAACGGACACTACATGCGCTATGGCGTCACACTCGGCAGCGGCATTTTTGATCAGATCGTGCGCTGGCTGTGGTCAACGGATACGGCGACCAATCTGTTTCCGAGCATTCACGTGTTCAATTCCATCGGCGCACATATCGCGCTGACCCGAAGCGAGAATCTCCGCGACAACAAGCTGGTCAAATACGGTTCCTTCACCCTGATGTGCAGTATCATCTTAGCAACCGTATTCATCAAACAACACTCCGTCTTCGACGTGATGACCGCACTGCTGATGGCACTGGTGCTCTACCCCATCGCCTACGGCAAGGCTCCCGAAAATGCCATGGAGCGCTTTCGCAATTACAGGGAGACCAGACGGCTTCGCAGAAAATACAAGGATGTACAGTGGTAAATATTTATACATGCAAAAAGAACACCTCAACGGTGTTCTTTTTTTGCTCTACTTCATCGTGATATCCGCATACTCCGCGTCTGCCGCCCGCAGTAAGTCCGCCGGAGCCAGTTCGATCTGGGATCCGATCCTGCCGCCGCTGACGATGATCGCCTTCAGCGCCTCAGCCGATGCATCCACCCGGGTCACATACTGCTTTTTCATGCCGATGGCTGTACAGCCCCCGCGGATATAGCCTGTGATCTGGTTGATCTCCTTGACGTGGATCATTGCCACGGATTTTTCTCCAACGGAACGCGCCGCCGCCTTCAGATCCAGCTCCGCCTCGATGGGGATAACGAACACAAAATAATTCTTGCTGGCTCCCACGGTCACAAGTGTCTTGTATACTTTTTCATGGGGCAGCCCCAGCATGTCCGCGATCTGGATGCCGTCCTCAAACTCCTTGCACTCATAGGTCAGATGCGTAAACGGGATCTTCATCCGCTCTAAGATACGCATCGCATTTGTCTTTACTTCCTTTTGTTTTGCCATTGCTTTTTACCTCTTTAATTCCTCTAAAACTACTTCTTTCCAAACAACCGGATGCACCGCATTTTCAAAGCAGACTGCCATGGCATAGCCCGGCAGGGTATGCTCTGCAAAGTGCGCCCTTTTTTCCTCTACCACCGAAAACGACCGCAGATCGCACACCATACCCTCGCCTGTACATTTGATATAGCTCTCCTTGCGCGCCCAGATGCGGTAAAAATCCATACCCGCCACGAGAGCCTGCTGCTCCTCTTCCGTGAAAAAGCGCACTGCGATCCGCTCATTTCTCGTTCCCTGCGTGGTCTGTTGTATGTCGCAGCCGATCTCCACCGGCGCAAAGGCTGCCAGCACATAGTCTCCGGAATGAGAAAGGTTAAAATGGATATCCGGCCTGTCTTTCACATAAGGCTTTCCGTGTGCACCGTATGCAATGGTGATCTCCCGCTCGCGCAAGCCATACAACTGCTGTAAACCGTAATCCAGCAGTGCCCACGCGCCCAGTGAACTGCGCCTGCCGCACTCTGCCTTCATTGCCTCAATTTTCTGTTGCCGCTCTTTTGATAAACTGCACAAAAAATGCCGGAACATTTCCTCCTGCTCCAGCATTTTCGTATTTGCATAAAATCCCAGAATGTTCATGTCCATGCGTATAGTCTACCACGGAAGATCATGGATTGCTACTGTAAATTTTAGATCCGTCTTCCCAGATAATGCCGGATCTATCACCCATGCATAGTCTGATGTTCCTTCACAAGCTCCGTGTAAAGTCGCTCACCGCTCCATCCGGCGTTGTGCGGTGTGAGGATCGCCTTACACGCGATCGGCACGATTGCCTCAGCTTTGCAGGCATTCAGAAATTCATCCAACGCCTCATCATTCATTCCGGCAAACACCAGCATCTCCCCGGTCACACCGGCTCCTGTACATCCTCTTCCCTGCTTTCTCATACCCGGAAAACCTGCCAGCGCACCGACAGGTTCTCCGTATTCTGCCGGAGAGACAACCACTATTTCGATTGACAGATCTGTGCAGACCTTCTTTAATTGTTTTCTCTTTTCGCCCTTGATCTGATAAAACAAGATCTTTTTCAAGTTCATTTCCTCCGATCGTGTGTCACATACACCTTAGTATTCCTTTTTCTGTACTATTTTTACAGAAATAAAATAAGAAATCAAGACTAAAATAAGTGCGACAACCGCCAATCCGACAACTAAAACAATGATCTGCTGACCGGCCAGCGCATTCAGACATGCATCCATATCCATGCCCATTCCTTCCGCCAGCTTCGTAAATGCAAAAACAATAGCCATAAAAACAAGCATCATGGCAAGTGTTGCCATTCTTCCCTTCTCTGCTCCGAACTTAAATAACATCGGAAGCACAAAGGACAACATGATCATCCACAAAAATACCCACGCAAGTTGAAACAGCACTGCGTCCGCTGTCGGCGGTGCTTTGTGCAATAGCGCAGTGATCACGCTGATCACCATTCCTGCCAGCCATCCGATGAACGTTAACAGGAAACCAAGCAGATACTTGGACTTTACATACAGCATTCTGCTCACCGGAAGCGTCATCAAAAACGGCATGCAGTTTCCGTTGTCATCATAGCCAAAAGAACTGATCGTCAGAAAACCGGCGATAAACGTCAGGTATGTCACTGCAAAGTTATTCTCTGAATTCAAACTCAAAAGAACCGTTATGACCAGAATGAGCAGAAAGAAATTTTTCTGTCCCTTTAACAGTCTGAAATCTTTTTCCAACAATCCACGCATTATGCTTCCCCTCCTATCATAAACAAGATCAGATCATCGATGCCGCTCTGCTCCACAACGAGCTGCGGATAATTTTCTGCATAAAAATGCTTCTGATTCGTCAGGCAGCTGTAGCCAAAGGCTTCCTTCTTCGTCTGTAAAATGTATTTTTTGTCGATCTTCTCATACTGCGCGGCATCCATCTTCAGTACTGCATAGGAGGACAACAGCACATCTGTCTCCTCGTGCAGTACGATAGAACCGTTATTGATCATATAGATGTCATCGCACAATCCCTCCAGATCCGTCGCGATATGTGAACTGATCAGGATTGACCGATCCTCATCTGCCTTCATATAATCCCGCAGCAGATCCAGCAGTTCCTCCCGCATCGCCACATCCAGTCCGACGGTCGGCTCATCCAAGATGAGCAGTTTTGCGTCATGGCTAAGCGCCACCAGAACCTTCAGCTTTGCCTTCATTCCGGTGGAGAATTCCTTCACCTTTTTATCTGTGGACAGCCCCAGCCGTGCACACTGCTCAAGAAAATATTCGCTGTCGTATTTTCGATACATCGTCTTTAAAATACTGTCGATGTCCCTGACTGTCAAATACTCACTAAAACCGGAGTCCGCCAGAACCACGCCCAGTTCTTCCCGCTCCTTTGCGCCCAGATGCCTGCTGTCTGTTCCAAACACCTGTACACTGCCGCTTTCCGGGCAGACAAGATCCAGGATCGCCTTAAATGTCGTGCTCTTTCCCGCTCCGTTTCGTCCGACGAGTCCGGTGATGCAGCCGGGTTTTACTTCCATTGTGACATCCAGCCGGAAGTCACTGTAATTTTTTACTACATGATCGATGTTCAGCATTGTTACTCCTCCATAATCAGATCAAACAGTTCCCGGATCTCCTCATCGGAAAGACCGCATCTACGCCCTTTTTCGATCGCGGATTCCAGATCCTGTTCCACCTCTTTTTTCTGTTCTTCCTTCAAAAACTGCTGATTGGCGGCTGATACAAATGTGCCTTTTCCGTGTACCGTGACGACAAAGCCCTCTGCTTCCAGATTGTCATAGGCTTTTTTTACTGTCAGTGCACTGATCTTCAGTTCTGCTGACAGTGCACGCACAGAGGGAAGGCAAGTGTCCGCCGTCAGTTCACCATGTACGATCAACGTCTTGATCTGGTCCATGACCTGCTCGTAAATAGGAGTCATGGATGAATGATTGATGATAATATGCATATTGAGTTCCTCCCTCAGTTAACAGTATATAACAGATTATAACTGTCGTCAACTGTTTTATACTGTTATATATAAAAAATATACTCTGACAGCACAATACCCTGGTAGGATCGTTATGCTTCCCGGGAATCACGCGAGGCGGCACAGAGAACCATCAAAAACAGATGTTCTCTGCTGCCGTGGTATAGAAATAACCATGTTATTTCCGCGTGTACCGGTCGCATAAATATCCTACCAGGGTATTTGTGCTGTCACATTTCTTCTTATTCTTTTACGATATAAATGCTATTCATTTAACAGATTTTCATTCTGTTATTTTACCTGTCCTCTACAGGCGCATAGCCTCTGTGTTCGCCCACGTAACGATATGCGGGACGGATGATCTTTCCTTTGTTTACCAGCTCTTCCAGACGGTGTGCACTCCAGCCGGAGATACGGGCGATCGCGAAGATCGGTGTAAACAGCTCCGTCGGTATGCCGAGCATCGTATATACAAATCCGCTGTAAAAATCCACGTTCGCGCAGATCGGTTTGAACAGATGTCTACGCTGGGCGATCAGGTTTGCGGAAATACGCTCCACCGTATCATACAGCTCGAACTCGCGCTCCATGCCCTTTGCCTGTGACAAGAGCTTTGCGTATTTTTTCAGCATGACCTCTCTCGGGTCGGAATCCGTATAGACCGCATGTCCCATACCGTAGATCAGACCTGCACCGTCAAACGCCTTTTTATCAAGGATCGCAGTCAGATATTCGGTCAGCGAATCCTCGTCTGATGTGTTGCAATTCGCGCGCAGATCCTCGAACATCTGCATGACCTTCAGGTTCGCGCCACCATGCTTCGGTCCCTTCAGCGAAGACATAGAAGCCGCCACTGCAGAATATGTATCCGTACCGGAGGACGTGACCACGTGATTGGTAAAGGTGGAATTGTTACCACCACCATGCTCTGCGTGAAGCACCAGTGCCACATCGAGAACCCGCGCCTCCAGATCGGTATAATTACCATCCTTTCGAAGCATGTACAAAATATTTTCTGCTGTGGACAGATCTTTTTTGGGCGGACGCACAAGCAGCGTTTTTTCCAGACGGAAATGGCGGTACGCATAATAGGAATAAACTGCCATGAGCGGCATCTTTGCGATCAACTGCAACGACTGGCGCAGCACATTGTCCACCGATATGTTATCCGGATCAGAATCATACGAATACAGCAACACGATACATTTCTGCAGCGCATTCATCAGATTCGCCGGCGGCGCTTTCATGATGACATCGCGCACAAACTCACTGGAAAGCTCCCGCAGACTGCCCAGGATCTGAATAAAACTCTCCAGTTCCTCCTCTTTCGGCAGCTTGCCAAAGAGCAACAGATACGTCGCCTCTTCAAACATAAACCGTTTCTTCGCATTGCCACCGATCAGATCAACGACATTGATTCCCTGGAAATAGAGCTCACCGTCGATCGGATGGCTGACACCATCTTCATCCACGCGCGTCGCCAACACATCTGAGATCTCCGTCAGTCCGGTCAGAACACCCTTTCCGTTCGAGTCACGAAGCCCTCTCTTTACATCATATTTCTGGTAAAGTCCCTGATCGATCGCACCGGAGATCATACAGTTTTTCACCAGTTCGTCAAACTGCTGATCCAGCTCATCGCCCAGTTCCATCATTTCATGGTAATCCATACTTATCAACTCCCTAAAATCCTTTGTTTGAATTTTTTAATTCAAAAACTTGCAAAAACCCCGATTGCGAAGTGACATGCATCGTCGCAGTCGGGGTTTATTTTCTCGCATTTTTACCACTTTTGCTATCATACAACATTTCCCTGCAAAATGCAAGTCCAGCATAAAAATTATTCATATCCCTTATTTTATAAGTAGATAGCCAAGGTATACGCCATATCCGGCAAGCATGATGACTCCGCACGGTCGGCGCAGCTGCTGTTTGCGCACAACACCAAGCCACAGCACGATTCCCGCTGCCAATGCGATCAGCGCGTCTGCAATAAACGCCTGCTCGAACGGAATGGGTGTGATGAGCGCAGCCGTTCCGATCACGAACAAAATGTTAATGCCACGATCGTCAGTCCTACCACTCGTTCACTGATGCCTGCCATTTCAGCCAGACCGCAGGCTCCATCAACCGTCAGATCACTGCCAAACACGATGAATGCGCCGCCAATGATCAGAAACAGCAGGCATTTTGTCACTGACCACAGTTCCTCTCCTGTCTCGCTCTGCTCCTTGTTTCGTCTTGTGAGCCACCAGAGGTAACCGAGATATACGAGAAAAAGCCCCCAGAGAAGTGCGCCATCCACACGACTGATGTTCATGCCGCACATGCCCAGAACCAGCATCACGACCGTTATCAAAAGCATGTATGGGATCTCTATAAAGAGCGTCGAGCGCTGCAGCGGCAGCACTGCGAGAAGCGCCGTCACACCGAGAATGACCAGCACGTTAAAGATATTGCTGCCCAGCACATTTCCGACCGCAATGCCTGCCGTTCCTTTGATCGCACCCTGAATGCTGACTGCCGCCTCCGGCAGACTCGTTCCCATCGCAACGATGGTCAGACCGATCACAAGCTGCGGGATACCAAACCGCCCCGCCAGCTTTGACGCGCCGTCCACAAACCAGTCTGCACCCTTGATCAGGCACAGAAAACCTACAATAAGCAACAAAACATTCCACATAAAAAAGCCCTCCTTTTGATCTTTATTTTCAACAGAGGACTTCATCTTTCTATAATAAAAAAGGCGAGACCTCTGCTGTGTTCACAGCAAAGTCTCGCCATTTACTCACACTCCGGGTCATGCTCTGACCGTACTGACGGAATATGTACATCCGAAACCGGATGCCGGCTACTCCCTTTTTGTAACTGTTACCGGATAGTTACCTTTATTTAATATTAGTTTATGCAGCTACAGAAAAATGATACCTGCAATGCATATCTTATTGTTGTCATTTTAGCACTGATTTACAGACTGTGCAAGCCCCAAAAATCTTCCCTGACTATTGTGAACATAATTGCCAAAAAATGCCATCTGTCGCTATACCGGCAAACTCTCACTGACACACAGTGCTCCCCAGCCGAGTTGCGGATTCGGATAATCGCGCATTGCAGGCAATTGCCTCGCGCCTCGGATCAGATATGCCTTCACCTTCTCACCGTAGAGATATGGATCCTGTCCCGCCACGATCCCCCACTGCATGAGCAGCGCCGCAGCGCCGGTGACAAAGGGTGTCGCCATGGAAGTACCGGTACGCGACGCGTAGCCTCCGCCCGGTGCGCAGGAGATGATATCCACCCCCGGAGCCACCAGATCCGGTTTGATCTGGCGTAGCGCTCTGGTATAACCACGCCCGGAAAACGCCGCAGGCGCATCCGTATAAGAATCATAGGCACCGACCGTGATCACGCCAAATGCGGTGGATGGAATCGTCAGTGTCGTCTCCGGCACGGAATTCAGAAATCCGGTGGAAGCTCCGGTCACGGAACCGGCCGGAAGCCACAGATTATAACCGCCGTCCACAATCCGCTCCGGTGTCAAAACAATCTGCCAGATGCCAGAATCAAGATACCCATTTTCTTCCGGCATAAATTCAAAATATATTTCCTGAAACTGACTGTAGGGACTCGGCTCCCCATAATAAACCAATACGGTGGTGTTTTCCATCCGAAACTGATTGCTTCCCGGTACTGGGGCGATCACTTCCTTTCGATTCCCATTCGGGTGGATCAGTGCAATCGTAAACTGATCGGAATAAGACTTCCACAGCTGAATGTTCAGCCCGGTCTCATAGTCACCCACCGCCAGCTCGATCCGTTCCTCCCTGCTGCCCAGCACACCGGAGGTATGCACCCGTTTCGCCGCCTCATTTCCGCTGCCTGCCACGATATTGCACTTCCAGTAGCCGGCGATATCCGTCAGGTAGGTTTCCAACAACGATGTGCCGCTGTGTGAACCGTAATTGTTCCCAAAGCTCAAGTTTACCGCCAGCGGCTGCAACAGTTCCCGCGCTTTCCGGATACAGTAGTCCACTGCCGTCATCAGCTCTGTCGTGCGTGGAAAAGAACCGCCGCCCGGCGCACCAAGCTTCACAATGATCAATTCACTCTCATACGCCACACCACGGTTCACTCCTCCGGACGCCCTGCCGTTACCAGCTGCGATACCCGCCACATGGGTGCCGTGTCCGCTCGTATCTGTCTCGGGAACGATCTGCATCGCCGCCTGCAGATCCGGTGCCTGCAGTGCCTCGTTGATCTGCGCTCTCGTATATTCTACCCCTTGTGAGTAGCCCTTTGGCGGTGCTTCATTCTCCCTTGGCACAGCCGTCTGATCCCACAACGCCACGATGCGCGTTGTGCCATCCGCATTACGAAAATCAGGATGGCGGTAATCGATCCCACTGTCGATCACCGCCACCAATACACCGGCTCCTGTTAAGTTCGTCCTGCTACCTGTCGCTCCTCTCCCGGTCTGCACCGGAAGTATGCAGGACGCACGTCGCCCTTGCGCCGCCTCAAAATATAACTG
Source organism: bacterium (assembly GCA_004562765.1). Taxonomy (GTDB): domain Bacteria; phylum Bacillota; class Clostridia; order Lachnospirales; family Lachnospiraceae; genus W0P33-017. Next base: position 31,550 of record SFRL01000033.1, on the reverse strand, counting down.
CTTCGGTTTTTCAATATACTCGATCTGCGGGTGTCCCGCCAGTTGATCCATCTGCGATTCCGGCAGCCGGATGATCGCGTACTCATTTAAAAGCTCCGTGATCTGCCAGTCCGGAAACCGGCTTTGCAAAGACTGCAGTTCCCCGAAATACCGCACGATCACCTCCCACGTATTATCCGCAGGTTCAAAGCCTACAGACAGCTCCGGTGAGCGCATGCGTTCCTGCTCGCTGACATCCAAAGCCAGATTGAGCAGATTTTCTATTTTTGCACTGTTCATAGGATCTCTTTTCTATGATCTTATTTATATTCAGTCTATGCAAATAGCACAGTTGTGATCACTTCCAGCAGCACCTCCAATGTACCTCCACATACCATTCCCTCTTCTTCTGCATCCGTTTCCGTCAGATCCACATGACACAGCTCTACCCTGCGCGTATCCGTCCTGATCATAAAAAGTGCCTTCTGAAGGATCTCCGCTTCCATGCATCCGCCGCCAATGGTTCCGATACATCTCCCGTCTGGAAGTACCAGCATCTTTGCCCCCACACCCTGCGGTGCCGATCCTTTTCTTGCCACAATGGTCGCCAGTACCTTGCTTCCCGGCTCGCTCTCCGGATCGGCAACTGCCCGGATGATCTCTTTGGAATAGCCGTAGGTGCGTTTCTTCTTGTTTTTCACTTCAATGATCTCAGCCATGATCGCCACAGCGATCTCTTCCGGTGTCTGAGCGCCGATATCCAGTCCGATGGGCGTGTATACAGCATCCAGCACTTGCTTACTGATTCCGCGCTCGATCAGATTCTGTTTCACTAACGCCGTCCGGCGCCTGCTCCCGATCATTCCGATATACGCATGCTCCTTTTTTGCAATCATTTCCAGACAGATCTGATCGTAGCGGTGCCCTCTGGTGACGATCACAAAATACGTGTCCGCACTTCCCTCCACCCGGTCAAACCCTTCTTCAAAGGGTTCACAGATGACGCGGGAAGCACCGGCCTTTCTTGCATGATCCGCAAATGTCGGACGATCTTCCAGCACGGTCACCTCACAGCCGATCATCCTACCGATCTGAATGACCGGTATGGCCACATGACCGCCACCACAGACAACGATCTGCTTTTCCCTTCCAAGAGTATCGCAAAATACCCTGTTTCCGGCAATCTCTGTCACACCACTCTCGGTAATGGAAGCTGCCACTGTCCTGTTCTCAGAGAAAAATCCCTGCTCTTTACTTTCCCAGACGAGTGTTCCATCAGAGAACAATGCCTTTTCACCCAGATGTTCTTCGTCAAGCGCCGTCAATACAAGACTGACGGAACCCGGTTCACATTTTTCTATCTCCTCAAATAATCGGTTCATATATGCGCCATCCTTCCCCTGTCACTTGCCCTGCGCTTCTATTTCAAACCACTGTGTCAGATTCGTAAATTCAATCTTCAGTTCTCCGTTATAAATATTCACCGGAACAGGCTGATCCAGTCCGTAGATCACAGGGCATACTTCACTTTCAAAAAAGTATACGAGCAGTTTGCTTTGATACGGATCTAAGATCCAATATTCACGCACACCGGCATTCATATATTTTGCAAGCTTTTTTGTGTAATCCTTGCGCCCGGTAGACGGCGAGATCACCTCTATCAGAAAATCCGGTGCTCCATAAATGCCCCATCTTCTCATCTTATCCCGCTGACACAGAATCCCGACATCCGGTTGAACCATCGTCCTCTCATCACAGTCCAGCTGCACATCAACAGGTGCGATAAAGGGCAGACATTCTCCGCCTTTTTCCATGATAAATCCCGCGATCTGGCGATGTATTTCCCCTGCAATGAACTGGTGATAGATCGTAGGGGAATTCATTTCATAAAAGTACCCGTCGATCAGTTCGACTCTCTGGTCATCCGGAAGACTACGATAGTCTTCAATCGTATAGCTTCCCTGCGCATGTACCTGATATGCAGATGATTCTTTCATTACCGGCTGTTCTGTAAACAATGCCTCCAATGCCAGCAGTGTGTCGTAACGCGGGCTGACAGTTTCGCCGCAAAAGATCTTTTGCACTGTGCCAAGCGGAACCCCGGATAATTCCGCGATCTGCGCGTAAGTATAACCCTTTTCCTGCTTTTTCTCTTTCATCTCCTGAATTGTCATAGAAAAACCTCCCACATATACAAAGATCATTGCTTACACTAAGTATACACAGGAGGTATTTCACTGTCAACCGCTTTTTTACCGTTTTATTTCCATTTTACCGTTTTTTAATATCTTTCCCCAGCCGGTTCCAATCATTGTTCCTTACTGCAAAACACTGAAGTCAGGTGCATATATCATATCACTCGCGCCCTCCTCTTTTTTCAACATACCCGCAAGATATACCGGACAGTAAAACACGCCTGCATCCATCCGGATATTCTCGTGACAAAACACGATTGCTTCATCAATTTCATAGTTCTCGTTAGACAGAACATTATTTAATGCCTGATGTCTGGCATACGCTTTCCCGGACTTCACTTCAATAGGCAGTACCTTTCCTCTGTACTCAATCACAAAATCAAGTTCTCCCTGTTTCTTGCTCTGAAAATAGTATAGGTCAAAGCCTGCCGCCTTTAATTCCTGTGCGATCGCATTTTCATAGATCGCACCAAAATTAATATTTTTTTCATTATTCATAATCTTTAACTGTAATCCATCTGCATACATAGATGCTAAAAGACCAACATCTGATAAAAACAATTTAAACAGATTCGTGGACTTAGACAAAAGCAAAGGAACAACAGGCTCCTGTACACAATATACAGGAAGTGCCACCCCTGCTTCTTTTAACCATATAAAACTATTCTGGTATCTGGAAAATTTGAAGTTTTCATTCAGGTTCTTTAAAATAAACCGCTTGTTTTTGCTGTTTATTTCACTCGGGATCAATTCAAAAATATCCTTGAGATACAGTTTTTCTTCCGGATCATATTTTGCAATATCCTTTATATATAGTTTCACGATCCCCTTCTGAATCTCTGCAACTGCCCCCAAATGCTTCGTCTCCAAATACGTAGCGACTGCTGCCGGCATACCGCCGATCATCAGATACAGTTGAAATAACTCCATCATCTTTTCATGTATCACCGGATCAATGGCTTCCCGCTTCTCAAAACAATCTGCCAGATGCCTGCTCACCCGTTCAGATACCTTGTTTGCCTTGCAAAATTCGAAGAAATTCAGCGGATACATTTCCATGATATGCATATACCCTACCGGAACAGAGCGAATATCTTTTAATTCCACGCCCAAAAGGGAACTACTTAAGATATATTGGTAACTGCCTTCCTCAACTAAAAATTTGATGGCAGTGACCAGTTCCCTGCATTCCTGTACCTCATCGAAAAAGATCAATGTTTTTCCCGGTACCATCGGAACATCGGTCAGTCCCGAAATACGCAACAAAATATCCTCACTGGATCTTGCCTGATGCAAGATATTACGTGCATCAAGATTTTCCAGGAAATTAAACTCTATCACGTATTCAAAATTTTTTTTTGCAAATTCCCGGATGATATAAGTCTTTCCAACCTGTCTGGCTCCGGTGATCATCAGGGCACGCTTGGGATTTTTTTCAAAAAATCGTTCAATTTGCTGTTCAATCTCCCTGTACATGGCACACCTCCTACATTAGTAATTATATTATGCCACGTTCTGTCCGTTTTTCCAACATATTTTTCCGACTTTTTGTCCGTTTTTCCAATCATGAGCCTTGTACCTTGTAGCAGTCAATTGACGAAAGAAAGGAGAAAGCAAAATGCTTCCTCCGATTCATCACTCCTCTATTTTAATCACATCTTTCAGTACATAACCGAAGGTCGGTGCTGAGCTGTTCTCATTTTCCGGATATTCCTGATTCAGATCATAGGTATCATTCCCATCATAGGGATTCACACCGATATAGTCACCCTGAAATACATGGATATTTCCCTGCTTAAAACCCTCGATTGTCTCATCGATCTTCTGAATCGTTCCCTGCGCTGCGATCACTCCGTTCAGTTCCAGCATTTCGACCCAGCCCTCTTCAAATCCTGCACTCACGTCCTGACCGTGAACGGTTCCGTTGACACACTCCTCGATCTTTTTACCGTTTAAAACAGCTCCCGCGGCAGCCAGAATGTAAGGCTCCCAATTGATCTTGCAGCCGGTCAGATACGTCGTCGGTGCGACATCCGCCATACTCTGATTATAGGCGACAAGATATACATTCTGTGAAGCATCCGTCTGTTCACAGGCTACCGCCGGTCCTGCGGTGTCCGAATGCTGGGAGATGATCACACATCCCTCACCGATCAGCTGCTGTGCATATTTTTTCTCAAGTGCATAGTCATTCCACGAATTTGTATATTTGACGGTCATGACCGTCTCCGGAACAACGGAACGCACGCCCAGGAAAAACGCCGTATATCCGGAGATCACCTCTGCATACGGAAAGGCACCGACATATCCGATCTTTGCATCTTTCGGTGTGATCAGGTCTTCCTCGATCAGTTCCTGCAGCTTCAGCCCTGCCACCACACCGGACAGATATCGTCCCTGATAGATCTCACCCATGAAATTGTGGTAATTTTCAAGTACCGGCTCCGTGTTCGCATCATTGCATGTTGCCTGACAGAACTGGATCTCCGGATGATCTGCGGCGAATTTTTTTGTTCCTTCCCCATAACCGTAACTCGTCGTAAAGATCAGATTGCATCCGCTGTCTGCAAGCTCCTGCAATGCTGTCGTTTCCTTTCCCTCCGGCACATTATATTTCGCGATCGTTTCCACCTGTTCACCGTATGTTGTTTCCAGCGCGTTCTGTGCCTGAATAAAATTGTAGGTGTAGGCCGTGCTCTCATCATCTACATAGACAAATCCCACCTTGATCCGCTGCTCTGCCTCCTCTGCAAAAAAAGCGAAACGTATACCGACGATCACGAAAATGATCAGCAGCGCACTGACAGCCGCGATCAGGTTTTCTCTTCTGCATATGCTCTTTCGAATATCTTGTAATCTACTCTTCATTCCGCTGCTCCTTCAATGCATCTGCAACCTTTTTCTCCTCTGACGACTCATACAACTGACTCATATCGATCGTTCCGTCCATGATCAGATCCAACATGATATCCGTCAGCTTCGGATCAAACTGTGTGCCCCTGCCCTTCTTCAGTTCACCGAGCACAAAGTCCGGATCCAGCTTTTTGCGGTATACACGGTTTGCTGTCATCGCGTCAAAAGCATCCGCGATACCGATGATACGCGCGTTGATGGGAATCTCCTCGCCCTTCAGACCATGCACATATCCACTGCCGTCGTAGCGCTCATGGTGGTAGAGTGTGCCGTCCTCCACATGTTCCAGAAGCGTGAAGTTTTTCAAAATCTCAGCACCTTTTACCACATGGGATTTCATGATCTCATATTCCTCATTCGTCAGCCGTTCCGGTTTTTTTAACACACGGTCCGGTATGGCGATCTTTCCGATATCGTGAAGGAGTGCCGTCCGCCGCAGCTCATCGCATGCCTGCTTGTCAAATCCCAGCTTCTGAGCGATCAACACGGAATACTCGGAAACACGGATGGAGTGCTGGCTCGTATTTTCGTCCTTGGCATCCACAGTCTTCGCGATCGTGAGAATCGTTTCATTTCCCATTTCCACCTGTTTCTTTGCCAGCTCCAGCTCACGCTTCTGCATGTTCATCGTCTTTCGTACCTGTGTACGGAACAGCAGCCAGGTCAGGTATATGATCGCCAGAGCGAATACTGCGATGACATACACCAGAAACCACCAGTGATCATAGATCTCCTTTTCTTTGACCACCTTGTAGGTATTCTCCGCAATCGTTCCTTTTCCCTTGTTATCCAGAACAGACAGGTGGAAGGTATAGTCTCCCGCCAGCAGATTGGTGTAGGATATATCAGTCAGCTCACTCTGCAGCATAACCTTTGCTTCCTCATCAAAGCCCTCCAGCCAGACACACACATACGGATTGTTCACGGAGTAATTGACGATCTCCGGTGAAAAATCAACACGGCCGACACCTCTTGCAAGGCGGATCGGTTTACCCGGCTCTACGGTGTAATTGACACCATCCACGCGGACGGATTTCAGCAGCATACGATAAGATCGCGTCGCGATATCATAATAATCTAAATTCATGCTGACCACTCCGGAATCGGTGGAAAGATACAGGTTATTATCCTCATCCACATAATTCCATGCGTTCGGAGTAAGACTGTTCTGCAGGCCTTTTCTGGCATTCAAAAGTTCATAGTCCAGGTTCCTCCGGCTCAGCAGTTCCTCTTTGTCCACCACATAGATACCGGCAGATCCCAGCACGAATACTTCGCCGGCTTCTCCCTCCACAATGTCATAATTGTTGTAATAAGGGAAGTTGTTAAGAACCCGGATGCTGCCGCTTTGATTCATATAACAGATACTGTTACTGGTCACAATAAAGATTCCTTTTCCGTTCTTTTCCGCAACCATACGCAAAATGACTTCCGAGCCGAGACCGTCCTCCTTCTGGATCGTATCCGTGACCATTCCATCCCTGATGACAGCGATTCCGTCACCATCCATTCCTGCGAGGATACTTCCGTCCTTCTGTTCTAAAAGGCAGAGGATCTTCGCGTTTTTCAGACCATCCTCATATCCGATCGTCCACGTGATCTTACCGTTTTTCACACATGTGATGCCCATGTCTCCCGCTGCGAGTATGGTTCCGTCCGTTGTCTCGATCACCGTTCGGAATTTATCACCAAGCGCTCCCACACTGCTGTCATAAGCGCGCATCTCACCGGTCTCCGCCACTTCACAGACACCTTTTCCGTAGGTACAGATCCATAAATGATCTTTTTGATCCACCCGGAGGCATCGGATCCGGATACCCTTGAATTCGTCTGTGAGCGGGTCTTGCAACTGTACCCTGCTGTTTTCGTCCATAACAAGCAGTCCGTTATCGGTTCCGACCAGCAGACAGTCCTTCCACTTGACAACAGAATTGACGACAGTCTGCTCTGTCCCGCCATCCACAGTCACTTCCGAAAATACAGATTTACACAGACGCAGCAACCCTTGTCGTGAAGATGTGAACCATAGGTTTCCCTGATAGTCAATGATCATATGCTCCACCGAACGATCAAAACCGTTCGTATTGAGGATGTGGCAATTCTGCTGTACATCCACGTACCCAATGCCATTTACCGCACAGATAAACAGTTCTCCGTTCTCCGAAAAATTCAAGGAGTTGAGATTGTACAGACTGCCGCAACTGATCTCGCCCATCCCGGTCAGACCATTAACCGTCACCTGAAACAGCAGGATCTTTCCATCCGAAGTGCCGGCATACAATACGCCCGACTCATCGAAGGCACAGCAGGTATAGCTGCCCTCCTGTGCGGTAAACCGGTTGACGATCCGGTCATCGCGCATGATGAAGAGCGTCCCATCACTTGAAACTGCCGCCACATTTCCACTCTCATCCGCCGCCACACTGTCTGCATATACGATCTCATCCAGCGTACCGGTAACCGTCAGACCTCCTGAAATGTCCACGATCGCCATGCTGTCCGTCGTTCCGACATAATAACTGCCATCTGCACTCTGCGTAATACAGCGCACAGAATCTGACGGCAATCCTCCCTCCTCGTTGACAACATTGGAAATATGTTCGTTAATACAGATAGACAAGCCACTGTCATTCGTTCCGATCCACATTCTGCCCGACTCATCCATATACAGACAGTTGACATTTTTTACACTGTCAAACTCGTCCATCAGACGGAAACCGCTGCCGCTGTAACGATAAAGACCGCTGTATGTACCGATCCACAGCACCCCGTCCTTTGTCTGCGCCACGTCGTTTGCCACTCCGCCGGGCAGACCTGCTTCGCTGTCATAAACAGTCTGAATATAAGCACCATAATCTTCTGCGACATCAAAAGCAGCCTGTGCCGAAGCCGCCTGCACAGGCTCACAGACAAAGACAGAAGCACTGATCAGGCACAACAGCATGTGCACCGTGATCTTTACCGAGCTTCGTTCCTCGTTTTCTTCTCTTTTTGTTTTAATCCGCCTGCAGAGCTTCATGACCACATACACGACAAACAGCGTGACCACTTTGTCTGCAAATTCCATGTAAAATTCGCCTACGATATGTCCCAAGACCGGCTGCCAGCCCAGCTGGCACAAGAACTCACGGATCCCGTCACCCCACACATTTCCAATGGTTCCGTCGAAGAATATGTAATTTAACACCGTGCCTGCCATCACTGACAATATCGTCAGAAAAAAGCTGACGGACAACACGCCGAATACATAGTCCAGATACCCTTTTTTTGCACAGATGCCTATAAGCACACCCAGGGCGATACTGATCAGCCCATAGATCATATATGTATAGGAATACAGAAGTCCATAGATGATGTTCACGGATACTCCTACGATCGCCCCACATACAGGACCGAGTGTATAAGCCGCCAGCGCGGTGCCAAAGGAATCCATCCACAGTGGAAGCTGAAACCTCTGTGCAAACAATTTTCCGCCAAGGTTCAGCAGAATGCACCCTATGACAAAGATACCCACCAAAAAATCCTTTTTTTGTTTTTTCATATGTATGTCCCTCTTGAAGCCGATTGATCCGAGTAATCAGTTTTATTATACCAAGCTACTCTCAAAAAGGGAACTAGCCAAACGGTTAGTTTTTGCTATTTTCTCACAACTGCTCCATCCAGACTTTTTTCCGGAATAAGACAACTGAGATCAATAGCCGTACGACTTCCTCCAGCGACAGGATGAAATACACCCACGGGATCGGCAGCTTCCAGACAAAGGCCGCCAGCAGACCAAGCGGCACGCCAAACAGCCATGTTCCGATAAAGTCAACCGCCATGATATACTTTGTCTTTCCGCCGCTGCGGATGATCCCTCCTCCGAGGATCATGTTCTGTACCTTCACCGGCGGCGCACATATGCCGGAGCCAGAACGATCAGCGCCACCGATAACAGGAGCGATCCGATCACACCGCAGCCCATAAAGCGTTTGGCATCCCTGTATGCACCTTCCTCATCACCGTTGCCCAGCTGCTTACCGATCATGATACCCGCCGCCTGCGAAACGCCGCTGAGCGCACCGATCACAAGGCCCTGTATGCAGCCTGTCATCGTCATCGCCGCACAGGCATCCGTACCCATATGCCCGTAAATACCTGCATAAACATTCTCTCCGAGGCTCCACAAAAACTCACAGACAAGGATTGGCAGCAAAATACCCGCATACTGCATGCCATGTGCCCGGTCCATACCGATATCAAAGTGCAGGGAGCGCCCTTTTTTCTTCAGCACACGGATGAAAAATACAACTAAAAGCACCAATGCTGCTATCTGTGAGACAATGCTCGCAAGCGCCGCGCCCTTTACACCCATCGCAGGGAAACCGCACTTGCCGAAGATCAGCAGATAATTCAGTCCGGTATTGCAGCCCACCGCCGCAAAACTCACCACAAGAGGAAGTGTTGCCGCATCCATACACCGGAGCAGCACAGACAGCAGGGAGATTCCTGCCATCGGTACAAACGCCGCCGAATAGATGCGCAGATACTCTGCCCTCCTTTGTGTAAAGTCCCATGAGCTGTATTGGCATACATGCGCCGAGCACGGTAAATACCGCTGCCAGAAGCACCGCTGCCAGCAGATTGACCCAAAAGCTCTTTTGCAGGTCACGATCGTTTTCCTGCCCGACATACTGTGCGATCATGATACCCGCTGCCGCTGCGATCGCGCCCAGCACCACACTGTACATGGAGGCAAATTTGCCTCCCAGACCGATACCCGCAATGCTGACCTCCCCCAGCTGCCCGATCATGACCTGATCGATCATACTAAAAGAGGACTGCAACAATGACTGTAAGGTTACCGGAAGCGCAATGCTCCACAAATTCTTATAAAAACTGTTTTCTTTCATTTTTCTATCCTCCAGACACTCTCCCGGATCACAAGCTGCACCGGAAGTAAGATCTCCCTGCCGCCTGCCGGGTCTTCCTTCAACCGCACAAGCTCCGCAAGCGCAAGACGCGCGCGCTCCCTCACATCCTGCCCGACTGTGGTCAGCCCCGGATACACCTGCGCACTCTGGCTGATATTATCGAATCCTACGACTGAAATATCCTCCGGAACACGGATACCGTGCCCTTGCAGGAAATACAATAGCTCGATGGCATATACGTCGCTGACCGCGAAAACAGCCGTGTAACCCCGCAGCCGTTCCAGTTCTATCTCATAGAGCCGCAGACGCCCGGCGCGCTCCATCGGCACGCAGAGGAAATCCACTGCTCCCTGTGGCATCGCCGCCCGGCAGCCCGCCATCCGCTCACCGTCCATGCAGATGTCGTTGTCCGCGATACACAACACACGCTCATGTCCCATCTCTCTCAGGTATTCCCCGACCTGTCTTCCGCCGTCAAAGTTATCGATCAGAAGATTGCTCACCCGCTCATTCTCGCTGAAAAAACCCTCGTAGATCACAAAGGGAATATGCATCTTTTCCCGAAGTCTGGCATAGTCCTCCTCGCAGAAGCCGATCAGCACCAGTCCCTCCATATTCCACATCGAGGCAAAACGCAGGATCTCTTCCCGCTCCCTCGTCGTCTTTATCATCAAAAACATCCCCGCTTTTTCAACCTCCGCTGACAGGGCATTTACCGCCGCAGCGATAAAGGCATCCTCCAGCACTTTTCCCTCATATTTTTGATGGTCATTGACGACAACGCCGATGATCCCGGAACTGTTCTGTGCCAATAAAATACCTGCCATGCTCGGGATGTAGCCGCGCTCTTCGATCAGCTCCTGCACACGTTTCACCGTCTCGTCTGAAATTTTCTTTGTCTTTCCATGTATCACGTTGGACACGGTAGCCGTGCTCAGCCCCAGTTCCTCTGCGATATCCACGATCCTGACCCGCTGTGACATCTGTTTTCCCCCTGCTGTTCTCATGATCATGCTCCTGTGAACCATGCTGCCATGGTTTCTCCTGTTCTATGTTTAGGGTAATCGTTTTTCATTGAAAACACAATAGGTTAAACGCATAACCACACACAAAAAAACAGCGTCTTTTGACGCTGTTTTTCGTATAAAATGACTGTGCGCTCAGCTTTCATTCATCTGCGTACTTTGTCTGTCTCTTTCTGAGCTTATACAGTTCCTCGGCAGCGAGTCTCGCTTTTGCCACAATATTTTCATTGTTCTTCGGGAAGCAATAATACTGCACCTTCTCATTTCCGATACTGATCATGTCTCCGATCTCATACCAGTAAAAATCAGAGTAAAGACTGTAGGATGCCTGCGGCAGCTGCCTGTAGTCCAGCATTCCGTTGCAGCCGGTGAGATGAAAGCCCTCACTCGAATGGCGCAGCCGCCCATCACCGACCCGGTATACACATTTCGTATCCACGATCATATAGATACTCACTTCAAGATCCAGTTCGTAAGTATTTTGCTCCAGTTCTCTGCGCACACATTCACGCTCCCACCGGTACCAGTCCGGGACATGCGTAAACCGGCTGTCACCTGACACCGCCCGCAGATATCCATATTCTGTCAGTTCATATGTATGCCCGCATTCACCGCAGGTGATCTGTGTGCCTTTGCCCTGCATACTGCCCTCGCGCTCACAATGCGGGCAGCGGTATAATACCCGGTGCAGACCGTCTGCACGAAAAGGTTCCTTCACCTCGATCCGCTTTTCCTGCTGCTCCCTGAAGTGATCGTAACTGAATGCTCCGCGCAAAACAGCATCGATCTCCTTTACCGATTTTTGTTCGATCTCCTCTGGCGAAAGCAGATATTCCATGCGCGCACTCACCTTTACCCGGCGCTTCTGCAAGCAGTTGTAGAGGGGATCGCGCAGGAAAGCACCTTTGGTCCGGATCATCACAACCGGAACTTTTAACAGCTTCATACATTTCGCCAGACTCTCCGGAAGCGGTGTCTGGGTTCCGTCAAAACTGTAGCTTGCCTCCGGATACATCAGAACAGATGCCTTCAGCTCTTTCAGGGTATAGGCCATATCCCTGACCAGTTGGATATCATAGATGAATTTTTTCGCTGAAATACATCCGATCAGACGCATCAGCGGCTCTTTGCCCACAAATCCGTCCCGCGTACATACGATATGGTATTCCCTGTCTGCCAGCAGATGCGCTGCGATCTCCAGATCGATAAAGCTGGAATGGTTCATAAGGATCATACAGGGCTCCGTTTTATCCAGCCTTTCCATCCCGGTCGTTTCAAACGTAAAATCTGCCGCACGCAGATCAAATCCTGCCAGAAATTTCATCAATGCCCGCATCACCACCGACTATCGTCCCGGCTTTTTGTGCGGCTGTTCCGGCAGAGCCAAGACCTGCTCATAGCTTTTATCTTTTGTCTTTATTTTCATGTACAACTCCCCAATAATAAAAGAACTCCGGGAATCACGTTTGACTATGAATTCCCGGAGCCAAATGTACGTAACTGTTCAGTACCTTCACAGTTACAAATAAACTATCATTGTTTTAAGGATCAATAATCTTCCTCGACATCCTCTTCCTTCTCACTGATATCGTTGACCGGCTTTTCCAGTCCCTCGATCTTGATGTTATGCTTCTCGGCATAATCCCAGAGTGCTGCGTGGATCGCTTCCTCTGCCAGAAGAGAACAGTGCACCTTTACGGGAGGCAGTCCGTCCAATGCCTCCATAACGGCCTTGTTTGTCACCTGAAGCGCCTCCTGAACCGTCTTTCCCTTTACGAGCTCTGTCGCCATACTGCTGGTCGCTACTGCCGCGCCGCAGCCAAAGGTCTTGAACTTGCAGTCCTGAATGATGCCGTTGTCATCAATGTCCAGATACATGCGCATGATATCGCCGCACTTGGCATTTCCGACAGTGCCCACACCGCTTGCGTTTTCGATCTCGCCCACGTTGCGGGGATTATTAAAATGATCCATTACTTTTTCGCTGTACATACTTCTATTTCCTCTCTGATTTTTTAATGTGTTATTTCTGTTTCTTTACAAAATCCTCGTACAGAGGTGACATGGAACGCAGCTGCTCAATGATCTTCTTCAGCTCGTCCACGGTATAATCGATGTCATCCATGGTCGTCTCCTGTGAGATGGTCAGACGCAGGGAACCATGAGCGATCTCGTGGGGCAGGCCGATCGCAAGCAGCACATGGGAAGGATCCAAAGAGCCTGATGTGCAGGCGCTTCCGCTGGAACCGCAGATACCCTTCTGATCCAGCTTGATGAGCATGGACTCACCCTCAATAAAACGGAAGCAGAAGTTTGCATTATTCGGCAGACGTTTTGTGCGGTCACCATTTAAGCGGCTGTAAGGGATCTCTGCCAGCACACGCTCGATCAGATGGTCGCGCAGCTTACACTCATAAGCCATGCGCTCCTCCATGTTCGCGTCAGCGATCTCGGCCGCCTTTGCCATACCGATGATTCCCGGCACATTGTGCGTGCCTGCGCGGCGCTTACGCTCCTGTGCGCCACCGTGAATGAAGGAACCGATCTTGACTCCTTTTCTGATATACATGATGCCGATACCCTTCGGTCCGTTGATCTTATGTCCGCTGGCGGAAAGCATGTCAATATTCATCTCATCCACATTGAGTGGAATATGTGCAAATGCCTGCACCGCATCGGTGTGGAAAAATACACCGTGTTTGCGGGCGATCTCTCCGATCTCCTTTAAGGGCTGGATGGAACCGATCTCATTGTTGGCTGCCATCACAGAGATCAGGATCGTATCCGGACGGATCGCCTGCTCCAGCTCATCCAGACGGATGATCCCGTTCTCGTCCACGCCTACATATGTGACCTCATAGCCATGCTTTTCCAGATATTCGCAGGTATGCAGGATCGCATGATGCTCGATCGTGGAGGTGATGATATGCTTTCCCTTATTTGCGTATGCCTCTGCGGTCGCTTTGAGTGCCCAGTTGTCAGACTCACTGCCGCCACCGGTAAAGTAGATCTCCTCCGGCTTCGCCCCGAGGATCCCTGCAATCTTCGCGCGCGCCTCTTCCATGGCATCCTTGCTTTTTCCCGCAAAAGAATAAATGCTGGAGGGATTGCCGTAATATTCGGTGAAGTAAGGTGTCATCGCCTCCAACACCTCCGGTGCAACACGGGTCGTCGCAGCATTGTCTAAATAAATATATTTCATGATATATGCCTCTTTCTGTAAATATCTATTCGAAGCCCTCCGCAACTGCGTGAAAGCTCCATTTCACTTTGAACACTAACATTATAACGCTTTTATTGCCAATGTCAAGATTAAATCCTACCAACTTGCTATGGAAACAGTCATATGTTATACTATGTATCAGAAATTATACAAAAAAGCATTTACCAGACAAAGGAGTGAAAAAATCATGTCAGAATCAATGAAAGATTATGAAGCAGAAATCAATGCCTCCTTCCGCAAGATCGGTGTAGGCGACATTGTAACCGGAACCGTCATCGCCGTGACCGAAGATGAGGTGACCCTGGATCTTCGCTATTATGCGCCGGGCATCATCAAAGCAGAAGACTATTCCGATGATCCCGACTGCATGCTGAAGGAAGCCGTTCAGGTGGGCGATACCGTAGAAGCAACCGTCATCCGCACCGACGACGGTCAGGGCAATATCCTTCTCTCCAAAAAAGAGGCAAACAACGTGCTTGCATGGGATGTACTGAAAGGCTATCTGGAAGACGAGAGCGTTCATACCGTACGCGTCAAGGGAATCGTTCCCAGCGGCGTCGTTGCATATCTGGAGGGCATCCGCGGTTTTATCCCCGCCAGCCAGTTAAGCCTCGATTATGTGGAGGACTGCAACCCGTGGCTCGGCAAGGATCTCGACGTTGCCGTCATCACCGTTGATCCGGAGAAGGAGAAGCTGGTACTCTCCGCAAAGGTCGTACTCCGCAAGCAGCAGGAGGAGGCCCGCAATCACAAGATTTCCATGCTTGTGCCCGGCTCCGTCGTGGAAGGAACCGTCGAAAGCCTTATGCCTTACGGCGCATTTATCAATCTCGGTGATGGCTTAAGCGGACTCGTACACATCTCCCAGATCTGTCAGAAACGTATCAAGCATCCCGGAGAGGTCTTAAAAGAAGGCGAAAAAGTACAGGCAAAGATCTTAAATACGAATGATAACAAGATCAGCCTCTCCATGAAGGTTCTGCAGGAAGAAATGGTGGACACGGAGGCAGAAAATGCCGAAGCCATCGAATACACCTCCGATGAACAGGCGACTACAAGTCTCGGAAGTTTGCTCGCAGGACTGAAATTGTAAAGAATAAAGAACGAATAAATACAAGAAAGAGAAGCGGGATACGCTTCTCTTTTCATATCGATCATATCTGTTACATCCTGCCCTATCTGCTCTGAAATATGCTCCAGTTCCTCTGCCTCTGCTACGGAATCCTGCAGAGCCACATCCTCCTGTGACTCATCCGCCGTCTCCTGTGATCTATGTACCGCGGCTGTCACCGGTTTTGCTGCCGGCGCTGCCTTCCGCTCCTAAAGGAGATCTTTAAACTTTCTACTTATTGCCGGATATCAGTCTTACCAGCCGCCTGATCGGAACATGGATCACATAGGCAGTCACCAATGTACAGATTACGACCGCCAATGTGAGTATTCCCGGTTGTGTGATGCCTCCGATTCCCATATATCCAAACATGATCAGGTACAGATTATGGATCAGATACAGCTCCAACGCTACTTTTCCGAGAGACTTCATAACTGCATTCTGACATTTTACTTTCATCATGACAAGCAGGATCGCTGCAATCGTAAAAAATGTCATTGCAAACTGAAAAATCAGGGTCAGCAACTTGATTCCAAAAACAGATGCCAATGAAAGGCCCGGCTCATACTCACAATAATATGTACCTGCCTGTACCCTGCTCACTGCCGGGAAAGAAAGACCTACTGCCGCCAGAGTACTGATAACCAACAGTACCGGATAATATTTCTTTGCAAATGCCACCAGTTTCTGCTCGTGTTTTGCAAAGATCATTCCGATCAGGAACATATATGTTGTATTAAACCACCACTCGCCCTGCAGCCATTTGTCACTCTCACACTCCGGTCCATGTCCGATCAGAATAGATGCGACAACCATGGCGGTAATAAAAATTCCCATCAGCCACAAACCGGCAGTTTCATTTTTCACCAGGCGGAAAATCACATAAAATGCAAGGTATAAAAATGCAATTTCAACAACATACCACATCTGTGTATTGAGCAACCACCAGCCACTCAGATATGCAACGATCTCCATCGGCTGCATTGGCATCTGCATGAAAAGTGAAAATGCAACAAAGATAATAATGCAGAAATAAAACGGCACCAAAATGCTGGTCAGACGTTTTCTTAAGAATCCATCGAAATAATCCTCACGTTTATTCTTGCTATACATCAATCCATAGCCGGAAAAGAAAAAGAACATTCCCACAAAACAAACTCCCACATATTCAAGATATGCGAGCGGTCCCGGGTTCATCTGCAGATTTCCCATCAGCTGCGCAAGATGATGCAAAACGATCAACACTGCGAATACACCCAGCAGGGATTTTGAAGTCGAAAGAGATAAGAAATCCTCCTGCCACTCACCTTTTTTTGCTACCTTCACACCAAATAACAACACCCCGGCAACCAAAACGCATAAAGCCCACAACAATACCTGATTCATCAGATCCTCCTTCTGTCATACAACGACTACTTCAATTCTAGAATACTTCGTTTCAATTTATATAACAGTACTGCTGATAAAATCGTTCCCACAAATGTCAGGCACAGATAACAGACAAGCCCATATGTCTGCATGATCCCCAGAAAAAGCCTCAAAAACACGCCGTTCACCAATATGATCTCCAGCGAAAATTTGCCCAGAAAATCAAGCAGCGGATTGCCGACCCTCACCTTTAACAGGATCAACACGAGCAGCATCACAAAGAATATGACGCTTGGCACCTGAAGCAGATATGCCTGTACCTTATCCATCATCTTCATCGTCCAGTAACCGCGAAGATGCAGCTCTCTGTTGCTGAGCAATCGGAATATCGTAAAACCGACAAACGAGATCGTCAAAAGGATCCGGTAATGCTTCACAGCCAGACTTCTCAGCAGATCTTTTTTTTCCGCTACGATCATTCCGATCGGAAACAGCATGGTGGTGTTATACCACCACTCTCCCCAATACCAGTTGGACAGCTCATAGCTTCTGCAATTCAGCATCGTCAATGCACTCATTCCCACGATGATCAGGACAATGATCGCAATGGAACATTTCTCATCTTTCACATGTGAAAAAAGCAGATAGAAAATAAGGTATAGACACATAATCTCTACAGCAAACCACATTTGTGAGTTCAACAGCAATACTCCAAAGAACGCAGCAATCAGTTCCGATATGCGAAACCGGCTTCCGAGCAGTAATTCCACGCTCAGATATGCATAATTACAGATGAAAAACGGAACCAAAACGATCAGCACACGCTTTACCACAAATCCCTTTAAATAATTCTGTTTTGTGTGAAAACTGATGATCAGTCCATAGCCGGAGCAGAAAAAGAAAAACCCGATCAAAAGCACCCCTGCATGTTCAAAACATTGCAATGACTCCGCAGCAATTCCTCTTGTATTCAGGAATATGTACACGTGATGCGCGATGATCAATAATGCAAAAAAGCCCTGAATACCCTTACTGACCGCGAGCGAAAAGCTATTCTCATAAAATGTTCCTTTCGGTGCAGGCTTCATCTGCCAGAGAAGAATAAGCGCAAGTATGATGATCATAAAACCAGTCACGATATCCATATCATTGAACCTCCTTTTTATACGCATCTGACACTCCAAGATCCTTCGCCAGCTGTTCAAGTGCCTTCTGTGGATCGGTGAATACGACTGTTCCATTATCATCCAGCACCGTTTCATATGCGCCGGAATCCACGGAAAGCATCGCCTTCCCATCATCCCTCTCGTAATTAAGGATATTCAGTATGATCGATAGTAAAAGCATGATGATCAACGCAGCAAACAGTATGATGGATTTACTTCTGATATGTTTTCTGTTTATTTCATCATCCGAAATAGAAATCGACTGGCATAGCAGCTGTTGGGCTTCCTCTTTTTCGATCGACGCATCATCACTGATCCGTTCTCCCTCCAGAAGTTCCAGAACGGATATCTCCAGAATCTCTGCAATTGATTCCAACATTGAAATATCCGGGTAACTCATGCCACGTTCCCATTTTGATACTGCCTTGTCAGTCACATGCAGCTGCTCAGCAAGCTCCTTCTGTGTCAGCTTCTTTTCTTTTCGAATCCGGGAAATAAATGCCCCCATCCTCTCCTTATCCATTGTTACGTCCTTTCGAATCTCAGCATATCAGTTGTCATCCGATCCGGCTACCTACCATCGGTAGAATCGCCGATTTATAGGCATAATTGGACATTCTACCATTGGTTTACCTCTCTGCAGACCTTCTAAATCGAGTAGGAGACGGTGACTAAATCATAAAAGCCACTGTTTATCAGTCTTTCTCACCTTTGTTTTAGGCTTCTTCCATTGTTTCCATATACACATACGTATTCTGTGATAGAGCCATCCGTTGATGTCATCTATTTTCTGCTTCATGCTTGCTATTCCGTGTAGTTATTGGGCTTCGACTTGAAACGCAGCCTTACCCTCATTCATAACCTCATATGTGATTTCTGTTCGTCAGACCAGAGATTTGCCCGTGGGTTAGTATGTTCCCCACATCCAGCTTCCTTCAGCTTCCACCTCACGATAGACACCCTTGCTTTCAGCTGTATCCTTCCCACTACCGGGCGGATTCAGGACTTGCACCTGTTGGAAACGTACGCCGCTAGGCGCACATTACTAAAAAAAACGAGATACATTTTCTGCTCGATTGCCCTTTCTACGCTCCGCTTCGGTCGGGTCAAATCCGAGGTCATCCCAGACCTCGTTTCCCCTCGTCAAGCTCGGTCGGGCAAAATCGCAGAGAAATGCATCTCGTTTTTCTTTTACATCTCGTCACACTATTCCTCGTCAGTTTCGCTTCTTCCTCACACTAAATCCAAAGGTGCCCAGCTCTTTGCCAAGCCTGAAGTAAGTTCCATGCGAGTACGCCACCAGTCCCGCATCATTCAGATGAAACGTCCCTTTTTCGTCCATGTAGCGCTCGTCTACCGTCACGCTGACGATCTCGGCGAGAAACATGTCATGGCTGCCCAGAGGGATGATCTGCGTCACTTTGCAGGCGAGGCTGACCGGGCTTTCTGCGATGGCCGGGGCATTGACTCCCTCCACGGATACAGGGGTCAGCTTCATCTGCGCAAATTTATCCACATCTCTGCCGGAACGGACGCCGCAGTAGTCGCAAGCACGCACCAGCGGTTCACTCACCAGATTAACTACAAATTCCTTCGTCTCGCACAGGATCGCATGGGAGTAACGCTCCTTCCGCACGGAGATGGACAGCATCGCCGGATCGGAGTTGATCGTACCCGCCCATGCCACCGTGATGATATTCGGTTTTTCATCCGGACGCGCCACACTCACCATGACTGCCGGAACCGGATAAAGCATGTTCCCGGGCTTCCATGTCTGTTTTGTCATTTGCTTCACGGTTTTTTCTTTCACATTCTGCCTCATCTTACGACTCCTGCATTGCACGGATCAGCTCCGGGATAAACTGCTTTTTGCGGGAAACGACACCGCGCAGCAGTACTTCTTCCTGTTCCTCTCCCGCATCACGGAATGCCAGTCCGAGCACTCTGCGCGCACCTTCTCCGGCACACAGGATCTCCGACTGTTCCATGACGATATTGGTCAGCATGATAAATACCATGTCCAGCTTGCGCTCCAAAAGCATCGTCTCCAAATACCCCTGTACACGCTGCTTGACATCCTCGAGATCCAGAGCACTCATTGCACTGATCTGGCTGACACCGAAGGTGATCTTCTCTGCTGTAAATGTCTTAAAATCAAGATAACAGATCTCCTCGATGCTCTTTTTGCTGAAATCACTGCCCGCGCGGAACATATTGCTGGCAAAGGTCTCAATGTCAATACCGGCGATCTTTGCCAATTCTTCTGCGGCTTCTTTATCATAAGCCGTACAGGTCGGTGATCGGAACATCAATGTATCGGAAATGATCGCTGCACAGAGAAGTCCTGCGATCTTTTCGTCTACTTCCACACCCTTTTCCTGGTACATTCTCCATACGATCGAAGAAGTAGAACCTAGCGGCTGATTGCGGAAAAATACCGGTGACATCGTCTCCAGGCTTCCAAGTCTGTGATGATCGATGATCTCCAGGATCTCTGCTCCCGAAATACCATCCACTGCCTGCGTCTTTTCGTTATGATCCACCAGGATCACACGCTTTTTCTGCATGTTTAACAGATTTCTGCGGGAGATCATGCCCACATAATCTCCGTTTTCATCCAATACCGGAAAGTCACGATGGCGCTCCTTAGACATCACATCACGGATATAGTCCACGTAATCCTCCAGTTCAAAGGTCACCAGTCCCTTTTTGGTCATGATGGACTTGATCGGCATGCTCTGGTTGATCAGACGCGCCGTCGTAAAGGTATCATAAGGCGTAGAGATCAGCACACAATCCCTGCGCTTTGCCATCTCCAGAATCTCCGATGACACCTGAGAACCTCCGCAGATGACCATACAGCTCACATCCAGTTCCAGTGAGAGGCGCTGCATCTCCTCACGGTCACCGAGAATGACCAGATCGTCCTTCTCTATGTACTCTTCGACACGCTCCTTGTTTCCGGCAGCCACTTCCACCTTTCCGTGCATAAAAATGCCGTGCTCATTTCCGGTCAGCAGTGTACCGTTCAGCGTTTCGATGATATTTCTGTACTGGGGTCTTGCCTGCGAAAGGCTCTCCAGATTGGATACCTCCATGTAGCACATTGCAATATCATTGTTGGAGATCAGTCCGATCAGCTTGCGCTCCTCGTTGACGATCGGCAACGTCACCACGCGCTCTGTCTGCATGAGTTCCCACGCTTTTTTCAGCGTGATGCCAGCACGGACACCAGCTGTGCGGCGAATATTGATATCCTTGACCTGTGCACCCACATCACGGATCAGTTCCGGCGCTTCCACGCCAAAATAATCCAGCACATAGGTCGTCTCTCCGTTCATCGCCCCGGCACGCTTTGCCTCGTAATGTTCGCGTTCTGTCTGATTTTTTAAGGCGGCGTATGCAATCGCCGCGCAAGTAGAATCAGTGTCCGGATTTTTATGACCGACAACCCAGACACTGTTAGTTTCACTATAACTCATATGTTATATTCCTATCTCTCTTTATTTAGACTAAGATCAGGTACAGCAGTATTCCCACGACTCCGAGGAAATTGAGGATCGCAAAGGTCAGTGATGCCTTTGCAAGCTTCGCCTGGCTGCGCATCTGCCGGCTCAGGTTGTCTACCTGCTCTTTGATATGCTGACGTGTTTTCTCGTCTCCCTCGGACAGCAGCTTGCTCTGCTCGTCCATGGAAGCCTGAATGTTGCGATAACACTTCACGTCCTCGGCGTGGATCTTGTCTGCGATATCCGTCTTCAATGTAGTGATCTGACTGTTCATCTCCGTGGACAGCTCATTGATCTGCTCTTTGTGACCCAGCTGCTCCAGTTGCTCCTTTAAGCCCTCCAGACTGCGCGTATTCTGGTCGATCATCGTCTGTGTGGCAGCCTCCACCACCTGACGGGTCTTTTCTGTAGACTGGTTTAATTCGTGCGTCAGATTCCTTGTGAGACCGTTTACCTCTTTGCTGAGCGAATTGGAAAGATCGGACATCTCTGTTCTCACACCGGCAGACATGGAATCAATACGGACGGAAACATTTTTCATGATCTTGTCCGCCTCACCTTTTCGCACATGGATCAGGCTGTCCAGCTCACTTGCCTTTGCCTCTCGCGCGTCCACGGTCTCCTGCAATTCCTTTGCCTTTGTCTCACGGTTCTTCATCAGCTGCTGCAGCTGCTTTGCTTTCTCACGAAACTCATCGATCTGCTGTAGTAAAAAATCTTCTTTTTTCATATCGATCATATCTGTTACATCCTGCCCTATCTGCTCTGAAATATGCTCCAGTTCCTCTGCTTCTGCGACGGAATCCTGAATATCCACGTTCTCCTGTGACTCGTCCTCACTGTGCTCACAGAAAACCGCCTCTTCCGGTTCAAACATGTCCTCGGGTGCATCTGCAAGCGGAGTCTGCAGTGTGCGCGCCAAATTCTGCTTTTCCGGCTTCTGTGTGTCGCTCAAATGTTTCTCTTCCGGCTCTACTGCTTCCGGCTCAACCGCTTTCGACTCGACTGTTTTCGAAACTGCCGCAAACGCTTCCGCCGTCTCCTGTGATCTATGTACCTGAGCAGCCATCGGTTTCACCGCCGACGCTGTCTTTCGCTCTGTCCTGCGCTGAGGTCTGCGAAACCACTCCTCTATCTGAAGCATAGTCTTCCTCCCAATATAACTAATCTACGCAACATTTTAACACCGAATGAGAGATTTGTAAATGCCGCATTCCTGTATAATATGGGATGATCATCCATCACATTTCGAATCAGCTGCCAAATACGTTGCCAGTAGGTTTCTCCTCGCGATATCGCATATACACCTCTGCCTCTGTCAATACCAGTTCCTTTTTCGAAAGCTCATATTTTAATGAACGGATCAGATGGGACTCTGACATCCGCGCTTTTTCCTCCATTGCGATAAAGGCAGCCCCGTACAATACCGATTTCAATTCCGCACCACCAAGCTCGAAGTTTCTCGCAAGGCGCTCAATATCAAAGGACGGATCCACCGGTGCCTCCGCAGGCAGCATCCCATGTGCCATGCTGATCCTTGTCTCGACGGAAGGCAGCTGCATTTTTACAATGTATGTGAGCCTTCGGATAAATGCATTATCAAAATTGTTAAAGATATTTGTGGCCAAAATGACAAAGCCCTCAAACTGCTCTAATTTCTGCAGCAGATAGGCGATCTCATTGTTTGCATGCCTGTCATTGGAGTTTGACACATCCGTTCTCTTTGAAAAGATCGCATCCGCCTCATCAAAAAACAGGATACAATTACTATCAGCCGCATAATCAAACACCTTACCGATATTTTTTTCCGTCTCTCCGATATATTTATCCACCATCTGTGAGAGGTCTATACGGTACAGATCCATGCCAAGCTCCTGCGCCATCACCTGTGCTGCCATGGTTTTTCCGGTTCCCGGAGGTCCGTACAATAGCACACTCACGCCACGGCCATAGAGTACCTTCTGCCCAAAGCCCCATTCCTCGTTGACACGGTTTCTGTATTTCATCCTTGCACAGGCGAGCTGCAGCGTCTTCTTTTCTTCCGCACCGATCTTCAGATCATCCCACTCATACTGCACCTTGATCTTCGTTGCAAGCTTCGCGATCTCTTTTGGCATCAGCTGTCTGATGGCTTCCTGCAGTCCTTTGTGCGTTATTTTATCCTGCCCGCTATACATCCTGCTTTTTTCCGCCAGATCAAATGCACACGCGATCTGCCCGACGCTGAGGCCATACTGGTCTGCATAATTATCCAGATCAATAAGCTCTTCCAGGGCATACCGGTCTCCGTAATAGTGCCACGCCGTCTGCGCTTCCTGTACGCTCAAGGCAGGGATCTGCATAAGAAAAAACGGATAGGTCATGGCCAGGTCCGTCGCCCCCGTGGTATCCACGGTTGTGATCAAAACACGATCTACATACAGAAAGCACAGATCTAAGAGCGCGATCGTCAGCCGGTAGTATTCCTCACTGAGATTCACATGTACCAATACAAGCTGTTCATCCAAAAGCACACATCTCGTCAAAAGATCGTTGATCTTTTTTCCTTTATCCCGATCAGATAATGCCATCAGCTTTTCAAAATCCACAAATAAAACAGATCTTCCAATGACGCTGTTTGCAATTAATGATTTCTTTCCGCACAAGTGCTTGCCGGCGATCTGTATCAATCCGCGGGGATTTCCGTTCAGGTAGTTTCTCAGCTTTTCCAGATGTTCCGTTCCAACGATCATAGCAGGTGCTTCTGATCTGTCTGTCTCCACGCAAAACTGCTGCAAGCTCCTCGGAATCCCTAGATCTCCCCGCAATAGTGCACTCACCTGAGGAAGCAGTGAAAAACCAACAAGTAATTCCGATTCTGACCCATGCTCCTCATGAATCACAAAAAGCGGACACCTTCGCACCGCTCCCTGTCCCGCGGGCATGGCGAGAAGCTCCTCCTCATCGGCCAAAAGCGCATACAGGCTTGACGCCAGCTCAAAGGTCACATATCTGACTTCGCCCATTTGCGCTTGTAGTTCCCTGTATTGATAGACATATTTCATTTCCATTTGCGGAGCAACCGCCAGCAACAAACAGAAGAAGGAAAAGCCTGAAAGTCCAAACCCGGAAGCAATGTAGGTCAGACTCATCCCTTGCTCCGGATCAAATGCCCTGCCAACAGAGGCATTTCTTCTGGACTTTAAAAATTCCATTCCCCGAAGTAAAAAAACCTTCTTCTCTGCATTGCTTTCTTCCTTCAACTGCTCGTCAGATCGCGCATAAATATCCAGAAACATGTCGATCCATGTCAGATAGTCATACGTTTCCTCAAGGCCCGAATCATATGGCAGCTGGTGTATACTCCCGTCATAATACTGTTCAAAATCAAGCAACATCCTGATATCCTCGTTTCTCATACATAAAGGATCTCTCTAAAAAGATATCCATTATACGCTAATCCATCTCTAATCGCCTGCTTCAGTTTATCCGGATCCGAACATGTGGAAATAATAAAGTTTCTTACAGGTCCTTCTAAAACAGATTCCTTTCCAAATAGATCCTCATGTGCTGACCTCAGATTAATCATATCATTGACCTTTTCATAATCAGATTTCTTATCGAAGGCTCCTTCTTCCATTTCTATCTGTTTTGCTTCCAAAGTTTTGCTCATCTCTAAAATAGCATCCAGTACCATTTCTGCCGGAGACACACCCAGAGACTCACCTAACATCTCAATTGTATCATTTGGCAAGATAGGACTCTGAAAAAATGGATTATCTTTGATCCGGGTAAGCAGTGTACCTTTTTCTAGGATTTCAGAGTTTCCTACATCTGTTTGCCCCCCTGCCAAGATCTGATAGATTCTGTCGTTTCCCAAATCCACGTCACGTTGTTTTCCCTTAGGATCTTCCTTCAGTTTCATGACTGCTTTTGCCAATATTTCCGGTTTTTGTACCACTGCTGACAAATACTCTGTTGAGGTAAGATATCCAAAGGTTTTCATCATCCAATCACGTCTTCTTGCTATTCCTAATTTTCGGATTGCTGTCTGAAAATCGACTCCCGACAAGTCATACGGTTTGTCTATATCAGTACCTGTTTGCCCCGATATATAAGCATCTATCTCAGCATCTACCTTTTCTTCAATATCTTCCAAATAATGTTTCGTTGATTCCAAAATCGCCTGAAACAGTTGCAATGCATAAGAATGACTTTTATTGTTATCCTGACCTGGTGCAAATGCATTCTGTAACCTTAGAAACAACTTATTCGCTTCCAGCTTTTCTATAAGTCCGGTTTGCGCATTAAAAAGGAACGCCGCTGTGAGCTGATCTCTTGCAACGCGACCTTTTGTATCATAGCTTATGTCAATTGTCAATTGATCCTCGGGATGATCCGCAATCTTCTTTTGTTCATCCACCATATCCATGATATCCTGAAGCATCTTCCCATCGGTCTGTTCAAGAAAGCTCATATCTTTGATCTTTTCCTTTACTTCTTCCGGCACTTCCGTCTGCGACCGTTTCCTTGCGCCATCGTTGTTTGTATTCTGCTCTTCGTTGTTTTTCATACGAATAAATTTTGCCAGTGAATACGGAGAATCAATTCGCGCCGAACGATATTTAAAGGTTCTTATTTTTTCTGACGAATCATCATCCTTAATTGCAACACCGGCCTCTTTTGCAATGTCTGCTGCAAAGGATGTGCAATTGTAACCCAAAAATGAGTACGATCTCTGAGAACCTACAACGCCACGTATCTTCGCTGCGGCGCGCAGGTAATTCGCATAACTGATCGGAAATGCATGTTCAATGACCGATCCTTCCAACGCGTCGGGATCAGGATTTTTTACGGTGCCCATTGTCACGGAGCCTGTTCCGGGTGTAATAGCAAGCGGCCAGAATCCAAAGCTATAACTACTGTAGCTTTGACCGTCACGCTTTGCAACCATCCGGACAAAACTGTGACCCTGGCCGTACTGGATGTTTTCCATCGTCTGCGCCCGGAGCATCCAGATATTTGGATCCTTATTGGGGTCATAGTTCTCCCCCACTTCCTGCGCCTCTTTATTTCCCTTTTTATAAAGCTCAGCGTATGCATCGGATTTTTTCATATTCTCATCCAATATTTTCATATAATCCGGCTTCAAACCCTTAATTACAAAATTGGTTTCCTTTGTCACCTGTTTATTGTAATCAAGGTAAACGTCCGATGGTGGCTGAACGACTACGACAACTTCAAACTGATCCGGGTCAGGATCCTTTTGGTTTGTTATATAGTCCGGAATAAAACTTTTCGAGCCATCAAACTGGGAGGCAAACTGCTCCGATAACGTATTGTTGATGGCTTTTTCATCTACTTCCCTATGTTCACTTTTGTTTTCTTCAAGCGGTTCTCCGTTTGTCTGATTTATGTTTTCTTCAAGCGGTTCTCCGTTTGTCTGATTTTTGTTTTTTTCAAGCTGTTCTCTGTTTGTCTGATACCAGCTCACATACGCATGGGTCTTCGCATCGTCTGTCAGTTGAGACCGCTCAAAATCGCTTTTAGAAACCAGCTGCTCATTTTTCATGCTTCGGTCTACAAAAGCAGTCATAAGTTTTTCGCGCAGGTCACCCGATTTCTCATTTTCCCCGCTCTTTTCCTCGATTTTCTCAAATGGATCAAAGTATTTCACCTTGTCACCATTATCCAGTTTTTCAAAAACGCTCCCTTTATCATCTTTTTTTGAAATTGTCTTTTGCCCAAATCTTCCAATTTTATTATGTTTCCATTTAAACAATGCTCCAAACAAACTGATGGAATTACCTTTTTTTCGCGCGCTTTGATATTTTTTTTCCAAAAGGTCCTCTTGCGACAAATTTTTTCTATTCTTAAGCTGTTCATTAAAGGAGGTTAGAATAGACTCATAATCCGCCTGAATACTTTGCTTCCGTGAAAGATTCTCTTCAAACCCTTTATCAGATGTTTTTTTTCCCATAAATGGTGTACCCCCTCATCAATCATATCTGCATGTTGACTCGTTCACTATTACATTCATTATAACATATTTTTTCAGCAGGGAAATATACGATTACGCATATTTCTTTTTAATTTAGTAAAAAATCCCCCGCGGGCATTGCCCACGGGGGATAAAAGTTCATTTCATCTGTGTGAATTATTTGTATAACTCAACCAGTCTCTGTAAGTGCTCGAAACGAGCCTTTGCAGCTTCCTCAGACTCCTTGAACAGTCTCTCAGCTCTCTCAGGGAACGGCTTGATCAGACGAGTATAACGTGCCTCGTTGTTCAGGAAGTCCTGGTAAGTGCCGTCTCCGGCCTTAGATGTTAAGGTGAACGGGTTCTTGCCCTCTGCCTTTAATGCAGGGTTGAATGAGAACAGGTTCCAGTAACCGGAAGCTACTGCCTTCTTCATCTCATCCTGACAGTGGTTCATACCACCCTTAGCGATACCGTGTAACTCACAAGGAGCGTATCCGATGATCAGTGAAGGTCCGTTGTATGCCTCAGCCTCAGCGATAGCCTTTACAGCCTGTGCAGGATTTGCGCCCAGAGCGATCTGTGCTACGTAAACGTAACCATAGCTCATAGCGATCTCTGACAGAGACTTCTTGCCGATCTCCTTACCAGCTGCAGCAAACTGGCAAACCTCACCGATGTTGGAAGCCTTAGAAGCCTGTCCACCGGTGTTAGAGTACATCTCGGTATCGAATACCATAACGTTTACGTTCTCGCCGGAAGCAAGTACATGATCCAGTCCGCCGAAACCGATATCGTATGCCCATCCGTCACCACCGAAGATCCATACAGATTTCTTTCCAAGGTAATCCTTCTTCTCGATGGCAGCCTGTGCATCAGGACATCCGGCTGCAGCAGCCTTCTCTAACTCAGCGATCAGGGCCTTGGTCGGCTCAACGTTTGCCTTGGTGTTATCCTTGGTCTCCATGAACTTGTCGAAAGCAGCCTTTAACTCAGCCGGAGCCTTGTCAGAGGTAGCGCAAGCCTTTGCAGACTCGATGGCCATGTCACGCAGATACTTCTGTCCGACTTCCATACCAAGACCATGCTCAGCATTGTCCTCGAACAGTGAGTTAGACCATGCAGGTCCCTTCTTGGAATCCTTATTTACAGTATAAGGTGAGGTTGCAGCCGGGTTACCCCAGATAGAAGAACATCCTGTTGCGTTAGAGATGTACATCTGCTCACCAAATAACTGGGTAATTAGTCTTGCATAAGAGGTCTCAGCACATCCTGCACAAGAGCCTGAGAACTCAAGTAAGGGCTGATTGAACTGTGAGCCCTTC
Organism: bacterium; assembly: GCA_004562765.1. Taxonomy (GTDB): domain Bacteria; phylum Bacillota; class Clostridia; order Lachnospirales; family Lachnospiraceae; genus W0P33-017. The sequence continues at coordinate 2,865 of SFRL01000033.1, read as the reverse complement.
GGTGTGATATCAGAAAGACCGATATCCTTCTTTCCTACGTTCGCTACTAAATAATCAAATACGGGCTGCTCTGCTGCCTGTGACTCCTGAGGAACCATAGCGATCGCCTTGGTCGGGCAGACAGTGATACACTCGCCGCATCCCATACAGTCTAACGGAGATACGCTCATGGTGTACTTGTACTCTCCTGCCTTCGGCTTCATATCTGCTAACTTGATGTTAGAAGGAGCTGCCTTAACCTCGTCATCGCTCAGTAAGAACGGACGGATGGTTGCATGTGAGCAGACAAATGCACAGTTGTTACACTGGATACACTTCTCAGCATCCCACTCGGGAACGGTTACAGCAGTACCGCGCTTCTCGTATGCAGATGCACCGGTCTCAAACTGACCATCCTCGATACCCTTGAATGCAGATACAGGCAGGCTGTCTCCATCCATCTTGGAGATGGGATCTAACAGCTTGTTAACCATATCAACAACCTCAGGACGACCGGTCTTCTCAGCCTTCGGAGCATCCGGAGCCGGGTTCTTCCAAGACTCAGGGATCTCTACTTTGTGTACAGCGTCTACACCGGCATCAATTGCCTTGTAGTTCATCTCTACGACAGCATCACCCTTCTTTGAGTAAGACTTCTTAGCAGCCTGCTTCATATACTCAACAGCCTCATCGATCGGCATAACGTCTGCCAGTTTGAAGAATGCAGACTGTAAGATAGTATTGGTTCTCTTGCCCATACCGATCTCGATTGCCTTGTCGATAGCGTTGATGGTGTATAACTGAATATTATTGTCAGCGATATACTTCTTAGCCTCTGCGTTCAGATGGTGATCCAGCTCCTCATCTGACCACTGGCAGTTGATCATGAATACTCCGCCCGGCTTTACATCCTGAACCATCTTCATGCCCTGAGTTACATATGCAGGGTTGTGGCAAGCTACGAAGTCTGCCTGGTTGATGTAGTAAGGGCTCTTGATCGGGTTGTCACCAAAACGTAAGTGAGAAATGGTGATACCACCGGTCTTCTTAGAGTCATACTGGAAGTATGCCTGAATATACTTATCTGTGTGGTCACCGATGATCTTTGTAGAGTTCTTATTAGCACCTACAGTACCATCTCCGCCGAGACCCCAGAACTTGCACTCCTTGGTTCCCGGTGCAGAAGTGATCGGAGCGGGCTTCACCTCAGGTAAGCTTAAGTTGGTCACATCATCAACGATACCGATGGTAAAACGAGCCTTAGGAGCATCCTTCTCCAGCTCTTTGTATACAGCGAATACAGATGAAGGAGGAGTATCCTTTGATCCTAAACCGTAACGTCCGCCGGTCAGGATGATGTCATTTAAGCCAGCCTCACGAAGTGTGGTAGCTACATCCAGGAATAACGGCTCTCCTAAAGAACCGGGCTCCTTTGTTCTGTCTAATACAGCAATCTTCTTAACGGTCTTAGGCAGTACCTTTAAGATAGCCTGTGAAGACCAGGGACGATACAGACGAACCTTGATCAGGCCGACCTTCTCTCCCTTTGCAGTTAAGTAATCAATTACTTCCTCTGCAACGTCACAGATAGAACCCATAGCGATGATCACGCGGTCAGCGTCCTCTGCTCCGTAGTAGTTGAACAGATCGTAGTTGGTACCTAACTTCTCGTTTACTTTCTTCATATACTTCTCAACAACTGCGGGAAGTGCATCATAGAAGCCGTTGCAAGCCTCTCTGTGCTGGAAGAAGATATCTCCGTTCTCGTGAGAACCACGAGCTGCGGGATGCTCAGGATTTAATGCGTGATCGCGGAATGCCTTTACTGCATCCATCGGGCACATATCCTTCAGATCCTCATAGTCCCACTTCTCGATCTTCTGGATCTCATGAGAGGTACGGAATCCATCGAAGAAGTTCACGAAAGGAACCTGTCCCTCTAATGCTGCACAGTGTGCAACGGGGCTTAAGTCCATAACCTCCTGAGGGTTGGTCTCTGCTAACATAGCGAAACCGGTCTGACGGCAAGCGTATACGTCACTGTGATCACCGAAGATGTTCAGTGCGTGTGAAGATACGGTACGTGCAGATACATGGAATACAGAAGGTAAATTCTCACCTGCGATCTTATACATGTTGGGGATCATCAGTAATAATCCCTGTGAAGCGGTAAAGGTGGTGGTTAAAGCACCTGCTGCAAGGGAACCGTGTACGGTACCTGCTGCGCCGGCCTCAGACTCCATCTCTACAACCTTAACGGTGTTTCCGAAAATGTTCTTCTGTCCTGCTGCTGACCACTGATCAACGGTATCAGCCATCGGTGAAGAAGGTGTGATCGGATAGATACCTGCTACTTCGGTGTAGGCATAAGCTACATGAGCGGCAGCGGTATTACCATCCATTGACTGTTTTGCTCTGGGCATTGGTATTATCCTCCTTTATTTTCTGCGTCAAAAAACGACGCATTCTTTGTCATATCGACCTAGTGTTTATTCTAACATTTATTTTTTCGCTTGTAAAGGTTCGAAACTGTACGAATTCGAGTGCAAAATTGATTTGAAGGCAAAAGAAGATGCCCCGAAGGGCACCTTCTTATTCCCATAAAATAATTTTATATGGTTCTAACTCAACATCTTTCTTTGTATACTTATCTATGTACGTGATATATATTTGTGTATAAGGCACTCCGGAAGAATTCATGCTATAATTGTTTTCCCACTGAGATTCTCGAAATTCCGGATATTTCGAAATCTCAATTACTTTATTGTTTTCTGCAGATTTTGCGACAAGCTCACCCTTTTTATCAAACGTAACCACACGTATCTCTTTTATCTTATAGCCATTGTTCATAGTCACAGACAGCTTACCACTGGATAGTTCAGTATA
>SFRL01000032.1 GCA_004562765.1 bacterium | reverse complement strand
GATAGCCCTGAACTGTTTTTGTACTACCCAGAAGTTCTCCTTCTCCATTCACATATACATACCGAATTTTTCCATCCGATAAATAGGAATCATCTTTTTCAACATATCGTGTTTCTGTCCATAAGATCAAAAATTTCTTATCAGACATTTTCACAAGCACCGGTGTCGAATAGAGTTTGTTTTTCAACGGCTTTGTAAGCTGGATGATTTTTGTTTGATCCTGTAATTGCTTATCATTAACTGACAGATAGATATAATTACCCACATCATACAGATCTTGGGATCGTGCATATGCCCCTACCGTTCCCACAGTCAAATAATTCGTTAAAGAATACTCTAATCCCCCAATTGTTGCACCCGTATCATTATCTCCTGGAGTTCCTGAATACGGCATAATGATCTGACTTTCTCCGATTTCCCCTTTTTCCTTTACTTGTTTTGCAATTTTAGCAGCCCTCGGGTATGCATCTCCCTGATCCAAAAAAACAATATCTCCCGCATCATCAGCAATCACGAATTGGTTAAATGAATGTGAAACATATGAAAGATAATACTCATTTTTTTCAGAATAACTTCCAATCTGCGTTTCCTGATCGAAAATAGACATATCATCCTGATTTACTATGATCGTCATATTAGCCTGATGATTCAACCCGTCCTTGGACTCATACATTTCATGAGATGAACGAATATAGAGTAATCCATTATTTTCCGCCATACGAACACATCCAGCATAAAAAGGAATCGTTGTATTTGCTCCATAAACAGAAGCAGACGCAATTCTGCACCATTGCTTATCATATTTTACAATACGTACAACTTCAAAATCGTCAGATTCTTCACTATTCATCTCTCCATATACCAGATAATAATTATCCTTGCCCGCATAAAATCCCCCAAACATTGATAATTCTGGTCGAATCACTTTTTGGTTCTGAAACTGATAGTTATTGTCAAAGTATTCAACATATATTGCATCATCCCATTTCAGATACACTCGCATATATCCACTATCTAGCTCAACGAGATAATTATAAATATGTTTTGACCAATTTTGGCCTGTATAGTCTTGCGCATTACGGTTGTCCGTTAAATATGTCTTTACACCTGTAGCTGCCTGTACCAAAGATACATTGTTTAGAGAAGCAAATAGTAATGTTAACAATGTTAGTAATGTTCCTATACATGTATATATATTTTTTTGCGCTTTCTTTCCCATATACCGTACTCCTGTAAACTCATTTCACACCAATCCAACTGTTTTTTATAAACTTCTTGATGAAGTCATCATCTATTTCGCCAGATAGGTTATTTTGCTAACCTTATCATCCTCATCCATCTCAATCATCAGCTTGCACTTACCTTTTGTATAGGTATACATACCAAATCTTGCCGTTGCTCTGCCATATGCATCAATCACATCATTTTTTGAGCTGCCGATCTTGATTCCCTCTTTTGTAGACACTTTCGATGTAAGAAGCTCGATACTGTTAATGTACTCCGCTCCGTTTTTGCTCTTGGAATAGGTCTTGACAACAAAATCCTTAAAGGTGTAGGTACGGTCCATGCCATCATATGCACAGCTCTTTGACTCGGACTTTGACTTCGGTCTTCCTGCTTTGTCCAGCAGCTTTTTTGCACTACCATTCATATACACGGTGACCCGGTTGTAGGTAAATCCATACCCTTTCGGTGCCGCCTGTACCACATTGACTGATCCTAAAATCACGATCACCGCCAGGCAAAATGCAACCATTCGTTTCCACATGTTTCTGTTCATTTTTTGATCCTCCTTAAAATTAAATGTGACTAATCATTCACGACTATTAAAAACTTGTTTTTAATAGTTTACGATCTCACCAAACTGTTCTAATTCCTGTTTCTGATCAGCGATCATCTGATCATAAAACTGTTCTTTTTTGACCCATGCATCTGCTAACTTCGCATCATTTCTGTGATCCTCCAGCCCGCAGTTCTCACGAAGCACGTTTCCCAGATGCGCTGACAGCTTTTCCGCACCGTACAGGTTCATGTGAAGCCCGCCATCATAGGTATCTGTCTCATAGTCAATACCCAACTCATCTGTCAGATCCAGATAATTGATATACAACAGATCGTGATCCTTTGCATACTCCCGGACCTGCTGATCGTATTCCTCATACCATACCGGTGACAGGCTGGGTGCCTTAATGAGCACCAGCTGAATATCATTTTCCCTGCAAAGCTCCGTCATCCGTTCCAGATAACCCATCGCATTGTCACCAAAAGAGTAGTCCTCCGGTTCTTCCTCTGCCAACGGTTCCTCAAAGGGATACTGGTCGACGCGCATATAATAGCCGCTATGGGTAATTTTCCTCGGCTGAAAATAATAGATAAAATCACTTTTCTCCAGCTCTGTGATCCGCTCATGATATCTCAAAACCGGAAACACATAGTCCAGAAACTGCTCCTCCTCCGTCATGGATGCCAGTATACTTTTTATTTTACTCCCCGACCAGTGCATGCCATCCAGCGTCATCCGATTGTACTCCTCCCGCTGCGGCTCATTGTGAACCAAGGACTGTACATTGTAAACAACGACCTTTGGCTTTTCGTATCTCAGAGTATCCTCCAATAAATAATAGGACTGCCAGACCAGCTGCTGCGCGCTGCCGCGAATATAGCATGTAATTCCGTAGTCTCTCCAGAGCGCTACCGGGCTGAAATTCTCATATACCTCACAGTCACCCACCATGATCACATCATGGGGTGTCGTCTCATCATAATACTCCCTAATAAATGCTCCCTCGAGAATTCCATCGGCATACTTTGGCATCACCAGTCGCTGAAGCCCTGCAAAAGCTGTAAACAGAACAATTGCGGACACCATTGCCGCTAATATTTTCCTTCCTTTTCTCATCCGTAACTTCCCCGCTAAAACTGATTATAGATAAACTGTGAGGTATCATATCCGATCCCATATGTACCGAAAATCAGTACCGCAAAAAACATTCCCACAAATACAAGATAACGCACCGGATACGGCTTCGCCGCCACATATTCACGCACACTTGTGCGCCGTTGGATCATGCTGACTGCAAACATCAAAAGCACACCTGCCAGAACGATTATGTAATCAGCCGCCGATAATTCAAAGTAAGAAAATTCCTCCGCGTTCAAAAGCGGCAACGATATTCCAAGCTGTGTGAACATATGAATGAATGCGCGAAAGGCACTTCCTACTCCTTCATAATGGTCAAACAGCCGCAGAGAGCACATGAGAAGGAACGTGCGTATCACCTGAAACCCTGCATATCCCCTGCTTGCGCACAGCTTCGGGAAACGCTCATGAAACCGGTGATACAGCGGTGTAAATTCCTGCGAGATCAGTATAACGATACCGTTCATCAGTCCCCACATGACAAAATTCCAACTTGCGCCATGCCAGATACCGGTTGCCAGCCACACGATTAGCGTTGCCACATATACATTACTTCGTTTTCCCACTGCCGGGCCGAAATGCTCCTTCGTCCATGTAGTCAGACGTTTCATCGGCTTACTGAGGCTCAAAGGATAGAAAATGTAATCGCGAAACCACGAACCCATCGAAATATGCCATCTGCGCCAGTATTCCTCAATATTTTTTGAGAAAAACGGCCGGATAAAGTTTTCCTGCACCTGAATGCCAAACACCTGCGCAATACCGATCGTAATATCAATGCCACCGGTAAAATCTGCATACAACTGGATCGCATAGAAAATCATACCGATAAACACATACACACCGGTATAATATTCCGGATCTTCCGTGATCATTGCCACCACCGGATAAATTCGATCCGCGATCACTAGCTTTTTGAAATATCCCCACAGAATCCGTTCCAGTCCGAACCGCACATTTTTCCAGTCAAAAGCATGGGGCTTATACAAGGTTTTTGACAGATCCCCGTATCGGCTGATGGGTCCCTGACTGAGTTGTGGAAAAAATGACACAAACAACGCAAACTTATAAAAGCTTTTCTGTGCGCTCGTCCGCTGCCAGTACACATCCAGCAGATATCCCACTGCCTGAAAGGTATAGAAAGAAATACCTATGGGAAGGATCAGATCCACATAGGTAATCTCCCGTTCCGAGCCTGCAAAATACAAAATATCATTCACATTTTCAATAACAAAATTGGAATACTTGAGCACTGCCAGAATACCAAGATTCAAAAGCAGCGCAAACAGCATATAACGCTTCATCCGCCGTTTCATCTGCTGTTTGTATTGCTTGCGCTCTTCTCTTTTCAGTTCCTTTCCCTGCGTATTCAGATAGTTCTCCTGTTCATCTGAAATCCACTGGATCCGGCAGGCAGCCCAGTAAACCGTCAGCGAAGTCACAAACAAAAAGACCGGGTAGGCAGCTCCGCCCTGAAAATAAAAAAAATAGCTTGCCACCAGCAAAAAGCCGCCTTGAAACCGCTTGGGTAACAGATAATAAAGCACAAAACAGCACAGAAAAAATGCAACAAAACCGTATGATGTAAATAACATATGCTCTCTCCCAGACCTATTCTCCCGACAATTCCTGAATCATCTGCCACAGTGCCTGCGCGGAATTAAAATTTTCCGGTATAAATTCCTTCGCTGTAATCTCAATATCAAACTCATCGCTAAGCTCTGCCACCAGGGTGATCAGATCAAAGGAATTAAACAGCTTATCATCCACCAGCTTTGTCTCCGTTTCATAATCGATATCATCATGCAATTCATTTAATATCTCTAACAGTCTTTCCATTGTATGTATTTCTCCTCAACCTTTATTTTAGCAACTCCTTTAACGCACCTCGGTCTGCCTTGCCATTGGTATTGCGCGGCATCTGCGCAACCTGTATGATCTTATTCGGCCGCATGTAGGATGCCAGCGTGTCCTTCAAATACTGAGTCACCTCTTTGCGTTCCGGTGCTCCCTCATAAAACAGAATGATCTTCTGTTTCTCATACAGACAGCAGCAGCTCGCGATCTGCGGCAGCTTCATGAGCACGCTCTCGATCTCTCCCAGTTCGATCCGATGCCCCATATGCTTGATCTGATAATCACCACGGGATACGAAAACGAGCGCTCCCTGCTCATCATACCTCGCCAGATCACCGCTTTTATAATAAAAGGCTTTTGGCAATTCCTCACACGGCTGTTCCACGAAAACCTCCGCGCTGCGCTTGGGATCATCCAGATAACCGGACGCGATCGTGATACTTCGCACGTAAATCTCTCCGATTTCTTCGGGATCTTTTACCACACGTCCATCCCGGACCAGAAACACCTCGCATCCGGGCAGCGGATATCCGATGGGAAGACAATCCTCCGTTTCGGGAAGGGCTCGAACAGGATAACACATGCATACGCCTGCCAGCTCCGATGCCCCGTATAAATTGACAAACTCTGTATCCGGCAGTGCCTCCATCCAGATCTTCAGCTGATTGACCGGCATCACCTCTCCCACAAACAGAACCTTTTTCAGTCCGGTGAGAGATACCTGATCAAACACGCGAAAGCGCGACAGCATACAGAGTGCCGACGGCACCCACTGAATAACCGTGATCATTTCCTCCTTCAGATATTCTGCCAGTCGAAGTGGTGCCACAAACATCCGCTCATCCAAGATATGTAGCTGACATTTTAATTTTAACGCAAGAAAAATATCTTTCGCGGAAGCATCAAAATAAAACGGTGTCTGGCTCGCCAGGCGGTCACTCTCTGTAAAACCAAATGTCTGTATATAGGAATCTAAAAAAGAGATCATCGAACGATGGGTCTTAACAATTCCCTTTGGCTCTCCGGTAGATCCCGAAGTAAAAATCACGTACATCGGCGCATTCTCCGGCAGGTTCTTTCGACATCCGGCAAATTCATTTTCCATCGTGAAATCAGTCTCTATTTCCGCGATTTTTTCCCCGGGCACCAGGCATACATCCGCATCCTGCACCCACTCCTGGGAGATGGTCTCAGACCCGGTCAGAAGAAAGCGCACGCCCGTTTTTGTTCTGATTTTTTCAAACCGCTCCTGCTTCATATCCGGTTGGAGCGGAATATAATAGTTTCCGCTCACCAAGATGCCCAAATACAACCACAATGTCTCTGCCGTATGCGCCGCAGCTACGCCGACCGGTTCATTAAAGCAGCCCTCATTATGCAGCCAGCCGGCCGTCTGCATGACCTTTCCAAAAAAATCTCTTCGCGTGAGTGCGCCTTTCTCATCCTTTAAAAAAAGCTGCTCACCCTCTGCGCCGGTCATTTTTTCAAGTTCCAGATAGTCTATGATCGTTTTACACATTTGTACTCTGCCTGTATCTCCCTCACGTTCTAATACTGTTTTCCCCACACAACCTCGCTGATTTTTTTTGTCGCACCCTTGGGAATCAGGGTTTTGTCCCAGATATGGCTATTACCGGCAGCCCTTGAGTAGGCTGAAAGCTGTTCATCCGTCACCAGACAGAAGGTAGCTTTCCTGCGGCGCGGGGTTGTATCAAAATGATACCAGCCGCCATCTATATAGACATAGTTCCACCAGTGCCCATGCCTGCTTCCGGCAGAACGCTTTACCTCGATATTCGGAATTCCACACCGCGTCAAAAGCAGCCTGGAAACCGAATAAAACACAAAGCAGTTTCCGCTCTGGTAACGAAGACCATACAAGGCTGATTTTTCCCAGCTCTCATGGTCATTACTGTCTACGTAAATGTAGTTTTTTCGCATATACCGATAGATCGCTTCTGCTTTTTTCTGATCCGACCAGGAATCCTTCACGATATCTTTCAAAATAGAATCCGCCATACGATCCAGGTCATTGACTGCTCTCACCTGCACCTTCGCGTTTTTCTTCGCCACATTACCAGCCAGGTCCTTCGCTGTATAGGTAATCGTGTAAACACCGCTCTTTTTCCAGTTAACCTTGCTCATATCCACGCTCAATGCCACTTTTCCACCCATATTATCGCTGGCATGAACATATTTCTTAAAATCGTATTCCCGGTCAGAATATGCAACCATATAAAAATCTTTGGAATTATAGCCGTTCTTCCCGACCCATCCGGTAATCACAGGTGGTTTGGTATCCTTGATCGTCCATGAAACAGACAGATGCCCGTTTTTCATATTATAATTTAGTATTGTTTTTTTGGTGTAGATGCGCACACGAAGCAGACGCATATCCAAAAGCTCCGGATCTCCAAAGTCTCCTGTGACATGTACGGTCTTTTTTTTGCCGGCGGCAATCTTTTCCACACAAATCGTCACGCGTTGGCTATCTATCACTTGATCCGAATTTTCATCCTGACTGTCATCCGTAATAATGACCTCTCCATCATCCGTCACGGACGTTGGTGTCTCCACAATGGCATCCCCGTTTTCCTCTGATTCCGAATGAAAGATGTATGCATCATACACATATTCGATCTTTTGGATACTACCGCTCTTTGCGTGATTGGTAATCACAGCATCAATCTGTTCGCGGCCATATTCCAGTTTCATTCCAACATCTTCCAATGTCACCGGAATTGACGGATATTTGCCGTATGCTTTGACCGCAACAGAAAATTTTCTTGGCTGATAGCCATTTTTCTTCACTGTAATGACTACATTTCCCGCCTTTTTTCCTGTGATCACACCCTCATCACTGACGGTGGCAATCGCCGGATCACAGGTCGCATACCTTACGTTTTTCGTTTTCGTCTCAATCCGTATCTGTTTTCCGACCGTCACCGTTTCACTGGAAATCGTCGCAGAAATCTTCTTTTCGGCGGCCTGTACGTTCATATCTGCTACTAATACTAGTGCCATCATCAGTGAAACAGCAATTATCGGTAAAAAAAACAGTTTCTTCAAAACATTTATCCTCATTTGCATCTTCGCCGTCTTTATCTTCTCTTTCGAAGTTCTCAAATCATTTCTCCTCGTATATAATTAACAATTTTTTCTCATTATAGTCGTGATACGACTATTTTTCAATAGTCTTGTTACGACTTTTTTATAATATGAAACAAATAATTCTGACATATAATTTTATGGAAGGAAACCTATCTGTGCATGATATTTGAAAATATTAGAAATCTACGAGAAGATTGTGATAAGAAGCAACAGGAATTGGCTGATTACTTGAATGTAAAGCAAACGACCTATTCAAAATATGAGCTCGGAAAGATCAATATACCCATCGAAGTATTCATAAAATTAGCTGATTATTATGATGTATCTGTCGATTATCTACTCGGTCGCTCAAAATATAAGAAATGGCAACCGCCAGGTGATTGTAGTAATCGTACTTCAGGGCGCAATCCCCCTAAACTCAAATAGATACAAAGCAATTACATGGAGGATTTATTCATGACCAACTATTGTGAGCGTATTCATTTGCTCCGCTAGAATGATAATCTCAATCAAACTCAGGTGGCAGATCTTTTGAATATCGCCCAAACAACCTACTCTGATTATGAAAAGGGCAAAGTACGCATGCCTGTCGAACTACTGATTCAACTTGCTAAATTCTATAATGTAGATATGAATTATATCTGTGGAGTTTCCAATATAAAAAATCAATTTCCCAAAAATCCCTAGCTCAAAATGCTTGAAAAAAGAATTGATTAGGGCTATAATGAATGCACAAAGAGCAACCGCCCACAAAGTGGTTAGCCTCGGTATTGACAATAAGCCTACCTGAAACGGCCAAGTAACAAGGTAGGCTTATTTATTTTCGCTTGTTGTTCCTATCTATGTAGGCAAGCAATGCAATCAGGAAAGAACCACCCAGAAATAACAAACTCAAAATCTGGTATGTATCCATCTGCACCACCTCCCCTCTTTTTCAAGTATGGGAGGCTTTCCACCTTGCAACGCAGTTACTCTTCAATATTTATATTATCATATATATTTTTCATCAGCAATATATACCGAACGTGTAAAATCTTAAATTTATATAAAAACTCCCGCACACTAATACCTGTACGGGAGTTTCTCTTTACAAAATAATCTTTAGTTATCCTCCGAATCACTCTCTGACATGGAGTAGACAGCTCTCTTTCTCGCCATCTCATCACTCTCAAGGTATTCATCATAGGTCGTGATCTTGTCGATGATGCTTCCGTCCGGCATGAACTCGATGATACGGTTCGCCGTGGTCTGTACCACCTGATGGTCACGGGACGCGAACAGGAGCACGCCGGGGAACTTGATCATCCCGTTGTTCAGCGCTGTGATACTCTCCATATCCAGGTGGTCCGTGGGTTCGTCAAGAATGAGCACGTTGGAGCCCTCGATCATCATACGGGACAAAAGCACGCGCACTTTCTCTCCTCCGGAAAGAACCTTCATACGCTTCATGCCGTCTTCTCCGGCGAAAAGCATACGTCCCAGGAAACCACGCACATAGGTTGCATCCTTGATCTCCGAGAACTGGGTCAGCCAGTCGGTGATTGCCAGATCGTTGTCATTAAATATAGAAGAGTTATCCTTCGGGAAGTAGGACTGACTGGTGGTCACACCCCACTTGTAATTGCCTTCATCCGGCTCCATCTCACCTGCAAGGATCTTGAACAGTGTGGTCTTTGCCAACTCGTTGCTGCCCACAAAGGCGATCTTGTCATCATGCCCCATAATAAAGGACACATCATTCAATACCTTCACACCATCGATGGTCTTACTGATGTTGTGCACCTCAAGTACCTCGTTTCCGATCTCGCGGTTGGGACGGAAATCAATGTAGGGATACTTCCGGCTGGAGGGCTTCATCTCATCCAGCTGGATCTTTTCCAGTGCACGCTTACGGGAAGTCGCCTGCTTTGATTTGGAAGCGTTCGCAGAGAAACGGGAAATGAATTCCTGCAGCTCCTTGATCTTTTCCTCTTTTTTCTTATTGGCTTCCTTCATCTGCTTGATGAGCAGCTGGCTGGACTCATACCAGAAATCGTAGTTTCCGGCATAGAGCTGGATCTTGCCATAGTCAATATCTGCAGTATGGGTACATACTTTATTTAGAAAATAACGGTCATGGGATACGACGATGACAGTGTTGTTGAAGTTGATCAAAAACTCCTCCAGCCATGCGATTGCATCCAGATCCAGGTGGTTCGTAGGCTCGTCGAGGAGCAGAATGTCCGGATTTCCGAATAATGCCTGAGCCAAGAGCACCTTGACCTTCAGCGCACCAGGCAGATCCTTCATCAGGGTGTAATGTTCTTCGGTAGGAATTCCAAGACCATTTAACAGTGTCGCAGCATCACTTTCTGCATTCCATCCGTCCATCTCGGCAAACTCCGCTTCCAGCTCGCTGGCGCGGATACCATCCTCATCGGTAAAGTCCTCTTTCATATAAATAGCGTCCTTTTCCTTGGACACATCGTACAGTCTCTGATTTCCCATAATAACTGTATCTAATACAGGAAATTCATCATACTGGAAGTGATCCTGCTTTAAGAATGAGAGGCGCTGTCCGGGGGTGATGACCACATCACCGCTGGTGGGCTCCAGTTCACCGGTCAGGATCTTTAAAAACGTAGACTTTCCGGCACCGTTGGCACCGATCAGTCCGTAACAGTTTCCCTCTGTAAATTTGATATTTACGTCCTCAAAAAGAGCTTTCTTTCCGAGACGTAAGCTGACATTATTTGCACTAATCATGATTTGTCCTCATTATTTATACTGAATTTTTACGCATCGACTACCATTATACATGAAAGCCTTGATTTTTCAAGTAAAAATACAAAAACGAGATACATTTGCCTCTTATCGAGGTCAAATGCATCTCGTTATGATCCTTTTCTGTCTAAAAATAAGAATTGTAAATAGACCCGGAGTTATAAGTGCTTCCATAGCTTCCATACTTATTGTAAGTATTCGCCCGGGCTGCCTCCATATCCGCATAAGAATTGGTCATGGCAGATTTGCTGGCGATAGTATACGCGTAAGAGCCGGTGCCGTTAAACAGGCTCTTTGCCACGCTCATATCCGACTTTTTAAACGTGTCCTCATCAATGGACATCTGATAGTCGGAGCCGATGGTGATGCCCAGCTTGCCCAGCATGTTGGACTCCATCTTCGTGTAGTTCATCATACCCATCACACCGTTCTGCACCTTGGAATCCGCAGACTTCTCTGCCGCCTCCAGCACACTGTTGTAATCATCCACAAAACTCTTCACACTCTTATAGATGGCATCCGTATCATACTGCTGTGTTGTCTGACCGTTTTCGTCAGTGACTGACTTTTTATTAAATACAGACTTGGAACCGGTGGTATAGAGATCCTTTGCAGACGAGGTCAGGTCATCCGTTGTACTCTGCAGCTCCTTGATGGTTGCGCTGCTGTCCGCCGCTGTGGAGGTGTTGGAATTCTTCACCGCATTGTTATACGCTGACTTCACAGCACTGTTGTCTACGTTATTGTAATAAGCCTTCAGCAGCTTGCCATAAGAACCGTTGCGGATCGCACCATAATCGGACAACAGACTGCTCAGTCCGAACGTGCCTGATGTGCTGCCGGAATTCAGGCTGGAAAATAAACTGCTGATATTGTAATTAAAATTCATACTCTTATCACTCCTTTGATCATACGCGAAGCCCTTTGCAGGCTTCGGTGAAAAGATTCAGACATCCGTGTCTCTTACTCGTTTTATCGGCTGATCCTGCCGTTCTGTTAACATCATTGTATATGCATTTGTATAAAGTTGCAAGTATTTTATGACACTGCTTTTAGGACATATGATATTGTATGATCTTGCAAGTATGCTTCCTATCTCCCGCTGCTGAGTCCTTATCGTAATTAATTCCAACCAAAAGGATCGGACAGCCAAGATTTTTTAACACTTCCGGGTATTTTTTGTCCAAGATCTGTGCAATAGCACCCTCTGCATTCTTATTCCACTTTAATTCGATCACCAATGCAGGCCAGTCAGAATCACGTTTAGGGACATATACAATATCTGCATACCCTTCACCCGCCGGAAGTTCCTCAAACTGAATATAATGATCCCTGTAGGTATAATATGCAAGCTTCACAACGCTGCGAAGGCTTTCTTCCTTGTTATAATGCAACGGCGCTGTTTCCTCTGCATGAATCTTTTCCATTTGCGCAGCAACCGCCTGCTCGTTCCCGTGTATCGTATCAAGAAATAGCTGCTCACTCTCCGCAAGCCTTCGAAGTGTCGCATCATGCTTTACTTCACGGATAGACCGCTGAAACTCCTGCTTAATCTCTTCATTCGGAATACGTACCGTTCTGCCGGATGCATCGTATGCAAGATAACCCAAGTGAATCATCAATGTCAAAACATCATCTTTTCCACGAAACGTCGTCAGGTCATTCGCAAACCCGGTCGTATTGATCTGAACCTCAACACCACCAACAAGCTCTGCTATGGTTTTTGTCAGTCCATGATAATCTTTAGTAATGTAATCCAACAAACCTTCCGCAGCAGAGGTTTCCGTCCAATAGGAGTCGAAATCGTCGTTTTCAATCGCCTGCATGACAGAATTCGGGTTGTATACAGACCCAACCTCTTTAAAGTGGTAGCCATCATACCACCGCTTCATTGCAGCGAAATCTATCCCCTTCTCCCGGCAAAGCCTGCAGACTTCTTCTGCCGTGAACCCGACAAATTCCCCATACTTTCTAGGCTTGATCATCGAATATTCATTAAAATCCGAAATTGCTGACTGAGACCCATCCTTTTTGATCGGTAAAATACCGGTCATATATGCAGCAGCCACTACCCGGGGCGTAAAATTCGCATTCTTAAACCAACCACGCAAAAGATTCAGATATGCCTGCTGCGCGATCTCATCATCCTTCGCCTCACGGATCATCGCATCCCACTCATCAATGATAAAGACAAACTTCCTGCCCTGGGGTCGTTCTACAAAACGGATCAGGCAATCATTGAGTGTTTTGTCCTGTTCAGCATCCGGATTAAGAGCAACCACTTCGCTCCAAAGCGCATCAACGATCATATCCGGAACTACCCGAAGGGAATCCTTTTTTCTTTTTGCTTCAGAAATGAAACCCGTAATGTCCAGATAAATGACGTTATAGCAATTCAGGTACGCTTCGTAATCGGGACACTCTGCAATCTTCTTGTCATCGA
The DNA here is from genome assembly GCA_004562765.1 of bacterium. Lineage (GTDB taxonomy): Bacteria > Bacillota > Clostridia > Lachnospirales > Lachnospiraceae > W0P33-017. The sequence continues at coordinate 20,956 of SFRL01000032.1, read as the reverse complement.
ACAGGTCATGAGAGTCGCATGAGCAATCGTAGTATGCTGTCAGCATACGGGCAGCATAAGATTTTCCAAACCGGCGTGGTCTGCTGATGCAGGTAAGCTTATTTTTCTTTCCAACAGTCTGGTTCATCAATTCAATTAAAAGCGTTTTATCGATATAATCGGAATCATTTATTTCCGCAAATCCACTGTTTCCCGGATTGATGTAAATGCCCATACCTGCTGCTCCCTTCCTTCATTGCAAATACTTTTTGCTATTTCATACCTATTATATCCTTTGAAACTAAATTTGTACACACTTCATTCGTCTACCCGTTCAATCCTTCTTTTCCTCTATCACTCCAAGCATATCCACGAGAAACGCATAGCGATGGGTCAGCGCCTTTGTCTTTCCCGAACCGGCACCGGCAACCACGCGAACATAACCCTCTGTGGTTGTTACTGCTTCTTTCTGTTTTTCATTTAAGCCCTGTAAAATATCCATCACTGTACACGATTGCTCCCATCCACCATACATGTTTTCTCACAAAAACCAATACCATATTTGATGATCTTCGTATATCCTTTATCAAGAAATGGCGCTGCGTAATCTTTCTCCTCAATCTGGTCGAGAGCCGCTCTGCAGCCTTCTGCCATCTCCGAAAATTTTTTGCGGACCTTAACCTCTATGATGATTACCGGATCTTCCTCATCATCCGGAATCAAAACAAGATCCGGTCTTCCATTTCCACATTCCTGATTAGACTTTGGTACATAACCGGGCATTGCCAGGAAAAACCCCACCAATATCCCATGATAGAATGCCTCCAAGCTATCATAATAGCTGATCGTTCTTCTTAGATTTTCTTTCAGGAATTTCTGCATAGTGACACAATCACCAGACAATACGGCTTGATAAAATGGCGTAAGATCAATCGCTTTCATTTGACGATCAAACCAATCCGAAATCGTAGTCCGGTAAATATGTCGGACTTCCACATTGGGAATTGCCAGCGAAAGATAAATCGTATCCTCTGCGAACCGACAGCTCTCCTTTTTCAGATATCCGGTAAAAAACAGAAAATTCCACAAATTGTCCTGTGATTTATGAATATCTGCATAAGTAATATCCTCATGCACCGGCTTCTCGATCGTTTTACCTGCGATCAACTGTTCAATTTCCTTCTTTGTATCACTGTCTGCCTTCTCCACCAGCTCACGAATGATGCTGTTACTTGATGTGTTAGACCAGTAAGGCTTTGGAAAGGGTTGGGGCTCTGATATCGCCGTCTTTACATAATTGATCAGACTCCACGGATTGTACACCTCTGTAGTACCAAACAGGTAACCGTCATACCACCGCTTTACTTCCGGCATTTTTTGCTCCAAACCATAATCTCTCAACATCCCTTCGACTTCTTCACCTGTAAAGCCGAAATATTGTGCATATTGATTGCTCAGAACAGAATGTATCTCCAGATTATTGAGTCCGGTAAAAATAGACTCCTTACTAATCCGAAGACAACCAGTCACCACCGCAAACTCCAGTGCATCATTCGTCTTTAACACGGATTCAAAAAGCGACCGGATAAAATCGCCCATACGATCATAAAATCCCCGGAGGTAGGCATTTTCCAATGGAACATCATACTCATCGATCAGCACGATCGCATTCTTCCCATGATATTTTTTCAAGTAAAACGACAACTGCTTTAACGCAGTCGAATACTTATTTGGTCCTGCCTCCTCATTCAAAATGCGGCGAAAATCTTCTTTTTCCTTATCGGACAGCTGATTCCCTGATAGCACATAGCTGTGCCTGTCAAACTCACGTATAATCTCATCCTTTAGACAGCCATAGGCCATCTCGTAATCAGGCTGCTTTGCTGATTTGAGAGACAGATTGATGACCGGATAGCTTCCCATCTCTGATGTGTAATGTTCTCCTGCTGCCATGATCTTCTTTTCCGAAAAATATCGGCTGTTATCAATCTTTTCTCCCGTATAGGTCCGCTCATCCTCAAAAAATGTGCGCACCGTACTGAGCGCCAATGTTTTTCCAAATCGTCTCGGACGAGTGATCAGATTGACAACACCTTTTTGATCTGAAAGTTCTTTCAGCATCCACGTTTTATCAATATAAAAGTAATGATTCTCAATGATCGTTTTGTAGTTTTCAACGCCAATTGCAATCGGTTGTCTCACACTTCATGCCTCCTGTCTCAAACATTCTTTTCCGCTACGACCTGTCCGGAACAGATACTTCTCAACAGTAGTATAACGGATTGGCACGGAAAATACAATCTCCGTAAAATGGAAGAAGAGGACAAAAATCCTCTTCTTAAAACTCTAAAATTGTAGACCTGCGCTACTTCACCTTCACAAAATTTCCCAGCGCCGTATATTTTGCTTCCACCTTCAGTTTTCCGTCCGTTGCCAGGAATCCGCATTTGCCGTCTTCCAGCTGAACGATACAAAGACCATCATCCGCAAATCCGTTGACTGCCTTAAATACCGGTTTGATCAGCTGTTTTCCGGAAGGATCCACGAATCCCCACAGTCCGCTTTCTCCATCCTGTACCGCTCCGTAGCCTCCGGCAAAGCTTTGGGCGAAGGCTAGTTCGGGCTTTACGACATAGCTTCCGCTCTCATCGATGTATCCGTATTTTCCATCCTCCGTTACCATTGCGATGTCTGCATCGGAAAAGCTGTATGCAGTTGCATAAACCGGCTCGATCACCGTCTCGCCTGCAGTGTTGATATAGCCCCATTTGTCGCCGATTTGTACGGCTGCCAGTCCGTTTTCTGCAAATCCGAATGCTGTTTCGTAGTCAAAGGGGATTGCTTCGCCCTTTGTATCCAAAAAGCCGTTCTTTTTATCTTTGACAGCTACTGCATAGCCGTTTTTGAAGCTTTCCGCATACTCATATTCAATCGGGATCACGACCGCTCCGGTGCTGTCTATAAAGCCATACTTGCCATCCTTCTTTACCAGAGCCAGCCCGTTGTCCGTAAATTCTGCCGCGTCCTCGTAGATCAGATCAACAACGACCGTTCCATTCATGTCAACATAGCCGTACTTGTCACCGGATCCAACCACAGCCAATCCGTTTACTGCCACATTGCCCACGGTGTCATAGGTACAGGCTACCACTTCGTTTCCGTCCGTATCGATCACTCCGTACATCCCTTCCTTACAGACAGCCGCGTATCCGTTATGAAAAACGCCCGCGTAGTCGTAGCTGTAATCGATCACTTTTTCTCCGGCAGCGTTCAAATAGCCATACCGGTCACCGAATTTTACGGATGCCAGCCTGTCATTCTCCGAGAAAACCTGCGCATCTGCATACTTAAACTGAATAGCCGTCTCCCCGTTGGCATCGATGTACCCATATTTTCCGTTGATACAGGCCGGAGCCAGATAGCTGTCCGCCGCCTCGATCACAACCCTGCTGTCTGCTTTTTTCAGATCTGTGGATCCGCAGCCGGCAAGAGCCGTCATTCCGAGCGCCAGAACCAGCAAACCGATTTTGTATTTCATCTGTTTTCTCATGGTCATCCCTCTCTTCTTCATATGTCCGGTTCTATCATACCATCTTTTACGTATTCCGTGCACCGTAAAATATTTCGATTTGAGGGATTATCTTTTTATAGACCGAAAACTTCGTTTTCCCGCCCATTCAATGGGAAGACTGGCTCCTATTTATCCAGCACCACATACGGGATGTTCAGCATCTGTCCGATCTTTTCAAACAGTGATGCATTGTGCCCGACACTCATCGCAAAGTGATGGGTCACGGCCTCAGCAAACCACTCGTCCATATAGGAGTCCGGATCTTTTTTGAACTTCACCGGTGTCTGGGTATTTCCGATAGTCATGATCGTTCCGTCGGTTGCCTCTGCCTCTGTGATGGTCAGCTTCAGCTTGCCATCCACCGTCTGGGTACAGCCCAAATTGGTGATGGCACCGGGACGCACCTTTGCCTCCACAGAAACGCCGCTGCCCTGTTTTCCATGATACAATCCCATTCCCCGCAGGAACGGTTTTCCCTTTGCGATCGCCAGGTGGAAGGGGCCGTCATGTCCCAAAAGGATCGTTCCGTCTTCATAGTCAGTGACTACGATCTCACAGAAGCTACCGCCAACGCCCACCATATCACAGATCTTCATGGCCAGACAGGTCTTGAGATCCGCCTCACCTGCGCAGGGGATTCCTTTTGCTGTCAGCAGGGAGTGACCTACGATAAAACCGCTCTGCAGCTTTTCGTATTCGCCGCCCGGTGCACCATGATAGTAATAGCAGAGCGCATCCAGGTCGTATTCCTTTACCATTTTTTCCTGTGCAACAGCCACTCGGGCAGACCAGTTCAGCTGTTCCTCTGTGGGCTTTTGTGCCAGTGGATCTGCCGCTTTATCATCACTGATGATGAAAAATTCTTCGATCTCACGTCTCTTTTCCGCCACTTCCACGTCCGTCACGGTCTCCATCTGGCGGTTCAGATCACACATTTCCAGCACCTCCACATGAGCGCCGGTCTGCCCCTGAAACATAGCAAAGTCACTGTACATGTCCAGCATACCGCAATAATAGCCACCAAGGAAACCGAATCTGCAGCCGCGCAGTCCGGCCTTTACAGATGCAGCCTTCACCCAATCTCCGATCTGCTGCCATGCACGCTTTGCTTCCGGTCGCTCTGCCGTATTCTCATCTGTCATGGATATCTCCGGCGTGTAGTCCAATCCCAGCAGACCGTTTACGATCTTGCAAGAAATTCCGGCGCGATGGAAAGCGTTGGCCAGCTCCGGTACGGGGCATGCGCCACAGTGAGCCAGCCACTCTCCGGTGGTTGTCACTGCATAATTGATACGCGCTGTGGGCTGCAGATTTAAGATCACGGTGAATGCCTGACAGATCTGGTGCACCGGAAGCACGGAATCACTGGTGACATAGGTTCCGGCATGGGCAAAGATCAGGTCTACATTCTTTGCATTGAAATATTCGCCCGCCTTTTTTCCTTCCTCCGGACAGTCAACCAATCCGTAGAAGTATACTTCTGCCTCTTCCATCTGACCGATCTTATCTGCGATAAACTGACCATACTCGATCATGCGCTCACGAAGCCCGGCAAACTGATTCCAGTACGCCTTGAGACCCATGGTGTAAACTCCGATCTTTGCTTTTTTTACAGGTTTTAATTTTTCCATTTATAAATCCCCCCTCTGCATATTTAAAGAAAGGGAGTCTATGACTCCCAATCAGTTCCGCCGCCGGTGGACGGATAGTAATCACATCGCACGCACGTGAAACTTGACGCGCGATTCCGGTCAGATTAATCCAGATGGAATACCGGTCTAAGGTCGATACATACCGGGCTGTTATCCGGGTTGGTCTCCATGATATCTGCCATGAAATCCCACCATTTGCGGTTGATGGCGGTGTCTGCGCCCTTTGCCCAGAGTTCCTCATCCTCGATCTCAATGTAGCCGTAAAGGATGTTTGTCTTCTCATCCAAAAAGATCGAATAGTTCTTTCCACCGTGCTCGTGGATCATGTCCTTCATTTCCGGCCAGAGCTGATTGTGGCGCTTTTCATACTCGTCTGCCTGTCCCTCGTATAATTTCATTGTGAATGCTTTGATCATTGCGATACCCTCCTGTTTTTGCTTTTTATATTAATGTTAAACGCTGTTTCAGTTTCGTCAAGAAGAAAAGGGACTGCCGAAGCAGTCCCTTTCGAATAGACAATCTTAGTAAACTGTCTTCCACTCCTCGATATTATCAGGATTGAATCCGAACGGAGGTCCAAGGATGATCTCTGTACCGCCATCGCTTGCTGCAGTTACTTCGTATGTAGTTCCGTTAGGAGCAGTGTAGCTGTCTCCCTCAGCACCGGTGATCACACCATTTACAAGTGCGATTGCGGTGTAACCAGCTAATCTACCTAAGTCGATCGGGTTCCACAGGAACATGTAAGGACATGCATCCTCATCGGTAGTTCCAATGTAGTCAGCCATCTCTGAAGGTAATCCAAGACCGGTAACCTTTACAGATCCTGCAAGACCCTTATCCTCAACAACCTTAGCTGCTGCCATGATACCTACAGTAGTAGGAGCACAGATAACCTTTACGTCAGGATTCTCAGCTAAGATAGCGTCGGTCTGGTCAACAGACTTCTGATACTCATCATCGCCGTAGTATACGCCAACTAACTCAAGTCCTGCATAGTCAGAACCTTCCATTACAGACTTCATGGAATCGATCCATGCATTCTGGTTGGTAGCGGTAGAAGCTGCAGACAGGATTGCCCACTTTCCTTCGCCGCCGGAGATATCCTTTACTGCCTCCATCAGGGTCTCACCAACCTGAGTGATACCTGCCTGGTTACAGAATACTTCACGAGATGCTGCGTTTGTTGCAGAGTCAAGTGCAAGTACATGGATACCGGAATTCTTTGCCTCAGTCAATGCAGGCTGTAATGCATCTGCATCGTTAGCTGCGATCGCGATCGCATCTACGCCCTGAGAAATTGCGTTGTTGATACAGGTGATCTGGCTCTCAGCATCTGCTGCTGCGGGCTCCTGAAGTACGAATGTACCACCCTGTGCCTCGATTGCCTCTTTGAATCCCTCAGCCTCTTTCTGGTTGTAGGGGTTTCCTGCACTCTTAACGATCAGGCAGTAGGTCTTGTCTGTCGTAAGATCTCCGGTAGAAGCTGCTGCATCATCTGCTGCGGGCTCCTCCTCTGCCGCGGGCTCATCAGCCTTCTCTTCTGCTGCAGGTGCATCTGCTGCCGGAGCATCTGCTGCTGTGTCGTTGCTGCTTCCACAGCCAACTAACATTGTAGCTGCCATGGATACGCATAATAATGCGCTCAGAACTTTCTTCTTCATTTCTTTCTTACCTCCCATAAGATTTTGTTTATGCTAAAACGAATGTGAAGTCATCCGTCTGTAGCCGTGTTAATGATAACAAATATGCACTGGCTTTTCCAGTCACAAAATTATGCAATCTTTTTCTTCTTTACGTTGATCTTCAGATTCGGGATCATAACCGAGATTACCAGCAGTGCTCCCTTGATGACCAGCATAACATTGGATGATACATTGACCAGTCCGAGACCATACTCCAACAGTCCTAAAAGGAATACGGAGATCATCGCACCGATGAAGTTACCCTTGCCACCGTCAGTTAAGATGCCGCCCAATACGCAGATACCGATGGCATCCATCTCCGTGCCCTTGCCAACCGCATTGTTGATACTTCCCATGGAAGCCGCGGTGAAGATTGCTGCGACACCGGCGAATAAACCGGTGATGACATATACTACAAATCTTGTTCCCTGCACGTTGATACCGGAGTACCTTGCAGCCTCACGGTTTGCACCGATCGCGTACATTCTGCGTCCAAAGGTCGTCTTATGCTGTACGATACCAAATACGATGGCACACAGTACAAACACGATAAACATATACGGAACCACACCGCCGAGCTTGCCCCAGTAGAGGTTTGAGAACCACATCACGTTGTTCAGACCACCGGTAGACTGGTCGCCTAAGATGATCTCGCACAGTCCTCGGTAAACAACCTGCGTACCAAAGGTAATGATCATCGGGTTCAACTCGGTAAACTGCGTTGCGATCGCACCGTTGATGCATCCGCAGACGGTACCGGTCAGCAGTGCCACAAGTACTGCCACAATCATCGGAGCTCCTGCATTGTAGGTAACTCCCAGCATCGTTGCGCTGAAGGCTAAGATCGAACCAACGGAAATATCAATGTCACCCAGCACTAATACAAAACACATCGGCAATACCATGAATGCGATATTCAAGAAGGAATTCGTCGCGCGGAACAGTCCGGTCACGCTCCAATACTTATCGGAAATCGCGATATTCATGATGTTTACGATTACTAACAACAGAATCAGCATAGACTCCCAGCGAAGAAGCAGATGCTTCCAGGAGAAGGGCTGTTCTGCAATGATCTCTCTGCCTGATTTTCCTGCCATGACTAAATCTCCCTCCTCTTTAATGCTGCTTTGTCAACAGAGCGCTGTACCAGTACGTTCAGGATGACGAACACCAGGATAATGACACCCTTGATCGCTTTCTGCCAGAACTGTGAAACACCGATCAGCGGAAGTCCCTTACCGATGATCGCGATCACGAGAGCACCGAGGAACACACCGACAATGTTTCCTTTTCCACCGGTCATGCTCACACCGCCTACGACACAGGCTGCGATACAGTCCATCTCAAGACCTTCACCCATGTTACCCTGTGCTGACGCGTACAGTGATGTAAACATTCCGCCTGCCAGTCCGGTCAGTCCGCCAAGGATCACATAGCAGACCGTCTTTACCTTTCTGACATTGATACCGGATACAGCTGCTGCCTCTGCATTGGAACCTACCGCGTAGATCTTACGTCCTGCAGGTGTCCACTTCAGGATGCAGTAGAAAATAACATATAAAATGATCACGATGACCAGAAGGTTATTTACGATTCCGAATCCCAGATAACTCTTCTGTGCAAAATTCTTATAACTCTCTGTGAAGTCCATTGCTGCGACCCACTCATTGTGTGCCACCAGATAGGTAGCACCGCGGAATGCGTTCATGCAGCCCATCGTTGCGATGATCGGCGGGACCTTGCCGTAAGAGATCACTGTTCCGATCAGAAGTCCGCAGCATAAGCCGACCGCAACCGCGATCGCAAATACAGCGATGATCGGCAGTCCCTGATGATCTCTGAAGATCAGGGATGCACACATACCGGAAAGCGCCAATGTTGAACCAACACTGATATCGATACCTCCGGTCAGCATGACAAGCATCATACCGATCGCAATAACAAAGTCAACTGCGTAGTTTTTGAACATTCCGTTCAGGTTATCCAGCTGGAAGAATACACCGCCGGATCTTATCTCGATAAAAATCGCCAGAACTGCTACGATCAGTAACAGGATCGCTTCACGAGAGCCGGTGATTTTTTTCAAAATAGACTTGTTTTCCATGTTTTTCACTCACCTCTCCTCAATTTTCTTCCGTATTCTTTAATGATTTTGCCATTGCAAACTTCAGAATACCTTCCTGCGTTGCTTCCTCGCGGCTTAATTCACCGGTGATCTTACCTTCGCACATCACGATGATCCGGTCACTCATGTTGAGCACCTCCGGCATCTCGGATGAGATCATGATGATCGCGTAACCACGCTGCGCAAGCTGACCCATGATATCATAGATCTCTGCCTTTGCACCGACATCAATTCCCTTGGTGGGCTCATCCATGATGAGCACTTTCAGATCGGATGCAAGAATCTTGGAAACTGCAACCTTCTGCTGGTTACCACCGGAAAGTGTGCTTACCTTATCAAAAATGGAAACCGCCTTGGTATCCACCTCCTCGGCAAGCTGCTTTGCTGCAGCCCGTTCTGCCTTGTCGTTGGTGAAGACCTTGTTTCCGTATTTTTCAATCTCGGTCAGGGTGATGTTTCTTCCGATGCCCCAATCCAGGATCAGTCCCAGGTTGGAACGGTCCTCAGTCAGAAGTCCGATACCGTTTCTGATCGCATCGCGGGGACTCTTGATCTTAACCTCTTTGCCATCCAAAAAGATCTTTCCGCTGTCGAGCTTCTCCACACCGTAAATGGTCTGGATCACCTCTGTTCTGCGTGCGCCGACCAGTCCGGTCAGTCCCAGAATCTCACCCTTTCTCACGCTGAAGGAAACATCCTTGAAAAATCCTTCTCTGGAAAGCTTCTCCACGCGAAGCACTTCCTCGCCCAGCTCGATCTCGGGCTTCGGGAACATATCCTTGATCTCACGTCCTACCATTGCAGTGATCAGATCCGCATTGGAGATCTTATCCACATCGTAGGTGCCTACATATTTTGAATCACGGAACACGGTTACCCGCGTAGCCAGACGATACATATCCTCAAATCTGTGTGAGATGAAGATGATGGACGCACCCTCGTCACGCAGTTTTTCTGCGATCCGGTACAGATTTTCCGACTCATTTTTTGTCAGAGACGCAGTCGGCTCATCCATGATGATGATCTTCGCATTGGAAGATAATGCCTTGGCGATCTCAACCATCTGCTGCTGTGCGACGGACAACGTACCCATCTCTGCCGTGGATTTAAAATCTGCATTGAGCTGCGCAAGCAGTTTGTCAGCCTCCGCGTACATCTCTTTCCACTGGATCATGCCATGCTTTACTTTTTCATGACCCATAAAAATATTTTCCGCAACGCTCAGGTGCGGATATGCGGTCACATGCTGGTAGATCGCTGCGATACCTGCTGCCTGGCTGTCGTTGGGTCCTTTAAAATCGACCTTCTCACCATTCAGATACATCTCGCCGCCGTCTGCCTTATGTACACCGGTAATAACCTTGATAAAGGTGGATTTTCCGGCTCCGTTCTCTCCCATCAGCGCATGGATCTCGCCAGCCTTCAGCTGAAAACTCACCTTATCCAATGCCTTGACACCGGGAAAGATCTTCGTGATCTCCTTCAATTCCAGAACATATTCTGAAGCCATTGATCGTTCTCCCTCCTCTTTGTTCGTCAAAAACAGTTCTCTCAACCTGTATTTATCGTAGCATTGTGTCCGACAAAAACCTATCGTAATTTTTTTTGATTGTGGGTAAATTTTTTCGATTTTGAAAGACACGACTGACAGATGTCGAAATACGTGATAAAATGTAACTATTCAATGACATGAGAAAAAATCAGGAGGAAAGACATGCATATTCTGATCGCAGACGATGAGGAACTGACACGAAAAGGCATTATATCGAGCATTGACTGGGACACACTCGGCATCACAAAGATCGACTGTGCGGATGACGGCTTCCACGCGTTGGAATGCGTGAAAAACGCAGCACCGGATATCCTGCTCACAGATGTCCGGATGCCCCGGATGGACGGGATCGAGCTGTCCAAACGGCTGCGTGAACAAAATCCCGACTGTCCCATTATCTTCATGAGCGGATATTCCGACAAAGAATATTTAAAGGCTGCGATCAATCTGAAAGCAGTCAGCTATGTGGAAAAGCCTTTTGTCACTGCCGAGATCACGGAGGCGCTTTCCGAGGCAGTTGCCCTCGTACAAAAACAGCGCCTGCAGACGGAATCCAACCAGTTTTTCCTGCAGGAGGCCAGCTCCAAGCTGGCGCTTGCCCTTACCCAGCCGGGTGCCTGTGCAAATCTGGACACGGCGGTAAAGCAGCTTCTTGACAGTCTTGCACCCGGTCAGTATTTTACAACGCTGATCATTCGTACCGAGCAGCTTTTTTTCCGGCTCCCCGATGATGAGCTGCGGACTTTTTTTGCTCAGATCAGTCTGCTGCTTTCTTCCTATCATATGGCTGAACTGCATACGATGAAGCACGCTTCCTACGTGATCCTGCATCTGTACGGTTCCAAAAAGCCTGAAAACCATACATTTGTTTATATCTGTCAGCAGATCTGTGATATGCTCCGCTCCCGCGGTATGGAACAGTTCCATATCATTCTCGGTGACACCGTCAAGGGCAGTGAACATGTCTACCGCTCCTATAACAGTGCGGTGTTACTGCTGCAGAGTTCCTTTTTTGCGCCTTATGGAAGCATTTACACCCCTTACGAGGAAGGATCAGCCGTCTCTTCCACATGGCTGCATCAGTTTCCGGATCGTTTCAGTCAGACGCTCGCTGCCAAAGATCAGTCCGTTGTACTTGCCATCTGCGAAGAGCTGCTGCAGACACTCCGGGGCAACCGCAATCTTTTGCCGAATCAGGCGAGAGATCTGTACTACAAACTGTTTATGATGCTGTCCAAGCAGCAGTATGAAGCAAAGATCAGCACACCGACGGACAGCCCCGTACAAAGCCCGCTGGAACAGATCAACGGCTGTGGGAGTCTGGATGAACTGCACCTTCTGTTATGCAGCGCTGTCACACAGTATTTCGAAATGCTGAATACAGCCGTCCCGGACAGCTCCACACTGTTTTTGATCAAAGACTACATCAGCAACAACTACAGCGACAGCAGCCTGTCTATCAAGGACATCAGCGAGCATGTGCATCTGTCTTCCTCCTATCTGTGCACGGTTTTTAAGACAGAGACCGGTCAGACGCTGAATCAGTATCTGACAAATTTCCGGATCGAGAAAGCCAAGCAAATGCTCTCCGATCCGCGTAACAAAGTCAATGAGATCGCTGCTCAGGTCGGCTATTGTGACTGCAATTATTTTGGAAAGACCTTTAAAAAGGTCGTCGGTCTCTCACCCTCTGAGTACCGGGAAAAGGAATTTTTATGATCAAAAAAATATACCATTTTTACCAATATCAGCTTTCCCTGCGCGCGAAAATGCTCATCATGCATCTGATCCTTGCACTGTTTCCGGCCATGCTCATCACCTACTTTGCCTACGATCAGATGGTGACGGTCACCACAAACACAACGCTTCACTCGCTGAATACACTGGCAGATCAGACCCGTACCAACATCGGTACGACCGTCGAGCAGCTCAGCGCCATGGCGGACAGTATCTGTGACAATGATTTTTTTTCTTCTTATATATATAGCTCTCACCCTGCTTTCTATGAAAACATTTATGATCTGGACAGCGGGCTTCGATCACTGGAAAATCTGCTGGCTTCCTACCAGAACAACTCTCTGGTATCAGATGTGCGCATCTATCTCGATGATGAGCACTATGAGGTCATCCGCAAAAATACAAAGAATCCGGTATTTGACACGCTCGACCCCGCTACCGGAACCTACTGGCACGGCATATTCAGCAGCACGAACAACAATGAACTGCTGTGTCCGCCTATGTACCTGTCTCCCACGGAGATCTCCACCCGCGGCACCCACGCGGTCATCCGGCGGATCCGGAGTGTGCAGACAGAGTGCTACGTCGTTATCTATTTTAATCAGTCCACGATCCAGCCCATTCTGCTGCAGGATCTGCCCTACAACAACAGTGTGATCTACATTACCAACTCCAGAAATGAGATCGTGGCATCCACGAACACGACGCTTTCAGGAACCTACTATATTCCTTACAACGAGATCACTCAGCGTATTCCTTCGACATCGCGTCAGGAGAAGCTGCAGTTTGCGGGTGAAAACGTCTACTGCGGATGCAAGATCATCCCCGGTACAGACTGGATCATGGTATCCGCCGTCCCGGAATCCAACCTGACATCTGAGGGAAATCAACTGGTACTCAACTTTCTGTTTCTGTATGCGCTGGTCGTGATCGTGTCTATCATAATCAGCCAGGGATTGAGCCACTCTGTGACCGGCCGTATCTCAAAGGTTGCCGAAAAGATGCAGCAGGTGCGCCACAGCACACTCCCGACGCGCATGGATGATCCCGTCGGCTCCGACGAGATCAGTTCTCTGATCGATTCCTACAACTACATGTCTGACGAGATCAACCGTCTGGTATCCGAACAGCAGGAGACGGCGAATGAACTGCGTCTCTCTGAGTTTCGCGCACTTCAGGCACAGATCAATCCGCACTTTCTCTACAATACACTGGACATGATCAACTGGATGGCACAGTCCGGTGAAACTGCCCATGTATCGGAAGCGGTCAATCTGCTCTCCCGCTTTTACAAGATCACCCTCAGCCGCGGCAGTTCGATCATCACCGTCCGCGAAGAGCTGGAGCATGTCTCCCTCTATGTCCAGTTGCAAAACATGCGCTTTAACGACAAACTGCACTTTTTTATCGATGTTCCGGACGAGATGCTTGATCACACCATGCCCAAGCTGGTCTTTCAGCCGATCGTGGAAAATTCCATTTTGCACGGTATTCTGGAAAAGCCCATCAAAGAGGGTAACATTGTGATCATGGGATGGATGGAAGATGAAACGCTGGTATTCGTGATCTCTGATGATGGTGTCGGCATTCCGTCTGAGAAACTAAATACGATCCTGTCCGGAAAAAACGCCGGAAGCACCGGCAGCAATATTGCCATTTCCAATACACATAAAAGAATCCAGCTCTGCTACGGCAGCGAATATGGCTTAAGCTACCGAAGCAAACCCGGATGTGAAACGGAGGTGGAGATCCGGATTCCCGCAAACGGGGAAGTTCTGGATCTGTCACCGGTTATGATGCATTATGATGCTCCTATATCATGAAACATTACACGTTTTCAATCTGCCAGTCGATGGGTGCGATCCCATTTGCAGACAAAAATTCATTTGTTTTGCTAAAATGCTTACATCCGAAAAATCCGCGATACGCTGACAGCGGACTCGGATGCGGCGCAGTCAGCACGAGATGTTTCGGGTTGGTGAGCATGGGGATCTTGCTCTGCGCAGGTCTACCCCACAACAGATATACGATCGGGCGGTCCTGTTCGTTGACAGCCCGGATGACGGCGTCCGTAAACTGCTCCCAGCCTCTGCCCTGATGAGAATTTGCCTGATGCGCACGGACTGTGAGCACGGTGTTCAAAAGCAGTACACCCTGATCCGCCCATTTTTTCAGATAACCGTTGTTGGGTATGTAACAGCCGAGATCATCCTGCAGCTCCTTGTATATATTCACGAGAGAAGGCGGGATCTCCTGCGACGGTTCCACGGAAAAACACATGCCCTGTGCCTGATGCTCCTCGTGGTAAGGATCCTGTCCCAGGATCAGCACTTTCACCTCATGTAAAGGTGTAAAGTGAAACGCATTAAAAATATCTTCAGACGGAGGATACACCACATGGGTGTGATACTCCTCCCGCACAAACTGATACAGCTTTGCATAATATGGTTTTTTAAACTCCGGTGTGAGCACCGGAAGCCAGTCATTATCGATCATTCCCATCTTTTGTTATCTCCTGAATTCTATTCCAACAGTCCCGGCAACACGTGTCTTGACCTCTCCGCCTCTATCTGCGCACGGATACACCACGCTCTGCAAGATAATTTTTCAGATCCATGATCTCCATTTCTTTATAATGGAATAAGGAAGCCGCCAGCGCTGCGTCAGCCTTGCCTTCTGTCAGTGCATCGTAAAAATGCTCCATTGTTCCTGCGCCGCCGGAAGCGATGACCGGAATAGAAACATTTTCCGCGATCTGTCTCGTCAGTTCAATATCATAGCCGGCCTTCGTACCGTCACAATCCATACTGGTGAGCAGGATCTCACCGGCGCCCATGCGGTCTGCTTTCATAGCCCACTCCACCGCATCAATGCCTACATCCACACGTCCGCCGTTTTTGTAGATATTCCATCCACTGCCGTCTGCACGCCTTCTGGCATCGATCGCCACAACCACACACTGGCTGCCGAATTTATCTGCCGCCTCACTGATCAGCTCAGGACGATTGATCGCCGAAGAATTGATAGAGATCTTATCAGCGCCCTCTCGAAGCAGGGCACGGAAATCATCCACCGTACGGATACCGCCGCCTACCGTGAAGGGGATAAACACCTTCTCTGCCACCTTGCGCACCATATCCACAACCGTTTCTCTTCCATCTGAAGAAGCTGTGATATCCAAAAATACGACTTCATCCGCGCCTGCTTTATCATAAGCCGCCGCGATCTCCACGGGATCTCCCGCATCTCTTAAATTTACAAAATTGACTCCCTTGACAACCCTGCCGCGATTCACATCCAGACAGGGAATGATCCTCTTCGTAAACATCCTAATTTTCCTCCCCGTCTTCAATTTCCGCAAAATTTTTCAGGATTGCAAGTCCTACACTGCTGCTCTTTTCCGGATGGAACTGGCATGCAAAAATATTGTCCTGCTCCACGGAGGCATGAACCAGATCTCCGTAAGTGGTCGTCGCCTTGACGATCTGCGCATCCGCCGCCTTTAAATAATACGAATGTACAAAATATACATAGGAACCGTTGGGGATGCCTTTAAACAGACGCCCGTCATTCATCAGTTCCAGCGAATTCCAGCCGATATGAGGGATCTTTAAACCATGGCTGTCAGAAAAACGAACTACACTTCCCTTCAGAAGTCCCAGACCTTCCACTCCGGCACTCTCCTCGCTGCCCTCAAAAAACAGCTGCAGTCCGAGGCAGATGCCAAGAAGCGGCGTTTTCTTTTCCACTACCTCATGGACGACCTTGTCCAGCTCATATTTTTTCAGCTGGCTCATGGCATCTCCAAAAGCTCCCACGCCGGGAAGGATCACCTTATCCGCACGAAGGATCTCTGCGCGATCTCTTGTTATCACACTTTCCTGTCCCAACAGGGCTAGCGCCTTTTCCACGCTTTTCAGGTTGCCCGCATCGTAATCAATAATTGCTATCATAAATCAACCGGTCTTTCCTTTCTATCAATTACTTTAATCCAAGCCCCTTTAAGATCTCATCCAGCGCCAGCGAATAATCGTCGCGCTCCTCGATGGCATACAACTCTCTTGCCTGATCGGCAGTGACGTTAAACTGGTCCATCAACTGCATGGTGATCTCTGAAACAAGCGCGTTCATCTGGGTCGTGACGCCCCATTCCTCTGCCTCTGCCATATGCAGGTCAGTTCTTCCCAGCGCACGCACAAGGCAGTCCAGTGCAAGATCGAATTTCCGTACCTCCATCATGGAATAATACGCTTTCAACTCAGTCTGCACACCCGCAAGAACCTTTGCGCGCTCATACAACTGTGTCTCACTCTCGCCGATCTTCACGCCGGCAAACTCTTCATAGCTTCCGACATAATCACCCTGGTCAAAGCGCCGTTCTGCCGCCAACAGCGCATTGTTCTTGGTAAGCAGATTGTTTCCGATAAAAACAAATGCAAACACCGACAATGCCAGCAGCCAGATCATAATGACCGGTCCCTTCGGCAGCGGTTTTTCTCTCGGAGCTTTTTCCTTCGGTTTTTTCTCCTTCTTCGGCTTTTTCTGCTTTGGCTCCTTTGGCTTCTTCTCTTTTGGCTCTTTTTTCTTTTTTTCCTTCTTCTTTTCCTTTTTGCCCTTCTTCCCAGACTTATCCTCCGATGCTTCCGCCATATCGCCGCTCATCGCCCGCAGGATCTCCAGATTCTCATCGGAAATATTTTCCAGATCACCCGCTTCCGCAACCGTCTGCAAGTCATCCTCATCATTCTCATCCTCTCCGAACATCAGGTCCAGAAGCTTTGCAAAAAATCCTCTTTTCTTCTCCTTTTTGGCGCTCTTTGCCGCCTGACTGCTCTCAGCAAGATCTGCCGCATGTGTCAGATTCTCCGGTTCTGCGCCAAGATCCTCCAGTGAGATCGACTGTTCATCCGCCTCCAGCATCTTACCGATATCCGACAAGGCCTCATCTTCCGACAGCCCATTCAGAAGATTCATGATACCCTCATCGTCCAGTTCCTCATCCTCCGGCAGAAGTGTCTCCTCATCAACTTCATCCGGTTCAGAATCTTCGATCGGCACTTCCTCCGCAGACTCGGATTCTATATCATCAAACAGGCTTCCAAGTGCCTCCATTCCCTCCGGGGGGGCATCGGGCATATCCGATTCAGGCATCGGAAAGTCCTCGCCCTGCTCCTCTTCCATCGGCAGTTCTGCAAACTCCTCCGGAAGTTCTTCCAACTGAATATCGGACATACCAGCAAACGCCTTCTCATCTGAAAGCATATCCTCCGGGAACACATCCTCTGTATCTGCCAGATCTGATTTCAGGTCAAAGTCAGGCATCAGTTCGATCTCATCCGCCTGTGGCTCTGACTGGGATTCACTGACCAGATGCTCGATCTGGTCCATATACGCATCGTCATCATCCACGCTCTGTGCTTCCTTCGTCTGTTCAAATTCGAGCGCCTCATTCTCCAGTTCCGCCTCGAACTCTGCCAGAAAGCTATCCGCATCGTCCTGTTTTAACTCGTCTTCAAACTCGCGCAGAAACTGATTTTCCCTGACAGTTTCCAGCGCTTTCATCGTCTTCGGAGGCAGATTTTTCTTTGTCATGTAGGCATCGGACGTCTGCTTTTTCTGTTCAAAATCCTCGTCAAACTCACTGAGCTTCTTTGTCACATTATTTAACAGGCTGTCCAGATAATCCTCATTATTGCGCACAAAATCTCCCTCCTTTCATCACCTACAGAACCTGCCACCGGCAGCTTCTTACGGACGCACGGCGACGAAAAGTGAGAGTGCCCGAAACGCACCTGCGCTCCGGAACGCTCTCACTCACTTTTCATTCAAATACTGTGATTATTTCTCTGCCCGGTCAATCAGCTGATCCACGGTATCCACCAGCTGACCGATCTCCGGCTTTGTCAACTGTGCATCTGCACCAAGTGACTCGCCCTTTCGACGCATCTCCTCATTTACCAGTGAAGAGAAAATGATGAGCGGAATATCCTTCAGTTCGCTGTCAGACTTCACCAGTTTTGTGAGACGGTGACCATCCATGATCGGCATCTCAATATCTGTGATGATACAGTGAACCTTATCATGGACTGTTCCCTCTTTTTTATACTCCTGAAGCTTGTCCCAGGCTTCCTTACCATTATTATTGACATTCAGATTGGTATAGCCGGACTTCTTCAGGCAGTCTGTGATCAGCTTGCTGAGCAACGGCGAATCCTCTGCCATCAGGATCGGAGAATCACATCTCTGGCGCTCTCCGCGCTCCTCGATATCGCTCACCTTCAGACCGGTATCCGGGCTGATATCAGTAACGATCTTCTCAAAATCAAGGATAATGACCAGCTTGCCATCCAGCTTGATCACACCGGTAGACACCCCGTTTTCTCCGGCATTGATCGTAGAATCCGGTTCGATGATATCTGCCCAGGAGACTCTATGGATTCCGATGACCTCATCCACATGGAACGCAAGATCCAGTTTGTTAAAATTCGTAATGATAAATAAGCCCTTCTGCTCACCCTCTACCGGAAGTGACAAACACTGCTTTAAGTTGATCACGGTAATCATCGCATCACGCGGCATGAAGATTCCCTCCACGCTGGGCTGGGCATTCGGAATGGGAGTCACCGGCTGATAGGCTAAGATCTCTCGGATCTTTGCTACGTTGATACCGTAATGGTTGTTGTTCAGCGTAAACTCCAGCACTTCCAGCTCATTTGTTCCATTCTCTAACAGAATATTAGTATCCATATAAATATCTCCTCCCGAAGCAATTCAGTGTAATTAGTCATATTATAACATATATCGTCCTGAAATTGCATATTTTTTTAGCACTTTTTTATGATTTTTACAAAAATACGACCCTTGACGTCTTTCCGCCTGCCGTCACCTCCAGCTCCAGCTGTTCCACAGCAGTCACCGCATCCTCTTTTACCTGAAACAGGATGATCGTATCCGCCGAACCGCCCGCCGGGATCTTTTCCTCCCAGGTACTCAGGTTTTCCGGAAGGATCGTCAATTCAGCCGTGACTTCCTGTGTACCGTTCACCTTTGCCCGAAAGACCGGCAGCAAAGACAGGATGTCGCACTTCTTTGCCTTTTTCCCCTGATTCTGCAGAGTCACGTGCAGGATCATCAGCTTCTTTCCCGAGTCCGGAACGATCGTATCATAGCGGTCCGTCAGCTCCGCCCCCGTATAGACAGCCTGTATATTGGTAAGCCCCAATGCCTCACTCAATGTCACAGGTGGCGTTTCCTCCTCATCCGGAGCGTCTGTGCCATCCGCAGAAGCGGTCTCCTGCGTCTGTCCGTCCGCCTGCAGTTCACGATCGTCTGATCCCTCCGGTTGAGACTCCTCCGGCGGCGTTTCCTGAGGCTGTTCTTCTTCCTCAGTTTCATCCTCCGGCTTCGGGTATACATATCGATAACCCTCCGGCTGCTTGACATTGTACTTCGCAACAATGTGTGCCGCGTAATTCACAATGATCTCGCGCTCATTATCCTGCAGTTCATACGGTTCTTCCCCACATCCGGTCAATATCAGCGCACCCGTAAGAAGCACGACACTCAGGAGACTTTTTTTCTTTCTGGACTTTGTCATAAAAAGCTCCTTCCACATTCACTAGATGATTTCATGTTATCATTCTTTTTCCGTTCGCGCAACTGCATTTTTATCCAGTTCCATCCAGAATTCGACACCGTCAGGATGATTGCACACCCCACAGTCCCTGTGATGTGACTCCATGATCGCCTTCACGATGGATAAGCCGATGCCGCTGCCGCCGTAAGCGCGCGTACGAGCCTTGTCCACCTTGTAAAATTTCTCCCAGACTTTATCAATATCTTCCTGTGGAATGTTACTGCCGGTATTGAAAACGCTGACGCGCAGCACATCATCCCTGTAGGTGTAAAATATACGGATCCTCTTTTCCCCCGCCGCGTAATGGATCGCATTGCTCAGATAGTTTGTGATGACCTCCTCGATCTGGAACTCATCCCCCCATACAAATGCCTGTTCCTCATCAAATGTCAGCTCAATCTCATTCTGCTTCAGGAGCAGCGTGGAATTTTCTATGACACCCATGATCAGCTCTGTGATATCAAACCGGTCGATCGTCACCGCATCATTGCCGAATTCCAGATGATTGAGTGTGAGCAGCTTCTGTACCATCTGATTCATTTTTCCCGCCTCATCCACGATGACTTCACAGTAAAAACCGCGGCTTTCCGCGTCGTCGTTGATGCACTCCTGCAGGCCTTCCGCATAGCCCTGGATCAGGGCAAGCGGCGTTTTCAGCTCATGTGAGACATTCGACAGAAATTCCTTCCGCATCTCATCGATCTGTTCTTTTTTCTCGATGTCACTTTTCAGCTCGTTATTGGCAGTCTTCAGTTCTCCGATCGCATGCTCCAGCGTTTCCGACATCTGGTTCATATGCATTCCGAGCTGCTCGATCTCCTTGACGCTGCCGCCTTCCTCATATTTAGCCGTAAAATCCAGTTCGGTCATCTGGCGTGAGATATCGGTGAGCTGCCGGATCGGTCGGGTGATTCGCTGTGTCACCAGCACCACGATCACCGCGCTCAGCAAAATACCGCAGATACCGATATAGGCAAGGAAACGGTTTGCTATATTCACGCTCTCGCGGATACTCTCCA
>SFRL01000087.1 GCA_004562765.1 bacterium | reverse complement strand
GATCAGCTGCTGGCGACCAGCGGTGCGACACTCACCTATGAGGCGATCCAGCTGGATATTTTGAGCCATGATCATTTCAGTGGCTATATGGCGGAGGCGCTGGCTACCAAAAATGTGCTGGTTGAGAACTGCGTGTTTGATAATGTTCCGAGAGGCGTCGGGAGCCATACCTCCATCGTGAACTGTCCGTTAGACGGTATCACGATAAAGAACAATACATTCAAAAACATCGGAAGCATTGGTGTACAGGGACACAACTGGATCAATGTTACGATCTCCGGAAATGAGATCAGCGGCTGCCCGCGTGGCATTGCTCTGTATATATTACAGGCGACAGGGACGTATCTGCCGTCGGACATCGCGGCGGAGGACGGCGTGGCGACGACCATCTCCGACCGGTACATAAAGCCTGCCGCTGACCAGAAGATCCTGATCTCCGATAATAAGATTACCTGCAGCGGAAAAGACAAATTCGCTTCCTATGCGCCTGTCGGAATCTATGTCGGCGGACTGAAGCTGACGAAGGATACAAAAATGACGAAGGGCAGTATCGTTCCCAAGGGAGATTATTATATCAGTGGTGTGACGATCAAAAACAATAATGTGCAGTCTGTTGGAAACGGTATTCGTCTGGAGGATGTCAGAAAAGTGACGGTTGCATCCAATACCTTCAAGTTTGTCGGCAAAGCCAAGGGAGAAAGCTATCACGGAATTCAGCTTCGTCTGGCGAGCCAGGCTGACCAAATCAAAAACAATACGGTCAGCGGTTATAACACAAACGGTATTTATCTGAACGGCGCTTCCAAAACGACAACGATCAGCGGGAATAAGATCTCGAATGTTGGCAAGTATGGAATCGGCGTTGAACAGTCCACGGTAAATACCATTAAGAGCAATACCATAAAGAAAGCAAAAACCTGGGGAATTGCTGTTGTGATCAAGTCAAAGGTATCTATAATTTCGGGAAACAAGATCAGTGGATGTGAAGAAAAGATACATATAACGAAAGACTCAAAAGCATAAGAGTGCCGGAGGGGAAAACAAGAGAAGCTGTTGCGGATGCGACAGCTTCTTTCTGTGGGTTATTTTTTATTAAATATTTTTCTGACCTTCTGTGAAAAAGCGGTTGTGTTGGATTTCTCCGGTTCGCTCTTTTTTTCACGGGAATTGTTTAATTCTGCTGTAAGAGAGGCAACCTGCTTCTTGAGCTTGGTGCGTTCAGCCTTTAGCTTCTTCAGATCCTTGTGTTCCTGTCTGGTTTTTTCCAGCCACATGCGAAGCGTGCGGTCCATGAGATCGTATCTCCAATGGTATACTTCCTCGTCGGTTGCAGTGAAACGATCCAGCTCTTCGACGGAACGATCCTCGGTTGATATGCGTGCGACAAAGTCTTCGCACGATTTGATCAGAGCCTCGCGGACCGGTTTGTAATCCGGCTTGTTCGGCTTGGGATTCGTAAAGTCGTAGTCGTAGTTTCCTGCGAGAAAATCATCGGTCTTAATATAGTGTAAAAAGTCATAGTACGGAGAGAAACGGATGTCATCATCCATCTGCTTGATCAGAACGACCGGTGTTTCCTGCGACAGGCAGGGAAGCGAGCAATGGAGTTTTTTGGTGATCACGCATTTCGCATTCCGGTAGGTTGTCAGAAGCTCCTCGACCTTCTCTTTGCGCTGCTCCCAGGTGCGCGTTTCATCCCGCTCGCCGGTGTGGCTCATGATCTTCAACTCGTAGCCGCTGTCCTTGAGAAGCTCTACGAGCTTATTTTTTACTTTTGTATCAACATCCACGATGCAGATATATTCTTTTTCAGGTTTTACAATCGGCATCTGCGGGAGTGTCAGCGTAATGCAACCCGAAAAATATGTGTCGATACCAAGATTTTTCATCTGGTTCATCGTGTAGTAATCGCGACAGCCGATGGGGGCATATGCTTTCAGGTATTCGCCGCCTAAGCCTTCCAGTGCCTCATATTTTAAAGGTGATCCCGGCTGCAGAGACAGTTCGTGATCGGCATAATGAATGCCGACCATGTGCGGTACGATGCAGCGAGCCGGCGGCCAATGCCATTTTTCCCACATATACCAGGCGTTCATGATGACGGCAACGGGCTCATTATTTTCGCTTTGAAACTCATGAATATGCTCGCGGTCTACAAAATAATCCAGTGAAGGGTAGAAGCGCGCGGTCGCGTATGCCTGAATATCGTCGCCCAGGTTTACGTTGCTTTTGTTGAACAGTACTCCGTATTTCATACGTGTCCCCTTTCGAATTAATAATGTTCACAACACTGTGCTCATCATAGCATAACCCATTGTAAAAGTCAAAAAGATGGTTCGCGGCTATGCCTTTCCCTTGCGCAGCTTGCGGTTTTCTTTTTTTAAAGCCTTGAGCTGCTTTTTGAGCTTTCCTCGTTCGCGTTTCAGCTCTTTCAACTTTTTGTGTGCCTGTCTGGTCCGTTCCAATCTCATGCGCAGCAGGCTGTCCATGAGAATATATTGCCAGCGATGAACCTTCCTGACACGTGTTTTTTCCAACGTTTGGGAGTGACCGGTGTCTGCTGACGGGTCTTTTCCTTCGCGCAGCATTTGGTTTTCTTCTGTTAAAGTACTGATCTGTTTTTGGAGCTGGTCACGCTGGTTTTTCAGATCCTTCAGATCCTTGCGTTCCTTCCAGCTTTGACCGACCCACATGTGCAGTGTCTGATTCATGAGATCATATCGCCAACGGTCGACCTCCGCGTCACTGACAGTAAAGCGATCCAGTTCCTCGGCGGAACGCTCCTCGGTTGACATGCGTGCGACAAACTCTTCGCATGATCTGATCAGAGCCTCGCGGACCGGTTTGTAATCCGGCTTGTTTGGTTTGGGGTTGGTAAAGTCGTAGTCGTAGTTTCCTGCAAGGAAGTCATCTGTTTTAATATAATGTAAAAAGTCGTAGTAGGGTGAAAAGCGGATGTCGTCATCCATCTGTTTGATCAGGACGACGGGTGTCCCCTGAGACAGACAGGGCAGCGAACAGTGAAGCTTTTTGGTGATCACGCATTTTGCATTCCTGTATGTAGTCAGGAGCTCCTCGACCTTTTCTTTGCGCTGCTCCCAAGTGCGGTTCTCGTCGCGCTCACCGGTGTGAGTCATGATCTTTAATTCGTAACCGCTGTTCCCCAGAAGTTTTACGAGCCTGTTTTTTACTCTTGCGTCAACATCTACGATACAGATGTACTCTTTTTCGGGCTTTACAATCGGCATCTGCGGAAGCGTCAGTGTGATGCAACCGGAAAAATAACAGTCGATGCCAAGCTTTTTCATCTGGTTCATTGTGTAGTAATCGCGGCAACCAATGGGGGCATATGCTTTCAGGTACTCGCCGCCTAAGCCTTCTAAAGCCTCGTATTTTAAAGGCGATCCCGGCTGCAGGGAAAGCTCGTGATCGGCATAATGAATGCCGACCATGTGCGGTACGATACACCGGGCCGGCGGCCAATGCCATTTTTCCCACATGTACCAGGCGTTCATAATAACCGCAACGGGTTCATTGTTTTCACTCTGAAACTCATGAATATGCTCGCGGTCTACAAAATAGTCCAGCGAAGGGTAGAAGCGTGCAGTTGCGTATGCCTGAATATCGTCACCCAGATTGACATTGCCTTTGTTAAAAAGTACTCCGTATTTCATGCGTGTCCCCTTTCAAATAGAGAAGCTTAAATAGTGCGCTCATCATAGCATAAAAGCGTAAAAAAGTCAAAAAAGTTGATTGAAGAGGTCTCGATGTGATATACTTATAACGCAATATGTAATTACTGCATTTTATCAGCAACGCGAATGCAGGAAGGAAGTAAGAGGTGTAATATGAGTAAGAGAAACACGAAAATGAAAAAGGTAACAGCATGGATCCTGATGTGCGTCATGCTTTTGGGCGTGTGCCCGGTTCAGCAGGTGCAGGCAGCGAATGCGACAGGCACGACAACATTGCGGATTCTGTCTACAACGGATCTGCACGGGCAGAGTGTAAACATCAATTACGATTCTGCCTATGAATATAAAAAGGGTAGTCTGGCACAGGCGGCAACGCTGATCAATGAAGCAAAAGCATCGTTGAAATATGGAAATACGCTGCTTGTAGATATTGGTGATACGATCTACGGATACGGATCGGACAGCATTTACAGAGGAGCTGTTACCGGCGTGGAATACATGTATGCGGAAATGGCAGAGATGGGCTATGACGCCATGACGGTGGGCAACCATGATTTTGATTACGGCTATATGTATCTGAAGGATCAGCTGGAAGAGGCAGGGCTGGGCAGCAAGGTCATCGTCTCAAATGTATATGATGCGCAGTCAAAGAAGAACATATGGGCAGAGAATAAGGTCATTACGAAAAAGCTGAAGACAACAACGGGCAAAACGATTTCCGTAAAGATCGGTCTGATCGGTGTGACCACTCCGACATTAACGACACATTATGACCATTCGCTTCTTCTGACAACCAAAGATATGGTTGACAGCGTAGAAGAACAGGTGGAAAAACTGAAAGCAAAAAATGTGGATCTGATCATTGCGCTGGCACACACCGGAATCGGAAGTGACGGTGAATATGTGCAGATGAGTGAGAATGCTGCCTATGAGTTGTCAAAGATCGATGGGCTGGATGCGATCGTGGGCGGGCATGCGCATGTGAATTTTCCGTCATCAGATGCGAATGTGCAAAAGTTTTACAACTATTCGGGCGTGTCTGCGGACGGACTGCTGAATGGAAAGCCCTACGTGGCAGTAAAGGACCACGGAGCAGGTGTCGGTATGATCGATCTGAAACTTAAGTTGGTGAATGGAAAGGTGCAGGTTGCAGGCAGCAACACAAAGATCAAGTACGTGAAGTCTTCAACCAAACCGGATCCGACGGTAACGGAAATTAATGATCAGTATCAGGAACAGTTCGATGAGATCTACAATACCAGCCTCGCAAAGGTAAACGGCCGTGTGACGAATTATTTTGGACCGCTGGAGGATAATGTTGCCGTGCAACTGGCAAACGAGGCGAAGATCCATTACGGATTGGAGTATATCAACAATGTTGCAACGGATTTTAAAGATTGTCCGGTAGTTGCGGTTACGAGCTATAATCTTACAGGAAATCAGTCTGTGCAGGATTATATTGATGTGGAGGGTGATTTCACGGTTGCGGATGCGTTAAATATCCAGAACTGGAATAAGGAGTTCGCTTTTATTTACAGCATTACCGGAGATCAATTGAGAGAATGGCTGGAATGGCTGGCAAGTGCCTATCAGAAACCTTCCGCTGCTGTGGATTCGGCATGGAAGGATTCCGTGGTGCAGCAGCATGTTGAAGATGAAAATCTGGTTCCGGTTCTGAATAAGGACTGGCTGGATGACTGGTCCGGGTTCCTTGTTTTTGACGGTATTGAGTACGAGATCGATCCGACAAAGAGCGCGAGATATAATAAGGATGGCGCTCTGATTAACGAAAACGCACACCGTGTGACCAAATTTACGTGTAACGGAAAAGAAGTAACGGATGATATGGAATTTGTACTGGTCAGCCCCCGCTTGAACAGTTCTTTCTGTAAGGTTGCAACCAGTATTTCAGAGTATGTGATCTGCAATAAGCGAGTTTATATTAATGAGTTGCTTCAGGACTATCTGAAAGAACAGAGCCAGTATTCCGAAGTAAATGTGCAGACGGATGAGAACTGGGAGGTTATCTTCCCGGAAGGAACAAATTATCTGATAAAATCTTCAAAAAAATCAGAGGACTATGCACGAACGGCGGACTGGTATATTCAGACGCTGGATAAGAATTCAAAAAGTGCCTATTATCAGGCAGCCGTGAAAGAAGAGAAAGAGGATCAGGCACCGCCGTTCCTCGTTCTGGCATCGGGAAATACAAAGGTAACGAATCACAAGGTGCCGATCGTTGTACAGGCGAGTGACCGGTCGGGCGTTCGAACGGTAAAGTATTATAATGGTATCGCACCGGCGGATTCGGCGCTTTGGAATGGGGCATCCGTGGTTGCCGGCGGTTCTTTTACTGTCAGCTCCAATGGAGTATATTCTGTGATGGCAGAAGATAAATGCGGCAATCGTACGGTGAAATATATCCAGGTGGCGAACTATGACGAGGGAATGCTGGAAACACCTGAGATCACGAAATGTACAAATCGTGCAAAGCAGGTACTGGGAAAGGCGGAGCCGGGAACGACTGTGTATGTAGTAGCTGAGGGGGAGACCTATTCGGCAGTGGTGCAAGAGGACGGCTCCTTTGCGGTGAGCACACCGAAACTGCCTGCAGATTCCGTTATCAAATTGTGGATAGAGGATGCCGGCGGGCGAAAGAGTATAGAGATCTCCTGTGCGGTAAAGCGGACCGGAGCAAATACTCCGGAGGTGGATGAGATCACTAACAAGAGTCAGGTGATCACAGGTGTTCTCAATGATTCAAAATACTGTAAAGTCATTGCGTTTGCGGGCGATGTGGTATATGTACCCGAGGACGGCGGTCTGCAGGCATATGAAAACAGCCCGGTATATGATTATAAGAAAAAGGTTGAGCTGGTCGAGTACAGTGTATCAGACGGCATGTTTAATCTGAGCATTCCTGCGCCATTGGCAGGAACGAAGCTTCAGGTGTACAGTCTGGACTGGACGGATAAGAGCAGTGTTGTCACCAGTATGGTGGCGACAGATGTGGCGCCCAACATGCCAAGACTGAACCAGATCTATGCAGTAGATGACTGTATATATGGAAAGATCCCGGCACCGAAAAACGGACCGTACCGGATTGAGGTGACGGACGGAGCTGAGACGTACACCGGCGTGTCTGATGCGAGCGGCTTCTTTGCGATTGCAGTTGGAGACCTGCCGGAAGGAAAACAGCTTGTCGTGACGGCATCGGATACGGTGGATGGAATGGAACGTACCAGTGCGCAGGCGCAGGTAACGGTTGCACCGGTCAGCGAGATCCCGATTTCATATTCGGATATCAGCTTCGATGAGATTGACAGCAAGAGCACGATCGTTTCCGGTCATATGAAAGACTATGAGGGACCGATCAATCTTCTGATCGGAAATACAAGGGTGAAGACGATGGTCAATTCCGGTGGAAGCTTTTCCTATACGATGTCGGAGCCGAAAGCGCCGGGAACACTGATCACAGCGATGGTACGTGATACGGATGGAAGCATCTGGGATGTCAATCAGGCAACTGTGAAACTGGCGCTGCCGGAGACACCGGAGCTGATTACGGATGTGATCTACGATACGACAGAGGAGATCGAACTGTTCTGTATAGATCAGGCGACGGCTGTTGTGAAGATCGGTAAGAAATACTATAAGAACGATCAGGGTGTCTATGACGAGGAGCTTGGCGGTTATGTGTATACCGTAAAGGTGACGAAGAAGGCAAGTGCTGATGATCCGGTGATCATTTACATGATGAATGAGACCGGAAAGAGCGGTAAGCTGAACACGGTTGTGGAGGCGGATCCGGAGGCGGAGCCGGAAGCAGAAACGGAGACGGAAAAAAAGAAAAACTGATGTTGAGTAAAGGGGCGGCGTTCGCTGAAACGCCGCTCTTTTAATTATGGGTCGTGACCCTGTTGAGCTCGCGAAGCGTGCGAAATATAAACCACCCGCTATGCGGGTGCGCGGTGTTTGTTATACAAAAAAATCACCTTTCC
>SFRL01000086.1 GCA_004562765.1 bacterium | reverse complement strand
CCTCCTTGGCCTTCGGGAACTCCGGCTCGATGGTCTCCGCGTAGCGGCCCGTGATGGGCTGCTCGTCGCCGAGCACCTTCTTCATCAGCTTGGGATCGATCGGGCCAGGCGCCTTGCCGTATTCGCCCTTGATATAGGCCTTGATCTCCTTGCCGATGTTCTTGTAGCGCGCGCCCACCAGTACGTTGACGGTCGCCTGTACGCCGACCATCTGGCTGAGCGGAGTGACGAGCGGCGGATAGCCGAGGTCTGCACGCACGCGCGGAGTCTCCTCAAGCACCTCATCAAGGCGGTCGATCGCGCCCTGCGCCTTGAGCTGGGCCATCAGGTTGGACAGCATGCCGCCCGGAATCTGGTAAACCAGCGCGTCGGCCTTGACCGCGAGCACGGTCGGGTCAAAGGTGCCGTTGTCGATGAACTTGCGCTCCTCAGGCAGGAAGAAGTCGTTGATCTTCTTGAGGGTCTTGGAGTTGACGCCGCAGTCGAAGCCCATCTGGCTGAGGGTGTAGACCATGGTCTCGGTCGCGGGCTGGCTGGTGCCGCCGGCAAAGGACGAGATCGCGCAGTCGATGCCGGCCGCGCCCGCCTCGGCCGCCTTGAGGTAGGTCATGAAGCCCAGACCGGTCGTCTGATGGGTGTGCACGTAGATCGGGATCTTGATTTCCTTCTTGAGCGCGGTGACGAGGTCGAAGCACTCCTTCGGGCTCATGATGCCGGCCATATCCTTGATGCAAAGGCTCTGGCAGCCCATCTGCTCGATCTGCTTGCCGAGGCCGACATACATCTCGAGGTTGTGGATCGGCGACAGGGTGTAGCAGATGGTGCCCTGTGCATGGCCGCCCGCCTTCAGGCATTCGTCCACCGCAGTCTCGATGTTGCGCAGGTCGTTGAGCGCGTCGAAGATACGGATGATGTCCATACCATTCTCGATGGACGCGCGCACGAAGCGGCGCACCATATCATCCGAATAGTGGCGGTAGCCCAGCAGGTTCTGGCCGCGCAGCAGCATCTGCAGCTTGGTGTTTTTCATGTGCTTTTTGATCGTGCGCAGACGCTCCCACGGATCCTCCCCCAGATAGCGCAGGCAGGAATCAAAGGTTGCACCGCCCCAGCACTCGATCGAATGGTAACCGGCCTGATCGATGGTGTCCAGAATGCCGGTGAAATCCTCAATCGGCAGACGGGTCGCCATCAGCGACTGGTTGGCGTCGCGCAGGACGGTTTCTGTAATATGAATTTTCATAGCTGTTCACTTCCCTTTTACAGCATTAAAAATTTTGCAAAATGGCCATAACGATACAGCCGAAACAAACTAATCATATCATAACATAATCATGCGGCGAATGGAAATAAGAAAATCACATTTTTTTATGATTTCTTTACAACAATCTTGCGCGAAATTTGGGAAATAGCGAAATAATGCCAGCCTGTCTGTAAGAAAAAACCACCCATCTTACATTTGTCCCGGTGCTGGAATTGAACTTTATGCATGTGTATGAATAAAAACACTTCTGTGCCCCGGTTGACTTTTTCCTTCGGATACGCTATCATAAAAAAACAGCCTTTTGAAAGAAAGGCACGTCCATCCGCCTCCGTAGCTCAGTTGTATAGAGCGACCGCCTCCTAAGGTTGCGTTACAACGGCCACCTCAAAAAAAACTAAATAAGGGATTGCAGTTCGACTTTGATCGGGCTATAATCATATATCAGACACGTCCATATAGCTCAGCTGGATAGAGCACACGCCTCCTAAGCGTGGGGTCGGAGGTTCAAATCCTCTTATGGACGCCAGTGAACAACGCCGAAAGCCTTTGTTTTCAAGGGTTTTCGGCTTTTCTTATATAAAAAGCTACGAAAAAGCTCTTTCACTGTATGAGATAAAATTCTACTCCAAAATTTGATTTTTGACAACCCCTCCAGAATCGAACGGTTGTTATAAGACAAAATCGCCAGCTAATTTTTAGCAGAAAACGGGCTGTTCTTGCTAATGAAAATGCCCTTCCTGCTAATCAGCCCCAAAATCGTGCCAAAAATCCAGCTAATCAAAAAAGGCGGATGTTTTGAATACCATGCAGTTATAGCAGATAAAATTAAATATCGTTATGTACATAGAGCGTCTATTTGCCCCGCATTGGGGATGGATAGGCGCTCTTTTTTTATGCCCAAACCCATGGGCAAATACAAGAGATTGGAGGTGTTTTATTTGAGCAAGCCTGTTTATACCGCAGACAAGCCGAGCGACTGTCATTACTGCTACTTCTGGACGAATGGCAGAAAGGGCTGCCGTCTGGGTAGAAATAATTGCTACTACTTAATCTCTTTGCCGCCGAAACCCAAGTCGGAATGTGATGGCTGTCCCTATGGGCGAGATCACCCGTGCATTGGTTGGTGTACGAAGAAGGTTATGCGTGAAGTGGGGCTTCGTTGATATGGATGTGTATGAACAGGAATACCGCTTCTACTATTTTGCCCGATGTCCTTACGAAAAGACGGATACGACTTTCCGCAGCATTCCGCTGACAACAGAAAGTTTTCCGCAGAAAGAAGGTGGTGAAGCCGTGTGAGTTTTGATTATTTTTACGGTCAGCAATCCGATCTATTCACATTCTATCGAGTTCCGAAGGTGTTGTTCACGAACGAGAGGTTCTGGAATATTTCTGCCGATGCCAAGATGCTGTATGGCATTTTGCTTGACCGCATGAGCCTGTCTGCCAAGAATGGTTGGATAGATAAAAACGGTAGAGTGTATATCATTTTTACAATCGACGAAGCGAAGATGGCTCTGAACTGTGCTGAACAAAAGGCTATCAAGCTGCTCAGTGAACTTGAGAAGAAAGCAGGATTGATTGAACGTAAGCGCCAGGGTTTGGGAAAGCCCAACCTGATCTATGTGAAGAACTTTATCTCTGCTGTGGATTCACAACTCTTGAATTGTGAAAATCACAATTCTGGAACAATGGAAATCACAACTCAAGAACTTCCGAAATCACAATGTAATAATACTGATATTAAAAATACTGAATTTAGTGATACTGATTCTATCTTTCCTTCCGGAAATGGTGGAATGATGGACGAGAATGACCGGTATCAAGAATACTTTGATTATTTCTCGGATCAGCTCAGTATGGATTTGTTGAAGAAGGATTACCCTTACGATTCCGAAATGCTGGATAACATTCTGGAGTTGATCGTTGAAACAGTTTGCACGAAGCGACCGTTGATTCGCATTGGTGCAGAGGAGCGTCCGGCAGAAATTGTCCGCAGTCGGTTTATGAAACTGAATGCCGAACACATTCGATATGTTATGGACTGCTTCAAGGAGAACACCACAAAGATTAGAAATATCCGTCAGTATATGCTGACTACGATATACAATGCGCCGACGACAATAGACACCTACTACGATGCTCTTGTTCGGCACGATATGTCACACGGATATTTGGAAGGAGGATTTAAGAAATTGAAAATGAAGCGAGAGGAAGGAGAGTGACGATAAATGTCGAAAAAAGCAACCATCATTGCGGTGGTCAATCAGAAAGGAGGCACTGGAAAGACCACCACCACCGAGAATCTGGGCGTTGGCTTGGCTCTTGAAGGAAAAAAGGTGCTTCTGGTAGACACCGATCCCCAGGCTTCCCTGACGGTCAGTTTGGGCAATCCCTGCCCGGATGATCTGTCTCCGACACTTTCCGATCTGATGGGAAAGATTATGATGGAAAACCCTATTACTCCCGATGAAGGGATTCTTCATCATCCGGAGGGCGTTGATTTGGTGCCGTCCAACATCGAACTCTCAGGTATGGAGGTAGCACTGGTCAATGCCATGAGCCGGGAAACCATTCTCCGGCAATACCTGGATACAGTCAAACAGAATTATGATTACATTCTTCTTGACTGTATGCCGTCTTTGGGTATGCTGACCGTCAATGCGTTGGCAGCTGCCGACAATGTGCTGATACCGGTTCAGGCAGCATACCTTCCTGCAAAGGGTCTGGAACAGCTGCTTGGAACCATCAACAAGGTCAAGAGGCAAATCAACCCGAAACTGAGGATTGAAGGGATTCTTCTGACGATGGTGGACAGCCGCACCAACTACTCCAAAGACATCAGCAATCTGATTCGGGAGAGCTACGGCGGAAAGCTGAAGGTTTACAAGACCGACATTCCCCGCTCTGTCCGTGCAGAGGAAATCAGCGCAGAGGGAACCAGTATCTTCAAGCATGATCCCAAAGGCAAAGTTGCCGAAGCCTATAAAATTCTGACGAAGGAGGTGTTAAACAATGCAGAAAAAAGGCGCAAACATCAGCTTGAAGGGGTACGATGATATTTTCTCCACCGATCAATCCAGAGCTGAAGCCCAGCAGGAGCGTGTGCAGGAAATTCCGCTTTCTGAGCTACACCCCTTTGAGGGACACCCCTTCCGTGTGGTTGATGATGAAGAAATGATGAAAACGGCAGAGAGCGTCCGAGATTTCGGAGTTCTCACTCCTGCGATTGTCCGTCCTGACCCCGACGGTGGTTATGAAATCGTTTCTGGTCACAGGCGGCACCGGGCATCGGAGCTTGCGGGTAAGGAAACCATGCCTGCGATTGTTCGTGACCTGGACGATGATGCAGCCATTATTTTGATGGTTGATGCGAATTTGCAGAGGGAGAGTATCCTGCCGAGTGAAAGAGCATTTGCTTATAAGATGAAGCTGGATGCGATTAAACATCAAGGTCAACGCACCGATTTAACTTCATCCCAAGTTGGGATGAAGTTGCAGGCAATGGATATAGTCGGTCAGGAGGCAGGAGAAAGCAGAAATCAGGTACACCGTTATATCCGTCTGACCGAACTGATTCCGGAACTGCTGGATATGGTAGATACGGGTCAGATCAAATTCAATCCTGCGGTGGAGCTTTCCTATCTGGCAAGTGAAGAACAGAAGGATTTTCTTTCTGCAATGGATTATGCTCAAGCAGCTCCTTCCCTTTCGCAAGCACAGCGAATTAAAAAGCTCGCACAGGAGGGCGAGTGTACGCTGGATGCGATGTGCGAGATTATGAATGAAATCAAGAAGGGAGAGCTGGACAGAGTAACCTTCAAAACGGATTCGTTGCGAAAATACTTCCCGAAGTCCTATACCAACAAGCAGATGGAGGATAAAATCATTCAGCTTTTGGAGCAATGGCAGAAAAAAAGAGAAAAATCAATGGAAAGGTAAGGTAAAAAATGTTTACACCCAAAAACATTCAGGGCGCTTTGGAAGAACTCTACGACCTTTGCGATCCTGATTATATGGTAGATATGCTCGTAAACTACAGTGAGGAGTTCGATGATATTTCTCCTGCGCTTCTGGCAAAGTCGTTTCAGAAAAATGCCGAGATGATTAGCGAGTATCGAGTATTGTCCTCTGCTGGTGAGGGTATCGACTATCAGGGAAAGGTACTTCTGAACAGCAGAGCCGTGCGGCTTCTGTCCTATGTAGAAGATATGAGCGGCGATGAAAAAGTTCGCACGATTCAGAGCAAGGAGCTGTGGTTAGCAGAAGATATGACATTCTATGTGGTGTCCTGTATGTCTACGATCACGATGGACAAGGAAGAAGCCATTTGTCTTAACGAACACCGCAGCGTGGTTACTACGGTGGAATGCGAGGACGATATTTTCTTCGACATGGGTTCCCTGATTTGCGAACTGGACGATATTTGCTTGTTCGAGCTTTTAGCCGATGTGGATGCGACTATTTATGAACTGTAACAGGTTCATGGATGGTCGCTTTTCTTATTTCCAAAGAAACGGAGGTATCGAAACTTGAAAGAATACGATGTGAAGATCACCGAAACCTTGGAGAAAACGGTTACGGTGCAAGCAGAATCTCACGATGCGGCAGAGGAACAGGTTAGAGCCGCTTATTACAATTCGGAGTACATTCTGGACTCCGAAAACTTTACCGGTGTTGCGTTCGGCACGACCGAGGAACGGGAGGTTCAGAAAGAACAGGCAGATACCATGAATGTGTTGCTGGTAAAGCCGTTCATGTATCCGCAGGCTGTGCAGATCGGCTGTGAGCTGGAGGATTTGCAGAAAGCCGTAGGTGGCGATATTGAGGCAACTTATCCGTTCAATGAGCCGGTTGCACTGGTGATGCACGACGAAGGTAAACTCGTAGGCAAAGAACTGAACCGTGCGCTGCGTGATGATGACGGCGATATTTATGACATTATCGCCGGTGATTTTCTGGTTGTGGGATTGGGCGAGGATGATTTTTGTTCTCTGTCCCCGGAACTGATGAAGCAGTTTGAGGAACACTTTCATCAGCCTGAGACTTTTGTACGCATGGGGCGCAGCATTATGGCGCTTCCCCTGCCGGATGACATGGTGAAGAAAGAAGATGCACCTGTCAAAGCTGATTCGGTTCCCCACAAAAGTAACCCTGACCGAGATGTTCTGTAAGGAGGTTCTTATGCAAAGAAATTCGACGATTGGAGAGCTGATGGAGCGAAAGCGGATTCAGGATGGTGCCAAGGAGTACCAGGGACATACCTATATGGACTTGGCACGATTTGATGACGCCACCAAGCACATGATTATTTTCGATGTGCTGACCGATGAATCGCCTGTCGGTTGGAAAGGCGAAAGAAATCGCCTGTATTTGAGCGATGTGGGTTATCAGAAGGCTCTGGATAACCAGAAAGCTGGCAATATCAAGATTATCAGCCATGCCGCAGTTGCCAAGGGCAATCTGTATTACGACCACAGAGATATGGCACGATAATCTGTTCACTCTACTGCTTGCAGGAGGTGATGAATCATGCAGGAAGAAGTTGAAAACAGAACAGTAAACCTGGCGATCAGCACAACCAAGCTGACGGGGCGCACTATCATTGCCGGTATCCGCAAGTATTTGCAGCACCGGGAAAAAGTGAAGATGAAAAAGGCACGAGACCCTGCCGTTCATGGAAAGCAATCCGTGAAACAGCTTTTGGGACAGAATCAGGGTGCTACGAATGTTGAGATCGACAAAGAGAGTATCCGTGATTTTGAAAAGCTCGCCAAGAAGTATGGCGTGGACTTTGCCGTAAGAAAAGATAAGTCCGTTGATCCTCCCCGGTTTCTTGTTTTTGTCCGTTCTAAAGATGCAGATGCTTTGGATGCAATCTGCAAGGAACATCAGGCAAGGGCATTAACCAAGAATGAAAAGCCGAGCGTTCTGGCGCAGCTGAAGAAGTTCAAGGAAATTGTCGCAGCGATTCCGAAGAAGGTTCGAGAGAAGAAACAGGAGCGTGATCTGTGATGGATAAGAGAAAAATGAAAAAGCTCCTGATTCTGAATTTACCGTATTTTCTGGTAGGGTTGTTCGCTACGAATTTAGGAGAAGCATGGAGATTGGCTGAGGGGGCAGATTCATCTGCGAAAATCCTCAGCTTTTTTCATGCCCTTCCGATAGCCCTGAACAATCCGTTTCCCAGCTTTCACCCGTTGGATTTGCTGATTGGTATTCTCTGCGGCGCAGGACTTCGGCTGGCTGTCTATCTAAAAGGCAAAAACGCAAAGAAGTACCGACACAATGTTGAGTACGGTTCTGCTCGTTGGGGAACGGCAAAAGATATTGAGCCGTTTATTGCACCAAAGTTCGAGGACAATGTGATCCTGACGAAAACGGAGCGGCTGATGATGAGCAATCGCCCGAAGAATCCTGCCAATGCCCGAAATAAGAATGTTCTGATTATCGGCGGTTCGGGTTCCGGTAAAACTCGCTTTTGGTTGAAGCCAAACCTTCTCCAGAGCAGCATCGTGATTGAGTGCGGCAACGCCCTTTTGAAGCATGGCTACACCATCAAGATTTTCAACACCATCAACTTTCAGAAGTCGATGCACTATAACCCATTTGCCTATATCCATTCAGAAAAAGACATTCTGAAACTGGTGACAACGCTGATTGCCAACACAAAGGGTGATGGAAAAGCCGGTGATGAGTTCTGGACGAAGGCGGAAACGCTGCTCTACTGTGCCTTGATCGGATATATCCACTATGAAGCTCCGGTTGAGGAACAGAATTTCTCCACCCTGATTGAGTTCCTGAACGCAATGGAGGTGCGGGAAGATGATGAGGAGTTCCAGAACCCGGTGGATCTGATGTTTGAAGCCCTGGAAAAGAAAAAGCCGAATCACTTTGCAGTCCGTCAGTATAAAAAATACAAGCTGGCTGCCGGCAAGACCGCTAAGTCGATTTTGATTTCCTGCGGCGCTCGTCTGGCTCCTTTTGATATTCAGGAGGTCAGAGATGTGACTGCCTATGACGAGTTGCAGTTGGATACTCTCGGAGATAAGAAAACGGCGCTCTTTCTGATTATGTCAGATACGGATGCGACGTTTAATTTTTTGATCTCCATGATTTACACACAGCTGTTCAACTTGTTGTGCGAGAAAGCAGATGATGTGTACGGCGGCAGACTGCCGGTTCATGTGCGCTGCTTGATTGATGAGATGGCAAACATCGGTCAGATTCCCAATCTGGAAAAACTGGTAGCGACAATCCGAAGCCGTGAAATATCGGCTTGCCTTGTTCTCCAGGCACAATCACAGCTGAAAGCCATTTATAAAGACAATGCCGATACCATCATCGGCAACATGGATTCCCGAATTTTCCTGGGTGGTTCTGAGCCAACCACGCTCAAAGAACTGAATCAGGCATTGGGAAAAGAAACTATCGACACCTACAACACCTCCAACACCAGAGGTAACAGCCCGTCTTACGGCTTGAATTATCAGAAGTTAGGCAAAGACCTTGCGAGCGTAGATGAGCTTGCGGTTCTGGATGGCAGCAAGTGTATTTTGCAGTTGCGTGGTGTCAGACCGTTTCTTTCTGACAAGTACGATCTGACGCAGCACCCCAATTATAAGTACACATCAGACTTTGATAAGAGAAATGAGTTCAACATTGAGCAGTTTCTGAGTCGAAGGTTGAAGCTCAAGGCAGGTGATGAGTTTGTGGTAGTCGATGCGGATTAAGGAGGTTTCTGTTTGGAAAATCTGAAAACGGTATCTGCCCTGGTTAAGAACATCTTGGAACACGACCACAAGGCAAGAAATACCGACAATCATTTGTACCTGATGGTACTGGAACACTATTCCGGTCTGCGTGGCATCGACATTCATGCCATGACGGTTCCTGTGTTTTTGAAGGAACTGGATAGACGCAGCTTTCCGGGGTTTGAAACTGTCCGCAGAAGCAGACAGAAAGTGCAGGCAACCTACCCTGACCTTGCTCCCAGTGAAGCCGTAGGCAAGCGCAGAGCAAAAAATGAGGTTGTATATCGAGAATTTGCAGAAAGCGAGGTGTAAAAAAAATGACTTGGTGGATCACGGATACCTCTATTGGGCAGCGATTGAAGTTCGTTAGACGATTTCGCCGCCTTACCCAGAAAGAGCTTGGACTCCTGATGGGGTATTCCGAGAAAACAGCGGATGTCCGTATTGCTCAGTATGAGAAAAACGCTCGAACCCCTAATGCAGAAACCACAGCGAAACTCGCAGAGGTTCTGAAGGTTTCACCTGTCGTTTTTTCACCGACAATCTGTGCTTCTCGTGAAGATTTGTTGCAGTCAATGTATTGGCTGTTTCTTATGAAAGGTGGTGGTGATATATATGATTGTGAAACTGAATATGCAAGAAGCAGAATGGAACAGAAACTTGGCGTGATAACCGTCGAGGAGTTCCTTGAAAAGATTCTCGTAAACTAAGCCTTCCGTCCGGTTTTGATGCCGGTAGTACGGAGGGCTTTTTCTATTCTCAAAACAATTTCAAATTTTAGGAGGAAAATATTATGGCATTTTTCAATAGCGCAGTAACCGTTCTTCAGACTCTCGTTATCGCTCTGGGCGCAGGTCTTGGCATCTGGGGTGCAATCAATCTGCTTGAGGGCTACGGCAACGATAACCCCGGCGCAAAGTCCCAGGGCATGAAGCAGCTCATGGCTGGCGGCGGTGTTGCCCTCATCGGCACCACCCTTGTACCTCTGCTCTCCGGACTGTTCGGTTAATCACAAAACAAGGAGGTAATCGCCTTTGGACAGCATACTCCAACAGATCACAGACTGGCTGAAAGAAATGCTCGTTTCAGCTATTATGGGAAATCTGTCGGGGATGTTTGAGTCCGTCAACAACCAGGTTGGCGAGATAGCAACCTCCGTTGGCATGACCCCGGCGAATTTTTCGCCGGGTGTCTTTGCCATGGTACGAAACATCTCCGAGTCAGTGATTATCCCAATCGCAGGCTTGATTCTGACCTTCATTGCCTGTTATGAGCTAATTCAGATGATTATTGACCACAACAATCTGGCAAATTTTGAAACCTGGATCTTCTTCAAATGGGTGTTCAAGACTTTTGTTGCGGTCATGTTAATCACAAACACATTCAATATCACGATGGCTGTGTTTGATGTGACACAGCACGTTATAAACGCAAGCGCCGGTATCATATCCGGAAATACTGCCATAGATGCTTCGGCATTGGAAACAATGGAAGAAACGCTGATGGCAATGGATTTGGGTCCTTTGCTCGGCTTGTTCCTGCAATCCTTTATCGTGCAGGTCACGATGTCCGCTTTGGCAATCATCATCTTTGTGATCGTCTACGGTCGAATGATTGAAATTTATCTGATGGTCAGCCTTGCCCCGATTCCGCTTTCCACTTTTGGAAACAGAGAACAGAGCAATATCGGACAGAATTATCTGCGTTCGCTGTTTGCAATCGGATTCCAGGGATTCCTGATTATGATCTGCGTGGGCATTTATGCGGTGCTGATTCAGTCTATCGCATTCAGTGATGACATCATCGGTTCTATCTGGGGTGTTATGGGCTACACCGTCCTTTTGTGCTTCACCCTGTTTAAGACTGGTTCGCTTGCGAAGGGTGTATTCAGCGCTCACTAAGGGAAGGAGGAAATTGTTTGGCAGCGTATATTCCCGTACCTCGTGACCTGACGAGGGTAAAAACAAAAGTGTTCTTCAATCTGACGAAACGGCAGTTACTTTGCTTTGGTGCGGCGGCGCTCATCGGAGTGCCGATTTTCTTTCTGGTCAAAGCAACCGGAAATGTGAGCCTTGCAGCACTGTCCATGATGATCGTCATGTTACCGTTGTTCTTTCTGGCAA
>SFRL01000009.1 GCA_004562765.1 bacterium | reverse complement strand
AGGACGGACAGGAGTTGGTGAGCCGTCTGAATCGTTAATCTATCGTTTATTATCTAATATTCCGGAAAATCTTGCTTTTAATTTCACAACATTTTTAAGCAGGATTTTAGAATGATACCAGAATGGATATCGGAAATACTTTGACATACAGATCCTGCTAAATTTACAAAAAGGAGGACAACGTATGGCAAACACAAACGGCAACGCTAAGTATAGCAGTGATGTATTCAGCATGCTGCTACAGGACAAGAATCGCGCTTTGGAGATCTACAATGCAATGAATGGAACAACGTATGATGATCCGGAAGAGGTCGAGATTACCACGTTGGAGGATCGTAGTTTTTCCCTTTCTATCAGGAATGATGCATCTTTTATAAGAAAATGTGCTGAAAGATTTTTTGATCCAACACCGGGAGGAGGTGACTCATATGATGACCATGGATTATACGTTTGAGCGACGTCTTGAATTGCAGCGCGAGGAAGCCATTGAGGAAGGCAGAGAAGAGGGCATGCAAAAAAAACTTCATGAACAGATTCGTAAAAAGTTGCTCAAGAACAAATCACTGGAGCAGATTGCAGAAGAGTTAGAGGAAACACCGAGTGTAATCCGTCCGTTATATGAGCAGATCAAAGAAGAAATGGCATATTTGGGAAATAAGTAGTGTTTTTGTACAGTTTACCAAGGATAGAACAAACATGGCGAACCATTTTATGGGTTCGCCACGTTTTTCATTTTCATTTATTCCATTTCATCATATTTCTTTGCAAGCTCATCTGCCTTGCTTTCATTGACCAGATCCTGCATCGGTGTATTTAAGATGCGCTCTGTCTCCTCGGCTTTTTCCTTCTCGC
Source organism: bacterium (assembly GCA_004562765.1). Lineage (GTDB taxonomy): Bacteria > Bacillota > Clostridia > Lachnospirales > Lachnospiraceae > W0P33-017. The sequence goes on along the minus strand of SFRL01000009.1, from coordinate 77,021 downwards.
GTTTTGCCTTTGCTCTCCACCAGACAAACAAAAGGATCAAAATAACGATCACGCCGATGATGATGACCGCGATCTTTGCTACATCCGCACCGGTTGTAGATACGCGCATGATGGTGTCTGCCGTCTTGTCGAAGACAGTCACGAACAGATCGTCGGTGCTCATGTCGGAGTACCAGTAGCGGTCTATGTAATTCCAGAAGATTTCGACTGCCTCCGAATCCATGACAGAACCGGTCTCGATACCGTTCACATAGCACATGTAGCCTACATCATTATCTGTATCCTGCTCGGCAAAATACACATAGAGGAATGTGTTCTCATTCTGAATGTGCGCATCGTAATATTCCATTGCCCAGTTTTCCTTTTCCTCATCGCTTGTGAGGGAAGGATCATAGTCGTGGAGTACGATATACGGCTGGACGCCGGTCTCGTCATAAAAGTTCCGGAGTCTGCGCTCTGTACCGGAAATATTGTCAAACCAGCCCAGCTCATCATCAATACAATCATTGATAAATGCAGCGCTGTCTGCGAGGGGTTCACGATTGATCGTGCTGCTCACCTGGGAAGTCCGGGAACCGCCGGCAAACATCATACTTACAACTCCGAACATGATCGCGGTAAATACGATCAGAACGACCAGTGATGCGATGATACTTCCGGAAACATTCCTGTAACCGGAACCGCCGCGATTTCCTACAAAAACGGTTGTTCGTCTGCCGTATGACGAGCGGGGCGGCGGATAACCGCCATAGCTGCTGCGGGGTGGAGGTGTGGAGCGATGATAACTACTGCCACTTCCTGCCCGGTGGGAACTGCTGCTGCCTGCCCGGGAACTGCTCACGCGATGCCCGCCACTGGATCTGCTGATGGAATGTCCGCCACCGGAGTGGTGGGAACCGCCGGAGGATCTTCCGGCACCTGCTCTACCCATAAACGATCCTCTACTTTCCGAGCTTTGCCTTCATGGCAGCAAGCTCTGCGTCAACACTGGAGGAAACGGAGCCGGAATCATACTTTGCGGCCAATGCCTCTGCACTGTCTTCCGGTGCGGAATTCAATTCAGCCATTGCATTTGCGGAATCCAGCATGCGGTCAGCCTTTGCTTCCATGCGCTCAAATGCGGCAATCGTGCCGTCTACTTTGGTCTTGGAAGTAACCTCGTTTACCTTCTGCTGTGTCTTGGCAACTGCGACCTTTGCCTTGATCATCTCGCGCTTGCCTTCCAATATATTGATATCGGAAACCAGCTTGTCGTGCATCTGGCGCATTTTGTTTGCGTTCTCGGCAGCGACATCATAGGTCTGCTTGACACTGGAAAGCTTGGCTTCTGCCTGCTGTTTCTTTGCGATAAACTCTTTGGCGTCGCCGTCGTTTCCTGCATTGATCGCTTTTTCTGCGTAACCCGTCCACTTGTCGATCTCTGCAACAACCGCGTCATACTCGCGCTTGCAGCGCTGTTCCTCAGCCATGACACCGGCAGTCTCTTTCTTGACCTCTGCGAGACTCTCATTCAGCTCGCGCAGCGTCTGATCCACCATCTTCGCGGGATCCTCACACTTGTCTAAGAGATCGTTGATGTTTGCTTTCATGATCGTTGCAAATCTGTTGATAATACCCATAATAATTATCCTCCTTTTTTAAAAATCAGGTCGAAAAATCAGGTCGAAGCATATACTGCTGAGACCGTGAGAACATGATTCAGGTGTGCAAAAATCCCATTGCCGAAGGCAATTTTGAATGGATTTTTGCAGTGACAGCAACGATTAGTTGCTGTCACTGGCGTAGTTCGGTGCCTCTTTTGTGATGTGAATGTCATGCGGATGGCTCTCACGCAGCGCTGCCGCGGAGATCTTCACGAATTTGCCTCTTTCCTGAAGCTCTGTAATGGTAGGGCAGCCACAGTAGCCCATACCGGAACGGATACCGCCGATCATCTGGAATACAGTGTCCTCGAGGGAACCCTTGTATGCCACACGTCCCTCAACGCCTTCGGGAACAAGTTTTCTTGCGTTTTCCTGGAAGTAGCGGTCCTTGGAGCCGTTCTCCATGGCTGCGATACTTCCCATGCCGCGGTAAACCTTGTATTTTCTTCCCTGATACAGTTCGAATGTACCGGGTGCCTCGTCACAGCCTGCGAAAAGGCTTCCCATCATACATACATTTGCGCCGGCAGCCAGTGCCTTTGTCATATCACCGGAGTACTTGATACCACCGTCTGCAATGATGGGGATATTGTACTCTTTTGCAACTGCATAACAATCCATGATCGCTGAGATCTGCGGCACACCGATACCTGCAACGACACGGGTGGTACAGATGGAACCGGGTCCGATACCGACCTTTACTGCGTCAGCGCCTGCTTCAATCAGTGCCTTTGTAGCTTCGCCGGTGGCGATGTTTCCGGCGATGACCTGCAGATCGGGATATTTTGTCTTGATCTTTTTGACTGCCTCTAAGATATTCTTGGAATGACCGTGTGCGGAGTCCACAACGATGACATCTACGTGGGCCTTTACCAGCGCGTCCACACGGTCCATCATGTTGCCCGTGATACCGACACCTGCTCCGCAGAGCAGACGTCCCTGTGCGTCCTTTGCACTGAGGGGATACTTGATCTGTTTTTCAATGTCTTTAATTGTGATCAGACCCTTTAAATTGTTCTCCGCATCCACGATGGGGAGCTTTTCTTTTCTTGCCTTTGCGAGGATCTTTTTCGCTTCCTCCAGAGTGATACCTTCCCGCGCGGTGATCAGGTTCTCGGAAGTCATGCTCTCCTTGATCTTCTTTGTGAAATCGGTCTCAAATTTCAGGTCGCGGTTGGTAATGATGCCGACGAGCTTGCCGTTTCTGGTGATCGGGACACCGGAGATGCGGAACTTACCCATCAGGTCGTCTGCGTCCTGCAGGGTATGCTCTTCAGATAAGGAGAAAGGATCGGTGATGACACCGTTCTCGGAACGTTTTACTTTGTCAACTTCTTCTGCCTGAGCTTCGATAGACATATTTTTATGGATGATTCCGATACCTCCCTGACGTGCCATTGCGATCGCCATGCGGTGCTCGGTGACAGTGTCCATTGCAGCACTCATCATGGGAATGTTTAATGTGATGGCGTTTGTCAGCTTTGTAGTCAGAGTGATCATATCGGGGGTCACTTCCGAATACTGCGGGACTAACAGAACATCATCAAAGGTAATGCCTTCACCAATAATTGAACCCATTGTTTTTATCCTCACTTTCAAGTTTGTAATATCAGTATCTGTCAGGGTAATGCACAGATCTGATTGCGCCATTTAGTTTAATGTATCTATGATACAAAAAATAAAAAACAATGTCAATGGAGCATGCACACTTAATAATATAAAAAAATAGAAATGAAATATTTTGTTTTTCGTGAAATTGTGCTACACTCTAAAAGATAAAATTTCTACAATATGTGAGAGGTGGATCTATGGAATTTCGACCCTGTATCGATATTCACAACGGCAAGGTCAAGCAGATTGTGGGAAAAAGCCTGCGTGATGAGGGTGATTTCGCCACAGAGAATTTTGTTTCGGAACGCTCGGCGGCGGATTTTGCCCGCCTGTACCGGGAGAAGGGGCTGCGCGGCGGACATGTGATCCTGCTGAATGCAAGAGACTCGGATCATTATGAGGCGACAAAGGCGCAGGCGTTGGAGGCGCTTTTCGCATATCCCGGAGGGCTGCAGATCGGAGGCGGGATCACTGCGGATAATGCTGACGAATTTATCCGCGCGGGCGCGAGTCATGTGATCGTAACGTCCTATGTTTTTTCCGGAGGGGAGATACGTTTTGACCGGCTGCAGGAATTGAAAGCAAAGGTCGGCAGAGAGCATCTGGTGCTGGACGTGAGTTGCCGGAAAATGGAGGACGGTCATTATTACGTGGTGACCGACCGCTGGCAGAAGCTGACAAAGGAGCGGGTGACACCTGAATTTTTGACGCGGTTGTCAGACTATGCGGATGAGTTTTTAGTCCACGCAGTCGACGTGGAAGGACAGGCAAACGGTATCGAGAAAGAACTGGTGGCTATGCTTGGAGCATGGAGTCCGGAAAAACATGCGGAGAAAGCAGCACGAAACAGTGACGGATGCATTTGTCCGGCGGTTACATATGCCGGCGGAGTCGGAAGCTATTCGGATCTGGAGGAGCTTTCCCGGATCGGACAGGGACGCGTGAACGTCACCATCGGCAGTGCGCTGGATCTGTTCGGCGGTCAGTTGGAATTTGAAAAAGTGATAAAATATTGTACACAATCATAAAGGAGAAGAATCATGTCACATTATACGAAACAGGACATTTTACAGATGGTAGAGGAGGAAGACGTAGAGTTTATCCGTCTGCAGTTTACGGATCTTTTCGGAACGTTAAAGAACGTAGCGATCACCAAAAATCAGTTGGAGCGCGCGCTGAACAATCAGTATGTGTTTGACGGTTCCTCCATCGAGGGTTTTGCCAGAGTAGAGGAATCGGATATGTACCTGTATCCCGATCCGGACACCTTTGCGATCTTCCCGTGGCGTCCCCAGCAGGGCAAGGTGGCCCGTATCATCTGTGACGTTTACGCGGCGAATGAAAAGCCCTACAAGGGTGACCCGCGTGGCGTATTAAAGAAAGTCATTGCGCAGGCGAAAGAGATGGGTTATGATTTTCAGGTTGGACCGGAGTGCGAATTCTTCCTGTTGAATACGGATGATGAGGGAAATCCGACACTGGAGACAAAGGAGCGTGCCGGCTATTTTGACCTTGGACCCAATGATTCCGGCGAGAATGCCCGTCGTGATATCGTTCTGACGATGGAGGATCTCGGCTGTGAGATCGAGGCATCTCATCATGAGGTGGCGGCAGGACAGCACGAGGTGGATTTTAAATATAAGGAAGCGCTCGGCATCGCAGATGATTTTATGACATTCAAATTGGCAGTAAAAACCGTGGCAAAGCGCCATGGTCTGTTTGCAAGTTTTATGCCGAAGCCGAAGGCAGATGTTGCCGGAAGCGGCGTACATCTGAATATGTCGCTGAAACGGGACGGAGAAAATATTTTTTATGATCCTTCCGGTCGTTACGGGCTGAGTAAAGAAGCTTATTATTTTATCGGCGGTATCATGGAGCACATTCAGGGAATGACGCTTATCTTGAACCCGTTAGTCAATTCCTACAAGCGTCTGGTTCCCGGTTACGAGGCACCGACGGATGTGGCGTGGTCATTTACGAACCGTACACCGCTTATCCGTATCCCGATGGTAAAGGATTCAAACAAGCGGATCGAACTGAGAAGTCCCGATCCTTCCATGAATCCGTATCTTGCATTGGCACTCTGTCTGGCAGCAGGACTGGATGGTATCAAAAACCGGATCAATCCGCCGGCAGAGGTGCAGATGAATGTCTTTGCCATGAGTGATGCGGAGAAGGAAACGTTAAATATCGGACATATGCCGGAGTCGCTGAAGGAAGCGATCGATGCGTTTGAGGCGGACGAATTCGTACAGTCCGTATTGGGAAGCCATATCTGTAAAAAACTGCTCAAGATGAAGAAACAGGAGTGGGAAACATACCGTTCACAGGTGACAAACTGGGAGCTTGAGGAATACTTGTATAAATTCTAATTTGCCGGAAAAGAGAGATACACACGAATGAACATTATTTTAGTATTTCCAAAGCAAGAGACAGCAAAAAGCCTGAAAAATGTGCTGCGCAAGGCCGGTTATACCGTAGATGCATCTGTCTCGACTGTCGCACAGGCGCTGCAGGCTGCAAGCGAGTGTGACAGCGGCATTATCGTCAGCAATTATAAGCTGATCGATGGCATGGCAATTGACATTTACGATGGCGCAGGTTCGCGGTTTCAGTTTCTGATGATCGGTCCGAAGGACTATGTGGAGGCGCGTGCCATTCCGGATGTATTCAGTTTGTCTACGCCGTTACATGTGAGTGAGCTGCTTTCCACAATGGAGGTCATGAGCTACGCGTATTCCCGCTGGCGGAAAAAAATGCGTGCGAAGCCAAGGGTGCGATCCGAAGAGGAGCAAAAGACGATCGATCGCGCAAAGGCGCTTTTGATGGAGCGCAACGGACTGACAGAGGCAGAGGCACATCGCTATATCCAAAAGTCCAGCATGGACAACGGAACCGGCGTTGTGGAAACAGCGTATATGATCTTAACACTAATGAACGAATAGGGAGGTAGCCCATGAAGTTTACGAAAATGCAAGGCTGCGGCAATGATTATGTATATGTGAACTGTTTTTCGGAAACAGTAGAGCATCCGGAGGAGGTAGCAAAGATGGTCAGTGACCGTCACTTTGGCATTGGATCTGACGGATTGATCCTGATCCGGCCGTCACAGGTTGCAGACTTTGAGATGGCGATGTACAATGCGGACGGCTCCCGCGGAGAGATGTGCGGAAACGGTATCCGTTGCGTTGCAAAATATGTGTATGATTTTGGGTTGACAGACAAGACAAGCATCAGTGTGGAGACACTGGCGGGCATCAAATACTTAGATCTTACCGTAAAGAACGGAAAGGTCGAAAAAGTGCGCGTCAATATGGGCGCACCGATCCTTACACCGGCTGAGGTTCCCGTGGACACAACGCTGTTTCCGGACACATCGGATGCGGTGATCGCACAGCCTTTAAACGTGGCGGGAAAAGAGTACAAAGTCACCTGTGCGTCCATGGGAAATCCGCACTGCGTCATTTTTATGGATGAGGATGTGCGCAGGCTGGATCTGGAAAAGATCGGTCCTGATTTTGAGAATCATCCGGCATTTCCGAAGCGCGTCAACACAGAGTTTGTCAACGTGATCGATGAGACACATCTGCGCATGCGTGTGTGGGAGCGGGGCAGCGGGGAAACGCTTGCCTGCGGCACCGGAACGTGTGCGACTGTTGTTGCGGCGATCCTGAACGGTCTGACAAAGGATGCGGTGGATGTGGAGCTGTTGGGTGGCAGCCTTTACATTGAGTGGGATCGTGCCGCCAATCTTGTGTACATGACGGGACCTGCCACCGTGGTCTTCAACGGTGAAATTGATATTTAATAGGGATATTTAAAGGGGATTTATTCAAAAATAAAGGAGATGAAAGAAATGTTTCAGATCAACGACAATTATCAGAAATTACCGGGCAGCTATCTGTTCAGTACGATCGCTAAGAAAGTAGCAGCTTTTTCAGAGGCAAATCCGGACAAGAGTATCATCCGTCTGGGTATCGGCGACGTGACACAGCCGATCGCACCGGCAATTATCGATGCGATGCACAAGGCAGTAGACGAGATGGCGGATGTAAAGACGTTCCGCGGCTATGCGCCGGATCTTGGCTACGAGTTTTTGCGCAAGGCAATTTCAGACAATGATTATAAGGCAAGAGGCTGCGATATTGAGGCGGATGAGATATTTGTATCCGATGGTGCAAAGAGTGATTCCGGAAATATTCAGGAGATCTTTTCACAGGACAACCGTATCGCGGTCTGCGATCCGGTATACCCCGTATATGTGGATTCCAATGTGATGGCAGGCAGAACCGGCACTTATGATGCAGCGACAGGAATGTGGAGCAATGTGATCTACATGCCCTGCACACGAGAGAACAACTTTGTGCCCGAGTTCCCGAAGGAGACACCGGACATGATCTATCTGTGTCTGCCGAACAACCCGACCGGAACGACCATCACCAAGGCTCGGCTTCAGGAGTGGGTGGATTATGCCAACAAGGTCGGTGCAGTCATTATCTACGACGGTGCTTACGAGGCGTATATTTCCGAGGATAATGTGGCACACTCCATCTATGAGTGTGAGGGTGCAAAGACCTGTGCGATCGAGCTGAAGAGCTTTTCTAAAAACGCGGGCTTCACCGGTGTACGTCTGGGATACACGGTTGTTCCCAAGGAGTTAAAGTGTGGCGATGTATCCCTGCACGGTATGTGGGCGAGACGCCATGGCACGAAATTCAACGGTGCACCCTACATCATTCAGAGAGCCGGAGAGGCAGTGTACTCCGATGCGGGAAAAGCGCAGTTGAAGGAGCAGATCGCTTATTACATGAAAAACGCATCAACGATCAAGTCCGGCCTGCAGGAGGCGGGCTTTGAAGTATATGGAGGTGTCAACGCGCCTTACATCTGGCTGAAGACACCGGAGCAGATGACTTCCTGGGAGTTCTTCGACTATCTGCTGGAGAAGGCAAATGTTGTCGGAACACCCGGATCAGGCTTCGGACCCAGCGGAGAGGGCTACTTCCGCCTGACTGCGTTCGGAAGCTATGAGAACACTGTCGCAGCGCTGGATCGGATCAAGGCGCTGTAAAAAGGGGACAAAAAAGTGCGCGTAATGCGCGCTTTTTTGCATTTTGCATAAAAAATTGCTGTAATTTCTGTGGATTCCGTTTATCTGTGGGATTGCAATTTTCTGAATTTTTTAGTAAAATTGTAACAAATTTTATTAAAGCAAAGCGGAATCGGGCTTAGCTTTGAATGCGCTTTGAATGTTACAAATATAAATAGGGTGATCATATGGCAGATATTACAAATGAGCAGATTGAACAATTAGAACAAAAAGTGATGTCAACTTCCGAGCACATCCGCAAAATGGACGATTTTGTCAGCCCCGAGATCCTGTACGACGAGCTGATCAATTGCGTGCGCAAATATCACCCTTCTGACGATATATCTATGATCGAAAAAGCCTTCCGGATCGCGAACGATGCCCACAAGGGGCAGGTACGCAAATCCGGCGAGGCTTATATTATACATCCGCTCTGTGTTGCCATCATTCTGGCGGAGCTGGAACTGGACAAGGAGACGATCGTTGCCGGACTGCTTCACGATGTGGTGGAGGACACGGTCATGACTGACGAAGAGATCTCTCAAGAGTTTAACGGGGAGGTCGCGCTGCTCGTGGACGGCGTTACCAAACTGGGACAGTTGTCTTACGATGCGGATAAGGTGGAGATCCAGGCGGAAAATCTGCGCAAGATGTTTCTTGCCATGGCAAAGGATATCCGCGTGATCCTGATCAAGCTGGCGGACCGTCTGCACAACATGCGAACGCTGAAATATATGAAGCCGGAGAAGCAGCGGGAGAAGGCCCGGGAGACAATGGACATTTACGCACCCATCGCCCAGAGGCTTGGTATTTCAAAGATCAAGACGGAGCTGGATGACCTTTCTTTAAAATATCTGGAGCCGGAAGCTTACTACGATCTGGTGGAAAAGATCGCCATGCGAAAGGGTGCCAGAGATGAGTATGTACAAAAACTGGTTGAGGAAGTAAAGCATCATATTAAAGATGCAGGCATAGAGGCGACGATCGACGGACGAAGCAAGCACTTTTTCAGCATTTATAAAAAGATGGTCAATCAGGGCAAGACCATCGACCAGATCTATGATCTGTTTGCCATCCGTATTCTGGTCAACGATGTGAAGGACTGCTATGCGGCGCTGGGCGTGATCCATGAGATGTATAAGCCAATCCCCGGCCGTTTCAAGGATTATATCGCGATGCCGAAGCCGAATATGTACCAGTCTCTGCACACGACGCTGATCGGTCCCGACGGACGCCCCTTCGAGATCCAGATCCGAACTTACGAAATGCACCGCACGGCGGAGTATGGTATCGCCGCGCATTGGAAATATAAAGAAGCTGCCAACGGCAACGCGGTTGGAGGAGAGGAAGAGAAATTAAGCTGGCTACGCCAGATCCTTGAGTGGCAGCGCGACATGTCGGATAACCGGGAATTCATGAGCCTTTTGAAGAGCGATCTGGATCTGTTTTCCGATACTGTATTCTGTTTTACCCCCTCCGGCGATGTGAAAAACCTGCCGAACGGTTCCACACCCATCGATTTTGCCTACAGTGTGCATTCAGCAGTCGGCAATAAGATGATCGGCGCAAAGGTCAACGGCAAGCTGGTGACGATCGATTACAAGATCCAGAACGGTGACCGTATTGAGATCATTACCTCACAGAATTCCAGAGGACCCAGCCGTGACTGGCTCAACATCGTCAAGAGCACACAGGCAAAAAATAAGATCAACCAGTGGTTCCGCAGCGAGTTTAAAGAGGAAAATATCTTAAAGGGCAAGGAACTGCTTGAAAAGTATTGTAAGACAAAAGGCATCAACTGGTCGGACATCAACAAGCCGGAATATCAGGCAAAGATCCTGCGCAAGTACGGCTTCCAGCAGTGGGAAAACTGTCTGGCAACGATCGGACACGGCGCATTGAAAGAGAGTCAGGTCGCAAACCGGATGCAGGAGGAGTACCGCAAGGATCATCCGCTTGTCGTGACGGACGAGGATGTCTTAAAGAGGGTGGAGCATGCAAACGTCGAGCGACAGCCGGAGGAACGCCGTTCCAAGAGCGGGATCGTGGTCAAGGGGTTGTACGATATTGCCGTACATCTGTCCAAGTGCTGCAGTCCGGTGCCGGGTGATGAGATCGTCGGATTTGTGACGAGAGGTCGTGGTGTATCCATTCACCGGACAGATTGTATCAATATGATCAATCTCTCCGAACTGGAAAAGGCGCGTCTCATTGAGGCAGAGTGGAGTGGCGATGGCACAGACGGAGAAGCAGGCACATACCTTGCCGAGATCAATATTTACGGAAACAACCGTACCGGTCTTTTGGTAGATCTGACCCGTACGTTTACGGAGCGCGGGATCGATATTAACTCGATCCATTCCAAGACGAGCAAGCAGGGCGTCGCAACAGTCTCTATCTCTTTTGAGACAAAGGGTAAGGAGCAGGTTAACGGACTCATTGAAAAGCTCCGTCAGGTGGAGAGCGTGATCGATATAGAGAGGACAACAGGCTGATGAAAATAGAGCATTATATCGTAGGTGTGGTAGGTACGAACTGTTATTTTGCAGTTAATGAAGAGACAAAGGAATGTCTGGTCATCGATCCCGGTGACAATGCAAAAATGCTTGCGGGAAAGATCGCGGACAGCGGCTATACGCCGGTGGCGATCCTGCTGACACACGGACATTTTGACCATATCATGGGCGTGGAGGGATTGCGCGGGCAGTTTGACATTCCGGTGTATGTGCATGAGGACGATGCGGAGATGCTGGAGAACCCGCGTCTCAATGCGTGTGCAATGATCGGCGCAAACGTTTCCCTCAAGGCGGATCGGACGGTGAAGGACGGCGATGTCTTAAACCTTGCAGGCATGGAGATCCATGTGATGCATACACCAGGACATACACCGGGCGGCGTGTGCTACTATTTCCCGCAGGAGGAAGTACTGTTTTCCGGTGACACGCTGTTCTGCGAGTCTGTGGGACGCACGGATCTGCCGGGCGGCAGTATGTCGGCGCTTGTCCGTTCCATCAAGGAAAAGGTGTTCAAACTGCCGGATCTGACCATCGTATACACGGGACACGGCGAGCCGACAAAGATCAGTGATGAAAAACGGTACAATCCGTTTATTTAGTGAAAGAGAACAATCATGATACAAGTACAGTTAAATAAAGCAGACTTTGAATATGACATCCATTCTCTGGTGAAAGCATTCTTTCCATCAGAGAATGTTTCTGTATCCGCAGAAAAAAAGGAACCGGATGAGCCGGTCAGCGCACATATGGACATCGACTTTCACGATCGCGCGATCGACGTGTGCTGGCGTGACGAGCCGCACGGCGAAGTGCGGGAGCAGATCCCGTGCAGCAGTGACGAGCGTCTTTCCGTAAAAAATGACCTGAAGATCGGACTTTACGATATGCTGGTGAAGCTCACCGGCCAGGAACTGCCCTGGGGCTCCCTCACCGGTATCCGCCCGACGAAGATCCCGATGCAGATGCTGGAACAGGGCCAGTCAGAGGACGAGATCACTGCCTTTATGAAGCAACAGTATCACGCCAGCGATGAAAAGATCGCGCTGGCCATCGACATTGCAAAACGGGAGCGTGCACTGCTCTCAAAGCTGGACTACAAGGACGGATTCAGCCTTTATATCGGTATTCCCTTCTGTCCGAGTACCTGTCTGTACTGCTCGTTCACATCCTATCCGCTGGGCGCATGGAAAGATCAGGTGGATCATTATCTGGATGCGCTGGAGCGGGAGCTGGATTACGCGAAAAGCGCGTTTGGGCACAAAAAACTGAATTCCATTTACATTGGCGGAGGTACGCCGACCACACTGGAGCCGGAACAGTTAGACCGGCTGCTTACGATGATCGAGGAGCGTTTTGATTTCTCTCATTTATTGGAGTTCACGGTGGAAGCAGGACGCCCAGACAGCATCACGCGGGAAAAACTGATGGCGATCAAGGCGCATCCGGCGGTAGACCGCATTTCCGTCAATCCCCAGACCATGAAGGACGAGACATTAAAGGTCATCGGCAGACATCACACGGTGGCACAGACGATTGAGAGTTTCCGGTTGGCGCGGGAGGTCGGCTTTACCAATATCAATATGGATCTGATCCTTGGACTGCCGGGGGAGACGTTAGATGATGTAAAACAGACGATGGAGCGTATCCGGGAATTGCGCCCGGACAATCTGACGGTGCATTCTCTTGCACTGAAACGTGCAGCCAGACTCAACATCTGCCGGGATGAATACAAGGACTTCAAGATCGAGATCACGCCGGAGCACGGACATGTGACCGAGTCAGGCGCCCGTGCCATGGGCATGGTGCCTTATTATCTCTACCGCCAGAAAAACATGGCGGGCAATTTTGAAAATGTCGGCTACGGACTGCCCGGCAAGGAGGGCATCTACAACATCCTCATCATGGAGGAGAAACAGACCATCCTCGCCCTCGGCGCGGGCAGTATCTCAAAGCGGGTCTACCCCGATGGACGCATCGAAAGGTGCGAAAATGTGAAGGATGTGGCACAGTATATGGAGCGCATTGACGAGATGATCGAGCGGAAACGGAGACTTTTTTAGGGACGTTTCTTCTGCCACGGTCATCGCCCATTGCCACGAGAAGCGCCCTCTGTCATGGTGCGATAATGTAAAAAAGGACAACTCATTTGAACGGATGGATTGTCCTTTTTCGTTGTAAAAGTAGTTTTCTTCGGCACCAGCACACAGGCACAGAACTTGTAGAACGGACGGAAAAAGATGGTAAAGATGTTGATCAACGAGTAAATTTTTATCGTAAGGATGAAAAAATAATGGTATAATAGACATAGGTATGATGAGAGAGGGTGATGTCATGAGTGAACAAGCAGAGATTACATTTATGCAGACAAGACTTATTCGACTTGCATCAGAAGAATGGCATATGTCAGTGGAAGAAGTTGTTGAATTATTTCGTAAAGTAGATGTATTCGGCTATATTGAAACGGTGTATGGAATCTTTCATTGTGAAGGTGATGAAACGGTGCTTGAAGATATTGCAGAATTCCTTGAGCGAAAGGGGATATCAGTAAATGCTTGAATTAACGAATGGATTGTATCTTTATCATGGAAGTTATTGTGAAGTAAGTCAGCCGGATCTCGGCATGTGTTCAAAGAAAAAAGATTTTGGCAGAGGATTTTACCTGACTACTTCGCGCGACCAGGCTATCAGTTTTTTAAAAACCTCGATAGCAAAGGCTGTTGCAAATGGAAGCCTTGAGAAAAAGCAGGATTTTGGATATCTATCGATGTACGAATTGAATCTGAAAAATGAATTGGCGGTACACATTTTCGATGATGCTAATGAGGAGTGGCTACATTGTGTGGCGGCACATAGAAAGAAAAAGCTATTTACGGAGTTGGAATTGAAAATGTCAAAATACGATGTCATTGTGGGGAAAATTGCAGATGATGCGACAAATGCGACATTAACTGCTTATCTTGGTGGCGCCTTCGGCACGATCGGAAGTCAAGATGCAGATGATTTTTGTATCAAGCAGTTGTTGCCTAATAAATTGCAAGATCAATATTGTTTTAAAACAGATAGGGCAATTGGTTGTCTAAATTTTGTGGAGGGTGAAAAAATATGGCTGAAGTAGCTATTTCGAAAGAAAAATTGGATTACACGATTGATCTGCTTATTACAATGACTGTTGAGGAAATTGCTGAGGACACGGGAAGTGATTTGAAAGATGTTCTATGCGATTTTTTATCTTCTAAAACAGGAAAGGCTCTCTACGACGATAGTACAAAACTGTGGTGTAATGGACCATCATATATTGCAGAATTGTATATGGAAGAACTGGCTGCCACTGTCGATTAGCTTTTTTAGGGACATTTCTTCTGCCACGGTCATCGCCCATTGCCACGAGAAGCGCCCTCTGTCACGGTGCCCTTTTCCATCATGCCAAACCGTCATTTGACATTTTACATTGCGAAACGTATAATGGCGTGTGAATTCAGGATAGAAAAGAAAGAAGGAACTGGTGAGAAGGCGTATGAAACAATCAAAAGGTATTTTTTATGTATTAATGGCCGCCATATTGTTCAGTATTGGCGGCCTTTGTATTAAGGTCATCCCGTGGTCACCACTGGCGATCAACGGCGCGAGAAATCTGATCTCTGTGATCATTATAGGAATCTATCTGAAAATCATTCACCACAAGATCATAGTGAATCCCCCGGTGATCTTTGGCGCTGTCTGCATGACGGGAGTCACGAGCTTTTATTGCATTGCCAATAAGCTGACGACCGCTGCGAACACGATCGTATTACAATTCACAGCACCGATCTTTGCGATCTTTTTTATGTGGTTATTCTTCAAGGAACGGCCGAAGAAGGTGGATATCACCACATGTATCGCTGTATTTGCGGGCATTTTATGTTTCTTTGTGGATGGATTGTCAGCGGGAAATATCGCAGGAGATGGCGTAGCTATTTTATCCGGTGTCTGCTATGCCGGTGTCTTTCTGATGAACAGCTTTGAAAAGTCGGATTCCCTGTCTTCTATTTTTATCGGTCAGGCGATGTCCGCAGCGACCTGTATCTGGTTCGTCTTTGGCGAGACCGATTTTGGCGCTACTGCCATGGGCGGCATTTTGGCATTGGGAATCTTTCAGCTGGCATTTGCCTATATCTTTATGGCAAAAGGCCTGAATGAGGTGCCGCCGGTCACTGCAAGTCTGACAACTGCGATCGAACCGGTCTTAAATCCGATATTGGTAGCCGTGTTTTATCATGAAATGATCAGCCCGCTGTCTTTTGTAGGTGCGGTGATCGTGGTGGTCTCCGTCGTGATCTATAATGTGGGGAAAGCGAAATGATATATTTCTGCTGACATATAACCTAAGTGCAGGTAAAAAGAGTACAAAAAGCTTGATAATCAGCCGCGAAGTGTGCAAAATGACATTACGTGGCTGATTATATTTATTTGGAGGGAAATTTTATGATAGGACGTAAGAAGGAAATTGAGATATTAAATAAATTGTATGATAGTAAAAAGTCGCAGTTTGTAGCGATATATGGACGGAGAAGAGTAGGAAAGACGTATCTGGTGAATGAAGTATTTGAAGGTAGGATAACATTTCATCATGCAGGGCTTTCTCCGATTGAGTATGATGAAGAAGTATCAGATGGCCCGCTCCAGGAAGAATGTGATGCTTATTGTATGTGGCAGTGCAACTTCATGGATGACTGACAAATTAATTAATAATCACGGAGGACTGTACAACCGATTGACTTGCGAATTGAAATTGTCGCCTTTTACATTAGGAGAGTGTGAGCAGTACTTTCAGAGTGAAAATATAAGGTTATCCAGATATGATATTGTACAGTCTTATATGATTACCGGTGGGATACCATATTATTTGAGCTATTATCAGAGTGGATTAAGTTTGGCTCAGAATATAGATTTGTTATTCTTTGAGAAAAATGCACCCTTACATGATGAATTTAAAAGATTATTCAGTGCCATATTCAACAATTCAGAAATGATGATCTCATTAATACGGGCAATAGGATCCAAACACTATGGATGCACACGTTCTGAATTATCTGATGTTGCCGGTATTGCGACAGGAGGAACTCTGACGAGTGCGTTATCGGCATTAATAGCCAGTGATTTTATTATTAAATATGTTCCGTTTGGATGCAGCAAAAGAGAAGAACATTACAAACTGACCGATTCATTTTGCAATTTTTATCTCAGATTTGTTGAAAATAAAGACAGATTAAGTAATGATTTTTGGCTTTCAAATATTGAGTCATAAAACATCGTAACCTGGAGAGGTATTGCCTTCGAAAATGTTTGCTTCAATCATATAGAGCAAATTAAGAAAGCCCTGGGAATTAGTGGCGTCAGTACAACTCAGTCCGCCTGGTCCAAACGTAAGGGTGACGAATCAGGGACTCAGATTGATATGCTGATTGAGAGAAAAGATAACATTGTAAATATGTGTGAAATAAAGTTTTATGGCACAGAATTTACTGTTGATAAGAATTACGATAGAGTTTTGCGAAATAGAATCACATTACTTTCAGAAGAAATATCTTCTAAAATGGCAATTCATAGCACGTTGATTACCACATATGGGCTGAAATATAACGAATATAGTGGTGCATTTGTCAAAGTGATAGATATGGATGCGTTATTTGATTAGGTTCTATAAAGAGAAAGGGACGTTTCTTCTGTCTCGGTCATTGCCATGAGAATCTGACGGCTACTGTCGATTGAGGACATTTTTGGTTCGATTCGGACATCTATCCACATCTCCAAGCATATTTGTTTATGATGAATATAGATTGGGTGATTTTATGCAACACCCACGTCTATCAATCCTGTGAAAACAGGCTGAGATAGATCATCATGGAAAAATATGTGAAAGGGATGAGATATTATGAGAAAAAGATTTTTTGGACTACTGGTGACATTGTGTATGGCGCTGGGGCTGATGCCTGCGATGCCGGTGAGGGCGGAAGATACTCACACGCACTGCATCTGCGGTGCCACCGGGTGCACTGGAGCAGGGCATGATGATACTCAGACATGGACTGCAGTAACAGATACGAATGAAAATGGCACAATCGAAAAAGCTGAATTAGATAGACAGATTACGGCTGGCACAAGCGAGGCTCCCAAATATTACTACCTGACAGCTAATGTCAGCTTGCAAGAATTAGGTTCTGCATGGCACCCTGCGGACAATACAGTACTTTGTCTAAATGGAAAAAGCATTACATCTGAAGATAATGCTTGTATTGTGATACAGGCTTATTATACTTTTACTCTGACTGACTGTATGAATGGGGGCAAAATCTCTCTTACAAACGAAGACAGGAAACATGAAATTGTGGATATGTATCAGCCTTCTTCAACCTTTAATATGTATGGCGGTAGTCTGTCAGACAGTACGAACCTTTTATATGGTGCAGTGGATATGGCATCTCGTTGCACATTCAATATGTATGGTGGTAGTATATCAGGAAATAGCTTAAGGAATACTTTAAATACGGGAATAGTGGAGATTCCTAGTGATGGTATCTTTAATATGTATGGCGGCAGCATTACCGGAAACACGGTAACTGATAAAGCTGGTGGCGTATACAACGGTGGAACATTCAATGCTTCCGGAAACGCGATAGTTGACAATAACATTGTTAGTGGGGGCGCAATAGAAAGAAATGTGTATCTGAAGAGCAATAAAATAATTAACATTAACGGAGCTCTGGGTGCTAGCGCAAAAATAGGTGTAACCGTTGATGCGCAAGAAAATGATTCACTTGTTATCGCTGATGTATATACAGATGCGATGTCTAGCACTGACGGTAAGATTTTTAGCGATCAGACTTACAATGTTATTCGTGATGTAAGTAATAACCAGATCAAAATCAAAAGGGATTGTGGGCATTCGTCAGTGGTAAAAGTGAACGGGCAGGCAGCGACTTGTGCGGCAGACGGCTGGATGGAATATTATAAGTGTTCTCGATGTGAAGCTCTTTTTAAAGATGAAAATAAGACAGAACAGATTTCAAATTTTGATGATTGGAAAGCTGGAGACGGAAAGATTGACAAAGTAAGTCATTCCTGGACTTATTCTGCCAATGGCGACACTCTTTCTGCTTCCTGTAGCAGAAAAGCAACCTGTCATGAGGAAGATAAGACATTAACACTAACAGCAAGTACGGTGGAACATTCCGGCAATCCATATTCCAGTGCTACCATTTCTAATACGAGTGCATGGGAAGGTGCCGGATTGGCAACTCCAACCATCATGTACGAAGGAACTGACGGTACAAGTTATGAGTCCTCTGCTACTGCGCCTACCGCAGCAAGCCGCTACAAAGCAACAATTACAGTTAATGGCAAAACAGCAGCAGCACCTTTTTCAATCACGGGAGATTCGCACACCTTGAAGGTGGAAAGCGGCGCAAATGGTACGGCGGGCATAGAAGGACGGCCAGTAACAACAGCTGCCATTCGGCAATATGCAGATGTAACCCTGACAGCAACACCGAGCACCGGTTATCAGTTTAAGCAGTGGAGTATATCCGGTGCTTCTATTACGATTTCAAACAACAAGTTTATTATGCCGGACAGTGATGTAACAGTGACGGCAGAGTTTGAAAAAATATCAAGCAATGGCGGAGGCAGCAGTTCCGGTGGCAGCAGTTCCGGCGGCAGCAGCTCCGACAGCAGCAGCTCCGGAGGCAGTTCCACAACACCTTCCACGGATAAGGACAAGGATAACGGCACAAAGACAGAGACCACGACCTTGCCGGACGGAACAAAGGTAGAGACAACCACAAAGACAGATGAAACTACCGGAACAACAACCGTAGAAGAGAAGAAGACCGCTCCGGATGGCACGGTGCAGAGTACGCTTGTTGAAAGCAATGCTGCTACGGGAGAGGAATTTACTGTCACAAAGACCGAGTCGAAGGACGGACAGGTAAGTTCTGTTCTGGCGACACTGAAAACAGAGGACGCTACTGTCACAAAAGCAAAAGCAGACAAAGCGGAAGCCCTTGCCAATATGAAAAATATTCCCTTCAGGGTAAAAGTTTTCGATGAAAACGGTAAACTGGATTATAAGGTAAGAGTGAATACCGCAGATGTCAAAGCGGATACTACCCTTTATGTTTATAAGTACGATTCCAAGACAAAGACCTACAATATAGTAGAGTCGGAATATCAGAAAATAAGCTCAGATGACAAAGCAAACATTGTCTGTGACTTTGAGAAGCTTTCTGTTACACAGAGATATGAGTTTGTGGCACAGGACAGAGCTGAGCGGATCGATAAAAAGATCCTTGCAACTGTAAAGGTAAAGACTGCCCAAAAGAGTGTCAAAGAAAATCAGTCAACGACATTCAAAATGGATGAGAAGCTTAACATGGAGAATGTAAGCTCCATCAAATATGCAACGACTGATCAGAAGATCGCAACGGTAAGCAAATCCGGAAAGATCACAGCCAAAGGCAGCGGAACGGTTGTTATCAAAGCAACTGTCACACTGCTGAACGGAAAAACAAAGACCGTTCGAATGACGATCAAAGTAAAATAATCAGGTGATCGCTCAAAACGCCGCATGGTTTTATCACCCATGCGGCGTAACTTATGCACGTTTTCATTTTTGGACAAAGTAAACCCTTCAAAATTGCAGAAAATGATTGATACCTTTAAAATTATATGCTATATTTTGTTCAGAAAGATTTTATTAAAAATGATTTGAATAAAATGAATTGAGGAAAGAAGGATGTTATGTTTGTTGGTAGAGAAGACGAATTGAAATCTTTACAGGAACTATATAATAAAGATGGATTTGGTATGTCTGTCATCTACGGAAGAAGACGCATTGGAAAATCTACGCTGATCACAGAGTTTATAAAAAATAAAAAGGCCATTTTTTATACAGCTACAAAAGTTGGTAAGGAAAGAAATGTGGAATTGTTTTCAAAGCAGGTAGTATCGGTTCTTGATCCGGCCTTTGAACAGGCAGCATTTGCATCTATAGAAGCAGTTTTTGACTTTATCAGCAGGAAAATGCCAAAAGAAAAGCTGATCATCGTTATTGATGAATTGCCTTACTGGGCTGAAAAAGATGAGGCGCTCCTTTCTGTGTTGCAGAAATATATAGATACGGAGTGGAATGAAAAAAACCTTATGATCATATTGTGCGGATCAGCCCTTAGTTTTATGGAGAATAAAGTGTTGAGCGAGAAGAGTCCGCTGTTTGGCAGAAGAGACACTCAGATTAAGTTGGAGGCTTTTAATTACAGGGATTCGGCTCTTTTTGTACCAAAGTATTCCGCAGAGGACAAGGCTGTCTGTTACGGAATAACGGGTGGTGTTGCAAAATATCTTTCCATGATCGATGGGGATCAGAGTCTGGATGATAACATCAAAAGACTGTTCTTTCATACAGACGGTTACTTGTATGACGAAACGAGAAACTTACTCACGCAGGAGTTTTCGGATATAACATTAGTAAATAATATCATCGAGCAGATAGCGTCAGGAGAAAATACGGTAAATATCATCGCCGGGAAAGTGGGGGAAAAGGAACCGACAGTTCTTTATTCGCTTGAAAAACTTATTCGGGTTGGACTGGTTGAGAAGAGAAAGTGCATCACTGAGGAAAAAAACAAGAAGAAGACACAATATGTCTTAAAAGATCAAATGTTCAAATTCTGGTATGAATTTATTCCGAAGGCACACAGCGTCATAGAGATGGGGCAGGGGGATGTCTATTATGAAAAGGTTGTAAAACCGAACTTGCACTCATTTATGGGAAGCGTTTTTGAGGAAATGTGCAGGTATTATACGCTTGAGCAAGGAATACAGGGACATTTTGACAGTTTCCTTACAAATGTTGGAAACTGGTGGGGCGTGGAGACGATTGAAAATCAAAGAGGAGAAAAGATGCAGCAGTCCGCGGATATTGATGTAGTGGCCATATCAGAAATTGATAAGTGCGCGGTAGTAGGCGAGTGCAAGTTTAAAAATGAAAAGATTGATAAAGGAATATATGATACCTTGATTCGAAGAGCAGGCTTGATCTCCGGAAAATACAAGGTGTCTAAATATATCTTTTTTTCCTTAAGCGGATATACAGACTGGTTTGATACGCTGAAAGATAATAGGGTGGTGCTATTATCTTTAAGTGATCTGTATGCCTGAGTTTGGCTTTGGCGAGAGTGATTTTCGTGGCAAAAGAAACGTCCCTACGACATTGGGGTATTGACCTTTTGGAGCTATGAAAATATAATGGAAGAAGTTTGATTATACAGGAGGACGAACATGGCATTAGCAAAAAAGCCGGTTAACGGCATGAAAGATATCCTGCCGGAGGAGATGCAGATCCGCGATTACGTGCAGGGTGTGATCAAGGACACCTACCGCAGCTTCGGATTTACACCGATCGAGACTCCGTGCATGGAGAATATCGGAAATCTCTCCAGCAAGCAGGGCGGCGAAAATGAAAAACTGATCTTCAAGATCTTAAAGCGCGGTGAGAAATTAAAGCTCGCGGAGGCAAAGGAGGAAGCGGATGTCGTGGATTTCGGTATGCGCTATGACCTGACCGTGCCTCTGGCGCGTTTCTATTCTAATAATGCAAATGATCTGCCTGCTCCCTTCAAGGCACTGCAGATGGGCAATGTATGGCGTGCGGACAGACCTCAGCGCGGCAGATACCGTCAGTTTATGCAGTGTGATATCGATATACTGGGAGAACCCAGCAACCTCGCTGAGATCGAGCTGATCCTGGCGACCACTACCACCATCGGACGGATCGGCTTTGAGAATTTCGAGATCCATATCAACGAGCGTCGCATCTTAAAGGCGATGGCGCTCTACAGCGGTTTCCCGGAGGACGCCTTTGATACGGTCTGCATCATTCTGGACAAGATGGACAAGATCGGCAAGGACGGCGTGGCAGAGGAACTGGAAAAAGAGGGCTTTGCAATGGAAGCCATTGATAAATATCTGGGACTGTTTGACGGCGTGGAGAACGCAGAGAACGGGCTGAAATATCTGGCAGATACATTGGCAGACTATCTGGAGGAGGGCGTTTACGAGAACCTTCAGGAAATCATCGACGCGGTGGAGGCCACCAAGACCGCAAAATTTGATCTGGTGTTTGATCCTACTCTGGTGCGCGGCATGGGTTACTATACAGGAACGATCTTTGAGATCGTGATGCCGGAGCTTGGCGCAGCCTGCGGCGGCGGCGGACGCTATGACAAGATGATCGGACGTTTTACCGGAAATGATGTTCCGGCGTGCGGATTTTCCATTGGCTTTGAGCGTATCGTGCTGCTCCTTATGGAGAGCAATTTCAAGATCCCGACACAGCCCGCGAAAAAGGCATATCTGATCGAGAAGGGATACCCGTCAGACAAACTGGTGGAAGTCATCGGCAAGGCGCAGGCGGAGCGCGCGGATGGCAAGCAGGTGCTTGTGGTGCGCATGAATAAAAACAAAAAATTCCAGAAGGAAAAGCTGACTGCAGAGGGCTACGAGGAGTTTGAGGAATTTTTCAACAGATAAATCAGGAGGACGATTATGAGTGAATCAATGCAGGGTCTGCACAGGACCCACAGATGTACGGAGGTCTCAAATGCCAACATCGGCGAGACCGTCACTGTCATGGGCTGGGTGCAGAAACGAAGAAATTTGGGAAGTCTGATCTTCATTGACTTGAGAGACAGAAGCGGGCTGTTACAGCTCGTGTTCGACGAGCCGCAGATCGGCGCAGAGGGATTTGCGAAGGCGGAGAGCCTGCGCAGTGAGTATGTCATTGCCGTTGTGGGAACCGTGCAGAAGCGTACGGCTGCTGTCAACGAGAACTTAAAGACCGGAGATATCGAGATCATTGCGAAGGAGCTTCGCATTTTGTCCGAGTCCGAGACACCGCCGTTCCAGATCGAGGAGAACAGCAAGACAAACGAGGAGACGAGACTGAAATACCGTTATCTGGATCTGAGAAGACCTGATATTCAGCGCAATCTGATGCTCCGCAGCCGCGTGCTCATGCTGATGCGTGAGTTTATGGCAAAGGAGGGCTTTCTGGAGATCGAGACACCGATCCTGTGCAAGTCCACACCGGAGGGCGCCCGGGACTATCTGGTTCCCTCACGTATCCATCAGGGGCATTTTTATGCGCTGCCCCAGTCACCGCAGCTGTTCAAGCAGCTTTTGATGGCGAGTGGCTATGACCGTTATTTCCAGATCGCAAAGTGTTTCCGTGACGAGGATCTGCGCGCAGATCGTCAGCCGGAGTTTACCCAGGCGGATATGGAGCTGTCTTTTGTGGATATTGACGATGTGCTCGATGTGAACGAGCGTCTGTTACAGTATGTATTTAAAGAGGCGATCGGTGTTGACATTCAGCTTCCGCTGCCCCGCATGCCTTGGCAGGAGGCCATGGACCGTTTCGGAAGTGACAAGCCCGACACTCGTTTTGGCATGGAACTGTGCGATGTGTCCGATGTTGTGAAAAACTGCGGCTTTGGCGTGTTTACCGGTGCGCTGGAGGCAGGCGGCAGTGTCCGCGGTATCAATGTCGAGGGACAGGGCGCGATGCCGAGAAAGAAGATCGACAAGCTGGTTGAGTTTGCGAAGGGCTGTGGTGCAAAGGGTCTGGCTTATCTGTGCATCAATGAGGACGGCACCTACAAGTCTTCTTTCACAAAGTTTATGACCGAGGAGGAACTGGCTGCACTCGTTGCAAAGATGAACGGAAAACCCGGAGACCTGCTCCTGTTCGCAGCAGACAAAAACAAGATCGTTTGGAACGTGCTGGGCGCACTGCGCTTACAGCTGGGCGAGGAGCTTGGTATGATGGACGAGAACCAGTACAATTTCCTCTGGGTGACAGAGTTCCCGCTGTTGGAGTGGTCTGACGAGGAAAATCGTTTTATGGCGATGCATCATCCTTTCACGATGCCGATGGAGGAGGACTGGGCAAACATTGATTCCGATCCCGGCAGCGTGCGTGCAAAGGCGTATGATATCGTATTGAACGGCACGGAGCTGGGCGGCGGTTCTGTCCGTATCCACCAGAGCGACATTCAGGAGAAAATGTTCGAGGTGCTGGGCTTTACCAAAGAGCGCGCCCATGAGCAGTTTGGCTTCCTTCTGGATGCATTCTCCTACGGTGTGCCTCCGCACGCAGGACTTGCCTACGGCGTTGACCGCATGATCATGCACATGGTACATGCGGATTCCATCCGTGATGTCATGGCATTCCCGAAGGTGAAGGATGCCTCTGACCTGATGAGCGATGCGCCGGGCACGGTTGATGAGAAACAGCTGGAGGAGCTGGGCATCGCGATCGTGGCAGGCGAGGAAGAATAAAAAAGAATCTAAAAGGATGTCTTTACAGACATCCTTTTTATTACAGGAGGAATAGTAATGACAATCTGGTTGGAACTGGTACTTCAAAGTATCGCGCTCGGCGTGGCGCTGGCGATGGATGCGTTCTCGGTGTCCATGGCAAACGGGCTGAATGATCCCGGCATGAAAAAGAAAAAAATGTGTGTGATCGCGGGAACATTTGCGGGCTTCCAGTTTGCGATGCCCATGATCGGGTGGTTTTGTGTCACGACGATCAAAGAGATCTTTTCGATGTTTGAAAGATTTATTCCATGGATCGCCCTGATCCTGTTGTTGATCATCGGAGGAAAAATGCTACTTGACGGTATCCGGGGCGATGAGGACGGGGAGGAGAGCTCGGGGGAGCTTGGCGTAAAGCTGCTCATCGTACAGGGCATCGCCACTTCCATCGACGCGCTCTCTACCGGATTTACGACCTCTGCGTACAGCGCGTTTCAGGCGTTTATCTCATCACTCATCATCGCGATTGTTACGTTTATTATTTGTATTGCGGGTGTGAAGATCGGAAAGAAATTTGGTGTAAAACTTGCCGGAAAGGCGCAGATCCTGGGCGGCGTGATACTCATCCTGATCGGCTTAAAGATCTGTTTTATCGGGTAGAAAGGGGTAAAATATGAAATTGAATACGATATTGGGGAAAGAGAAACTGACGCTCTCCTTTGAGGTATTTCCGCCGAAGACCGACGCGGATTTTGAGAGTGTAAAAAAGGCGGCGTACAATGTGGCAGCGCTGCAACCCAGCTATATGAGCGTGACTTACGGCGCAGGCGGCAGCACAAGCCGGAACACACTGGCGATCGCAGAGGGCATACAGAAGGAATATGATGTGCCCACGATCGCGCATCTGACCTGTGTAGGTGCAACAAAACAGTCGATCCGTGAAGCGCTGGTGAACATGCGCGACGCAGGCGTGGAAAATGTGCTGGCACTGCGGGGTGACCGTCCGTCATGGATGGAGGGTGAGCCCTTTACGGATTACCACTATGCGTCGGAGCTGGTGGAGACGATCCGGGAGTTCGGCGGCTTCTGTGTGGGCGGCGCGTGCTATCCGGAGGGACATCCGGACGCGGCAAACAAGCGCGAGGATATCTTAAACCTGAAGAAGAAAGTGGATGCAGGCTGTGATTTCCTGACAACACAGATGTTTTTTGACAACAATATTTATTACAATTTCCTGTACCGTGCCCGTGAGGCGGGAATCTATGTGCCCATCATTCCGGGGATCATGCCGATCACCCGTGCCACGCAGGTGAAAAATGCAGTAAAGCTGTCCGGTTGTCATATGCCGGAGCGATTTATCAATATTGTGGATCATTTTGGCGGTGATAAGGATGCAATGCAGCAGGCGGGTATCATTTACGCGACGGATCAGATCATAGATCTGATCGCCAACGGCATCACAAATATCCATGTGTATTCCATGAATAATTCCAAGGTTGCACAGGGTATCCTGGAGAATCTGTCTGCGATCCTCAAATCTTAAATTTTTATAAAATGCCTTTACAAACAAAAAAGATGTGCTATCATTAGCATATCTTTTTTTTCGTATACATTTATATTTCTCTGCCGCTCGGCAGAATTTTTCCCGGAGTAAGGCAACCAAACTACGGAGGTATTTGATTGTCTGAAAAGAAAATCATCGGTCTGTTTGGCGTCGGTCAGACAGACATCTGTATCTATGTGGCTTCCATCCTGCAGAACATGGGCTGCCGTGTCTGTGTGGTGGACAATTCATACGAGCAGGCGATGCATTACTGCATTCCGCATCCTGTGGAAAAACTGCTCACGATCACCTATAAAAAAATCGACTATGAACGCCTGGTTCCGGCGGACTGCTGGCAGGAAAAGGACTATGACTATCTGATCGTGGATCTGGGTGTCTGGCCGTCGGAGGAGGCGCTGCAGGCGTGTGGGGAGATCTTCCTGGTGATGGACTGCGCGGTTGCGCAGATCTACCGTTACCGGGAGCTGATGAAGCGCACAGCTCTGCCCATGAACGTGATCCTGCGGGACGTATGCCCGGAGGCAGTCAGCGCCAGACGTGTGCTTGCTATGCTGCAGGAGGAAAACTGTTTTGTTGTGGATTCCTATGTGCTGCCCTTGAGCGAGGAGGATATCGCCGGCCGGTTTTCTATGCAGCACCAGGGTTATCACAGCTTCACGCATCTGTCCGTTCCCTTTGAAAAAATGCTGGTGAAGATCTGCAGGGGACTGGCAGAGTGTGAGGAATCCCTGCTCTGGCGTAGTTTTAAACAGGCGAGGAAGGGAGCGTGCGCATGAAGATCGTTTTTTGGGGTGCCAGTCGCGGATGCGGAACGACCAGCAATATGACGGCGGTGGCAAGCTTTCTTACACTTTCTACGAATCACCGGAGCATCTGTATGCAGCCGAAAGCAGCCAATGGAGATCTGGAATTGTTTTTCTGTCCGTGGGAAAAACGTTCTGTGCTGCGGGAGGACAGTACCTATTATGCGCTGGAAGGGATGGATTATCTCATCTGGCAGGAACAACATCACAGGCTGGACACTGAGGCAATGAAAGAAAGTATGGTGCCGCTTTTGGATCAGCGTTTGTTTTACCTGCCGCGCGGTTCCAGAGAGAAGCCCGGTCTTTACCCCGCGCAGACAGGAGAATTGCAGCAGCGGATCATGGCACGTATGGAGGAGTTTGCGGAGTTTGTTTTTATGGATATCGGCAGTGAACGGGATGAATTTGCATACAGCATGCTGCAGCAGGCGGACGTGGTTGTGGTTAATTTTTCCGGTGAGCAGAAGGAGCTGGAGCATTTTTTCTGCTCACGGTTTCCCTGTCGTGGAAGGGTGCTGTATCTTCTGTCAAATTACAGCTGTGATCAGGTATATAACTGTGAGAATCTGCAGCGGATCTATCGCATGGACAG
Source organism: bacterium (assembly GCA_004562765.1). Taxonomy (GTDB): domain Bacteria; phylum Bacillota; class Clostridia; order Lachnospirales; family Lachnospiraceae; genus W0P33-017. The sequence goes on along the minus strand of SFRL01000009.1, from coordinate 49,850 downwards.
AGATAGTATCTGTCATATCCCCACAAATCCGCATTTTGCCCAGGCGTGTGCGCGGGGCAGGGTGGAACCGTATATGAAGGCGTGCTGCCGCAGCCGGGGAACCAATCCGCGCAATGAGCAGTTTGTTGCCGGGCTTCGACAGGTGGCAGATCTGATCCTGGAGGCGGGTGCGAATGACTGAACGTGTGACGGAACATACAGATCACAGGCAGGAGGAGCCGCTGCCGGATCTGGATGGCATGGTGAGGAGTGTCGGTGAGCATGTGAACCGTATTTTGAGAGAGAATCTGTATGAGATGAAGCTGGATGCCGGAAAGTTGAAGCGTCTGGCGCGCCAGAAAAAGGAACTGCGGGATAATCTCGCACGCTGCGGAGTGGGTGATGATCTGGCAAAAGCATATGTACAGGAGTTTTTGCAGGAAAGTCTGTTGAAGCTGTTCCGGTTGAATGAGTACACCATCGATGAGGTGTTTTATTTTCGTGACAGGGGAAATAAAAATGCCGAGTATCTGTTTGACAGACTGCTCTATCTATATAAAAAGAAGCACGGACAGGAGGCATTGCGTGTTCTGGTGGAGGAAAACGGGCTCCTGGACGGAACAAAAAATAAGATCACAGAAAAGGATATCCTGACTGTGTATGAACAAAGAAAAAGACCCTTATCTTTTGTGGAAAAGCTGGAGCTTCTGACATGGAAGGTATACAGCGCCTACAAGGGTCTGGGAGTGATCGATGAACTGCGTGATATGAATATCGACGGTGTTTCCGGCGGTGTTTCGGGGACACCCGGAGACTATCACAGCGTGTGGATGTTTTATCAGGGGCGCAGTGTGCATCTGGCGTTTCTTGATTTTGGAAGCGATCGGGAGCTGGAGCGCATCTGCCGCAATATCTGTCGTTATGAACAGCCGGGCGAACTTTCAAGAGCACGGGGCTATCTGGTACATGAGATGGCAGACCACTCCCGCGTGGTTGTGGCGCGCCCGGATTTTGCAGAGAGCTGGATGTTTTTTGTGCGAAAGCTCGGCGCAGGCGGAAAACGGGCACTCGCAGAACTGTTTCCGCAGCCGGGTGCGCAGGCTGCCGTCACGCTGTTGCAATGGCTGGTCAAGGGCTGTCAGGTGGTGGGTATTACCGGCATGCAGGGATGTGGAAAGACGACACTGCTCATGGCACTGGTGGAAAGTATCCCGCCGGAATACACACTGCGGGTGCTGGAACTTGCTTTTGAGCTGCATCTGAGAAGATGGTATCCGGACAGAAATATCGTCACGTTCCGGGAGACGACCACCATTGATGGATGGGAGGGACTGGAGCTGCAGAAAAAGACGGACGGAGCAGTCAGCATCATCGGCGAGGTGGCATCGGCACGTGTGGCGGCCTGGATGGTAGAGAGCGGACAAGTGGGTTCGCTGTTCACACTTTTTACGCATCACGCCAAGACGACACGGGCGCTCATTTTATCGCTGCGCAACAGCCTGCTAAAGGAAGGCAGCTTCTCCAGCGAGCGGGTGGCAACAGAGCAGGTGGTGAGTGTGGTCAATTTTGACGTGCATCTGCATCTGGATCGTGAGGGCAGACGCTTTATCGAGCGGATCACACAGATCCGGGAGACACCGCAGACACCGGAAGGGTATGAACTGGTAGATCTCATCGTCTACGAGGACGGCGTTTACCGGAGGAAAAACCGGCTTGATGGGAGCACAAAAAAGCAGATGGAGCGCTGGCTGAGTGAGGCGGAAAAGGAGGCGTTTCGCATTGCTGATATTTAATCTTGTATTGTATCCTGTATTGGTTGTCTTCTGGTTTGGGATCTTTCTTCGCAGGAAGAGACAGGAGGCGGAGGAAAAACTTTTGACGGAACAGGAGCACTTCCTGGACGAGCTGGCGGGACAATATGCAAAGAGGGGAGATATGCTGGAAGCATTAGAGGAGAGTATGCAGGTGTGCGGGAGCCGTGTACAGCGCGAGCTGATGCGGATGGTAGACCTGTTGAAGACAGAAGGCGGCCCTGAGGATAGCGTATCTCCCGGCGGACACACAAAAAATGCCTGTTTTCTGCTGCTGTTCACGCTGTGTTATACGATCCGCTCCTTTGGGGATCTGCGCATTCAGGGGGTCTCTCTGTTTGTGCACAATATCCGCTATATCAAGGAGGAGGTGCGCACGGAGCTTTTGCGCAGGCAGGAGGGGCGCTATGCCTTTCTGGGACTGACGACGCTCTGCCTGCTGCCATTCTTTTTCAGCATTCCGATCCAACTGTGGAGTGCTTCCATCAGTGCGGACCTGAACCGGTTTTATACCGGAACTTACGGTTTTGTTACATTGATCCTGTGTTTTATCCTGACGGTTATATGCACAGTCTCCGTGCAGGAGCTGCAGTACCCGACCATGCCGGAAGGAAGAAAGCACACGATCGCTATGCGGCTTTTACATATACCGGCACTGGCAAAGCTCATAGATATACACATCGCGGCACATTACAGCCGCTATCTGAAAAAGAATGAAATGCTGAAGGTGCTGCAGGGGTTTGGGAACATCCGGGAATTTTTGGTACAAAAGCTGCTCTGCGCGTGTGGTAGTGTGCTATTTGCGGGCGTGGTCATGGCGGGCAGCTTCGCGGCGGGCGCGGGCAGTGGGGGATATGGTGTACATCTGCCGGGGGCAGGTCTTTTACTGATCCTTGCGGCATGTGCCGTGACCGGCTGTTTCCTTCCGGATGCGTGGGTCATTATCTTGCAGGTGCGTACCGGACAACAAAAGAGCGAGGAGACGCTGCGTTTTGAGACACTGATCCTGATCGTCAGGCATTTTCAAATGATCACGGTCGAGGAGATCCTGCGGTGGATGGAACGCTTTTCCTCGGTGTTTTCAAGAGCACTGCAGCGGGCGGTGGACGATTTTTCTTACCGCAGACGTGAAAGTCTGGAACAACTGAAGGAGGATCTTGCCTATGAGCCGGCGGTCAAGCTGGTGGAAGCGCTGATCGTATGCGATGATATTCCTGTGGCGCAGGCATTTTATGATCTGGAGGGCGAGCGTGCCTATCATATGGAACAGCACCGGCAGAAGGTGGAAAGTCTGCAGCGGGAAAAGGCAGCGTTTGCGCGGGTGATCGCGTTTCTGCCCTTTGTGGCGCTGCTGGCACTGCGGCTGGTCATTCCCTTTGTGTTGGAGGGACTGACGCAATTGGGATCGTATTAGGTTTTGGACATTGCCGGAACAGATTGGTTTTGGATTCCCCGGCGAAGGCGCGGGAGATTTGGAGAAAAGGAGGATTTGACGGATGGAAAACAGTTTGAAAGGGCTGATGCTGGCAGCGGGTATCATCATTACCTGCATTATCATCAGTCTTGGATTTTATATTGCAAGGGAGGCTTCTGATACGGCGAGCAGCGGAACCGGGCAGATCAACGAGCTGCAGGCGGAGTTTGCGGACACGTCAAAGACGATGTATGAGAATACAGAAGTTTCCGGTAGCGAGGTCATCAATGTGATCCGCAAATTCGGTGATGAGATGATCGGTATCAAGGTACAGACAAAGAAAAATACGAGCTACTACATTTACCAGTTCAGCGATGCGGACGGCAGCCTGAAAAATGCATCTACGCTGGATTACAAGAGCGCGCAGAATGCGGCCAGCGCCAACTATATCAATCCCACCGGGCGCTTTTTAGGCTCTGTGGTGCGGGATGCAAACGGGACGATCACCGGACTGTCTTTTGTGCAGCAGTAGGAGCGGCGTATGGAGCATGTGACAGAAGGAATGTACATGGCTGCTGCGGCGGGATTGTTTCTGCTGGCGGTCAGCATGATGTGCATGGTGGGGCGGAGTGTGGATGATCTGTTTGCAGCGGAGCAGGAGGTCAGTCTGCCGGGAATGATCCTGTGGGAGGAAGCGTGGGATGAGTGATATCTTCGGAAAAGTGTGTAGTATTTTCCTGGCGGTCATCATTCTTTTCGGAATGCCGCTGGTCTACATGAATGAGCGGGCGAAGACAGCGGAACAGATGACGCTTCTGACAGAGGCAACGCATTTTGTGGACAGTGTGTGCAATACCGGTTTGATCAGTGGACAGATGCTGCGCACATTTTATGCTTCTCTGGCCCGCGAATCAGCGGTCTACGAGGTGACATTTCTGCATGAGCAGCCGGAGTATGTGTTTGATGAAGCAGAAGAGAGATATGTGCGCTGTGAGACCTATCACGATGAGGAGGATATCCGAAACCAGGTGGAGCAGGGAGAAAACTATTATTTCTGCAGGGGCGATTTTTTTCTTATCACGATTGAAAAAAAGGCAGGTTTTATGCTACTCCCGAATATGAAAGACCACACTGTCAGCATCCGCTACGGAGGGACTGTAAAATATGAAGCTTACTGATTTCTGTATCTTATTTGCGGCATTATTTATCTGCCTGTTTCTGGGGCGTGACCTGCATATTGCGAGTCTGCTGGCGCAACAGACGACGCAGATCGCATACGACCGTCAGATGGACCGGATCGCTGAGGATGCGCTGATGGATGTGGCTGAGACACAGATGGATGACGGAACACTTGCGGTGCGGACGGATCAGATGAGGTCGCAGTACGAAAAGCTGCTTGCATGTTCTTTCGACCTGACGGATGATGACTGCCGGCTGCGGGCGTGGGAGGCGGTGACACTCTGGGAGTTTGAACAGTATCCATACGCACTCTCCGCGCAGGAACTGGATGCGATCCGTTCTGAGATGGAGGCACAGATCAATGATGTAAAACGCAGGCGGCGTGAGGCGGCACAGCTTGCCATCGCATTGCCCTATGTGGCGTATGATGACTGGTATCAGACGATCGCAGGATCGCAGCTGTTGACCGTGTTTGATCCGCGTGAGCCGTTTCGCGGAGCGGACCGGGCGCTGGTCAGCGGCAGCCGTATCGTGAAGCTGCGGAAATTATCCGTTGTATAATAGGAAAAATTATGCTACAATACTTGATAAAAGTTTTTTAGGAGGCTTTCATGAATGGTTCTGAGATCGCTCAGCTGGTGATCCTGGTATTACTGCTGTGCTTATCGGCTTTCTTCTCATCAGCGGAGACTGCTTTTACAACTGTCAACAAAATATATATGCGAACGCTTGCACAGGACGGCAATACACGTGCTGCGCGAGTGCTGCAGATCACGGAAAATTCAGGAAAGATGCTGAGTGCGATACTCATCGGAAACAATGTGGTCAATCTTTCTGCCTCTTCACTGGCGACGACGCTTGCCATCGGTATGTTCGGCAGTGTTGCCGCAGGTGTTGCTACCGGTATTCTGACACTTCTGATCCTGATCTTCGGAGAGATCTCACCGAAGACGGTTGCGACCCTGCGCGCGGATAAGATGGCGCTCAGATTCTGTGGGATCATCTGGGCATTGATGATCGTGCTCACACCGGTCATCTTTGTGGTAAACTGGTTGTCGCAGTGTTTTCTGCGGCTGTTAGGCGTACGCCCGGGTGAGGAGATCCGTTCCATGACAGAGGAAGAGCTGCGCACGATCGTGGACGTCGGACAGGAGAGTGGTGTGATCGAGGATAAAGAGCGCGACATGATCCATAACCTGTTTGATTTCGGTGATGACAAGGCAAAGGAAGTCATGGTCCCGCGTATCGACATGTGTTTTATCGACGTGAACAGCAGTTATGATGAAATGCTCGCCATTTACCGTGACAGCTATTTTTCCAGACTTCCGGTGTATGAGGAGTCTACGGATAATGTGATCGGTATTTTGAATATGAAGGATGTGCTGGCCTACGAGGGCAGCAAAGAAGATCTGTCGATCCGCGCACTGATGCGTGAACCGTTCTTTACTTATGAGTATAAAAATACTTATGAGCTTTTCATGGAGATGAAGGAGAATGCGGTGAATCTGGCGATTGTGCTGGATGAGTACGGTGTGACAGCCGGACTGATCACGATGGAGGATCTGTTGGAGGAGATCGTCGGCGAGATCCGCGATGAATATGATACGGACGAAGAAGAAGACTATGAGGTCATCAAAGAGGGCGAGGAGTACCGTGTCAGCGGTTCCATGAATCTGGATGATTTCTGTGAGCTGCTTGGTGTCGACTATGAATCAGAAGACTCCGACACGCTGGGCGGCTTTCTTCTGGAGCTTCTGGAGCATTTTCCGGAGGAGGGCGAGTGCTACGAGACGGAGGATGGTGTTCGTTTCCAGATTCTGTCTATGGACAAAAAGCGTATAGAAACCGTGCTTGTTACACGCATGAAGAGGAGTGGGGAAGAAGCTAAATGTTAGATATTATTATGGACACGCTGCTGGACAGTGTGAAACTGTTGCCGTTTCTATTTCTGACCTATCTGGCCATGGAACTGCTGGAGCATAAGGCAGGCGGCAGATTGTTGAAAAAAATAAGTGTTGTAGACAAGGCAGGACCTTTTTTAGGGGCTGTTTTTGGTGTGGTGCCTCAGTGCGGTTTCTCAGCAGCGGCATCCAGCCTGTTTGCCGGGCGTGTGATCACGGTCGGTACGCTGCTTGCCATCTATCTGTCCACCTCGGATGAGATGCTGCCGATCTTGTTATCTGAGGCAGTTCCGCTACCGACGATCCTGAAGATTCTTGGCATAAAGCTTCTGATCGCGATGATCAGCGGTTTTTTGGTTGAACTGTGTCTGCATCGTGTGCTGCACCGGTCAGATGATGAGATGGATATCCACACGGTCTGCGAGGAGGAGCACTGTCATTGCGAGGATGGCGTGTTTGTGTCCGCATGCAAGCATACGCTTCGCATATTTATTTATATTTTGCTGATCTCTTTTGTGCTGAATCTGCTGATCGAGCTGGTAGGCGAGAGCACGCTGGCAGGCTTCTTTTCGAACGTTCCGCTGCTCGGGCAGATGGCTGCGGCTCTGGTAGGACTGATCCCGAACTGCGCTGCGTCCGTAGTGATCACCAGTCTGTATGTGGACGGTATCATCGGTGCCGGCATGATGATGGCGGGACTGTTGGCGAATGCAGGTGTCGGTCTGCTTGTTTTATTCCGGTTAAATAAAAACAGCAGACAGAATCTGGAGATCATCTGTCTGCTGTATGTGCTTGCTGTTGTCTGGGGACTGTTGATCAGCCTCCTTGGTATTCAATTCTGATATCCTTTATCGCCGGCATATTTGACGCAGCGGTATCAGTCAGACCGGATCATGCAGTCTCTGTATTCATCCAGTCGTTAAACTTCTTTTCTACGAGATCATAGGTGTCGGAGCACAGTGAGGGGAGATCACTTCCCCAGGTTTTTGTTGCTTCGGAATATCCTTTCTTGAAAGCATTCAGAAGTTCTTCTGCCTTGGCCGGGTCATCTCCGGCTAATGCTTTCGCAAAGGAAAGGATGCGCTCTGAGGTTTGCTCTGCACCCCAGTAGCCGTCTTCGGCAACATCTTTTTTCGCCTGTGCGATCGTGTCAGCATCTGCTGTGAGATTTCCCTTTGCTAAAAATGACCACATATCATCTGCTGTGCCCAGCGTTTGTCCCTGTTTGGAGATCATTTTCTCCACAAGACTCTGTAATTGCGCGGTACGGGCCTCGGCATCTGCTTTTAGCTGTGCAACGATAGCGGCATTTGATTTTGTGCTGTCCGTCTTGGATGCAAAACTTTTTTCATAGACAACTGCGGTATCCTGATCGTTCTTGGAAGCAGTTGTTTCTTTTGTTTCTTTGGTGGTTTTTGTGCCGGTGGTCTGCTGTGCATAAGCAGCAGCGGTTGTGGCACCGATAGAACTTACACTCATGATCATACCCTCCTTGGTGTTCGGGCATAGCCCGTATTTTGTGATCTGCCCACACGCAAAAGTGCACATTTGATGTATTCTTCTGCCGGAATCCGTTCCGGTGGGCTGTTGATGCGAAAGAATTGCATAACTTTCCTCATCTATATTCCTATATCGGCGCATACTGTGGAAAATTAAACTATATGGTTGACTTTTTTTTCGGAAAAATGTAACATAAGATTGTATACAAAATACTGTAGACAACATACAATACATTCATGTTAAAATGACAAACATGAGAATTCAAAAAAGGGTATCGGAACATGGCAAATGTAATCCATTTGAAAGCACTGGCAAAAATAAATCTGGGTCTGGATGTGATCGGCACAAGGGAGGATGGTTATCATCTCGTGCGCATGATCATGCAGACGATCGATCTGTATGACTGGGTAACCGTCAGAAAGAGTGATTCAGCGGGTATTTCGCTGGAGACGAATCTGAATTTTTTGCCGACGGATGAACATAATATAGCCTATCAGGCAGTCGAACTGTTGAAACAGGATTTTCCGCAGATCGGTGCTGTGGATCTGCGCATACACAAATGCATTCCGGTGGCAGCGGGCATGGCCGGCGGGAGTACGGATGCAGCAGCCGTTTTGTACGGAATGAATAAATTATATCATCTGGGTATTCCGATGAACCGACTCATGGAATACGGGCTGAAGCTTGGTGCGGATGTTCCGTATTGTCTGCTTCGGGGAACGGCTCTGGCAGAGGGGATCGGAGAAAAACTGACCAGACTGGCGCCGATGCCGGACTGCTTTATTTTGATCGCAAAGCCGCCGGTGAGTGTTTCCACAAAGCTGGTATATCAGTCTCTGGACGCATTAAAGGAGCCGCCGCATCCGCCGATCGATGCTCAGCTCCATGATCTGGAGGCACAGGATCTGACCTCACTCGCGATGCATATGGGCAATGTGTTGGAGTGTGTGACTGTTCCGATGCATCCGCAGATCGCGCAGATCAAGGAGCTGATGGAGGCACAGGGAGCGATCGCTGCGATGATGAGCGGCAGCGGCCCTACGGTTTTCGGTATTTTTTCAGAGGAAGCAAAGGCTTATGAGGCAAAAGCGCAGATCAGAAACAGTGGTCTTGCGAGACAGGTTTACGTGACAAAGCCTTATAACTATAAGGAGACAAACAGATGAATGATCAGTTAGAGTTAAATATGGATGCGTATCTGCCGTTAAGAGATGTGGTATTCAATACGTTGCGGGAGGCAATCCTGCGCGGGGACCTTGTTCCGGGAGAGCGATTGATGGAGCTGCAGCTTGCGGCAAAGCTTGGTGTGAGCCGCACTCCCATCCGTGAGGCGATCCGCATGCTGGAGCAGGAAGGACTTGCCATCACGATTCCGAGAAAAGGCGCCATCGTAGCGGGAATGACAGAAAAGGATATGCAGGATGTGCTGGAGATCCGTGAGGCGCTGGAGGAATTGTCTGTACAGGTGGCATGTGATAAGATTACGGATGAGGAGATCGCAGAGCTTCAGAAAAATATGAAAAATTTTGAGCATTCACTGAAAAGCGGTGACCTGAAGAAAATGGCTCAGGCGGATGTGGAGTTCCATGATGTGATCTACCGGGCAACGGATAATCCGAAGCTGATCAATATGCTCAACAATCTGCGTGAGCAGATGTACCGTTACCGTGTGGAATACCTGAAAAATCCGCAGAATCATGAGCAGCTTTTACAGGAGCATGAGGCAATTTACAAAGGCATTGTGGAAAAAGACAAGTCTGCTGTGACGGAAATGATCCGCAAACATATCAGCAATCAGGTGGCAGTCGTCAAGCATATGATCCGCGAGCAGGAAAAGTAGGGCGAATAATGAAATGAATATAGCACATAATAAAAAAGGATAGGACAAGAGTCCTATTCTTTTTTATTATGTGCAAAAGCAGGAGATATTTTATGAGCCGATATACAGTGACAGCGGATCTGGAACATAATAAACACGTTTTTTCGCAGATATTTGCGGATTGTGCGGATATCAAAATGGTGGATATGCAGCTTGGAACAGAGGAACCGCTGCGCTGCATGGTGGCCTATATCGAGGTGGTGGCGGCACCGGCCAGCTACGGTTCCTCGGAGATCGGCAGACTCATCCAGACCTTGTCCGGCAAAAGCAGGGAAGAGGTGCGAGATCTTCTCATAAAAAACGGAAGAGGGATGACGGATGTCACGCTTTATACAGATCTGAAGGAGGCAGCGCAGGGACTTTTGACCGGGGACCTGATCCTGTTCGTGGATGGTCTGGATCAGGTGCTCAAGCTCCCGGACAAGGGCTATCCGGGAATGGGCGTCCAGAGCGCGGAGTCGGAAAAGGTGACCCGTGGCTCCAATGAGGGCTTTTCGGATTCCGTCAAGACGAATACGGCATTGATCCGCAAACGGCTGCGGGCCACGGAATTGAAAAATGTGGAGGCGCGGGCAGGACGGCGCACGGATACGCTGGTGAACATCATGTACATGGAGGGGATCGCGCGAAAGGAAGTACTGGAGGAGATCCGGCGCAGACTGGATTCCTTTGAGATCGACGGCATCCTGGACAGCGGAATGATCGAGCAACTGGCAGAACGGCACTGGGGCTCTCCGTTTCCGCAGTTTCAGACGACGGAGCGACCGGACCGGGCGGTGCACGCACTTTTAGAAGGACGGATCGTGCTCCTGTGCGACAACTCTCCGTTGGTATTGATCCTGCCGACGGATTATAACTCTTTTTTACAGACCAGTGACGACTATTATAACCGCTTTGAGATCGCCAGTCTGGAGCGTGTGATCCGCTATCTGGCGGCATTTTTTGCGCTTTCTCTGCCGGGACTTTATCTGGCAGTCATCAACTTTCACACCAGCCTGCTGCCGACAAACCTGCTGCTGACCTTTGCGCAGGCAAGGGCGGGCGTGCCGTTTTCTTCCCTGGCGGAGCTGCTTCTGATGGAGCTGGGCTTTGAACTGCTGCGGGAGGCGGGCGTGCGCCTGCCGGGAACCATGGGGAATACGATCGGCATTGTCGGCGGACTGATCATCGGCACGGCTGCGGTGGACGCGGGACTTGCCAGTCCGGTGGTCGTGATCGTGGTGGCGTTTACGGCACTGTGTTCCTTTGCTATTCCCAGTGAGGAATTTGCAAACGCATTCCGCCTGCTGAAATTTTTCCTGATCTTTGCAAGCGCATGGCTGGGGCTGTTCGGATATCTGGCCGGGATGCTGGCGATCCTCATTCATCTGTCGGGGCTTCGCTCCTTTGGCGTGCCGTATCTTTTGCCCTTTGCATCATCCGAGGCGGACGGCGGCGCGCAGTTGAAGGACAGTATCTTCCGTTTTCCGCTGTTTTGTCTGCGCAAACGCCCGGTGTATGCGAAGGAGAGCAACCGTATCCGTTTCCGGTGGCGGGATCAGAAACAGACGTGTCACGGCAAGGAGGATGCACATGAACATCGAAAATAACAAAATTTCCGGCAGACAGCTGGGGCGATTGATCTTCTACGATTTTTTTGCATTGACGACATTACTGCTGCCGGGGATGCTGGCAAAAGAAGTCGGTATGGATGGATTCTTTGCGTTGGCAGCAGGTTGCGCGGCCGGTTACGGGCTGCTCCTGTTGGTGCTGGTGCTGATCAGGCGTATGCGGCAGGCAGAACAGGATTACTACATGTATCTGCTGGAGCATTTCGGAAAACTGCTCACAATAGCCATTTTGTTCATCTATCTGCTGACCGCGCTGTTTGGTGCGGCGTATGGGCTGCGTTTTTTATGTGATATCACAAGACAGTATCTGATCCGGGACACACCGGCGTGGCTGGTACTGGCAGTGATCGCCCTGCTGGCGGTTTACGGGCTTTGCGCGGGGCTTGAGAGCAGGGGCAGAATGTATGAGATCCTTTTTTGGTTTGTGCTGCTGCCGATCTTCTTCCTGTTTTTCCTTGCGGTGCGCAATGTGGAGCCGGACCGGTGGGTGCCTGTTTTTCGTGCGGAAGGTATACCGTTTATGAAAAACAGTTATCTTGTTTTTGCGTTTTTCATGAGCAGCGCGTTTTTACCCATGTTTACGGAAGGTGTGTCAGAACATGCGGATGTGCCGCGTGTGCTTAAACAGGGTTTCGTTTTTAGCGTGTGCGTCAATCTGGCGTTGTTCCTGGTTCTGACAGGGATTTTTGGCGCACCGACGGTGGCGACGATGGAAGAGGCGGTGCTGACCCTGACAGCACTGGTCAAGGTGCCGGGCGGTTTTTTGGAACGTCAGGATGCATTGTTGTGCGGGATCTGGCTGGTGAGCGTGTTCGCGTTTGTGGAAAACGCGCTTTATTACGCAGTCTGGTGTCTGAAAAAGATCAGCAGGAAAAAGGAGAGCGGTTGGCTGTTGCCGGGGGCAGGTGTGTTTGTGTATGTGCTGGCATTATGCATGTATCGCTCTGAACGCTTCACGTCGCAGCTCTCACGTGTCTACCTGCGGATCGCGGTGCCGGTGCTGGTGGGGATCCTGCTGGTGGCATGGATCCTGTCAGTATGGAGAAACAAGAAACAGCCTTGGAGAGAACAAGTTCCAAAGGAGGACGCAAGCAGATGAGATCAACAGGAAAACATCAGAGACGGTTCACGGTGTTTCTATTGGTCATAGTTGTGTTTTTAACCGGCTGCGGACAACTGGAGATCGAAGACCGGGCATTTCCGCTGGCGTTGGCGATCACTCCTACAGATCAGGAAGGGGCATACGATTTTTCCTTTTTCTTTGAGGAGATGGATACGGAGGGCAGCAGTCTGTATCACAAGGAGGACGCAAGTGTGACGGCAGCAGGATATCCGCAGGCATTTACGCTGTTTGGGCGCACGCAGCCGGCGGGACTGGATGACAGCCACATGCAGGTGATCCTGTTATCGGAAAAGCTGCTGAACGATGATGAATTTCTAGAATCCTTTTACCCGTATTTTATGAAGGAGCATCATTTTTCGTGGAATACAATGGTGTATCTGCTGGATGATCATTCCATTGCCCCGGAAGATCTGAAGGAGAGCACCGGTGGCAGGACAGGCACTTATCTGCGCGCTATGGCTGAGAGTGACGAGCAGGAAAAAACGGCGAGTGTACCGACGCTGGGAGATCTGTACAAGGAGCGGAATAACCATGAAAAAATATTGCTGCTCCCGGTGCTTGCAGACGATGCGCCGCCGTCCGTGGACCATTATCGCATGCTGGTGCGGGGAACTCCCGGTGAGACACTGACTGTGGACGATGCGCGTCTGCTGCAGTTTTTGCGCGGCGATCTGAAAAAAATGCAGATGGGGCTTTCGGACGGAACGATCGTCAGTCTCGAAGATATCCGGGTGCGCCGTACCTATGTGAAAGAATATGAGATCTGGCAGGTAACCCTTGACATGGAATGCGAGATCGAAAACCGGGTAAATATCCCTGCAACGGAACGAGACCGGATCATGCGCGAGAGCGAACGCGTGCTGCGGGAACAGATCAAGCGGGTAGAGCTGTGGGCACCTGACATCAACCCAGACGGACAGACGGTAGCACCGGAATATCAGATAAATTTGACGTGGATGGAATAAGCGTACAAAACAATGGTTACAATTCCCATAGGTGCAGGATCAAGGGCACCGGACAGGGAGGAATGATCAATGCGGATCAAATTATCAAGGACGGCGGTCAACCGGATCTTATTTCTGATATGTACACTGATACTGATGGCAGGCTGCTATTCCTTTGCGGTAAATTATACAAAGCAGCAGACAGTGGAGGCGATCTCGGCGAAAGTGCTTCGTTTTCATGTGATCGCAAAGAGTGACAGTGAAAATGACCAGCGCCGAAAGCTGCTGGTGCGGGACGCTGTGGGCGAATGGATGAACCTGAAATTGTCAAATGCGAAGGATAAAGCAGACTGCGAAAAAATAATTGAAGAAAATAAAGACCAGATCAAAGCACTGGCGGAGCAGGTGCTGGCAGAGGACGGCGAAGCAGAGACCGTACAGGTGCGTCTGGCAGACGTGGAGTTTCCCGACAAGGTGTATGGAGACTATGAATTCCCGGCGGGTACTTACCGGGCATTGCAGATCATCATTGGAGAGGGAGAGGGACACAACTGGTGGTGCGTCCTCTATCCGAATCTATGCTTTTCCGCGGAGAGCTACGATGTCACCGGGGACGGGGCAAAAGAAGAACTGGAACAGGTACTCAGCCCCTCTGAGTACAAAGCATTGCTGAAGGAACACAAATACAAGTTGGAATTTAAATATTTGAAGTTTTAATAATGAATTTTCGTCCCGAATATGCTATGATTTTTTTATCATATATATTCGGGGGGATTACATTGAAAAAAGCAAAATTAAACGCGATCTTGTACATAGCCATGTTCCTCTTTGCGGGATTTTTTATTTTTATCGTCTGCAAGCAGAGCCAACAGTCTTTTCGCGCGTTGCCGCTGCCTCTGAACTTTGTGGGCGAATATAGTCAGGATGGTAGCGAGTGGCAGGCGTTGAGCGAAGATACCGACCTGTCAGCCTTTGACGGAGATCTGTCGCTGTGGGGCAGATTTGATCAGGAACTGCCGGAAGGGGTGTGCATCTGTTTTTATCTGGATCACATCGGCATGAATGTGTCGGTGAATGGCGAGAATGTGTATGATATGAGCAATGAGATCAACTCGGATATGTGCGGAACCGGCTGGCAGGAGTGGATGCTTTCGGCCATGGAAGAGGATGATCTGGTGGAAATAAATCTGCACAATCCGCATAGCTATGGGAACGGGGATGCATACAATGAACTGCTGGACTCCCTCTATATGACCGGTACGCCGATCTTAAAAGAATACTACGAGAAGGAAAAAATGCCCTATCGCAGCTTTTGCATTTTTATTTTAGTGGCGTCCATCGCCCTGATAGGAACAGCGGTGGGTTATCATCTATGGCATCTGCCGAACAGCACTCTGCTGCTCAAGCTGGGGGTTATGTCCCTGCTCATGGGCGTGTATATGTATCTTGATACAACAGACATTAGCCTGCGGAATGATCTGATGGTGTTCAATACATCCGTAAGGCAGGTTGCCATGATGCTGGCTGCATGGCTGCTGGGAGTAGGAATGACGGAGCTGCTGCAGGAAAAACGAAGGAAGATCGGGCAGATCGCAGGATATGTGATGATGCTGGCAGACGCTGTTTTCATTGCGATCGCGCTTGCCGGAGTAATGGGAATCTATGACACAGGTATTTATTGGGCAGTTTTGCAGGGGATTGTCAGCCTGATCTTGTTTGTCCTGTGTATCAGGGAAATGGAAAACAGCAGGAAGTATGAGCGCCTCCTGCTGCTCTGCGCTGCGGCACTGTTTGAGGTATTGATCGCGGAGCTTTTGAATGCCCGGCTGTCTCTGTGGCGAAGCGGTATCTGCATCAAGGTAGTCTTTGGCGTGCTGTTCGTGTTTCTGCTATTGTGGGGGATCAGACAGGTGACGGTCAACTATCAGGCCTCCATCCGCGCAAAAAAGCTGGAGAAAGAACTGAAAGAAAACCGGATGAGCCTTGCCATGCGTCAGATACAGCCGCACTTTATCTATAACTCGCTCAATTCCATCTATCATCTGTGTGAGAAGGATGTAGAGATGGCGCAGCAGGCGATCAGCGATTTCTCTGATTATCTTCAGCGGAGTCTCAGTGTGGTAGATCGCACGACACTGATCTCCTTTGAGGAAGAATTAAAGCACGTAAAGACATACTTAAAACTGGAGCAGCTTCGTTTTGGCGAGGACTTACATGTGGTGTACCATATCGAGCGCACAGACTTTTTGCTGCCGGCCCTGTCCGTGCAGCCGCTTGTGGAAAATGCGGTAAAGCATGGAATTTGCCGGAAAGGGGAAGGCAGCGGAACGGTCATACTTACCGTGAAGGACTGTCCGGACTGCTATGAGGTGATCGTGTCAGATGATGGTGTAGGTTTTGTTCCCGGAACAGAAGCGAACGGAGAGGGAACCCATGTAGGTATCCGGAATGTGCGGCAGCGGCTTGATCTCATGTGTCACGCCACACTGGAAGTGCAGAGTGAACCGGGAAAAGGCACCACATCAACGATCCGTATTCCAAAGGAGAAAGATGCATGAATATACTGGCAATAGATGATGAGGAGATCGCGCTGGAGGGACTTGTTTCCGCTGCGAAAAAGGCAGAAGCCTCCGCAACCATATACAGCTTTCAAAAGCCCAAGGAAGCGCTGGAGTTTTTTCAAGGTACACCCTGCGAGGTTGTACTGCTGGACATTCAGATGCGGAATATGAGTGGTGTGGAACTGGCAAAAGAAATAAAGTACATAAATCCCCGTACCAATATTATCTTTGCGACAGGCTATACAGACTATATGAAAGATGCCCTTGAGATGCACGTAAGCGGCTACATGATGAAGCCGATCACGGCAGAAAAGGTAAAGATAGAGTTGGAAAATTTAAGATTTCCCATAAAGCCCGAGAGAAAAACCCGGGTATATGTTCAGGCCTTTGGGAATTTTGAGGTGTTTATCGACGGTCAGCCTCTAAAGTTTAAATATGATCTGACGAAAGAAATGCTGGCATATCTGGTCGACCGCAAAGGCGCGTTATGTAGGGGCGGAGAGCTCATGTCATTGCTGCGGGGTGATAACTATTCATCCAGCTACTACCGCAGCCTGATCAAGGATCTGAAGGATACATTTTCGGATGCAGGCTGTGCGGATGTCATCATCAGACAGAGGGGAAAGATTGGCATCGACCGGGCAAAGGTGGACTGTGATTACTACGACTGGCTGGAGGGAAAGTTCTACGCGGTCAATCTTTACCAGGGCGAGTACATGGCACAGTACAGCTGGAGTGAGATGACCCATGGAGGAATCGAAGATACGAATAAAGCGGATTTTTTGGGAGGTGTCACATGGCAAGAAACGTAGCGATCGGAATCCAACAATTTGATACATTGATTGAAAGGAACTGTTTTTATGTAGATAAAACGGATTTTATCCGTGAGTGGTGGGAGAGCGGAGACGATGTGACGCTGATCACCCGTCCGCGCCGTTTTGGAAAGACACTGAACATGAGCATGACGGAGCAGTTTTTCTCCGTGGAATATGCAAATCGGGGGGATCTGTTTGAGGGACTGTCCATCTGGGAGGATGAAAAGTACCGGGAAATACAGGGAACCTATCCGGTGATCAGTCTGTCCTTTGCCAGAATTAAGGAAAGCAACTACGAACAGACAAAGAGAAAAATCTGTGAAATTATTACAAATGCCTATAATAAATGTTCTTTTTTGCTGGACAGTGATGTGTTGACGGATAGGGACAGAGCATATTTTGACCGTGTGACGTTTGATATGGATGATGTGACGGCATCCTCTGCGTTGTACCAGCTTTCAGATTTTTTATATCGTTATTATGGCAAAAAAGTCATTATTCTATTAGATGAATACGATACTCCTATGCAGGAAGCGTATGTGAATGGATTCTGGAATGAACTCGTCTCTTTTACCCGCAGTTTGTTCAATTCGACGTTCAAGACCAATCCGTGGTTGGAGCGTGCCATTATGACAGGTATCACACGGGTCAGCAAAGAGTCCATCTTTTCTGATCTGAATAATCTGGAGGTGGTGACAACTACTTCGGATAAATATGCGACTTCCTTTGGTTTTACGGAGGAAGAAGTATTTGCTGCATTGGATGAATGCGGACGTTCAGAGGAAAAACAGCGAGTCAAACAGTGGTATGATGGATTTATTTTCGGAACGCATGCGGATATCTATAATCCATGGTCGATCCTGAACTTTTTAGATAAAGGAGTTTTTACCACCTATTGGGCGAACACCAGCTCCAACAGTCTGGTAGGAAAGCTCCTTCGGGAAGGAAGCAGGAAGGTCAAAGAAAAATTTGAAACATTGCTCAGGGGAGAAAGCATCCGGTCAGAGATTGATGAGCAGATTGTGTATGATCAGTTGGATCACAATGAAGACGCAGTCTTTAGCCTGTTGCTTGCGAGCGGTTACCTGAAGGTTTTGTCCCATGAGAGAGAAGAACTGATCGAATATGGGAAAGAGCCGGAGTATGAGCTGACAATCACAAACTATGAGGTTGCGCGCATGTTTCAGGGCATGGTGCGCAGATGGTTTTCAGAGGCAAAGAGTGATTATAATGATTTTATCAAGGCACTTCTGTTGGATGATGTCAAGGCAATGAACGCCTATATGAACCGTGTGTCACTGGGTATCTTCAGTTATTTTGACACCGGAAACAGACCCTCCGGGGAGGAGCCGGAACGCTTTTATCATGGGTTCGTGCTGGGACTGATCGTGGAACTGCAGGGAAGATATGTGATCACTTCCAACCGGGAAAGCGGCTTTGGCAGATATGATGTGATGCTGGAGCCAAAGGATCCACAGGCAGACGATGCCATCATTCTGGAATTCAAGGTACATGATCCGGAGGACGAGGCGACGCTGAAAGAAACCGTGCAGTCTGCGCTGGATCAGATCGAGGAAAAACAGTATGCCGTGCAACTGGTCGCACGCGGTATCCCGAAAGATCACATTCGAAGCTACGGTTTCGCCTTTGAGGGGAAAAAGGTGCTGATAGGGTAGTATCACAACTTAAAACAGAACAGGGACGAAAAAACTTCGGAGACAGACACTGCTATCCGAAGTTTTTTTGCGAATATTACAAAATTTTTTTGAATATTTGTTCTTTTGATGGCATTTCTACAACGCTTTTGCAACGCTTCGTTTGCTACAATACGTGTAGAAGTGCGTTTATCTATTATCCAAAAAGGAGGAAAAATGAATGGAGAACAAAGGAAAGACATTCAGACACAAGGTGCTGGCATGGATGCTTGTCATTGCCATGGCAGTGAGTATGGCACCGGTGACGGCTTCGGCGGCACTTGTACCGCATACACATAATGGCAGGTCCTTTTCACCGGGAGTCGGGCAGGGCGTATTGCATACGTGCAATTGTTATTTAGTCCATGACGAGAAGGTAAACAATACTACCGGAATCATTGTGAGTGGAAGTGCGGTGACCGTGAATATCTGCCTGAACGGGCACACACTGGATCTGGGCGGAAACAATATTCGGGTAGTAAATGGTGCAACGCTGAATATTTATGACTGCGCCGGTGGCGGAGGAAAAATCACCGGTGGTAAAGGGGCTACATATAAAGACAAAAGAGGTGGTGCCATTTATGTCCAGGGCTCTACACTGAATATTTATGGCGGCACCATTGAAGGTAATGAAGCTGTATGGGGAGGCGCTATCTTTATTGATGGCACAGAGTTATCCGGAATAAGTACCGTCAATATGTATGGTGGCACGATCTGTGGAAATACTGCTGAGAAAGGCGGAGGCGGAATTGAGGTCGAGAATGGGACGGGGCCGACTTATGGTTCCTACTTCAATATGTACGGCGGAAGTATTATTAACAATAAAGTGACGAATACAAATGGTAGCGTTCATAAAGGCGGCGGTGTGCATTACGCAGCCGGAGAAATGTCGATTCAGGGCAAGGTCAACATTACCGGCAATACGGTGGCTGGCGAGATGGATAATTTATATCTGAGGAGTGATATGACCCTTACCGTTGGAACTGTAGCGGAAGGAAGCAGGATTGGTGTTTCGGCATATGATGTGGAGAACTCGGGTTCGGATACACAGGTTACCAAAGGATATGGAAGTAATATCAGCAGCAATTCCATCAAATACTTTTACATGGATAGTCTGCATAACAGTGAAAATTATGCATTGGTACTGGATGGTAGAGAATTAGCTATTGTAAAGCAAACGCATGTGTGGAAGTATGAGAAAGGGACTTCTGCGAATCAGATTCGCGCATACTGTGATAATTCAAATCATACGTGTGCATTCAAAAAAACAGGTTCAAATACACCGACATTGACGCTGAATGCGAAAGATATGGTTTATTCCGGCAAGCAATACAACGGAATATCCTATGGTGAGGAAGAAGAAACGAAATGGACATATGCCGGTTTGACGATGCCAACGGTCATGTATGCCGGGACTGGTGACACTGTCTATGATTCTTTTGCAACACCACCCACCAATGCAGGAACCTATACGGCATCGATCACGGTGGGAACCGGTGAAAACATTAAGACAGCAACGAAGCAGTTTACGATTGCACCGAAATCGATCGCAGGTGCAGTGATCACATTTACGGATGGTGATAAGAGAAAATATACCGGAAATCAGATCACACAGACGATAAAGAATGTTTCGGCCAGTGGAATTACTACTTATTTGCAAGCTGAGGATTATGAGCAGGATGTGACCAGTGTGATGGTAGCAACTGATGCGGCTGTTTATACAGTGAAGATTAACGGACAGGGCAACTTTACGGGTTCTGCCACGGCAGAATGGAAGATTACGCATTCGGAACTCATGTCGGGACTGATCACGACACAGCCTGCTGTAACCTATGATGGGAATTGCCATAGTCCTGCGGTAGCAGCTACTACCCCGTCAACGGCTAGCGCATTGTACAGTACGTCAGTAGGCGGACCTTACACAGCTACACCACCTGCCTTTACAGCAGTCGGCACACACACCGTATATTATAGGCTTGAATGTGAAGGTTATGAACCGGAAACCGGTACACTGACTGTGACCATCAATCCGGGAGCCGTGTACAACATTACGATGGGAAGTGTGGATAACGGAAGGATCACAGCATCTGTGAATGGAGAGATAGTTGATAAAGCCGGTTACGGAAGCGAAGTGACATTGACCGCGACACCGGATCGGGGCTATCAGTTCAGCCGCTGGATCGTATCCAATGGCGCAATCGAAGTCAGTGATATTCATAATAACAAATTCACGATGCCTAATACGGATGTGGAGATGCGGGCAGAGTTTGTAGAAGCACCGGGCAGCAGCACAGGCGGCTCCGGCAGCACAGGCGGCTCCGGCAGCACAGGTGGCTCCGACAGCACAGGCGGCTCCGGTAGCACAGGCGGTTCCGACACTTCGGCTACACCTGTTCCGCCGACGGAAAATTATACCATTCCGGTCAAGAATGAGAATACGGTGGAAGTGAAGGCAGAGATCACCGGCGGCATGGCAAATGTTTCCGAGATCACAGCTGATACGATCGATAAGGTAATAAACAACAAAGATACTGAGTCAAAAGTGGACACCATCACCATCGATCTATCCGGTGCAAAGCAGGAAGTAACGGGTGTGACACTGTCCAAGACGACCGTGGAGACACTGGCGAAGGCAACTGCTGAAAAGGATAACGGCATTGAAACGGCAACGATCGAGCTTTCAAAGGCAACGGTCGTACTGGACAACAAGACACTGGAGACACTGGTAGAACAGGCAAAGGGCTCTCAGATTGAACTGGTTGTGGCAGACACAGAGCAGAAGAAGCTGAACACAGCACAGCAGACCACATTAAAAGAGTATCAGGTGGCAACCACCTTTGAGGCATACTTTACAAGTGACGGCGAGCGTATCCATGATTTTAACGGTGGAAAGGCAGTCGTATCCATCAAATTTGAACCGGAGGCAGGAAAGGACGCCAGCTATTACCATCTGGTATACGTGGCAGATGACGGAAAGCTGACCCGTTACAAGACCAAGTATCAGGGCGGCAAGCTGATGTTCACCACGACGCATTTCTCTGATTATGCGGTCATCTATGACACCAGTGAAAAGAATGAGACGGAAGACGGCTCCGATGGAACGGATATCACACTGGATACGTCTTATCGCAAGTTGCGTCTGCGTGTTCCGACCAGTACAAAGACGACCAATGTGCTGAAATGGACGAAGGTTGCCGGTGCAGACGGCTATGTGATCTACGGCGCGCCGTGCAACACGAAAGCGAAGACTTACCAGATCACAAAACTTGCGACGATTAAGAACGGCAACACGACTACGTGGACGGACAAGAACCTGACCAGCGGCACCTACTACAAGTATTACATCAAAGCCTACAAACTGGTGAATGGCAAAAAGGTATGGCTGGCGAAGTCCAAGGTCGTACATTCCACCACCACCGGCGGCAAATACGGCAATGCAAAGTCCGTCAAGGTAAATAAGACCTCCGTCTCTCTGGCAGTCGGAAAGACCTTTACGATCAAGGCAGAACAGGTACTCAAAGACAAGCCGATCGCAGGCCATCAAAATATCAAGTATGAGAGCAGCAACAGCAAGGTCGCATCCGTGACAAGCAAGGGTGTGATCAAAGCCAAAAAGAAAGGCACCTGTTACATTTACGTTTATGCACAGAACGGTATGTACAAGAGAGTGAAGGTCACTGTAAAATAAAAGTTTTATTTTCAATGAAAAACTGCTATACTAATGCAAAAGGCGTTGGTATGGCAGTTTTTTTCGGAGGTTATTATGGCAAGAAGGGTAGCGATTGGTGTACAGTGCTTTGAGGACATCAGAAAGAATGATTACTTCTATATTGATAAAACATCTTTTATTAAGGAATGGTGGGAAGCCGGCGACAGTGTGACACTGATCACCCGCCCGCGCCGTTTCGGAAAAACACTGAACATGAGCATGACGGAGCAGTTTTTCTCCGTAGATTATGCGGACCGAGGAGATCTGTTTGAGGGATTGTCCATCTGGGAGGATGAAAAGTACCGTGCATTGCAGG
This sequence comes from bacterium, assembly GCA_004562765.1. Lineage (GTDB taxonomy): Bacteria > Bacillota > Clostridia > Lachnospirales > Lachnospiraceae > W0P33-017. Next base: position 27,415 of record SFRL01000009.1, on the reverse strand, counting down.
GAACCTATCCGGTGATCAGCCTGTCCTTTGCGAATGTGAAGGAGAAGGATTATCAGACAACGAGCTACCGTATTCGGCAGCTTCTGATGAAGCTGTATGAGAAACATTCATTTTTGCGGTCATGTGACCTGCTTTCAGATGCGGAAAAACAGTATTTTGAGCGCATGGCATCCGATATGAGTGAGGCGGATGCACCATTGGCCCTCTATCAGCTGTCTGATTACCTGTACCGCTACTACGGCAGGAAGGTCATCATCCTGCTGGATGAGTATGATACGCCAATGCAGGAAGCGTATGTAGAAGGATTCTGGGATGAACTTGTCTCTTTTACCCGTAGCATGTTTAATTCTGCATTCAAGACCAATCCGTGGCTGGAGCGCGCTATCATGACAGGTATCACACGGGTCAGCAAAGAGTCCATCTTTTCGGATCTGAATAATCTGGAGGTGGTGACAACTACTTCGGATAAATATGCGACTTCCTTTGGGTTTACCGAGGAAGAAGTATTTGCCGCTTTGGATGAATGCGGACGCTCAGAGGAAAAGCAGCAGGTGAAGCAGTGGTATGACGGATTTATTTTCGGAACGCATGCGGACATTTATAACCCATGGTCGATCCTAAACTTTCTGGATAAAGGAGTTTATACCACCTATTGGGCAAACACCAGCTCCAACAGTCTGGTAGGAAAGCTCCTGCGGGAAGGAAACCGGGGCATCAAGGAGAAATTTGAAACACTGCTCCGGGGAGAGCGTATACAGTCAGAAATCGATGAACAGATCGTGTTTAACCGTCTGGATGGTAGTGAGAAGGCGGTGTGGAGTCTGCTTCTTGCAAGCGGATATTTAAAGGTACTGTCAAGGCAAAGCTATCAGGAGATACCGGACGGTGCGGAGCCGTTGTATGAACTGGCGATCACGAATCGTGAGGTATCGCTGATGTTCCGAGGTATGGTACGCGACTGGTTTTCAAGATCGGAGCAGGAGTATAATGGCTTTATTCAGGCACTGTTGCTTTGCGATACCGATGCCATGAATGACTATATGAATGATGTTGCGCTCAATCTGTTCAGCTATTTCGATACCGGAAAGCGTCCCGGAAGGGAGAACCCGGAGATTTTTTATCATGCGTTTGTGCTGGGGCTGATGGTAGATATGCAAAGGGATTATGTGGTGACATCCAACCGGGAGAGTGGATTTGGCCGGTATGATGTGATGCTTGAGCCCCGGGAGAAAGGAAAAAATGCCTACATTCTGGAATTTAAGGTATTCAATGCCCGCAGAGAGCAGTCGCTGGAGGACACGGTGCGCGCCGCTCACGTCCAGATCGAGGAAAAACAGTATGCCGCGCAGCTGATCGCACGCGGTATCCCGAAAGAGCACATTCGAAGCTACGGCTTTGCCTTTGAGGGAAAAAAGGTATTGATCGGTTAAGTAAAGATCATTGTGAAATAAAGGTTTTATTTTAAAGAAAAAACTGCTATACTAATGCAGGAAGTATTAGTATAGCAGTTTTTGGTGTGGAGGTTTCAATGACAAAGGACGTACTGGTAACGATTTCCGGCCTGCAGTTCATGCCGGAGGGAAAAGAGCCGCCGGAACCGGTGGAGGTGACATGCCCGGGCACTTATTATAAAAAGAACGGCAAACACTATGTGATGTATGAGGAGATCATCGAGGGCTTTTCCGGTGTGACAAAAAATACGTTAAAGCTGCAGCCGGATTCTCTGGATATCATGAAGCGCGGTGTCAGCAACGTACATATGGTATTTGAGAAAAATAAGAAAAACATGACCTGCTATAACATGCCCTTTGGCAGCCTGATGATGGGTATTGACGCAAAGGGCGTGGATGTGGAGGAGTCGGAGGATCATATCCGTGCCAGCGTCAGCTACGAGCTGGAGATGAACTATGAGAAGATGGCAGACTGCGAGATCTGCATCGATATCCGTTCCAAGGAAGCGGGGAATTTTCAGTTGGCATAGGTGCTGGTACAAGTGTTTTCCGGCGAATGCGTCGGGGGTATTCCATAGACAAAAAAGGGGAGAAAACAAATGAAGGTCAGAAAAGCGATCATTCCGGCGGCGGGACTTGGCACCCGTTTTCTGCCGGCGACAAAAGCGCAGCCGAAGGAGATGCTGCCCATCGTGGACAAACCCACGATCCAGTATATCATCGAGGAGGCGGTCGCTTCCGGTATCGAGGATATCATTGTTGTAACCGGACGAAATAAACGTTCCATCGAGGATCATTTTGACCGCTCCATTGAGCTGGAGCTGGAACTGGAGCGCAGTGGTAAGGATGAGATGCTGCAGATGGTGCGCGATATTTCCGAGATGGCAAATCTGCATTACATCCGTCAGAAGGAGCCGCGGGGACTCGGTCACGCGATACTTGCCGCGCGTCATTTCATCGGAGAGGAACCCTTCGCGGTGCTGCTCGGCGATGATGTGGTCGTATCAAAAACGCCCTGCTTAAAACAGATGCTGGACGTATATGCAGAGTATCAGACGACAATCCTCGGGGTACAGACCGTGGCACACGAGGCAGTGAATAAATATGGCATCGTGGACGGACATATGGTGGATGAGCGCATTTATAAGGTGGATGACATGGTGGAAAAACCGGATCTGGATGACGCGCCTACCGATGTGGCAGTGCTCGGACGTTATATCATCACGCCGCAGATCTTCCCGCTTTTGGAGACACAGGATGCCGGAAAGGGCGGTGAGATCCAGCTGACAGATGCGCTGCGCAGACTGGCAAAGGAACAGCCGGTGTACGCCTATGATTTCAAGGGACACCGTTACGATGTGGGTACGAAGACGGGATTTTTGCAGGCAAATATCGAGTTTGCCCTGCGGGACGACTCGCTGAAAAATGAGATGAAAGCGTATCTGAATGCATTGCATCAGTATATGGATGCCATGCTCCAATATGAATAGCAATAAAAAAAGTCGGGATCTACATCCCGGCTTTTTCTTTTAATTTCGCCATAAAACCTTTTTTTCTGGGAACTGTCTCTAACGGACCGCGCATACCTTTGATGCCGGTGATGTACAGGCCGCTGACGGTTGCCTTGATCTGCTGTTTGACAGGGATCTGCTCGAAGATCTCCGCATCACACAGGAAGGTGGTCACCTTCGGTCCGACCTTTGCCTTTACGACAGGCATCTTGGAACGGCGCATCATCTTGGGTGTCTGGTCTAAGACTGCCTGCGGAAGACCTGATTCTGAGAGCTTCATTTTCTTTTTATCTATGACGAGCAGCGGAATGGTCTGCGCAACAGCTGCCATCTGCGCGTCCTGTTCCTCTTTCTTTTTCTGCATTTTTTTGCCCAGGAAGTACAAAACGACCATCGCAATGATCAGTACCGCCAGGATAACCAATAAAACGATCATGGGTGTTGACATAATTTATCCTCCTTGCTTTTCAATCCGATGCTTATTGTATCATTCCCGCGGACAAAAATCAATAAAACCTTTTCATTTCCTTGTTTCTATGATAACATTGTAACTGTTCGGAGTCTGCAAGACGTACCTGAACAAGGGAAATATGAAAGGAAGTATAAAAAATGAATTTTATGATGAAAAAAAGACTGGCTGCAGCGACACTGATCTGTGCGCTGGCTGTATCTGCCATCGGCTGCGGCAGCAGTAATGGCAGCAAGGATAAGATCCGCTCCTACGATGTGGAAAAATATGTGACACTGGGTGACTATGACGGAATGGAAGTGGAAGTTGCCGGGGATTTTGAGGTCAGTGATGAGGATGTGGTCAACTATATCAACGGCATGCTCAGCTACTATCCGAGCTACGAGGACACGGACAAACAGACCGTTGAGGATGGTGACTGTGTCAATATCGACTATGAGGGAAAAAAGGATGGTGTTGCCTTTGACGGCGGTACGGCGCAGGGCTATGTACTGGAGATCGGATCAAACACATTTATCGACGGCTTCGAGGAGGGGCTGATCGGTGTGAATGTGGGCGATACCGTAGATCTGGACCTGACCTTCCCGGAAAATTATCAGTCTGCCGATCTGGCAGGCGCAGCGGTGGTGTTTACCGTGACAGTCAACAAGATCGTGGAGAAGGCAGAGATCAGCTATGACGAACTGACGGATGAGTATGTTTCAAGTAACTTAAATTATGAGTCTGTGGATGCACTTTACAATGACACAAAATCCTATATGGAGGATGATTGCGAGGAGAACCGTGTGGTCGCAGAGCGCTCGGCGGTGCTGGAAAAACTGATTGAAAACAGTAAAGTGGCGATTCCGGACGGGCTGCTTGAGATGAAGGTCGATCAGTATATTCAGCAGTTTACCAAGCAGAACTGCAAGGATGGCAAGACGCTTTCCGATTATCTGAGCGCCAATTACAATATGACAGAGGAAGCTTTCAACTCCACGATCACAAAAGAGATGGAGGCAAATCTGGATGATGAGATGGTGCTGGAGGCACTTGTAAAAGCGGAGGGAGAGACGCTGGATGAAGCCGGCTTTGCGGAGTATATCGCATCCGCAATGAAAAACGGAAACTACGAGACAGAGGATGATCTGTACGCGGCGTATGACAGTGATTACGAGGATGGAAGAAGCTATCTGGAGCATCGTTATCTTTTGACAAATGCACTCACAAATCTGCTTGATAAATGCAACATCGTCTATACCGGTGCTGATGCGAGCACAGCAGAATGAAAATAGGAATCTTGAAAGAGATGCGGCTGTCACAGAAGCGTGCTGTCGCGAAAAAATAGAAAAAGGGGATAAGAACCATGGATTTAACAAATGTAAGAGAATTGTTTCACAACAGAGAGAAGTACCTTGGCACACAGGTGACGATCGGTGGCTGGGTGCGCAGCAACCGCAATTCAAAGAATTTTGGTTTTATCGTTGTCAATGATGGTACATTTTTTGAGCCGGTGCAGGTGGTGTATGGTGACGGACTGGACAATTTCGATGAGATCAGCAGACTGAATGTCGGTGCTGCGATCATTGTCAGAGGTGAACTGGTGGAGACACCGCAGGCAAAGCAGCCTTTTGAGATTCAGGCAGCGAGTGTTGTCGTGGAGGGACCTTCCAATCCGTCTTATCCGCTGCAGAAGAAGAAGCACAGCTTTGAATACCTGCGTACCATCTCACATCTGCGCCCCCGTACCAATACGTTTGAGGCAGTATTCCGCGTGCGCTCACTGATCGCATATGCGATCCACAAGTTTTTCCAGGAGCGTGATTTTGTCTACGTGCACACGCCCCTGATCACAGGAAGCGACTGTGAAGGCGCGGGCGAGATGTTCCAGGTGACGACGATGGATCTGAATGATATTCCGCGCACCGAGGACGGCAGTGTGGATTTTAAGCAGGATTTCTTCGGTAAGCCCACGAATCTTACGGTCAGCGGACAGCTCAACGGAGAGACTTATGCAATGGCATTTAAGAATATCTATACTTTCGGACCGACCTTCCGCGCAGAGAATTCCAACACGACCCGCCATGCGGCAGAGTTCTGGATGATCGAGCCGGAGATGGCATTTGCCGATCTGCAGGATGACATGGATCTCGCAGAGGCGATGTTGAAGTACATTATCAATTATGTGCTGGAAAATGCTCCGGAGGAGATGAATTTCTTCAACAGTTTTATTGATAAGGGACTGCTTGAGCGTCTGCATCATGTGGCAGAGTCAGATTTTGCCCGTGTGACTTACACAGAGGCAATTGAGCTTTTGGAAAAACACAATGACAAATTTGAGTACAAGGTATCCTGGGGCGTGGATCTGCAGACAGAGCATGAGCGCTATCTGACGGAAGAGATCTACAAGCGTCCGGTATTTGTGACAGATTATCCGAAGGAGATCAAAGCGTTTTATATGAAGCTGAACGAGGACGGAAAGACGGTGGCTGCCGTTGACTGTCTGGTGCCCGGTATCGGTGAGATCATCGGTGGTTCCCAGAGAGAGGATGACTATGACAAGCTGCTGGCACGTATTCATGAACTCGGTTTAAAAGAGGAGGACTATGACTTTTATCTGGATCTGCGCAGATACGGAAGCGCCAGACATGCAGGATTTGGACTCGGTTTCGAGCGCTGCGTGATGTATCTGACAGGCATGAGTAATATCCGTGACGTGATTCCTTTCCCCCGTACGGTGAATAATTGTGAATTATAACCAAAAAAAAGATGGGATCAGTTGAATATCAGAGCAATTTGTGGTATGATTTAAAGTAATTTTACATGTTTTTTACAACTTTGTTACAAATTGACCAAAAAATAATGTGCGGGAATTGATTTTTGTGTAGATTCGGAGAGGAGTAACCGTGAATCAGGTGCAGCAAAAGCGTACGATCCTGATCGTAGATGATCAGGAGATCGACCGGATGATTTTAACTGATTTTTTGAAAAATGATTATGAGCTGCTCATGGCGAACAATGGCAGGGAAGCGCTTGACGTTTTGGAGGAGAAGGGAGAGACTCTTTCAGCGGTGCTTCTGGATATTGTGATGCCTGTGATGGACGGTTTTGAAGTGCTGCGCGAGATGAATGACAGCGGGCTGCTTGCCCGTGTGCCGGTACTTGTGACGAGTCAGAAGGAAGGCAATGAATCGGAGCTGGAGGCATTGCGCCTCGGAGCCAGTGATTATATCTCCAAGCCTTATAACGAGGGCATTTTGAAGCATCGCCTTTCCAATGTGATCATGATGAACGAGGCAAGTAAGAAGATCGATGTGCTGCAGAGGGATGAGGTCACCGGGTTATATACAAAAGTAGCGTTTGCCGAGCATGCGGAGCAGATCCTGCATGAGCAGACAGATATTGAGTGGAATATGATCGCTCTGGACATTGACCGGTTTAAGCTTGTCAATGAGTCTTACGGTGAGGAGACAGGAGACGAACTTTTGGCATATCTGGCCAAGATGCTTCTGCATTATGAGGATACAAAAAACTGTATCTGCGCCCGTTCCTATGCAGATCATTTTTTCCTGTTGGTAGAGCGGAGAGAATACAGTTATATCAAGAGCAGGCATACGGAGCTGGTCGAATATATGCAGAAGTTTCCGCTGGACATGAAGATTGCGCTGAAGTTTGGCGTGTATGAGATCCGCGACCGCGATATGGAGATCAGCAGTATGTGTGATCGCGCGCAGATCGCGGCGAACCAGATCAAGGGTCAGTATGTGACGGAAATTTGTTTTTATGACGATTCTCTGCGCAAGCAGCTTTTGATGGAGCAGCGTATTACTGATGATATGGAACAGGCGCTGATGGAGAATCAGTTTCAGGTATATTTTCAGCCGAAATATGACATTTTCTCCGAGACGTTATCCGGTGCAGAGGCACTGGTGCGGTGGATGCATCCACAGAACGGGTTCATGTCTCCGGCTGAGTTTATCCCTATTTTTGAGAGCAACGGATTTATCACGGAAGTGGACATGTTTGTCTGGGACAAGACCTGTGAAAAGATCCGTGAGTGGTTAGACAAATATGACTGCTTTGTACCGATTTCCGTGAACGTATCCCGAAAGGATATGTACAAGCCGAATCTTCCGCAGATCCTGCTGGATATCGTTCACAAGCATGGACTGGAGCCGAAACATCTGCACCTGGAGATCACGGAGAGTGCCTATGTGGAGAATCCGGATCAGCTTCTGGAGATCGTTGAGCAGTTGAAGGAAGCCGGATTTGTCATTGAAATGGATGATTTTGGAAGCGGTTATTCTTCCTTGAATATGCTGGCTGCCATGCCGATCGATATCCTGAAGCTGGACATGAAGTTCGTACAGAATTATTCGGAAGCGGATAATTCACGCAGCATACTGAGTTTTGTCATTGGTCTTGCCAAATGGATGAATCTGTATGTGATCGCCGAGGGTGTTGAGACGCGGGAACAGTTGGATCTGCTGCGCGGCATGGACTGCAATCTGGCGCAGGGATACTATTTTTCAAAGCCTTTACCGTGCAGAGAGTTTGAAGAAGTTTTACATAAATCAGGCAGGACCTTGGAAGATGTAGATGGTCAGACGATCCGTTTTTCAACAGCTCATGAAGGAGAATTTCAGACGATGCTTGTTGTGGACGGTCTTGCTGTAAACCGTGCGATGCTGACGGAGTATTTTAAAAATTCTTTTTCCATTGTGGAGGCAACGGGAGGAAGAGCTGCGTTGCAGTATCTGAAACATATCAAGCGTGCGGATGTCGTGCTGGTGGATGCACATTTGCCGGACATGGAGGCGACGGATCTTATCCGTGAGCTCAAAAAAGATCCTCTGATGGATCGCATACCCATCATCGTGTCCACACATGGCAGCGGCGATACCGTGGGCAAGGTGCTGACAGCAGGTGCGGATGCTTATATTACAAAGCCGTATTCCAAGGAGCAGATACATGATTGCCTTACCCGTGTCATGTCTGTGCGCGGTGAGCAGATGAAGCATGAGGAGGAAGAGATCCTTGACAAGATGCGCATGATGGAGATGCTCACTACCAAGGATTATCTGACCGGATTGTGGAATCGTGTGGAGCTGGAACGACGTATCACAGATCATATCAAACATTCGCCGGAGCGGGAGTTTTATTTTATCAGTATTGATATTGATAACTATAAAGAGTTGGTCAATAAACACGGATACTCCATGGCTGATAAAGTGCTACACGAGGTGGCGGACCGGTTGTCGGGCTGTTTCCGGGATATTGATGTTGTCGGACGTATCAGTGGTGACCGTTTCGCTGTGTTCATGAACGCGGCAGTGGACGGTGAGGAGCTGCTTGTGCGCATGGCACATCTGCAGTCGCAGCTTGCTTTTGAGGTGAAGGATATTCCGGTGACATGCTCCTGTGGTGTCAGCAAATTTCCGAGTTGCGGAAAGAATTTTGATGAGTTGTATCAGGCGGCGGAAAAGGCACTGGATATGGCAAAAGAAGCTGGGAAGAATTGTTTTCGGATGAGCAAAAAATGCAGTATATAAAAAATGAGAAGCGGTTATATCGCTTCTCATTTTTTATTCATATTTAAATTGCTGACGAGTACAGGTATTTTTCCTGCTCAGGTGTCAGCTTATCGATCTTTTTGCCAAGGAAATTCAGCTTGCGGACAGCCACTTCATTGTCTACCTCTTTGGGTACAACGATCAGTTTTTCAGTCAGTTCTTTTCCGTGCTGTACCAGATAACGAGCGGAGAGTGCCTGGATCGCAAAACTCATATCCATGATCTCGGCGGGATGACCGTCGCCGCATGCAAGATTGACGAGACGTCCCTCACCCAGTACATAAATGGTTCTTCCGTTATCCAGCGCGTAGCCCATGATATTCTGACGCTGTTCATAGGAATCGGTACACATTTCCCGCAGACCTGCCATGTCGATCTCCACATCAAAATGTCCGGCATTGCAAAGGATCGCGCCGTCCTTCATGACCTTCATATCTTCACAGGTGATGACTCCTGCGCATCCGGTCACGGTGACAAAGAAATCGCCCACTTTTGCCGCCTCATGCATGGGCATGACATCGAAGCCGTCCATGACTGCCTCGATGGCTTTGATCGGATCGATCTCTGTGATGATGACCCGGGCGCCCAGAGCCTTTGCACGCATGGATACACCTTTACCGCACCATCCATAGCCTGCGACAACGACGATCTTTCCGGCTACGATCAGATTGGTCGTGCGGTTGATGCCGTCCCATACGGACTGACCGGTGCCGTAACGATTGTCAAACAAATGCTTGCAGTCGGCATTGTTTACCATGACCATCGGAAATGCCAGCTTGTCCTCTTTTGCCATCGCTGCCAGACGGATGATACCGGTCGTGGTCTCCTCACAACCGCCGATGACGTACTGCAGGCGGTCACGCATGGATGTGTGAAGCATATTGACGAGGTCTCCGCCGTCATCAATGATGATGTTGCAGTTATTTTCAAGAACCTTTGTGATATGACGGTTGTATTCCTCCTCGGTGGAACCGTACCATGCAAATACATTCAGACCTGCCTTTACAAGTGCGGCTGCAACGTCATCCTGCGTGGAGAGCGGATTGCTGCCTGTGATGAACATCTCGGCACCGCCTGCTGTGAGCACCTTGCAAAGATATGCGGTTTTTGCCTCCAGATGGATGGAGAGCGCGATGCGAATGCCTGTGAAAGGCTTTTCCTTTGAAAAGTCTTCTTCCAGAGAGCGCAAAAGCGGGCAGTTTTTACGGACCCAGTCAATCTTGTGTTCGCCGGATTCGGCAAGATTTATATCACGAATTTCGTAACTCATAGATTTCCTCCTGTAAATAAGTGATTTCTTTCTTACTGTAAAACAGATATACTTATTCTATTAGATTTCCTATGGAAATGCAAATAGATTTTTGGTATGCTAGAAGAAGAGCAGTATCAAATTTGAATATGGTTCTGAAAATGATAAACGGAGTAAAATAAAATGACAAAAAACAGACAGAATAATATCAGGATAAAGAGACAGAAACTGAAGCGGAGAGTCATCGCCGCGGCGCTCCTGACCGGAATGGGACTGATGCTCACCGGATGTGGAGAGAAACAGACGGAGAATGCACTGGCTTACCGGAAGATCGGCATGAATGCGATGGCAGAGGGAAATTATGCAGAAGCGATCGATAATTTTCAACTGGCGCTTGACCAGTCAAAAGGGCAGATCCGCAATCTGGAACTGGATATCTGTATGCAGAAGGCAGAGGCACTTTATTTAAATAACCAGCCAGAGGAGGCAATCGCTGTCTGTGATGCCGTGCTTGCCTATGATAAGAGTTATGCGAGTGCTTACTATCTTCGCGGAAATCTCTATCTGCAGCAGGGGGATTCGAAAAAAGCGCTTGCCGATTATGAGCAGGCGGCGAAGTATGCCGACGCGGACTATGAGATCTATATTCAGCTTTATGTAAATCTGAACCGCGCGGGCATGAAGGAAGAGGGCGAGAAATATCTGAATGAGGCGCTGGAACTGAAAGGAAAAGGGCGTTATCACCTGACAAACCGCGGATACATTTATTACCTAATGGGAGATTATGAAAAGGCAAAGGAGCAGCTTCTTCAGGCAGTGGCGATCGAACAGAAGGAAGGCGAGGACGACAAGGCCGAGCTGTATCTGGCGCAGACCGCAGAACAGCTTGGTGATGAACAGACGGCGACACAATATTACAAAGCCTATGCTGAGAATCATGCAGATGATTCTGTCGTTTTAGAGGAACTTGGAAATATGGCGATGGAAAAAGGGGATTACGCTGATGCATGTGCTTATTACCAGAAAGGGCTCCAGACGACGAACCCTTCCAATGAGCAGCTTTTGCGCCGCGGCGAGATCGCTGCGCTGGAGCAGATGTATGAGTTTGAGCAGGCGAAGGATAAAATGGCGCAGTATGTGCTGGATTATCCGGAGGATGAACAGGCAGCCAGAGAATATCTGTTTTTAAAGACGAGAACGGCAGTGGCTGATCAGATCGAGGAGGAAAAACAGGCGGCCGAAGAGGCAGCACAAGCAGCAGAGGGATCCGGGGAGGATGCCGTATCAGAGGATGGAGCAGACAACACCGGACAGTAGATGACAGGAAGGGAATCAGTTATGCATGAAAATAAGAAGATCGAGGAGCGTGTGATCCTGGTGGGCGTCAGTGAGCAGGACGGCGATGACACGGAGGATTCGCTGGCAGAACTGGCAGAACTGGTCCGTACAGCGGGAGCAGCTGCAGTCGGAACAGTGATCCAGAAGCTGGAGCGCAGACATCCCGGTACCTATGTGGGAACGGGAAAAGTGCAGGAGATTCGTGAACTGATAATAGAAATGGATGCGACAGGTGTTGTGTGCGATGACGAACTGACTCCGGCGCAGATGCGGAATCTCACGGATCTTCTCGACACGAAAGTCATGGACCGCACACTGGTCATTCTGGACATTTTTGCAGGAAGAGCCAGTACCAGCGAAGGAAAGATACAGGTGGAGCTGGCCCAGTTACGCTATGAGATGACGAGGCTGACAGGATACGGAAGATCCATGTCAAGGCTGGGAGGCGGTATCGGAACGAGAGGACCGGGTGAGAAAAAGCTGGAGATGGACCGGCGTCTGATCACAAATCGTATCTCTCAGCTCAAACGAGAGCTGGCAGAGGTCATCCAGCACCGTGAAGTCACGCGTAGCCGCCGCACAAGGGCGAATCAGCCGGTAGCTGCCATCGTCGGCTACACGAATGCGGGTAAATCAACGCTGCTCAATACACTGACAGATGCGGATGTGCTGGAGATGGATGCACTGTTTGCAACACTGGATCCCACGACACGGCTGTTAAAGCTTTCCGGGAAGCAGGAGATCTTACTGACAGATACAGTCGGTTTTATCCGGAAACTGCCGCATCATCTGATCGATGCATTTCGCTCGACTCTGGAGGAGGCAAAATATGCGGACTATATCATACATGTTGTGGATGCCTCCAACCCGCAGATGGAAAAGCAGATGTATATCGTATATGAGACATTGCGGGGTCTGGGGGTAGAGCAGAAACCGATACTCACGCTGTTCAATAAGCAGGATCTGATCTCGGAGCCGGAGACGCTGCACGATGCCCGCGCGGACCATACACTTCGCATCTCTGCAAAAACCGGAGAGGGTCTGGAAGAAGTAAAGCAGACACTGGAAACGATGCTGCGAGAGAATAAGATCTATATGGAGCGCCTGATCCCTTATACGGAAACCGGTATTCTCGCAAAGATCCGCGCAGCGGGCGAACTGGTGACGGAGGATTACCGTGCAGACGGCATTTTCATACAGGCATATGTGCCGCGGGCACTGTATCCGCTTGCCGCTTTTGGGCAGACGGATTGAGCTGTGAGCATGCGGCAAAAGAGGGGCAAAGTGCGTTGCGATTCCGGGACGCATATGATAAAATATATTTATTCGAAGCCACGGCAGTGAGGAGGAGAAAACATGTCACTGATGATTAAGGGCGGTCGTGTATTGGACCCGGCGACCGATACGGATAAAATTGCGGACATCTATATTGAAGATGGGGTTGTAAAGAAAATCGGGACAAAATTAAAGGAAAAAGCGGATGAGACGATAGATGCGTCCGGCAAATATGTCATGCCGGGTTTTATCGACCTGCATGTGCACCTGCGCGATCCGGGACAGACCGATAAGGAGACGATCGAGACCGGTGCGGCGGCAGCGGCAAAGGGCGGTTACACAACGATCATGGCAATGCCAAATACAAAGCCGGTTGTAGACAATTCGGATGTACTCAGTTACGTGCTGAATAAGGGAAAGAGCGTGACACCGGTGCATATTTATCAGGCAGGTGCCATTACCGTAGGCATGGAGGGCGAACGGCTGACAGACATGGAGGACATGGCTGCACACGGTGCGATCGCCTTCAGTGAGGACGGAAAGTCCGTTATGAGCACCAAGTTGTGCAGGGATGCAATGCATATGCTTGCCAAGCTGGATCTTCCTTTTTTGGATCACTGCGAGGAGAAATCGCTGGTGAACGGTGGTGTGATCAATGAGGATGCCAACTGTGAGCGGCTTGGACTTCCGGGAATCCACAATACGGTGGAAAATGTGATCGCAGCGCGCGACTATCTGCTGGCGACAGAGGCGGGAGCAAGACTGCATCTGTGTCACTGCTCCACCAAGGAAGTGGTGGACATGTTGCGGGCGGCAAAGCAATTGGGACATCATTTGACTGCTGAGGTCTGTCCGCACCACTTTACACTGACTTCCGATGATATTCCGGGTGCACCGGCTCTTGCACAGGAAGGCGAAGACACGCCGACACTGTCTGTGATGCCTGCCAGCAAAGCGGGGTTTGAGATGGTCAATTATAAGATGAATCCGCCGCTCCGGACTGCGGCAGACCGTGACGCGCTGATCGAGGGTCTGCGGGATGGCGCCATCGACTGTATCGCTACCGATCATGCGCCGCACAGTGCGGCAGATAAAAATAAGGGTATGCTGGATGCACCCTTCGGTATTGTGGGACTGGAGACAGCAGCAGCATTGACCTATTCGGAACTGGTGTTAAAGGATGTGCTCACGCCCTTGCAGATGGCTGAAAAGATGAGCTACAATCCGGCAAAGGTATTGCGTCTGGATGCGGGAACGATCACAGAGGGAAAGGATGCGGATCTGGTCATCTTTGATCCGGGTGCATCCTATACGATCGACAAGAACACATTTGTTTCCAAGAGTAAAAACACACCCTTCCACGGAAGAAAGGTGACCGGACGGGTGGATACGACCATCATCGGAGGCGATGTGGTATATCAGTTTCAAAGTGAGGATAAGTAAAAATGATCAACAAATTAGTAGAAAAAATCAAACAGACAAATGCGCCCATCGTGGTCGGACTTGACCCGATGCTCTCCTATGTGCCGGAGCACATTTTAAAGGCAGCCTTCGCACAGTTCGGAGAGACGCCGGAGGGAGCGGCTGAGGCGATCTGGCAGTACAATAAAGGTATCGTGGACGCTGTCTATGACCTGATCCCGGCAGTCAAGCCGCAGATCGCAATGTATGAGCAGTTCGGCATCGAGGGATTAAAGGTATTTCAGAAGACCGTGGATTACTGCCATGAAAAAGGACTGGTCGTTATCGGTGATGTGAAGCGCGGAGATATCGGTTCCACCTCTGCAGCCTATGCCACCGGACATCTGGGGAAGGTGCAGATCGGCAGCAAGTCGTACAGCACGTTCAATGAGGATTTTGCGACTGTCAATCCGTATCTGGGAACAGACGGTATCAAACCCTTTGTCGATGTGTGTAAGGAGGAGAAGAAAGGTCTGTTTATTCTCGTAAAGACCTCCAATCCCTCCAGTGGTGAGTTTCAGGACCGCCTGATCGACGGCAGACCGTTGTATGAGTATGTCGGAGAGAAGGTAGCGGAGTGGGGCGCAGACTGTATGGGTGATTCCTACAGCTACATCGGAGCTGTTGTCGGTGCGACTTACCCCGAACAGGGAAAGATCCTGCGAAAGGTGATGCCGAAGTCCTTCATCTTAGTGCCGGGCTACGGTGCACAGGGCGGACAGGGCAAGGATCTGGTCCATTTCTTCAACGAGGACGGGCTGGGTGCGATCGTCAATTCTTCACGCGGTATCATAGCAGCCTACAAGCAGGACAAATATAAGGATCAGGGTATCACACCGGAGAATTATGCAGATGCATCACGCCTGGCTGTGGAGGATATGATCGCAGATATCGCAGGCGCATTGGCAAACAAATAGAACAGATTATGCAAAAGCATAAAACAGGAGCTTCAAATGACAGATAAAGTATTGGAAAATGCGATCATCATCCGTCAGGAGGAGATCGCAACAGATGTTTACAGCATGTGGCTTCGGACGGAGCAGATCGCGGATCTGGCAAAGCCCGGACAGTTTGTAGCGGTTTATTGCACGGACGGCAGCCGGCTGTTGCCCCGTCCCATCAGTATCTGTGAGATCGATCGGGCAGACCGCTCCATCCGTCTTGTCTATCGTGTGGTGGGGAAAGGTACCGAAGAATTTTCCGGCTACCATACGGGAGCACAGCTTCGAGTGGTAGGACCGCTGGGAAACGGATATCCGAAAAAGAGCAAGCGTGCGCTGCTGCTTGGCGGCGGCATCGGTGTTCCTCCGATCCTGCAGCTTGCAAAGGAATTGGATTGTGAAAAGACCATTGTGTTGGGCTACCGCGATGAGCGCTTTTTGGAGGAAGAGTTCCGTGCACAGGGCAATGTATACATAGCGACGGAGGACGGAAGCTTTGGCACGCAGGGTAATGTGCTGGATGCGATCCGCGAGAACGGGCTGGACGCAGAGATCATCTATGCCTGCGGCCCCATGCCGATGCTGCGCGCGGTGAAAAAGTTTGCCGCAGAGCATGGGATGGAGTGCTGGATCTCGTTGGAGGAGCGCATGGCGTGCGGAATCGGTGCCTGCCTCGGATGCGTGTGCAGGAGCACAAAGAAGGACTCACATACGCATGTGAATAATAAGCGGATCTGTACGGAAGGTCCGGTATTTCGCGCAGAGGAGGTGGATATCTGATGAATACGAGTGTCAAGCTTGCAGGTGTTACCTTAAAGAATCCGATCCTCACTGCCTCCGGAACATTTGGCTCCGGTCAGGAGTATGCGCAGTTTGTGGATCTGAATAAGCTGGGCGGCGTTGTGACGAAGGGTGTCGCAAACGTTCCGTGGGAAGGAAATCCGACACCGCGTGTGGCGGAAGTGTACGGCGGCATGCTCAATGCCATCGGTCTGCAGAATCCGGGTATCGATGTATTTGTAGAGCGTGATATCCCGTTTTTGACGAAATACGACACAAAGATCGTTGTAAATGTCTGCGGAAAGAGCGAGGCCGATTATGTAGAGGTGGTAGAGCGTCTGGCAGATCAGCCGGTGGATCTTCTGGAGATCAATATCTCCTGCCCGAACGTCAAGGAGGGCGGTATTGCTTTCGGTCAGGACCCGAAAGCAGCTGCTGCGATCACAAAGGCAGTGAAGGCAGTGGCAAAGCAGCCGGTTGTGATGAAACTCAGTCCTAACGTGACGGACATCGCATATATGGCGCAGGCAGTAGAAGCGGCAGGCGCAGATGCGGTATCACTGATCAATACGCTTACCGGAATGAAGATCGATGTCAAAAAGCGGCAGTTTGCACTTGCAAACAAGACGGGCGGAATGTCCGGCCCGGCGATCCATCCGATCGCGGTACGCATGGTCTATCAGGTGGCGCAGGCAGTAAAGATCCCCATCATTGGTATGGGTGGTGTGATGAGTGCGGAGGATGCACTGGAGCTCATGCTGGCGGGGGCGACAGCCGTATCTGTCGGAACGGCAAACTTCACGAATCCGCATATCACAGAAGAGATCGTTGAGGGAATCAAGGATTATATGGCAGAACAGGACGTGGATGATATCACGGAACTGATCGGCGCCGTAAAATGAATATAGCGGGAGCTTGTCGGGAAAATTAAGTCCGACAATACAGGCACACAAAAAATCCTCTCTGCATAAGATAACAAAAAAATGCAGAGAGGATTTTTATGAAAATTGTAAAAAAGAAACTGATAGCTGTGTTGTTGTCCCTGACAATGCTTGTACCGGTGCTCGCCGGCTGCGGCTGCAAGACGGCGACGGATGAGGAGGGTGGAACGGTCACCGGAGAGACGACAAAGGTCGTACTCAACGAGGTGGCGCACTCTCTTTTCTATGCACCGATGTATGTGGCCATCGAAAACGGCTATTTTAAAGAGGAAGGGATCGATCTGGAGCTGGTGACCGGCTTCGGCGCTGACAAGACGATGACGGCAGTTCTGTCCGGTGAGGCGGATATCGGATTTATGGGACCGGAGACGACCGTGTATACGTGCAACGAGGGGGCGGCTGATCTGGTTGTGAACTTTGCGCAGCTGACACAGCGCGCCGGAAACTTCCTTGTGGGCAGAGAGGCAGATGATACGTTTAGCTGGGAGAAACTGAAGGGCAAGAATGTGCTCGGCGGACGTGACGGCGGCATGCCGGAGATGGTATTCGAGTATATCTTAAAGAAAAACGGTATTGATCCGGCAGCAGACCTGAATATTGATAAGAGCATCGACTTTGGTTCTACGGCAGCGGCGTTTTCCGGCGGCCAGGGAGATTACAGCGTGGAATTCGAACCGGGTGCGACAGCACTGGAGCAGGAAGGCGCAGGCTATGTGGTAGCTTCTCTCGGCGTGGACAGCGGTTATGTTCCCTACACTGCATTTTCCGCAAAAGACAGTTACCTGAAGGAAAACCCCGAGGTCATCAAAGGATTTGTAGCTGCATTAAAGAAGGGTATGGATTACGTATACAGCCATACACCGGAGGAGGTTGCAGCGGTGATCGCGCCGCAGTTTAAGGACACGGATGAGGCGACGATGGCGATCATATTGAAACGTTATGCAGATCAGGATACCTGGAAGCAGGATCTCGTGTTTGAGGAGGATGCTTACCAGCTGTTGTTAGACATTCTTGATGAGGCAGGACAGCTCAGTGCCCGTCCGGATTACGAAAAACTGGTGACAACTGCGTACGCAAAATAGCTGATTGGTTCACATAATACAGAATAGAAATATCTGATTTGAAAAGGGCAGAGCGTGAGTTGCGAAACAATGCGGCAAACACTCTGCTTTTTTCAGAATAATGACAGACAATCTTGCGGACTGGAAAAATTATGCAAGACGCGCGCCTCTTTTCTGTGCGGCAGTATTCCACAGTCTGTTATGCTTGCCGGGTAAATCACGCGAATTTACCGAGGAGCACAACCGACTGGCAAAACTCTGTCGACATGTCGGGGTACCCTGAGTACATAATTTCAAAGGCTGCGTGAGGGCAACGAAGCAACATTTTCACGTATGACGTTTTCATCATTGCCGTGAATGTGAATTTGTGGTATAAATAATATGAATTAGGAAGTGCGTTTGAATTCGGGATGAGCAATACGCGCACTTATTACGAAAACAGAACCGAGGTACTACACATGATAAGAGACATCATGGATCTGCATACACATACGATCGCCAGCGGACATGCTTATAACACGATCCTTGAGATGGCAGAGGCAGCCAGCGAAAAAGGGCTGGAACTGCTCGGCATCACCGAGCACGGTCCTGCCATGAAGGGAAGCTGCCAGACTATCTATTTTCAGAATGTAAAGGTCATTCCCCGTGAGCGATACGGTGTGACGACATTGTTTGGTGTGGAATTAAATATTATGGATGAGGACGGGCGTGTGGATCTTCCGGACGAACTTCTGCCGGCGATGGATGTCTGCGTGGCAAGCCTGCATATTCCCTGTTTTCCGCCAAAGAGTCTGGAAGAAAATACGAGAGCATATCTGAATGTGATGAAAAATCCGTACGTGAACATTATCGGACATCCCGATGACCCGCGCTATCCGATCGATCTGCGCGCGGTTGTGGAGGGGGCAAAGGAGCATCATGTACTTCTCGAGATGAACAATTCATCACTGGCACCGACGAGTTTTCGCAAAACGACCACAGAGGGATATCTGGAATTTCTGGATCTGTGTAAAGCTTATGATCAGCCGATCCTTATGGGCAGTGATGCGCATGTGGATATAGAGGTTGGCAACCACAGTTATGTGGAGGACATTTTAGAGATGGCGCGGTTCCCTGAGCGTTTGATCATGAATACAGACATGGAAAAGGTAAAGCCATATCTAAATTATTATAATCGTTGATCGAAAAATGGTTTACTTTCACACTTTCGTGTGGTAAAATCAAAAAGTGTGTTGGACTAGTTGCAGAAAAGGAGTGTGAATCAATGAGTAAAGATATTCATACAGAGGCAGTAAACCATTTGTTTGATGCGATTTTGTGTCTGCAAAACAGAGAAGAGTGCTATACATTTTTTGAAGATATCTGCACGATCAATGAGTTGCTGGCGCTGTCACAGCGTTTTGAGGTAGCACATATGTTGCGGGAAAAGAAGACGTATCTGGACATCGCGGAAAAGACAGGCGCTTCCACGGCTACGATCAGCCGTGTCAACCGTTCTTTAAACTACGGAAACGATGGTTACGATCTGGTATTCTCCAGAATCGAAAACAAAAATGAATCTAAATGAGATCAGTTTTTTCAAAGAATTTTCCTGTACGATAAAAGACTGCCCGAACACTTGCTGTAAGGGATGGCGTGTGATATTTGACGAGGAAACGTATCAGCGTTATCTTGCAGAACCCGGAAAGAACGGGATCAGGCTGCGCAGTTCTATAAAGAAGATGAATGAGGAGGTCTATTTTCGGACCTCCTTAAAGCGTTGTACCTTTTATGAGAAAGAGGGCACCTGTAACCTGCAGCGCACGCTGGGGACGGATTATATGCCGTTGGTCTGCCGTGTGTACCCTCGTTTTTATCAGCATTACGGTACCTTTGCGGAGGAGACACTATTTTTGTCGTGTCCGGAGACTGCACGTTTGTTCTTAGAGCATCTGGACGAGCTTGTCTTTGTGAAAAGTGACCGCGAGGTCACGTACGAACGCTGGGGAACAAATGAGGATGAGCCGTATCTGCAGTGGCTGTGTGAACTGCGGGAAGCGATGATCACAGCCGTATGGGACGAGAATAAAAACAGGGCAGACATCTTTGCGGGGCTGGTGGCGGTGATGAAAGAGGTGCAAGGGCTTTGCATTGCGGGAGAAGAACTGCCGCCTGTAAAAGAGATTATGCAAAAGCATAACCACGAAAGCAAATTACATATTTCCGCACAGGTGACGGATCAGATGATCACAAACGGTTTTTACCACAGCAGACTGAAACGGATCTCTCCAAAGCTGTATCGTCTGTGCAGATATTATTTTAAGACCTTTGACAGACTGACGGCAGAACAGGCAGATGAGCTGGCGGATGAGTTGCGAAGTAAGCTGCACGAAGACAATCCACAGTTGGAGCATGTGCTGCGAGGTTATGTAGTCTATTATTTACAGATGGTATTTTTGGAGGTCTATGAGGACTATAGCTTTTTGAAAAAGCTGGCGACCGGAATTATGCATATGCATATATTGGAACTGTTTCTGGCACTGTATTATGAAAAAACAAAGAGTCTGACTTTGGGCGAACTGGCACTGCTCATTTCGGTGTATGAACGTCGGGGAAGGCATAATGAGGACGTGTCGGATGGAATGTATGAGAAGTTGTATCCGGTATTGTAGATGTCTCTTGAATCGGAAGATTTTGACACAGCAAAAATCAGCCCTGGGTTCAGGACTGATTTTTCTTTGCTTTCGGTGATTTCTTTGAAGCGGGGTCTTCATCCGGATGTTTTTCCCGTTCAAGATCGATCATTTTCTCGATGATCATTTTTTTCAGAAAAGTATCAAAACTCAGCATGCAGATCAGAGAAAAATACTGCAATGCTTCGCGATCCTCCTCGGGGGCATCCAGAAAGGTTTCCTTGCTGCGGTTGAATTTCTTGGTGATGTCCTTGGCGAGATACTGGACCTCGTCCTTTTCAAGGCTGAACACTTCATTATAAATATCCGTCAGGTTCAGAGCATCTTCGCTGGAAAAATACTTTTCCACCAGCGGATCTAAGATGTGGTGCAGATCATTGATGCAGAGGATATTTTTAAAATAGTAAATGAAGATCAACAGGAGCATATGCTCCTTGGAATATTTCTTTTTTTCCGGAGGGGGCAGAAGCCCGTCCTTTGTATAGTTGTTGATCATGGTCTTGGTCAGAACCTTATCGCCCGGATAGCGTTTGGCGGGTGCCAGATTGCTGTCCATGAATGTGGTCACCTGATCCATGTACAGATCGATATCGGGAATGGATTCCGGCTTGATATGGTCAATACGGTTCAGACTTGCCAGAATGCTGTTTAACAGGTCTTTGTCATCTATCGTCATACAGAACACTCCTTTTCGAAAAATACATTTTTATTATATAGTGTTAAAAACCAGATGACAACAATTTTTTTTGATATCTTGTGAAAAAGGAAAGACCTGACAGCTGCAAAAGGAAGCAAAGCATAAGATGAGACTTGTATTTTCCATATGGAATCATGTAGAATAGGAAAGAGAATTACAATCGCTGATGGGAGATTTTTATGGCTACATATGATACATTAAATGCACAGCAGTATGAGGCGGTGACAACGACAGAGGGAGCGCTGCTCATCATCGCGGGTGCGGGCAGCGGAAAGACCCGTGTGCTGACGCACCGGACGGCATATCTGATCGAAGAAAAGGGGATCAATCCTTATAATATCATGGCGATCACCTTTACCAACAAGGCAGCATCCGAGATGCGTGAGCGTATCGACAACATGGTCGGCTTTGGAGCAGAGAGCATCTGGGTGACGACATTTCATTCCACCTGTGTGCGCATTCTGCGGCGTTTCGCGGATCATATTGGTTTTGATACGAGCTTCACGATCTATGATGCCGACGATCAGAAGCAGGTCATGAAGGAAGTCTGTAAACGTCTGGAGATCGATACGAAGATATACAAAGAAAAAATGTTTCTGAATGTGATCTCTTCCGCAAAGGACAATCTCACAGATCCGACAGAGTTTGCGCTGAATGCCACCGGTGATTATGCGAGACAACGTCAGGCACAGGTGTACCGTGAGTATCAGGCGGTATTAAAAAAGAATAACGCGATGGATTTTGACGATCTCATCATGAAGACGGTAGAGCTGTTCAAGGCAGACGTGGAAGTGCTCGACTACTATCAGGAGCGCTTTAAATATATCATGGTGGACGAGTATCAGGATACGAATACGGCACAGTTTGAGCTAATCCGTCTGCTGGCGGGAAAATACGGGAATCTGTGCGTGGTCGGTGACGATGACCAGTCCATCTATAAATTCAGGGGTGCGAATATCCGCAACATCCTCAATTTTGAGCAGTATTTTCCGCAGGCAAAGGTCATCAAGCTGGAGCAGAATTACCGCAGTACGCAAAATATACTGGATGCGGCGAACAGTGTGATCGCACACAATGTGGGACGAAAGCAGAAAGCGCTGTGGACCGATCAGGCAGCCGGCGAAAAGATCCATTTTAAGCAGTTCGATACGGCTTATGATGAGGCGGAGTACGTGGCAAGAGATATCGAAAAGCAGGTGCGCGCAGGCGGCAGCTACAGCGACAGCGCGGTGCTCTACCGCACGAATGCCCAGTCACGTATGTTTGAGGAACGATTCATTGCGGAGAATATTCCGTACAAGCTGGTGGGCGGCGTGAATTTCTATGCCAGAAAGGAGATCAAGGACATTCTGGCATATTTAAAGACCATTGATAACGCAAAGGATGATCTGGCGGTGAAGCGAATCATCAATATTCCAAAACGCGGCATTGGCGCGACAACGATCAATAAGGTGCAGGCTTATGCGGACGGGAATGAGATGAGCTTTTATGATGCTGCAAAGATGGCGGATGAGATCCCGACAGTCGGACGTTCCGCAGCAAAGATCGCGCCCTTTGTGACATTTATCCAGACGATGCGCAGCAAGGCAAACTTTTTAAGTGTGCCGGAGCTGATCCGGAATATTATCGCGGACACCGGATATGTACGGGAACTGGAAGCAGAGAACACACCGGAGGCGGATGCCAGAATCGAAAATATTGACGAGTTGATCTCCAAGGCAGTCACCTACGAGGAGAGCACAGAAGTGCCGACCTTGTCCGGATTTCTGGAGGAGGTTGCGCTGGTGGCGGATATCGATGAAGTTGTGGAGGGCAGCGAGTATGTGGTGCTTATGACGCTTCACTCCGCAAAAGGACTGGAATTCCCAAACGTGTATCTGGCAGGACTGGAGGACGGTCTGTTTCCCAGCTATATGACGATCACCAGCGACAACGCGGACGAGGAGATGGAGGAGGAACGCCGTTTGTGCTACGTCGGCATTACCAGAGCGATGAAACGTTTGACGATCACGAGCGCGAAAATGCGTATGGTGCGCGGCGAGACGATGTTTTCCAAGGTGTCACGCTTCGTTTCAGAGATACCTATGGATCTTTTGAGCGGAACGGTGGCCACCGGAAAGAGCATTCCGAGGCCGTCACAGACAGAAAAGCCGTCTCCCTTTGTGAACAGTGCCAAGCAGATCCTGCGGGAAAAACCCATCGTCAAAGTACCGGTCAAGGCGTTTTCCACAAATGCGACCGATCAGATGTCGCTATCCTATAGCGAAGGTGACCGCGTTCATCACATCAAGTTTGGTGAGGGGACGGTCACACAGATCATCGCAGGCGGCAGAGACTATGAGGTGACTGTTGATTTTGACCGTTTTGGCACAAAGAAAATGTTTGCAAGCTTTGCAAAGTTAAAAAAAGTATAAAAATATTCTAAAATACAAATTTTTGCTATGCGATTGGGATAAAATATGTTAAAATACTCTATATGAAATTTGTATCGGAACTGTGAAGTCACTAAACAGCTGCGAGACTTGTTTGTCAGGATTGAAATAAGCGATCCGAGACAGACACAGATCAGAAAAGAGAAAAAGGAGTAGGTATCATGAACAGAATCGACGATTTACAGAATTTACTTTCAACCAACATCAGCAAGGTATCTGAGCTTATCAACAAGAAAGAGGAAGAGGAGAAGAAAGGACCGAAGGCAAAGACGATTTTTGCGATCATCGGTATCATCGTGGTTGTGGCAGCCGCAGCATATGGCCTGTACCGCTTCTTCGCACCGGATTATTTAGAGGACTTTGAGGATGATCTGGATGATGAGTTCGAGGAAGACTTTTTTGATGACGAGGATGTAAAGGCAGAGGAGCCTGCAGAGAAGAAGGAAGAGGAAGAGAAAGCAGACGCGGAAGAGCCTTTCGTAGAAGAGTAAAAAACAAAGAACGATCAGGGGAGCTTCGCTTTTTGGCGAAGCTCTTTTTATGAGCGGACAAGGAGTGAGCATGAAAAAAGGACAGGTTTATGAGGGCACGGTAGAACATGTGTCCTTTCCGAATAAATGTGTGGTCGCCGTGGAGGGCGAGGAGAAAAAGGTAGTCGTAAAAAATGCGCTGGAGGGACAGAAGGTGCGTTTTCGCCTGAGCAAGGCCAGAAAAGGGAAGTGCGAGGGGAATCTTCTGGAGGTGCTGGAGCCGTCACCGATGGAACTGACGGTCGCGGACATGCCCTGCGTGCATTTTGGCGCATGCGGCGGCTGTACCTATCAGCATCTGAGCTATGAAAACCAGCTCGCCCTCAAAGAAAAACAGATCCGGGAACTGCTGGCTCCGGTGATCGGTGAGGCAGGCGGAGATTTTGATGCGGTGTTCGAGGGAGTCATGGCAAGTCCCAGACAGTTCGGCTACCGCAACAAGATGGAGTTTTCTTTCGGCGATACGTGTAAGGATGGCGAACTGGCGCTGGGCATGCATAAACGCGGCAGCTTTTATGACATCGTTACGGTCTCAGAATGCCGGATCGTAGATGAGGATTTCCGCAAGATCCTGACGACGGCACTGGATTATTTTGCCTCAAAAAATATCAGTTATTTCCATAAAAATACCCATGAGGGCTATCTGCGCCATCTTCTGGTGCGCAAGGCGACGAAGACCGGAGAGATCCTGGTGGATCTGGTGACAACGACGCAGCTGCAGAGACCGGATGAGGCGTTCCGTTCCGCGGACGGAGAGCCGGATCTGGTGTCGATCGCATTCCACAATACGCAGGCGCGCATCACCGGTGAGCGTATCCGGGAGGAGGAACTGCTCGGTGGATTTGTGGAGACATTGACAGCTCTGGATTTGGATGGAACACTTGCCGGAATTTTGCATACGCATAATGACAGTGTGGCGGATGTGGTGAAGGATGAGGGAACGGATATTCTGTACGGAGAGAGTTTCTTCTACGAGGAACTGCTGGGATTGCGATTTAAGATCAGCCCATTCTCCTTTTTCCAGACAAACTCGCTGGGTGCCGAGGTGCTCTACGATGTCGGCAGAACGTATGTGGGCGATCTGCACGATGCAAACAGTGACGGCGCAACGGTCTATGATCTGTACTCCGGTACAGGTACCATCGCGCAGATCCTTGCACCGGTTGCAAAGAAGGTCATCGGTGTGGAGATTGTGGAGGAGGCTGTAGAGGCAGCCAAGGAAAATGCTGCATTAAACGGACTGACCAACTGCGAATTCCTGGCGGGCGATGTGTTGAAGGTGTTGGACGACATTGCCGAGAAACCGGATTTCATCGTCCTGGATCCGCCCCGCGACGGCATTCATCCGAAGGCCCTGGAAAAGATCATCGACTACGGTGTGGACCGCATGGTCTATATCTCTTGCAAGCCCACCAGCCTCGCACGTGACCTCGAGGTACTGCAGGCGAGAGGATATCGCGTGGAAAGAGTGCGGTGCGTGGATATGTTTCCCGCGACCGTCCATGTGGAAACCTGTTGTCTTTTAACCCGCATAAAATAAGCATCTTCAAGGTTTTCAGGGTGTCAAAAATGTCTATTTGCCACCCATTTGCCACCCTAATCTTGAAATACACCTTTGAACATAAGAAAAGCACTGAACACGCTGAACTATTAGCGTCATTCAGTGCTTTTTGAAGTAAAAGCGGTACAATTATGAGGTTTTCAACTTGGTTGCCTGTTCAAAGAGTTCAACAGAGCGTTCCACCATCTTTTCAGTATCATGCACATAGGTCTGCAATGTGGTTTCAATATTGGTGTGTCCCAAGCGGGTCTGCACATCCTTCACATCCGCACCTGATTCAATCAGTAAAGTGGCGTGTGTATGCCTTAATGAATGATAATCAAAGGCAAGCAGCAGTTCTTTATGGATGACCCTTGAACAGAATTTGAAAGAATCAGTTGATGTGTATTGACCATTTTCTGCAATACAGACCATGTGAACCCGCTGCAATGGAGAACTGACACATTTCTGAATCGGAACAACACGCTTTATATCATTGCCTTTTTCATCTTTTTCAATCTTGATTACATGAATGGTATAATATTCACCATACTTCATTTCATTCTTTGCCTGTCTGACCTTTTCAGCCTTTAATGCCCGGTAGAGTGTTTCACCAAACTTTACAGTTCTGTTTGATGTGACAGTCTTTGTTGTGGTAAAGTACCATGATGACCGCTGTTCTTTCTTCCCTTTCTTTTCAACAACCTTCCTAACATCTGCCCCAAAGTTACGCTTTACAATCTGCTTGTTGACGCTGATGGTGCGGTTTTCAAGGTCAATGTCATCCCAAGTCAAAGCAAAAGTTTCTGATATACGCAACCCGGTATAAAAACCAATCATCAGGGGGATATGATACCGGGAATCAGGCGGGAAACGGTCAATGATGCGCTGCCATTCATCCAAGGTTAAAATTATGCGTTCCTTTGGCGGTTTTTCCACCTTTGGAAACTTCACATACTGCATAGGGTTTGATGTAATATAGTGCATTGGTTCAACTGCATAGTTCAGTGCTGCACTGAATACGGACAAAATGCCGACAAGGTGACTTTTAGAATTTCCGTTCATTTTCAGTTCAACAGCATATTCCTGTAAGATTGCCGGAGTTATTGCTTTTATGCGGTACATTCCAAATTTTGGGATAAGATGCCCCTGAATGATTCTCAAATATCCTACTTGGGTATTATATTTCAGGTTAGTCTTGCAATAAAGGTCAAACCACTGATTCAGGTAGTCGGCAACAGTGATTTCAGAAGGTTCAAAGACCGCCCCGGCATTGTTATATTCATTCAGTGCCTTGGCAAGTGCAGCTTCTGCTTCTTTTTTGGTACGAAAACCGCCTTTTTCCTTTTTCTTTCTTTTTCCGTCAATTTTTCCAAGGTCAAAATAGTATGACCATGTTGTTCCTCTTTTTCTTACGCCACCGTTCATAATATCATCCTTTCTTTAATTGAGTTTTCAAGGAATGAATGATATAATAGTGGGTGCATAGCCTATATCATCCTATTCCTTGGTTGG
>SFRL01000008.1 GCA_004562765.1 bacterium | reverse complement strand
AGTAAAACTTGTGGCATCAGTGTTTTGTTTATTGCGATAGCCTGAGCAATGGAGGGAATGCTGAACATTGAAGGTACGAAGATCAGCAGCGGAAAATCTATGCTGGTCGTACTTTGTCTTGTGATCGGAACGATCATTGGAGAACTGATCGGAATTGAAAAAGGGTTTGAAAATTTTGGCGAGTGGTTGAAAAAGAAAACCGGAAACAGTGGCGATACATACTTTGTAACTGCATTTGTGACTGCTTCACTGACGGTCTCCATAGGCGCAATGGCAATCGTAGGTGCCATACAAGATGGTCTGACAAACGATTATTCTACGCTTGCTGTAAAATCGGTATTGGATTTCATCATAGTTGCAGTTATGACCTCATCTATGGGGAAAGGAGCTGCTTTTTCTGCAATACCGGTTTTTGTATTTGAGGGCTGCATCACATTGCTTGCAAGATTTCTCTCACCGATCATGACGGAGACGGCGGTCTTATATTTATCCTTGATCGGGTCCGTCTTAATCTTTTGTGTCGGAATAAATCTGGTCTGGGGGAAAAAATTAAATGTGGCAAATATGCTGCCAGCAGTATTACTTGCAATTTTAGCGGCATATGTACCGTTGGGGTTCTAAAAACAACCAGTGTATTTGAAGTTACGCGTAAGGGTTACTATCAGGGAGAAACAATATGTATGATGCAATACGGGAAAGCTTCAGTTATTTGGGACTATATCGAAAAATGCTTCGGGTTCGAAAGAATATTGTTCCGGAATCAGTTTCATTTGGACCTCATAAAGACCAGTATTTTTTATATTATGAACCGAATCATGCTGTCAGCGACAAGATCATTATGTGGGTGCATGGCGGTGGATGGAACGCCAGCACACCAAAATATTTTGATTTTGTAGGTCAGTGTGTTGCAAATGCGGGATATCGTTTTGTTTCAATCGGATACAGATTGGCACCAAAGAATAAGTATCCATGCCAGATTGAGGATGTGTGCGCGGGATATCAGGCGGCGCTTCAATATTTGGACAGTAAAAAGATCAATGTAACAAAAATAATTGTTTCAGGACCGTCTGCCGGAGCACATTTATCGTCTATTTTGTGTTATAGTAAGTCGGTACAGGAAAAATATGGCGTAGATGTGTCAAATGTGATCGGATTTATAGGAGTTGGCGGACCATATAGCTTTTCTGTTCATACGTCCTTATCAGTAAGGATGTTGCTAAATCAGCTCTTTGATAAGGATTACAACAGAGCAAATGGTGAGCCGTGTTCACTGATGAATGCAAGTAACATACCAATGCTGTTGATCCAAAGCAGACATGATGGACTCATAGATTTTTCCTGTGCGGAAGAATTTTATAAAAAAGCCGTGAGTCTGGGAAATGCTTGTGAATTATATGAGGTCGTTGATAAGAAAGATACGCATTCATGGTATACGGCAGGAATGTTTCTTGAAACAAGAGAAGAAAATAAAGGACTTGATAAGTTTTTTTCATGGATTGAGAATGTTTGACGAAGGGAGTTTACACAAATGAAAGATTTACAGGATATCAGACAGGATATTGACAAGATTGACAAAAAAATAGTGGATCTCTACAAGGAGCGCATGCAACTCACGTCGGAGGTGGCTTCTTACAAGATCGCCACCGGAAAGCAGGTGCTTGACCGGGAGCGTGAGCTGAGCAAGCTAACATTTTTGGAAACGCTGGCAGATTCTGATTTTACAAAGCACGGCGTGCGTGAACTGTTTGAGCAGATCATGTCCACGAGCCGGAAAAAGCAGTATCAGCTGCTGACTGCGTGCGGAAAGATTGAAGATCTGGGATTTACGGAGATTCCGTCGCTGCAGATGGATGGAATCCGTGTCGTTTATCAGGGCGTGGAAGGTGCGTATGCACATCTGGCGCTGGCATCGTACTTTGGTGAAGAAACCGAATGCTTCAACGTGGATACCTGGCGGGATGCGATGGAAGCGATCAAGGGTGGAAAAGCGGATTATGCGGTGCTTCCCTTTGAAAATTCGTCTGCAGGAATCGTGGCAGAAAATTATGATCTTTTAAAAGAATATGGATTTTATATTGTGGGTGAACAGAAAATAAAGATCAATCATTGTGTGCTTGGATTACCCGGTGTGAACTTTGATGATATCAAAAAGATCTATTCGCATCCTCAGGCGCTGGCGCAGTGCTCGAAATTTTTGGAGAAACACCGGGAGTGGGAGATTATTCCGGCAAAAAATACGGCAATGGCGGCAAAGAAAGTAGAAGAAGATGCTGATCCTACGCAGGCAGCAATTGCCAGCAGTCTGACCGCAGATATTTACGGGCTTGACATGCTGGCGGAAGGCGTGCAGAATAACAGCATGAACGAGACGAGATTTATCATTGTCTCAAGGAAAAACGAGTACGTATCGGGAGCGGGAAAGATCAGTATCTGCGTACAGTTAAAGCATGAGTCCGGAGCGCTCTATCATGCACTCAGCCACTTTATCTATAACGGGTTGAATATGACGAGCATTGAGTCGAGACCGATCCAGGGGCGCAACTGGGAGTATCAGTTCTTTATCGATTTTGACGGAAACCTGAAGGACGCCGCGGTGCAGAATGCATTGCGGGGATTGAAAGAGGAAACACTGGACTTAAAGATATTCGGAAATTATTAGCGGAAAGGAGAAGGATAGAATGGGCATAACAACCTTTGCAGCAATTTATGTCGGCTCCTATGAAGTGAGCCTGAAGGTATTTGAAATTTCCGGGAAAAAGAATATCCGCACGATAGATTTTATCCGCAGCCGAGTAGAGCTTGGAAAGGATGCATTTCACGGTCAGCCGATCGGCTATGAGCTGGTGGATGAGATTTGCGATGTACTTCTGGAATTTCGTCGGATCATGGATGGTTACCGGGTGGACGACTACGAGGCATACGCCGGCCCGGTACTCAGAAATACATCGAACTGCCTGTTTATACTGGATCAGATCGAACGGCGCACAGATATCCGGTTGAAGATCGTCGGAAATTCCGAACATCGATTTTTATCTTATAAATGTGTCGCTTCAAAGCCAGAGTTTGACCGTATGATCAGCGAGAGTGCTGCAGTCGTCAACGTGGGTGGCGGTGAACTGCAGATTACACTCTTTGTGCACGGAGAAGTGCTTACGACACAGCATCTGGTGCTCGGAACCATGCGTCTCGCACAGTTGTTTGCGGACGGTAACCTGCGTTCAGACAATATCAAGCAGCAGATGAAGGAACTAATCGACAAGGAGATGGAGGTATTTAAGGCGCAGTATTACCAGAACCGGACGATCAAGTATCTGATCCTTACCGGAGATTACAGTCTGGAGGTCATGCGGCGCATGGACAAAAATCTCGATGATACAACCGTCGATGCCGGAAAGTTTTCAAGCTATCTGAAACGTCTGGAGAAAAAGGAGCGCGCACAGATCGCAGAGGCGCTGAATCTGTCCAATGATTCGGATATGCTTCTGCTGCCTTCTCTGATCCTTTACAGGCGTATTGTGGAAACGCTGGCTGCCGATGCCATCTGGGTGCCGGGCATCGACATCAGTGACGGCATTGTCTATGACTATGCATTGCGTCACCGGTATGTAAAACCGGTACATGATTTTGATAAAGATATTTTATCGGCAGCGCATTCGCTGTCACAGCGTTATATGAGCTATTCACCGCATATTGACGCACTGGTGGAGATGAGCAGCCTGATCTATGATGCCATGAAAAAGGTACACGGCATGGGAAAACGGGAGCGCCTGCTGCTGCAGACGGCTGCTATTTTGCACGATTGCGGAAAATATGTAAGCTTTGCAAATGCGCCGCAATGTGCTTATGATATCATTCTGTCATCAGAGATCATGGGATTGTCACATCGCGACCGGGTCATTGTGGCAAGTATCGTGAAATACAATACCTATCCTCTTGATGCCTACGAGAAAGTCAGCGATGTGCTGGATCAGGAGGGATATCTGATCGTGGCAAAATGTGCTTCTATTCTTCGTGTGGCAAACGCGATGGATCGCAGTCACAAACAAAAGTTTAAAAATGTGCGTGCGTCATTAAAGGGAAAACAGCTCATCATTTCCATCGAAACGGCGGATGGTATGCTGCTTGAGAAGACAATGTTTGACGCGAAGGCGGGAATGTTTGAAGATGTATTCAGCATCATGCCGGTCGTTAAGGAAAAGAAAATCTATTTATGATATGGTGGGGTGCATATGGAAAAAGAGAAAACAATTGATTATGCAAATGCAAAATATTATGAAAACCGCGAGCTGAGCTGGCTGAAGTTCGACCACCGTGTGCTGAGTGAGGCGCGGGATAAGTCCATCCCGCTTTTGGAGCGCACAAAGTTTGTCAGCATTACGTCGTCAAATCTGGATGAGTTTTTCATGGTGCGTGTTGCCTCCCTGAAGGATATGGTGCATGCCAAGTATAAAAAGGCAGACATTGCAGGGTTGACGGCAACTCAGCAGCTGGAAAAGATCAATCAGGCAACAAGGGAACTGGTGGAGATCCAGTACTCGACTTATAATCGCTCGCTGCTTCCGATGCTGAAAACCCAGGGCATCTGTGTGTATGACAACATGGAACATCTGACGGAAGCACAGCAGAAGTCCGCAGAACGTTATTTTGACGAGGTCGTCTATCCGGTGTTGACTCCGATGGCTGTGGATGCGTCAAGACCGTTTCCGCTTATCCGAAATAAGACATTGAATATTGCAGCGCTGATCCAAAAGGAGGAGGAAAATGTATTTGCCACCGTGCAGGTGCCGAGTGTACTGCCGCGTCTCGTTCCCCTTCCGACGGAGGGAGAAAACGAGTATGCGTTTATCCTTCTGGAACAGCTTATCATGCACAATATCGGCAGGCTGTTTTCCAATTATCAGGTGCTCTGCACGAGCCCTTACCGGATCATGCGAAATGCGGATCTTCCCATCGACGAGGATGAGGCGAACGATCTCTTAAAGGAGATCGAGAAGCAGTTAAAGAAACGTCAGTGGGGCGAGGTGATCCGCCTGGAAGTGGATGACGGTATTGATAAGGAACTGCTGTCGATCTTAAAAAATGAACTTGACACGGCAGGCGAGGACGTGTTCAAGATCAACGGACCGCTGGATCTGACCTTCCTCATGAAGCTGTACGGACTGGAAGGTAAGGATGAACTGCGTTACGTACCTTATCAGCCGCAGCCGGTGCCTGAACTGATCGGTGAGAGTAACATTTTTGAGGCGATCAAAAAGGGCGATATTCTGCTGCATCATCCGTACCAGACATTCCAGCCGGTGGTTGACTTTATCCGTCAGGCGGCGAATGATCCGGATGTTCTGGCGATCAAGCAGACATTGTACCGTGTCAGCGGAAATTCGCCGATCATTGCATCTCTGGCACAGGCGGCAGAGAACGGCAAACAGGTGACGGTACTTGTCGAGCTGAAGGCGCGTTTTGATGAGGAAAACAACATCGTCTGGGCAAAAAAGCTGGAGAAAGCAGGCTGCCATGTCATCTATGGTCTGGTGGGCTTAAAGACCCACAGCAAGATCGCTCTGGTTGTTCGAAAGGAAGAGGACGGCATTCGCCGATATGTTCATCTCGGAACCGGAAACTATAATGATTCCACGGCAAAGCTCTACACAGACTGCGGAATCTTTACCTGCTCAGAGGCGATCGGTGAGGATGCGACAGCGGTATTTAATATGCTTTCCGGATACTCGGAGCCGCTTAGCTGGAATCATCTGGTAGTGGCACCGATCTGGCTGAGAAATAAATTTTTAAAATTGATCCGCCGTGAGACAAGACATGCTCTTGACGGCAAGGAGGCACGTATCGAGGCGAAGATGAATTCTCTTTGTGATCAGGAGATCATCGCTGCACTCTACGAGGCATCGGCTGCCGGGGTGCAGATCGATCTGATCGTGCGAGGGATCTGCTGTCTGAAGGTGGGGATTCCCGGTGTGAGTGAAAATATCCGCGTGCGCTCCATCGTTGGAAATTTCCTGGAGCACAGCCGTATCTTTTATTTTTATAATAACGGTAATGAGGAAATGTACATGGGAAGTGCGGACTGGATGCCGAGAAATCTGGACCGCCGCGTGGAGATCATCTTTCCGGTGCTGGATTCAAAGCTTCAGAAGAAGGTTCGGCATATTTTGCAGGTGGAATTGGAGGATAACACAAAGGCGCATCTGCTGACGGCAGATGGTACTTACGTGAAGCAGGATAAACGGGGAAAGGTTTTAGTGAATTCTCAGCTTCAGTTTTGTGAGGAGGCAGTTCATGCCGTTCCCAAAGAAGAAAATCGGTATAAGGACCGTGTGTTCATTCCTGCGGAGCCGCAAAATACTGAGGAATAGGAAAGAGGAAGATGAGTAAGATAGTTTTTTCAGATCTGGACGGGACACTGCTCTGCAGTGACAAGTCGATCTCCGAGGGAAACCGTGCTGCGATCGACCGGGCAACGAAGGCAGGTCACTCGTTCGTGATCGCAACGGGCAGACCCTTCGAGAGTGCGAAGATGGTCAGTGATTCACTGGGGCTGAACGGTGAAGGATGTTATATCGTGTCCTATAACGGCGGACATGTTTACGATTGCTATCGAAAGAAGGTTTTGTTCAGCCGGCAGATGGATATGCAGACGATTCGAGAACTGTTTGCTCTGGCAGATGAGGCCGGACTTTACGTCCACACCTATCAGAACGGTGAAATACTGACAAAGGCAGCCACTGAGGAAATGGAGTGGTATGCGAGTCGCACAAACCTGAAAGCGTGTCCCCGTGCGGATGTTCTGGAATATCTGACCAGAGAGCCCAATAAGGCAATTGTCATAGACATTCACGATCAATCCAGACTGGAGCGTTTTCGCGTGGAGCATGAGCATTGGGCAAAGGGAAAATGCAGGATGATGTTTTCCTGCCCGCAGTATTTAGAGGTCGTACCGGAGGGAATCTCCAAGCAGAGCGGAATCGAGTTCCTGGCAGGACAACTCGGAGTGGACATCGTAGATACCATCGCGGTGGGTGATGAGACGAACGACATTGAGATGATAAAAGCGGCAGGGATCGGCGTTGCAGTGAGCAATGCCAATCCTGCCGCAAAGGAAGCTGCCGATTATATGACAGTCAGCAATAATAATGAGGATGCGATCGCGGAGGTCATCGAGCGATTCGTACTTCTTTGATCTTTTCTAAGATCGAATAAGGAATATACAGTTTTCCGCGTCCGGTGCCGAGGCGGATGTCGGGCTTGTTTGTGCCGTGAAAATCCGAACCGCCGGTGATGAGCAGTTCTTCCTCGCGGGCGAGCGTTTTGTAGATCTGCTCGTCAGCAGGTGTGTTTTCAGAGTAGATGGCTTCGATGCCGACCAGACCGTGTGCCTTCATCTCGCGGATCATGCGCAGAAGCTGCGGGCGCTCCATGTGGTACATGACCGGATGGGCAAGCACAGGTGTGCCGCCTGCGGCTAAGATGTAGTCAACGGCATCCATCGGTGTGACCTTCGGACGGCCGACATAGCAGCGGCAGCCGTCACCGATATATTCTGAAAAGGCGGTCTTCATGTCGGGAATATATCCCTTATCCAGCAGATACCGTGCGATGTGTGCGCGGGTGATGACGGCGTCCGGAAAGCATGTCTCCAGTGCTTCCTGTGTGATATCAAAGCCTTCGGCACGCAGCTTTTCCAGCATATAGACATTGCGGTTGTCACGGGACTGACGAAAATCCGCCATCTGCTTTTGCAGGGCAGAGTTTTCGATATCAATATAGAGCCCGACGACATGAACTTCTGTTCCTTCGTATTCGGTGGACAGCTCCACGCCGGGGATCAGCTCGATGTCAGCAACTTTCGCTGCCTCAGCCGCTTCGGAGATACCATCTGTGGTGTCGTGGTCGGTCAGTGCAAAGGCACTAAGCCCAGCGCGTTTTGCCTCCGCCACCAGTTCCGTCGGTGTCAATGTGCCGTCAGACGCGTTAGAGTGTACATGTAGATCTATAATACGTGTATCCATATAATAACCTCCCGGTAAAATGATTTTCAGACATAGATAAGGGTAACATATTTTTGAAAAAAATAAAACAAAAAATACTTGACGCAGGTAATATGATGTGTTATGTTAAATGAGTTGAAAACAGCAAGTAGAGTATCCACTCTCACCTTAGCACAAGCGCGTGACTCGGGTTCATAAGTGTTCAATGACGGTTTTGGCAGTGTTTTTCTGTCAGATCGCTTGAGACGAATGTGATAAGTGGATGCAGATTGCATCCATTATTTTTTTGCTTGCAGGCTTGTCAGATGCTGTTTGAAAAACTGTTGTATGAGTCAGATTCTATATTAAAAATGGAGGTGTGGTGTCATTAGCGAATTAATGATTAACGAACAGATCAGAGACAAAGAGGTTCGTGTGATTGGAGAAAACGGAGATCAGTTAGGCGTTATGCCGATCAAGGAGGCAATGCGGCTGGCAGAGGAGGCGGAGTTAGATCTGGTGAAGATCGCGCCCACAGCAAAACCGCCGGTATGTAAGATCGTAGATTACGGAAAATATCGTTACGAGCTTGCCCGCAAGGAAAAGGATGCCCGTAAGAAGCAGAAAACGGTGGAGCTGAAGGAAGTACGTCTTTCTCCCAATATTGATTCCAATGATCTGAATACAAAGATCAGTGCTGCCAGAAAGTTTATCGGAAAGGGCAACAAGGTGAAGATCACCCTGCGTTTCCGCGGCAGAGAGATGGCACACATGCAGCAGAGCCGTCACATTTTGGACGACATTGCAGAGCAGATGGCTGATATCGCAGTTGTAGAGAAAGCACCGAAGCAGGAGGGCAGAAGCCTTGCTATGGTGCTTGGAGAGAAAAAATAAGAAGAACATTTTAAAGGAGGAATTTATTATGCCTAAGATCAAAACAAAAAGAGCTGCTGCAAAGCGCTTTACAAAAACCGGAACCGGAAAATTAAAGAGAAATAAAGCTTACAAGAGCCATATCTTAACCAAGAAGAGCACAAAGCGTAAGAGAAACTTAAGACAGGCTGCTATGACAGACGCAACAAATGTAAAGACAATGAAGAAAATCTTACCTTATCTGTAAGATCGTGTGAAGGAGGAAATAAGAAATGGCAAGAGTTAAAGGTGGTTTAAACGCTAAGAAGAAACATAATCGTACCTTAAAGTTGGCAAAGGGATACAGAGGAGCGCGCTCTAAGCAGTATCGTATCGCTAAGCAGTCCGTAATGAGAGCACTGACCAGCTCTTATGCAGGACGTAAGCAGAAGAAGAGACAGTTCCGTCAGTTATGGATCGCTCGTATCAACGCAGCAGCCCGCATGAACGGTTTATCTTACAGCAGAATGATGCACGGCTTAAAGTTAGCAGGTGTTGACATGAACCGTAAGATGTTAGCAGAGCTTGCAGTGAATGATGCAGAGGGATTTGCAGCATTAGCTGAGGTAGCTAAGGCAAAATTAGCTTAATCTGAGAAAATGATCAGGGAGTATCACAGTGAGTGATACTCCCTTTTGTTATGCATGGGCATCTGGATCTGTTTTTCCGGAACGGGCTGATAAACGGTAATTTTTCGGTGACATGCCTTTCACCTTGTGAAATGCTTTGGAAAAATACAGGTTATTCTCAAAACCCACAGAATTTGCAATGGCAGTGACGGACAGATCGGAATTTTCTAACAGATTGCACGCCTGCTTGATGCGGAAAGCCGTCAGATATTCCTTGGGCGATTTTTCCAATACCTTTTCAAAGGAGCGGAACAGATGACTGCGGCTCAAACCCACATAATCTGCGATATCCTCCACCGTGATCGGATAGGAATAATTGGCGGAGATGTAGGCAATTGCTTTTTGCACATATCCGGAATAGGATGTCTGCGGAGGTTTTTTGGTTGCCCCCTGCATGAACAGCGCCAGCGCCGTGTACAGTCGTCCGGTCATCTCCACTGCCTGTTCAAATTCATTGCCGCGTACTTCGTAAATACAGAGAAGCTGGTGTAAAATCTTATCGCCAAAAGGCGCGGCGGTGATATAGGGCTGCTCCTTTGTGAAATCGGTAGCATTTAAGATGGAGAGCGCGTCGCTGCCGTTAAAGCCGACCCAGGCGTACTCCCACGGGTCAGACACATCTGCGTAATAAGTGACTTCCTGGTTCGGGTAGACCAAAAAGGCATCGCCTGCATGCAGCTCATATTTTTCGTTTTTTGACTCGTAATAGCCGCAGCCGGAGATGACGTAATGGATCAGATAGTGATCCCGCACACCCGGTCCCCACTGGTAGAGGGAATCGCATTTCTGGTATCCCACGTTATAGACGGAGAGGGATACCAGTTCCTTTTTTGTGGCTTTGTAGGAATTTTTATAATTCATCATCTGTCTCCCTTATGGTATTTTCCGGTCGTGTCAGAAATCACACCGGGTTGCATGAAATATCATTTTCTTTTATTATACATGCTCATGCAACATTTTTCTATGTTCCGCATACATTTTTTTCTGGAAAAAACGAAAAAAAGAGGTAGACTTATCAATAGAGAAACAGATGTAACGAACAATCATATAAACAACGAAAGGTGGTAACGATCATGGCAATTTTAGTAACAGGCGGAGCGGGTTATATCGGAAGTCATACTTGCGTGGAACTCCTGGATGCAGGGTATGAGGTAGTCGTTCTGGATAATCTGTCCAATTCCAGTGAAAAATCCTTAGAGCGCGTGGAGGCGCTGACCGGAAAGAAGGTCACCTTTTACAAAGGCGACATTTTAGACCGTGAATTATTAAACGATATTTTCAAAAAGGAGACCATTGAGAGCTGCATCCATTTTGCAGGCTTGAAAGCAGTGGGTGAGTCTGTGTCAAAGCCCTGGGAGTATTATGAGAACAACATTGCCGGAACGTTGACACTTGTGGATGTGATGAGACAGAATGGCTGCAAGAACATTATCTTTTCTTCTTCAGCGACGGTATACGGTGATCCGGCAGAGATCCCGATCACCGAGAACTGCCCGAAGGGACAGTGCACGAATCCTTACGGCTGGACAAAATCCATGTTGGAGCAGATCTTATCCGATATGCAGAAGGCTGATCCCGAGTGGAATGTGATCCTGCTTCGCTATTTCAACCCGATCGGTGCGCATCCCAGCGGAACGATGGGAGAGAACCCGAACGGTATTCCGAATAACCTGATGCCTTACATTACACAGGTCGCTGTGGGCAAGCTGGAGCAGCTGGGCGTATTCGGAGATGACTATGATACACCGGACGGAACCGGCGTGCGCGACTATATCCATGTGGTAGACCTTGCGCTTGGTCACGTGAAGGCGTTAAAGAAGATCGAGGAGAAAGCCGGACTCTGCATTTACAACCTCGGTACCGGACACGGTTACAGCGTGCTTGACATTGTGAAGAACTTTGAGGCTGCCAACGATATCAAGATCCCTTATGTGATCAAGGATCGCCGTCCCGGAGATATTGCTACCTGCTACTGTGATCCGTCCAAGGCAAAACAGGAGCTTGGCTGGGAGGCAAAATACGGCATCCGTGAGATGTGTGCAGACTCCTGGAGATGGCAGAAGAATAATCCGAACGGATATGAGGAGTAAAAATCTGAAATTGTCGCTTTTTTCAGAAAAAAGAAAAAATTTCAGAAAAGCTCTTGACATACGGCGAACCGTCTGGTAGTATAATAAACGGTTCGTTGGTCAAGCGGTTAAGACGCCGCCCTCTCACGGCGGAAACACGGGTTCGATTCCCGTACGGACTGCTAAAGGATTTCCCGAAAGGGAAGTCCTTTTTTGATATAATTGAAAAGCAGATAGTAAAATGGTATACTGATACAAAACTGTTTTGAAATGTGGATATCTGAAAGAGAGGTAGCATATGTCTACGATGAGTATAGAATTGCTGGTACAACGAGTGACAGAGATCTGTAAGGCAAATGATGTGCGGCATCTGACACTGATTGGTTCTTTTGCAACGGGTACAGCGACACCCACAAGCGATATTGATTTTGTCGTGTATGATTGTCCGGATATTCTAAAGCTTGAGGAGAATCTGGAAAGCATTGACACGTTGCGGAAGATAGATATTTTTGATTACAATTCGATTCATAATGCGTATTTATTGGAGGATATTAAAAAGTATGGAAAACAAATTTATTAATCGTTACAATACTTTTTGTAAGAGCTTAAAAAATCTTGAAAAAAGCAAAAATGCTGATCCTGATGCGGATTTTGTGCTGGAGGGAACCGTTCAGAATTTTAATCTGACGTTCGACATTTCGTGGAAGGTCATGAAGGATATACTTGTAAAGTGTCTGGGAGTGACAGACTTTGCAATTGGTTCTCCCCGTGATACGCTTCAGGCGGCGTATACGAATAGATTGATCTTTGATGATGAGTGGTTACAGATGCTTCGGGTAAGAAATCAGTTGGCGCACGATTATGACGGCAGCTTTGCGGCAGAAACATTTGAATTGATCATCTCTGTGTTTTACGAATGTTTTGAGAAATTTAGAGACCATGTTTCCGAGTATTATGCGGATGGGGATCTGATGGAATCGACTTCGTTTCAGACAAAAGAATAGAATGAAATAAGCAAAATAAAAATAGAAAAAACGCTTGACATTCAGTTGACCCTTTGATAATATAATAAGCGGTTCGTTGGTCAAGCGGTTAAGACGCCGCCCTCTCACGGCGGAAACACGGGTTCGATTCCCGTACGGACTGCTAAAGGATTTCCTGAAAGGGAAGTCCTTTTTTGTTGTACTTAAAGCGCTTGACCGCTAAAATGTGTTAAGGTACAATAATAACAATAGTTATGAAAACATTTATTCAGGAGGCTGCATATGAAAAAAATCCGTAAAGCGTTATTTTTTGTATGTATGGTGCTTGTCAGTGTTGTGATCATTAAAATGGATACTACAACAGCTCAGGCAGCTACAAAAAAAGAATTGATCATCCAGATCGGAAAAACAAAAATTTATAATACCTCAGAGGATATCGTAGAGGGAGAAAACTGGAAATATGAAAAGGCAACTAATACGCTGACGATCTCCAATGTGGATTTGAGCAAGAGTGAAATTTATAGTTATCAAAAACTAAAGATTAAAGCAAGTGGTGAGAATAAGATTCAGAAAATTTGTGTAGAAGATGATTATGAAAAAGGCTATGTCAGACGTAATGTGTTTTCTATTGCCGGCGATGAAAATGCTAGCATAGTCAATTGCAGTATTAGCTCTTGCAGTAACCTTATGATTAAGAATATATCGATGGCGAATTGTTCTATATATGCAGGCCACACGCTGAGTATTGCAAATAGTTTTATTATGGAGACGATGTATTATGCATCCGGTATTCTGATTGATAATTCTACCATTGAATCAATAAAAGCTGATTATGATGTGTTTTATGCATCTGATGAACCCGGAAGAGATGGACTTATTAAAAAATTAGTACAATTAAAATAAATACAACTGCAAAGACAGCTGTACATTTATATGGAGGAAAGTGTACCATTTCCGATTCTGTACTTGATCTTACAACAAAAGCAGCAGGACTGATCTTGTGGGGAGAAGAAACTACAATCAATAACTGTGATATAAAGATACGGACAACAACAGAGGGCGGAACGATTGGCACACCACTGGATGTAGAGGCTGCTGGGTCGTTTCAAATACTGAATTCTGATGTTGAGATCATGGGTAAGACATGTGCAATGAATATAAGTAATACATCGACGCTCATTAAAAACTCCACTTTGGATCTTACAGCGCAGACGGAATATGCTGTTGGTTTGTATCATGGAGATGATACAGCATACTCATTTACTGTTGAAAACAGTAACATTAATTTAACGGCTGCGAAAGAAGGCATACTCTGCCACGGCATTAAGATGATATTTAAATCAGGAAAACTGAATGCAATCTCCAAAAAGAACTCGGGTATTGTGATGGAAGTGGATAGTTATGCACCGGAAATTCATCCGGCATTATCGATCAAGGGCGGCACATGCAATGTTACCGGAAAAAAATACGGCATTGAATTTATCGCAGACTCAAAATTAAGTCTCACCGGAGGAACGCTCACATTAAATGGAACGAAAGCGGCTGTGAACATGACATCGAAACTTCCTACCGGAAAAGCGTATTCCATCAAGACAGGAAATTCAAAAAACAAGGCGAAGAGCGTTTCTTCATACAAGAAAACAGATAAATATGTTTTTATAAAGAAAAAATAGCCCTTGCATTTCCGAAACATAAGTGCTACACTAACTATAGTTGAATATTGTACTAGATATGAGAGTGGGTCAAAAAAGCCCACTCTTATTTGTTGGTATGCCAAATTTTTGCATCGGAACCGTGAAGGTGCCGGACAACAGAGAAGGAAGGTGAAACAATGTCAAAACGACAGGACTACGAAGCGCAGACGGAGAGCCTGATCCTGCCGATCCTGGAAAAATACGGATTTGAGTTGTATGACGTGGAGTATGTCAAAGAAGGAAGTACAAATTATCTGCGGGCGTATATCGACAAGCCGGGCGGGGTCGCGGTGAATGACTGCGAGACAGTTGCCAGAGAGATGAACCCGATCTTAGATGAGAAGGATTACATTCCGGATTCCTATGTGTTTGAGGTCAGCTCACCGGGGCTGGGTCGTCCTTTG
Organism: bacterium; assembly: GCA_004562765.1. Classification (GTDB taxonomy): domain Bacteria; phylum Bacillota; class Clostridia; order Lachnospirales; family Lachnospiraceae; genus W0P33-017. The sequence goes on along the minus strand of SFRL01000008.1, from coordinate 63,412 downwards.
AAAAAGGATAAACATTTGCAAAAGAGTATCGGTGAGGAGGTAGAGATCCGCACCTTCCGCGCGATCAACCATGAGAAGCAGTTTACGGGTATCCTGAAACGCTTCGATGCAGACAACATCGTCATTGAGGATGAAAACGAAACAGAACTTACTTTTGCCAGAGCAGATATTGCCTTGATTCGGCTGGCATTTGATTTTTAGGAGGAAAAGGGAAAAATGAAGAATGAATTATTAGAGGCACTCACTATTTTGGAGCAGGAGAAAAACATCAGCAAGGATACACTGATCGAAGCGATTGAAAATTCACTCGTGACAGCCTGCAAAAACCATTTCGGAAAGTCCGACAATGTAAAAGTTGATATGGATCCGGAGACTTGTGAATATCATGTTTATCAGGCAAAGACTGTCGTTGAGGAGGTCACTGATCCGGTGCTGGAGGTTAGTCTTGCAAAGGCAAAGATGATCGATTCCAAATATGAGATCGGTGACACCGTAAACTTTGAGATCAAGTCGCAGGAGTTCGGACGCATCGCAACACAGAATGCAAAAAATGTGATCCTTCAGAAGATCCGCGAGGAGGAGCGCAAGGTTTTATTCAGCGAGTATTACAGCAAGGAAAAGGATATTGTGACCGGTATCGTACAGCGCTATATCGGAAGAAATGTCAGCATTAACCTTGGAAAGGTCGATGCGATCCTGACCGAGAATGAGCAGGTGCGCGGAGAGGTGTTCCAGCCTACCGAGCGTATCAAACTCTATATTTTAGAAGTAAAGTCCACACCCAAGGGACCGAAGATCCTGGTGTCCAGAACACATCCGGAGCTGGTGAAGCGTCTGTTTGAGTCTGAGGTGACCGAGGTGAAGGATGGCATTGTGGAGATCAAGAGCATTGCGCGTGAAGCTGGAAGCAGAACAAAGATCGCCGTATACTCCAATGATCCGGATGTGGATGCGGTCGGCGCATGTGTCGGAATGAACGGTGCCAGAGTCAATGCGATTGTCAATGAGCTGCGCGGTGAGAAGATCGATATCATCAACTGGAATGAGAATCCTGCAATGCTGATCGAGAATGCATTAAGTCCTGCAAAGGTCATCTCTGTTATTGCGGATGCAGAGGAGAAGAGCGCGAAGGTTGTTGTCCCCGATTATCAGCTGTCGCTTGCCATCGGTAAGGAAGGACAAAATGCCCGTCTGGCAGCCCGTCTGACCGGATTCAAGATCGACATCAAATCTGAGACACAGGCACGTGAGGCCGGTGATTTTATGGATTATGAGAACGACTATGAGGATGAGGAATATTACGAGGACGAGGAATACTACGAGGACGGCGAATACTACGAGGACGGAGAGTACGCCGAAGGCGAGTATACAGAGGACGGCTCCTATGAGGAGGGAGAGTACGCCGAGGGCGAATATGCAGAAGGTGAGTATGCCGATGAGTATGCCGACGAAAAATAAGAAGATCCCCATGAGACAGTGTGTAGGCTGCGGGCAGATGAATGAGAAACGGCTGATGTATCGCGTGATCAAAACGCAGGAGGGTGAGTTGCTTTTGGATAAGACCGGGCGCAAGAACGGTCGCGGAGCCTATATCTGTCCCAATGAAGAATGTCTGCAGAAGGCGATCCGTTCAAAAGGGCTGGAGCGATCCTTTAAAATGCAGATCCCAAAAGAGGTGTACGGAACTCTGGAGGAGGAGATGAAAAGCAGCCATGCAGAGTGAAAATATAAAAACGAGACCGGACCGGGTGTTGTCCATGCTGGGAATCGCGGCAAAGGCAGGAAAAGTTGTGAGTGGTGAATTTGCCACGGAAAACGCAGTCAAGGCTGCAAAGGCATTCCTGGTAGTCATTGCGGCGGACGCATCGGAAAACACTGCAAAAAAGTTTCGTGATATGACCGATTTTTATCGGGTGCCGCTTGTTGTATATGGAACAAAGGAGTCGCTGGGCGGATGTATCGGAAAAGATTACCGTTCATCGCTCGCTGTGACCGACGAGAAGCTGGCGCAGGCAGTAACAAATAAGATAGAACAGACCCAGGCTTCTGCTGCTGGGGTCGAGAGAATATGATACTGCGAGTAAAACGAGCAGTTTAACACGGAGGTAGTTAGTTTATGGCAAAACGAGTATATGAGCTTGCAAAGGAGATGGGTGTCGACAATGCTTCACTGATGAAATTTTTGACCGACAACAATATCGAGGTCAAAAGTCACATGAGCAATCTGGACGACAACGCGATCGCGAAGGTAAGAAATGATTTTAAGAGACCGGCAGTGAAACCTGCACCGGTAAAGACCGAGGAAAAGTCTGCGGGAGAAGAAAAGGTACCGGAGCGTCCGAAAAAGAAGGCAAGCATTACGGCTGTCTTTAACCCGCAGAACAGCAAGAATATGAAAGATCGTAAACCGCCGCAGAAACGTCCGGTGCGCCCGGCAGGGGAGCGCCCGGTGCGCCCGGCAGGAGAGCGCCCGGTGCGTCCGGCAGGAGAACGTCCGGTGCGTCCGGCAGGAGAGCGTCCGGTACGCCCGGCAGGAGAGCGCCCGATGCGTCCGGCAGGAGAACGTCCGGTACGTCCGGCGGGAGAACGTCCGGTGCGTCCGGCAGGAGAGCGCCCGGTACGCCCGGCAGGAGAGCGTCCGGTGGAGAACCGTCCGGTGCGTCCGGCAGAAAATCGACCGGCAAGACCGAACGACAATCGTCCAAACAGAGGTGATGGCATTGAAAAGAATAATGAAAGACCTGAAAGAAATGATCGCAGGGATCGCAAAGATAACCAGAATAATCGTAGCGGTTCCGGTTATAATCAAGGTGATAGAAGTAACAATCGATTCAGTGGCAATCGCCAGAAGGAATCTGGCGGACAGAGATTCGACCGCGAATTAAACAAATTTAATAAGGACTCCACAAAAGCAGTTCCCGATGAGGTTCGCGCAAAGGAGAGCCGCGATAACAATCGCAAGAAGAACAATAATAATAACAACAGCAACAGGGATTATGACAAGCTGGGAAGCAAAAAGCAGGAGCGCTTTGTCAATCTGGAGAAGCAGACCGGACATAAAAAGCGCAATGCAATTCCCCAGCAGCCCGCAGCGAAAGATGACGATACCATCAAGCAGATCACGCTGCCTGAGCATATGACGATCAAGGAGCTTGCAGACCGCATGAAGGTGCAGGCATCCGTACTCATCAAGAAGCTGTTTTTAAAGGGACAGATGGTGACGGTAAATAACGACATCAGCTATGAAGAGGCAGAGGAGATCGCTCTGGAGTTCAACTTTATTGCTGAGCCGGAGGAGAAGGTAGACGTAATCGCAGAACTTCTGAAGGAGGATGAGGAGGACAGCGAAAAGATGGTTCCCCGTCCGCCCGTTGTCTGTGTCATGGGACACGTTGACCACGGTAAAACATCCCTTCTGGATGCGATCCGCCACACAAAGGTGACTGACAAGGAGGCCGGTGGAATTACGCAGGCGATCGGTGCATATATTGTTACCGCAAACGGTCAGAAGATCACTTTCCTCGATACACCGGGACATGAGGCATTTACTGCAATGCGTATGCGTGGTGCAAATTCAACCGATATTGCTATTCTGGTTGTTGCTGCGGATGACGGCGTGATGCCTCAGACCGTTGAGGCGATCAATCATGCGAAAGCAGCCGGTGTCGAGATCATTGTTGCAGTTAATAAGATCGATAAGCCTGCAGCCAATATCGACAAAGTAAAACAAGAGTTGTCCGAGTATGACCTGATCCCTGAGGATTGGGGCGGAAGCACGATCTTCTGTCCGGTTTCCGCACATACGAAAGAGGGTATCGACAACCTGCTGGATATGATCCTTCTCACCGCTGAGGTGCTGGAGCTGAAGGCAAATCCGAAGCGAAATGCGAGAGGTCTTGTCATTGAGGCACAGCTTGATAAGGGACGTGGTGCAGTGGCAACTGTTCTGGTACAGAAGGGTACGTTAAAGGTTGGCCAGCCCATCGCCTGCGGAAGCAGTTACGGTAAGGTGCGTGCGATGATCGATGATAACGGCAGACGTGTCAAGGAGGCAGGACCTTCCACACCGGTTGAGATCTTAGGTCTGAATAACGTGCCGGATGCAGGTGAGACCTTTGTGGCAATGGAGTCCGAGAAGGAAGCAAAGGCATTCGCGGACACTTATATTTCCGAGAGCAAGAACAAGCTCATTGAAGAGACAAAGGCGAAGATGTCTCTGGACGATCTGTTCTCGCAGATCCAGTCCGGAAATGTCAAGGAATTGAATATTATCGTAAAAGCAGATGTACAGGGATCCGTGGAGGCTGTCAAGCAGTCTCTTGTCAAGCTGTCCAACGACGAGGTCGTTGTAAAGGTGATCCACGGAGGCGTCGGTGCGATCAACGAATCCGATGTCATTCTGGCTTCCGCTTCCAATGCGATCATCATCGGATTCAATGTCAGACCCGACCCGATGGCAAAATCAACTGCAGAGCGCGAGGGTGTTGATGTGCGCCTGTATAAGGTCATTTACAATGCGATCGAGGATGTCGAGGCGGCGATGAAGGGTATGTTAGACCCGATCTTTGAGGAGAAGATCCTCGGTCATGCAGAGGTGCGCCAGATCTTCAAGGCTTCCGGAGTCGGAAATATCGCCGGTTCCTATGTGCTTGACGGTGTGTTCGAGCGCGGCTGCAAGGTACGTGTAAAGCGTGAGGGCGAGCAGATCTTTGAGGGTGACCTCGCTTCCTTAAAGCGTTTTAAGGACGATGTCAAGGAAGTGAAGACCGGCTACGAGTGCGGTCTTGTACTGGACGGCTTTAACGATATTCAGGAACTGGATATTATCGAAGCATACAAGATGGTGGAGGTACCACGTTAATATGAGAAAAAACAGTATTAAGAATACGAGAATCAACGAGGAAGTACATCGTGAACTCTCGAATATCATACGCGGCGAGATCAAGGACCCCCGTATCCACCCCATGACAAGTGTTGTGGCGGTGGAGGTGGCTCCGGATCTGAAGACCTGTAAAGCATATATCAGCGTGCTGGGTGATGAGGAAGCACAAAAGAATACGCTGGCAGGTCTGCGCAGTGCGGAAGGATATATCCGGCGTGCGCTGGCGAAAAACATTAACCTGCGCAATACACCGGAGGTAAAATTCATCATGGATCAGTCAATTGCTTACGGTGTCAAGATGTCAAAACTCATTGATGAGGTAAACCATGGAGAAAAACGAGAAAATGAATCTGACGCGGAAGAATGAGTTAGGAATTCCGTTTCAGGCTGATGAATTACTGAAAGGTGTGGAGTCTGTGGCAATTGCCGGACACACAAAGCCGGACGGAGACTGTACCGGCTCCACGCTGGCACTCTATAATTATATAAAAAATAGTTATCCGGAGATCAGTGTGACACTGTATCTGGAGCCGATCCCCAATCTCTTTAAATTTTTACAGCGTTCGGATGAGATCGTCAGCAATTTTTCCGGGGATGTACAGTATGATCTGTTTTTTTCACTGGACTGCGGTGACGGCGGCAGACTGGGCGGTGCGTTCCGATATTTCGAGCGCGCAAAAAAGACGGTCTGTATCGATCATCATATCAGCAATCAGAGCTTTGCGGATCTGAATTACATCCGCCCGGAGGCAAGCTCCACATCAGAGCTGGTATTTGAACTTTTGGATGAGACAAGGATCACGAAGGAGATCGCTGAGTGTCTGTATGTGGGCATTATCCATGATACCGGTGTATTCCAGTATTCCTGCACGTCTTCAAAGACGATGAATATCGCGGGAAAACTGATGGACAAGGGAATCAATTATCCGGATATCGTGGACAAGACATTCTTCGAAAAGACCTTTGAGCAGAACCGTATCCTTGGAACCGCACTTTTGAAGGCACAGCGGTATTTTGATGACCGGTGTATCGCCTGCATCATTACATCACAGGATATGGCAGACTGCCATGCGCTGCCGAAGCATCTGGAGGGAATCGTGGCACAGCTTCGCAGTACGAAGGGTGTGGATGTGGCGGTGCTCATCTATGAGAATGCAGACGGAACCTACAAGGTATCCATGCGTACAAACGGTGCGGTTGATGTGGCGGCGATCTGCGTGAAACATGGCGGCGGCGGACATGTCCGCGCGGCCGGAGTAACGATGACCGGAGATCCGGGAGTGATCTTACAGACTCTTTTGGATGATGTTAAGGAACAGTTATGAATGGAATACTAAATATTTATAAGGAGGCCGGTTATACATCCTTTGATGTGGTGGCAAAGCTGCGCGGGATCCTGCATGAAAAAAAGATCGGTCACACCGGTACGCTGGATCCGGATGCAACGGGCGTTCTTCCGGTCTGCGTCGGAAATGCGACAAAGGTGTGCGCACTCCTGACGGACAAGGATAAGGAGTATGAGGCAGTTTTACAGCTTGGTCTCACAACCGATACACAGGATGCAACAGGAAAGATCCTGCAGGATCGCAGGGATCTTTTGGATACCTTGACGGAGGAGCGTGTCCGTGAAGTGATCATGGGATTTATCGGCGACTACGAACAGGTTCCGCCGATGTATTCCGCATTGAAGGTTGGCGGAAAAAAACTGTGTGATCTGGCGCGGGAAGGCATCGAGGTGGAGCGGAAAGCACGCCTTGTGCATATCTATGACCTTGATATCGTACAGGTGACGCTGCCGTTTGTCACGATGCGTGTACACTGTTCAAAGGGCACTTACATCCGCACGTTGTGTGACGATATCGGAGAACTGCTCGGTGTGGGCGGACTGATGAAAAGTCTTGTACGCACACGGGTGAGCTGTTTTGATATTGCACAGGCATTGACACTGGCACAGGTTGAAAAATACCGGGATCTTGGCACGTTGAACGAGATCCTTTTACCGGTTGACGGGGTGTTTTCGGAATACCCTGCGCTGCATGTGGAAGAGGAAGCACGAAAAAAACTCCAGAATGGAAATCGTCTGGAGATTTCTGATCTTTCGGTTTCCGACCGGTCTGCGGTGCAGCTTCCGGAACCGGAGACGACAGGTGAAGCGCAGAGATTTCGCGTGTACGATACCGCCGGAAAATTTTATGGCATTTACGGTGGGGATGCACATCGAAAAGATTTAAAAAGTATAAAAATGTTTTTGTAACTAAGGAATAGATCATGATTTGTCTGGAAACAATCGAACAATTTCATATTGATGAGCCGACGGCACTTACCATTGGTAAATTTGACGGACTGCACCGGGGACATGAAGAGTTGCTGTCACATCTTTTGGAAAAGCAAAATGAGGATCTGAAGTCCGTGGTCTTTACCTTTGATATTCCCCCGAAGAAGCTGACAGAGGGGGATGGACAGCGGCTCTTGTCCACAAACAGCGAGAAGCAGGTCCTTTTTGCAGAGCGCGGTATCGATTATCTTGTGCTGTGCCCCTTTACGCCGGAAGTCATGTGCATGGAACCGGAAGATTTTGTGGACTGGATCGTCACAAATCTGAATGTAAAACGTATTGTTGTCGGGGAAGACTGCTGTTTCGGACACAATAGACGCGGTGATCATAAGCTTCTTGCACAGCTTGCCGGGCGCTATGGTTACGAGCTGAAGGTCGTGCGAAAACTCAAATTCGAAGGACGCGATATCAGCAGTACCTATATCCGCGAGGAGATCAAAAAAGGAAATATGGAGATCGCCACACAGATGCTCGGACATCCCTATTCGATCGACGGCACTGTGGAGACGGGCAATCAGATCGGGCGTACGATCGGTATCCCGACTGCTAACATTGAGGCAGAGCCGGTGAAACTGCTGCCGCCCTTTGGCGTCTATGCGGCGACGATCGACATTCATGGAGAACGATATTACGGAATTGCAAATATCGGCAGAAAGCCGACGATAAAACCCAAAGAGGGAGACCGTAACCCGATCGGTGTGGAAATGCATATTCTGAATTTTCATGAGGACATTTATCGGGAGCCGGTCCGCATCTCTTTTTATGTTTACGAAAGACCGGAGATCAAGTTCGATTCGATTTCGGACTTGAAAGCTCAGATCAAAAAGGATATAGTATTCAGTGAGCATTATTTTGGAAAATAATGGAACGGTTGCCATTTGGTATAAGTAACAGAGGAAAAAGGAGTACATATGAGTTTGATTTTAACGCTGATGGGAGGTCTCGGACTGTTCCTGTTTGGTATGAATTTTATGAGTCAGGGGTTACAGAAAGCAGCAGGAGCAAAGCTTCGCTCGGTTCTGACCGCGATCTCAAAAAATAAGTATATCGCGGTATTATTTGGTGCACTGTTTACTGCGATCATTCAGTCTTCCGGTGCGACGACCGTTATGGTGGTCACGTTTGTAAATGCAGGACTGATGGAACTGACACAGGCGGTCGGCATCATTTTCGGTGCCAATATCGGTACAACGATCACTGCACAGCTCGTATCATTCAACCTGACTGCAGTTGCTCCGGTGATCCTGTTTGTGGGCGTTGTCATGTTTTTGTTCATGAAAAAGCCCATCTTTAAAAAGATCGGTGAGGTCGTGATCGGTTTCGGTGCGCTGTTTATGGGTATCAGCATGATGTCCGAGGCGATGAGCCAGTTAAATGACTATCCTGCTGTTATCAATACACTGGCGCAATTGACAAATCCGGTGCTGGCAATCCTTGTCGGACTGATCATTACCGTGATCGTGCAGAGTTCATCTGTGACGGTCAGTATTTTGCTGCTGATGGCAGGTCAGGGACTGGTGACTCTTCCCATCTGCTTTTACTTTATTCTCGGATGTAATATCGGTTCCTGTACCCCGGCAGTGATGGCTGCCATGGATGCAAAAAAGGAGGCAAAGCGCGCAGCTCTGATCCATGTGCTGTTTAATGTATTCGGTATGATCATCATTTCTGTGATCCTGATCTTTGCCATGGAGCCGTTTACCGCATTTATTCAGGCGATTTCCGGTTCTGATATCAAGAGAAGCGTAGCGAATACGGACACGATCTACAAGGTGTTCCAGACATTGATCTTCTTACCTGTTTCCACACAGTTTATCAAACTTGTGAACCGTCTTGTACCGGGTGATGATGTCAAGCAGGAGGGTTTTTCGCTGCAATATATCAGCAAGAGTACGGTATTCTCACCGACTGCAGCGATCGTGGAGGCAATGCAGGAGATTTCCCGCATGGGCAGAAAAGCGGAGCAGAATCTGCAACTGGCAATGGAAGGTTTTTTCGACGGAGATCAGTCGAAGATCGATCGGGTCTATGCAACGGAAAAATATATCGACTATCTCAGTCATGAGATCACCGATTATCTGGTGGATGTCAACCAGCGTCAGCTGCCTGTTTCCGACAGTCTGAAGATCGGTGGATTGTTCCATGTGGTAAATGACATTGAACGTATCGGAGATCATGCGGAAAACATTGCGGATGCGGCAGTGCGCATGAAGGAAGAGAACATCGCGTTTTCAAAAAAAGCAACCAAAGAGATTCAGGATATGTTCGAAAAAGATATCCGGATACTTGCATGTGCACTTGAAATGTTTGAGAATGAAGACCGCTCACATATGCAGGAGATCCGTGCGATCGAGGAAGAGGTTGACCAGCTGGAGATCGATCTGCAGAACTCCCATATCCGTCGTATGGCGAAAGGCAAATGCTCACCGGAGTCCGGCCTGATCTTTACCGATCTTGTTACCGGTCTGGAGCGTGTGGCTGACCATGCGACAAATATCGCGTTTGCGTTGACAAATTCCGATGCAGTGTAGACAGAGCAAGGTATGGGAAACAGATGAAATATTACAGAAATGTTACAAGCTTGTTGACATGTTAGAAAAATGTTGCTATAATGTTTTTTAAATATAACAGTAGATGCTAGCATCTACTGTTATTTCATGTCAAACAGATTACAGGATTGTTTCTTTACCAATCAGGAGGTATCTATGAAACTTCGGAATATGAAATTTGCTCTGGCAGTTGCGATCGGAGCAGTGACAGTATTCGCTATACCGGAGCATGCATCCGCATCCATTACTGCAGGAATGTCAGCCATTATTTCAAATTGTCTCAGCCAGTCTGAGGGTCTGGTGATCGCGAGCAGCGATATCGCATTAACGAGAGCGGCTGCTTTGGAGGTTGATGCAGAGGAGCAAAAAGAAGAAAAGAAAGATACAGAAGAAAAAGATGAGAAGTTTTGTGGCTATACGAATCTCGGATTAGCCAATGTCGATAATTACCTGAATGTCAGAAAAGAGCCTGCTGAAGATGCAGAATTGATCGGCAAGATGCCTGCCGGAGCAGGATGCGAGGTCTATGATAAGGAAGACGGCTGGTATCACATCAGATCCGGTAAGGTGGAAGGTTATGTATCTGCCGACTATTTGCTGACGGGAGAAAAAGCAAAGAAAAAAGCGGAAAAATACATCAAAGAGGTAGCCACTGTCACAACGACAACACTGTTTGTCCGCGAGGAGCCGAATACGGAGTGTACGATCCTCACCATGGTTCCCATCGAGGAGGAACTGACCGTGTTAGAGACCGTTGATAACGGCGAATGGTACAAGGTTGAGATTGATGATGAAGAAGGTTATGTCAGCGGCGATTATGTGGAAATTTCACAGAAGCTGCCCAAGGCAATGACGATCTCAGAGGTCAAATATGGACAAGGTGTATCCAATGTCCGTGTGGATCTGGTACAGTATGCACTGCAGTTTGTCGGCAATCCGTATGTGTGGGGCGGTACAAGCCTTACACGCGGTGTGGATTGTTCGGGCTTTACCATGCAGGTATATGCAAAATACGGTGTATATCTGCCGCATTCCTCACGTGCACAGCCGAACTATGGCAGACGTATCAGTGCCGGTGAGGCACAGCCGGGTGATCTGTTCTTCTACGGAAGCGGTGGCAGGATCAACCACGTGGCTATCTATATCGGTGGCGGACAGGTTGTACACGCCAGCAACCACCGTGATGGCATCAAGATATCAAACGCATATTACCGGACACCGATCTGTGTGGTAAGTTATTTATAATTTCAGAACGGATACAGACAGGCAGCCTGTTAAAGGCTGCCTGTTTTTTTGGGAGAAAAATGTAAAAATATACAAAATCACTGGCTTTTTTTACAAGTATTTGTTAAGATGGTATAAAAGGGTGATACTGCGCTATGTCAACAGGGAGAACGCACAGCGCAATCATAAAAAGGATAAGGAGATTAGGTCTATGGTAGAGCAAAGCTATTATGAAAAAGCAGATGCCATCATCGAAGAACACGGTGCAAAGCCGTCTGCTTTGATCCCAATCATTCAGGATATTCAGAGTGAATATCGCTATCTGCCGCCGGAGCTGTTATCGTATGTGGCTGAGAAGATCGGCATCACAGAGGCAAAGGCTTACGGGGTAGCCACATTTTATGAGAATTTTTCCTTTGAGCCGAAAGGAAAATACGTGATCAAGGTGTGCAACGGTACCGCCTGTCACGTGAGAAAATCCATTCCGATCCTGGAACGACTGTACACGGAGCTCGGTCTTTCCAAAGACAAGGTGACGACAGATGATATGTTGTTTACACTGGAAACCGTATCCTGTCTGGGAGCCTGCGGTCTGGCACCGGTACTCACGGTTAACGACAAGGTATATCCGTCCATGACACCGGATGCGGCAGCGGAGCTGATCCAGCGTCTGAGAGATGAGAAATAGAACATTGGGAGGTCAAGATGCAGAAGGTAGAAAACAGAGAGATTCTGAATGATCTGCGTGACGCGTCGCGTCAGCAGATGGAACATAGTAAATGCCGTATTTTAATCTGTGCGGGAACCGGATGTCTTGCCGGCGGTTCCGGTGCGGTTTATGAAAAAATGTGTGAGCTGGTGGCAGGTGATCCTGATATAGAGGTACACTTCGGTCCGGAGATCGCGCACGGTGACGGACCGATGGAAGTGAGAAAAAGCGGCTGTCACGGCTTTTGTGAGATGGGACCGCTCATGCGCATCGAGCCGATGGGCATTTTATACACGAAAGTAAAGCTTGAGGACTGTGAGGCGATCTTTGAGCGCACGATCAAAAACGGAGACGTGATCCGTCATCTGTTGTACAAGCAGAACGGAATTGAATATCAAAAACAGGAGGAGATTCCGTTTTATAAAAAACAGACCCGTCTTGTTTTGGAAAACTGCGGACATATCGATGCGGAGCATATCGAGGAGTCCATTGCACATGACGGCTATCAGGCACTGGCAAAGGTGCTGTTTGAGATGACACCGGAGCAGGTGGTTGATGAGATCCTGGAGTCAAATCTGCGCGGACGCGGAGGCGGAGGTTTCCAGACCGGATACAAGTGGAAGCAGGTCGCAAGACAGCCTGAAAAGATCCGCTATGTGGTTTGTAACGGTGATGAGGGTGATCCGGGTGCGTTCATGGACCGAAGTATCATGGAGGGTGATCCCCACAAGATGATCGAGGGTATGATGATCGCAGCATACGCAGTTGGCGCACAGGAGGGTTATATTTATGTGCGTGCGGAGTATCCGCTGGCGATCAGCCGTCTGAAAAAAGCAATGCAGGATGCGGAGGAGAGCGGACTGCTGGGTGATCATATCATGGGCACTGATTTCAGTTTCCGTTTACATATCAATCGCGGCGCAGGCGCGTTTGTCTGTGGCGAGGGTAGTGCATTGACCGCATCGATCGAAGGAAATCGCGGTATGCCCCGTGTAAAACCGCCTCGTACGGTAGAGCAGGGCTTATTTGAAAAACCGACCGTATTAAATAATGTGGAGACCTATGCCAACGTTCCGATGATCATCTTAAAGGGAGCAGCATGGTATAAGACGATCGGACCGGAAAACAGCCCGGGAACAAAAGCGTTTGCACTGACGGGAAGCGTGAAAAACACAGGACTCATTGAGGTGCCGATGGGAACGACGCTGCGAGAGGTCATTTTTGATATCGGCGGCGGCATCAAGGGTGACGGTGAATTTAAGGCTGTGCAGATCGGAGGACCTTCAGGCGGATGTCTGATCACACCGCATCTGGATGTGAGTCTTGATTTTGATTCTCTGAAGAAGATGGGTGCCATGATCGGTTCCGGCGGTCTCGTTGTCATGGATAGCAATACCTGTATGGTAGAAGTTGCAAGATTCTTTATGAATTTCACGCAGAATGAGAGCTGTGGAAAATGTGTGCCCTGTCGGGAAGGTACAAAGCGTATGCTGGAGATCTTAGAGCGCATCGTGGCAGGCAACGGTACGATGGAGGATCTGGACCTGCTGGAAGAGCTGGCGACAATGATCACGGAGACAGCGCTCTGCGGTCTTGGAAAGAGTGCGGCGCTTCCGGTTATGAGTACATTGAAATTATTCCGCGACGAATATATTGAACATGTGGTTGAGAAGAAGTGTGCATCGCACACCTGTAGTGCACTTCGTCGTTATGTGATCAGTCCGGAGCTTTGCAAGGGCTGCTCAAAATGTGCAAGAAACTGTCCGGTCGGAGCAATTTCCGGAAAGATTAAAGAGCCCTTTACGATCGATGATTCTGTTTGTATCAAGTGTGGTGCCTGTGAGAGCAATTGTGCATTCGGTGCCATCCATGTAGAAGCATAAGGAGGGGAAAACGTGAGCGCAGAAAATAAACAGGCAACAAAATATATTACGATCAACAACCGCAAGATTCCTTTTACGGACGAAAAAAATGTGTTGTCGATCATTCGAAAGATAGGTATCGATCTTCCTACTTTTTGTTACCATTCCGAGTTATCCACTTACGGTGCATGCCGTATGTGTGTTGTAGAGGACGATCGGGGACGGGTGTTTGCATCCTGCTCCGAAGTGCCGAGAGACGGCATGGTGATCTATACGAATACACCAAAATTACAGCATCACAGAAAAATGATCCTGGAATTATTGTTGGCATCCCACTGCAGAGATTGTACGACCTGCCGTGAAAACGGTGTATGTACACTGCAAAAGCTGGCACAGCAGCTGGGAGTGGATGAGGTCCGTTTCCAGAATACGAAAGAACAAATGCCGGTGGACGATTCCTCCAACTGTATTTTCATTGATCCGAATAAATGTATTTTATGCGGTGACTGTGTGCGTACCTGTGAGGAGATCCAGGGACTTGGCATTTTGAACTTTGCACATCGCGGTTCTGAAATGCGTGTGACATCTGCTTTTCACAGAAAGATGGCAGATACAGACTGTGTAGGCTGCGGACAGTGCCGTGTCGTATGTCCCACCGGAGCGATTACGATCAAATCGAATGTTCATGCCGTTTGGGAGGTTGTGTCTGACAAGACAAAGCGCGTTGTTGTGCAGATCGCACCGGCAGTGCGTGTGGCCATCGGTGACAGCTTCGGACTTCCGAGGGGAGAAAATGCCATCGGAAAGCTGGTAGCGGCACTGCATCGTATGGGCTTTGACGAGATCTATGATACGAATTTCGGTGCGGACCTGACCGTTATGGAGGAGTCCAAGGAACTGGCAGAACGTCTGGAATCCGGCGAGAATCTGCCGTTATTTACCTCCTGCTGTCCGGGTTGGGTATCCTTCTGTGAGAAAAAACATCCGGAATACCGCAAACATATTTCTACCTGCCGTTCGCCCCAGCAGATGTTTGGCGCTCTGATCAAAGAAGAGGCAAAGATCAGGCGCGAGCAGGCGGCTACAAACAATGAGCCGGTGGATGAACGGGAGACCATCGTGGTATCCATCATGCCCTGTACCGCCAAGAAGAATGAGATCGTGCGGCCGGAGCATTTCACGGATGGCGTGCAGAACGTGGATTTTGTTCTGACAACTGTTGAAGTGACACGAATGATCCGCGAAGCAGGTATTGATCTGGCACAGATGCCGTCTGAGTCGCTTGATATGCCCTTCGGACTTGCGTCAGGCGCCGCGGCTATTTTCGGTGTCACAGGCGGTGTGACAGAGGCTGTGCTGCGTCGGCTGGTTGGCAGCAACCGCATGGAGGATCTGGAGGAGATCAGTTTTACCGGCGTGCGTGGAATTGACGGTGTAAAGGAAGCAACCGTGACACTGGGTGATCGTGAAGTGAAGATCGCTGTTGTAAACGGACTCAAGTGTGCGGATGAAGTGCTGAATAAGCTGAAATCCGGTGAAGTATATTATGATTTTGTGGAGGTCATGGCTTGCAAGCGTGGATGTATTACCGGTGGAGGTCAGCCGACACCCATCGGACCGCGTACAAAGAAAGCAAGATTTGAGGGAATGTACGACATCGATAAAGCGGCACAGATCAAGCTTTCCAATGAGAATCCCTTTATCAAGACACTGTATGACGGTATTCTGAAGGGCAGGGAGCATAAGCTTTTGCACAATGAATATCCGGAATCATAATCCGGCATAATGATAGAAAAAAACGTTGCATTTACATAATCGTTATGCTATAGTGTTTAGGTATGAGTAAACAGCCACATATTCGGTTTGCCGGACACTCCGACCGCTTACTGAATATCCGGCGATTAAATTTTAAGGAGGAAACAAATATGTTAGCAAAAGACCAGAAGTCAGCAATCATTGCTGAGTATGGCAAGACCCCTACCGATACCGGTTCACCTGAGGTACAGATCGCGTTACTGACCACTCGTATCAACGAGCTGAACGAGCATTTAAAGGTACACGCAAAGGATCATCACTCACGCAGAGGTCTGTTAAAGATGGTAGGTCAGAGACGTCGTTTACTGGCTTACTTAAAAGAGAAGGATATCGAGCGTTATCGTTCTCTGATTGAGCGTTTAGGCTTAAGAAAATAAGACTTTCAAAATAGGGCGGAGTTCCTCCGCTCTATTTTAAGTTGTTACTTTCACACATGGCAGATGAAGATTCCGAGACCACTGAAAAAAATATAAGCGGATTGTGTTTTTTTCAGTAGTTTCGGGAACATCTGCCTTCACCATCAAAATTGAAAAGGAGAAGACAAATGTACAAGAGTTATTCGATTGAGCTTGGCGGCAAGACACTGACTGTAGATATCGGCAGAGTCGCTGCACAGGCAAACGGTGCGGCGCTGATGAAATATGGCGATACGACCGTATTATCTACCGCAACCGCATCTGAAAAGCCCCGTGACGGCATCGACTTTTTCCCTCTGAGTGTAGAGTTTGAGGAGAAAATGTACGCAGTGGGCAAGATCCCCGGCGGCTTTAACAAGAGAGAGGGAAAGGCATCTGAGAATGCGGTTCTGACTTCACGTGTCATCGACCGCCCGATGCGTCCGTTATTCCCGAAGGATTACCGCAATGATGTGACTTTGAATAACATGGTCATGAGCGTTGACCCCGAGTGCAGACCTGAGATCGTGGCAATGTTAGGTGCAGCGATCGCAACCTGTATCTCTGATATCCCCTTTGATGGTCCCTGTGCCATGACCCAGATGGGTATGATCGACGGTGAGCTGATCGTCAATCCTTCCCAGGAGCAGTGGGACAAGGGGGATCTGAAGCTGACCGTAGCATCCACCGCAGAGAAGGTTATCATGATCGAGGCCGGTGCCAACGAGATCCCCGAAGATAAGATGATCGAGGCGATCTACAAGGCACACGACATCAACCAGACGATCATTGAGTTTATCAACAAGATCGTTGCAGAAGTAGGCAAGCCCAAGCATGCTTATACAAGTTGCGCGATCCCCGAGGAGCTCTTTGAGGAGATCAAAAAGATCGTTCCGCCCGCGGAGATGGAGGAGGCTGTCTTCACAGATGTGAAACAGGTTCGTGAGGAGAATATCCGTCAGATCACCGAGAAGTTAGAGGCTGCATTTGCAGAAAATGAGGAGTGGCTGGCACTGCTTCCCGATGCAATTTATCAGTATCAGAAGAAGACAGTCCGCAAGATGATCTTAAAGGATCACAAGCGTCCCGACGGACGTGCACTGGATCAGATCCGTCCGCTGGCTGCTGAGGTAGACATTATTCCGCGTGTTCACGGTTCCGCAATGTTCACCCGTGGACAGACGCAGATCTGTGATATTGTAACACTGGCTCCTCTCTCAGAGGTACAGAAGGTGGATGGACTGGATGCGAATGTGACCACCAAGCGTTATATGCACCAGTATAATTTCCCTGCTTACTCTGTAGGTGAGACAAAGGTTTCCCGTGGACCGGGACGTCGTGAGATCGGACATGGTGCACTGGCTGAGCGTGCGCTGATCCCGGTGCTTCCTTCTGAGGAAGAATTCCCGTATGCGATCCGTGCCGTATCCGAGACATTTGAGTCCAACGGCTCCACCTCTATGGCTTCCACCTGTGCATCCTGCATGTCACTGATGGCTGCCGGTGTGCCGATCAAGAAGATGGTTGCAGGTATTTCCTGTGGTCTTGTAACCGGAGACACCGATGACGATTTCGTACTTTTGACGGATATTCAGGGTCTGGAGGACTTCTTCGGAGATATGGATTTCAAGGTGACCGGAACGAAAGACGGTATCACAGCCATTCAGATGGATATCAAGATCCATGGCCTGACACGTCCGATCGTGGAGGGTGCGATCGCAAGATGTCGCGAAGCACGTTTCTTCATCATGGATAACTGTATGTCAAAGGCAATTGCAGAGCCTCGTAAGGAGGTTGGCCCTTATGCACCGAAGATCATCCAGATCACGATCGATCCCCAGAAGATCGGCGATGTGGTTGGCCAGCGCGGAAAGACGATCAACGAGATCATTGACCGTACCGGTGTGAAGATCGACATCACGGACGACGGTGCTGTTTCCGTATGCGGAACAGACGCAGCTATGATGGATAAGGCAGTGGAGATGATCAAGATCATCACAACGGACTTCGAGGAAGGACAGATCTTCAAGGGTGTGGTTGTAAGCATTAAAGAGTTCGGCGCATTTGTTGAGTTTGCTCCCGGAAAAGAGGGCATGGTTCACATTTCCAAGATCGCAAAGGAACGCATCAACCGCGTAGAGGATGTCCTGACACTTGGCGATAAGGTGACTGTGAAGTGCATGGGCAAGGATAAGATGGGCCGTATGAGTTTTTCTATGAAGGATGTTGCAGAATCAGAAAAATAAAATGGACAGGTGAAGACCGGATATTTCTGCCGGAAATTTCAAGTCCGCTACAGAGGAGGAATTGGTTGCAAGACCGGTTCCTCTTTTTGTGCTTTGGAGGTAAGTCAGAACACGTTCCAATTTGTCCTGCATATGATAAACCAACAATTATTTTATTTTTTAGCTGATTTTTTATGATGGCAAAGGATTTTATATGGAACGTGTACGAAAATTAATTCATACAGAGCTTCCTCATGGTGAAGGTTATTTTGGCGGCGGTTCCACCGTGGCAATTCTTGATACGGGTATCACGATGCATCCGGATTTCAGAAACCGGGTGCTGGATTTTAAGGATTTTGTGAATGGGCGCACCGGTATCTATGATGATAATGGTCATGGCACACACCTGGCAGGCATTATTGGTGGAAGCGGAATACTCAGCAACGGTAAATATACGGGGATCGCTCCGAGATGTCATTATATCGTCCTGAAGGTATTGGATACGATGGGAAACGGGAACATCGAGGCGGTGGTGCGTGCGGTAGACTGGATCATAAGCAACCGGGCACGTTACAATATCCGGTTTTTGAATATTTCGATCGGTATGATGCCTCAGACCAAACGCGAGGAACAACAGTCTCTGATCGCGGCGATCCAGACACTCTGGGAAAAAGGGATCTGTGTGGTGGCTGCGTCCGGTAACAATGGTCCCGGAGTTTCCTCTGTGACAGTGCCCGGAACGATTCCCGAACTGATCACCGTGGGCAGTCTGGATGATGATGACCGCGTATTGCTGAAAGGAAGTATGCATCTGGGATACAGTGGAAGAGGTCCTACGGAAATCTGCGTTACAAAGCCGGAAATACTGGCACCGGGAACACACATTATCAGTTGCGGCAGTCATGGCGGCTACGTCAGCAAGAGCGGAACCTCCATGGCGACTGCGGTAGTAACCGGTGGGCTTGCCGTGCTGGGCGAGATCTATCCGGATTTTGCACCGTCTGATCTGAAACTGTTTTTGTACAGCAAGCTGCAGCGCAGGAAAGGAAAACCGGGATGGGGGAATTTTGATTTTGCAGCGCTCATGTGATATGATATAAGCAATGAGCAGTGCCAAAATCATAGAATTACAAATTATCTGCTCGCAGATGGATTTGTAATTTATGATTTTGATAGTGCGAATGCACGACAACGAGAAAAATCTGTGATTTTTCGAGTGGTATGCACTGCGAATCATGGAAGCAGAGAGGAATACACGTGATGAAACGAATATTTAAAATGTTGACAAGTCGACTGTTTATTATAGGAGTGATGATCCTGTTGCAGATCGCATGGATCGTTTTGTTTTTAGCTGATTTCAGCGTACGCTACAACTTCGTTTCGGCGATCGTGAATGTGATCGCGATCGTATTGGCATTTTCCGTCATTACGCGGTGGACGAATCCGTCATTTAAGTTGTCGTGGGTATTTTTTATCATGATGGTACCGATCGTTGGTGTACCTGTATACCTGATCTTTGGGCGTCCCGGACTGACCCGTGGCACAAGAAAGCGTATGGATGCCGTGAACGCCAAGATCGAACCGTATCTGACCGAGGATACGCAGATTACGGAAGAATTACGGGCTGAGCATCCGCAGGCGGCAATGCAGTCTGATTATATCTGGCATGCGTCCCATGACCCGATCTGTGGTCATACCTCCAGCTGTTATTATAAATGCGGGGAGGAACTGTTTGAGGCAATGCTTGCAGATATCAGGCGTGCGGAAAAATACATTTTTCTGGAATACTTTATTCTGGATACGGGCGAGATGTATGACACTCTTGTGGATGAACTGGTGAAAAAAGTGGCAGAGGGCGTGGATGTCCGCCTGATCTACGATGATGTAGGCTGTATCAACAAAATGCCGGCACATTTTTACCGCAAACTGCAGGAAAAAGGTATCAAGTGTGCTGCTTTTAATCCGGCGCGCCCGGTGCTGGCGATCATTATGAATAACAGAGACCATCGCAAGATCATGGTGGTGGATGGAAAGATCAGTTACACCGGCGGCGTAAATATTGCAGATGAGTATATTAATAAGATCGATCGGTTTGGTTACTGGAAGGATACCGGTATCCGTCTGGAAGGTGCAGCTGCAAAGAGCTTTACGGTGATGTTTCTGGAAATGTGGGATTACGTTGTCGGAAGTGAATCAGACTGTGAAGCATACCTGCCCGATGCCTCTTTTGCCGAACAGATCCCCACACAGGGCTATGTGCAGCCCTATGATGACACGCCACTGGACAATGAGAACGTCGGTGAAAACATTTATTTGAACATGATCAACCGTGCGACGAGATATGTCTATATTTTCACGCCGTATCTGATCCTGGATCAGGAGATGACCGTTGCACTGTGTAATGCGGCAAAGAGTGGTGTGGATGTGCGTATTGTTACACCCGGTATTCCGGACAAAAAGCTGGTGTTCTTTCTCACACGTTCACATTATGCAAGACTGCTGGAAAACGGTGTCCGTATTTATGAATATACGCCGGGTTTTCTGCATGCAAAGTGCTTTGTCTGTGATGATAAATACGCAACAGTAGGCAGCGTCAATCTGGACTACCGCAGTCTCTATCTGCATTTTGAATGTGGCGTCTTCGTGTATCAGACACCGGTGGTTGAGCAGGTGTATACAGATATGGTTGAGACATTTGCGGTATCCAGAGAGATACAGCTTTGCGATTGTCAGAGGAAGCATCCTTTTGGCATGCGTATGCTGCATGCGTTCCTGCGCCTCATTGCACCGCTATTATAGGAAAAACGCGCGTGCAGCCTTTAAAAAATAGTATGGATAGTCTGCCTGTTCAACGGTTCCGGCGGCGCGGATGGACACTGAGCCGAGCAGTGTGCCGTTCAGCGTGTAGACAGCTTCGCCGACGATGTCACCTTCGTTGATGGGGGCTTCGATTGCTTCCGGAAGGGAGAGTGTTTTCTCCACTGCGGAGAGATCTCTTCCGTCCGTGTCCAGATATTCCATGGCACCGTCGTAGACGATCGGCAGTACATCTGTTTTTCCGTGTTTGACAGGGAGCGGTGTCAGAGGATCCTCGTTTGTATCTTCGTAGAGCTTACATCTGGAGAATCCGTAATCCATACAGCTTTGCAGATCTTTCACGCGGGATTTAATATCAGGCTCCGCCATGAGCACGGTGATCAGCTCCAGTGAATCCTTTGCGGCGGTAGCGCTGATACAGTATTTGGCAAGGGATGTATAGCCGGTTTTTAATCCGTTTGCATAGGTGTACTGCTTTAAAAATTTGTTTGTGTTTGTCAGACCAAACTCAGAGGAGCCGCGGCGTGTTTCGTGTGTGATCGTATCCTGCCAGACGGTACAATAATCGTGGATCTGAGGGTGTTTTGTGACCAGCTCACGGGACATGAGGGCAATGTCTCTGGCAGTAGTCAGATGTCCTTCTGCTTCCAGACCGCAGCAGTTGACAAAGGTCGTATTGCTCATGCCGAGTTCTTTTGCTTTCGCGTTCATCTGCTCTACAAAGGCGGGTTCGGAACCGGCGACAAATTCTGCCATGGCGACGCTTGCATCGTTGGCACTGGCGATGCTGATGCATTTGATCATATCATTTACAGTCTGCGTTTCACCCGGTTCCAGATATACCTGTGAGCCGCCCATGCCTGCGGCGTGCTCAGACACAGTAACGATATCATCCAGTGTGTACTGCTTTTTTTCCAGACCTTCAAAAATGAGTAGAAGCGTCATGATCTTTGTTACGCTGGCTGGGCGGAGGCGTTCGTCCGCGTTTTTTTCAAAGATAACGGTTCCGGTTTTGGCTTCCATGATCAAAGCAGACTTTGCGGCCGGATCAAGAGCGGCTGTCTGGCTGTCTGAGGCATTTTGACTGTCGGAGGAATCAGCTGTACCGGCTGGGGTTCCATCAGTGGAAGCCGGCTCTGCTGACACGGATAGTACAGTGGAGAACGTTAGTACATATACAAGCAGTAAGGGAATCATTCTTTTTTTGAGATATTTTTGAAACGTTTTATTCAGATGCATAGCATAGGATCCTTCCGGGCTTTGTAATAGTTTACGAGGTGCCGGAAGAATTTATGAAAGATCCTGCTGCGGACATGCGAAATAGTTACGAAAAACTACAGGGAGGAGGTGACGCTTATGTTTCAGATTATTGGGATCCTTCTTTGTCTTCTGGTCATCTGTGTGATCTGGCAGGTGCAGGAGCTGATGCGTTTTAACAGGACAACCTATCAGATCTGTTCGGACAAATTAAAGGGAGAGCACAAGTGGGTGGTTTTGGCAGATCTGCATTTGTGGCGTTACGGCAGACACAATGAGCGTCTGGTTCAGGCGATCCGCGAGGAGTCTCCCGAAGCCATTTTTGTTCCGGGTGATCTGATCGTACAGACAAAGCCTGAGCTTTTTTATGTGACGGAGGAGCTGATGGAGCAGCTGACAGCGATCGCGCCTGTCTATTTTTCCAATGGGAATCATGAGAGCCGACTGGAAGACCCGGAGCACAAAAACCATGCTTCGTATCAGCAGCTGAAAATGCGCATGACAGAGCTTGGAGTGCACATTCTGAACAATGAACGGGAGATCGTGAAAGCGGGAGAAGATGAACTGGTGATCCTCGGATTGGAGCTGCCGCTGCCTTACTATAAAAAGGGAGTCGATACGCCGTTGGCACCGGGAGAGCTGTCTCGCTGCCTGGGACGGCCGGATGTATCACGTTACCAGATCCTGCTTGCACATACGCCGAAGTATGTGCCGGAATACTTTGCATGGGGCGCGGATCTGAGCCTGTCCGGACACTACCACGGAGGACTTGTGTGCATTCCGGGAATCGGAAGCGTGATCTCACCACAGTTTGAACTGTTCCCAAAGCACAGTTTCGGACGCTTTGATGAGGGCGGGCAGACGGCGCTTGTCAGTCGCGGGATGGGAACACACACGTTTCATATACGCATCTTTAACCGCAGTGAATTGCTGGTAGTTACGGCAAAGCCGGAGAAGCCGCACGTTCCTTGATATAAAAGCGCTCCTGAAGCCACGCATCCTTTGTACAGAATATACATAATTTCCCTGTTACCTAAAAAACACTTGCATTTTCCGTCTCCAGCGTATAGAATAGGGTAGAACACAAAACACAACATCTAGGGGTTTGTACGATGGATTTGACGGTTAAACTACAAGTTTTTGAGGGGCCGCTTGATCTGCTCCTCCATTTGCTGGACAAGAATAAAGTGAATATCTATGATATCCCGATCGTGGAGATTACCAATCAGTATATGGCGTACATCCGTGAGATGCAGCGTCAGGACCTGAATGTGATGAGCGAGTTTATGGTCATGGCTGCCACGCTTTTGGATATCAAGGCGAAGATGCTTCTTCCCGCGCCTGAGACAGAGGACGACGAGGAGGCGGAGGATCCTCGGGCGCAGTTGGTACAGCAGCTTCTGGAGTACAAGATGTATAAGTATATATCCGGTGAGCTGAAGGACCGACAGATGGATGCAAGCCGTGTGCTGTTTAAAGTGCCTACGATTCCGGAGGAGGTAGCTGCCTATGAGGAACCGGTGGATCTGGACGAGCTGGTGGCAGATCTGACGCTGGACAAGCTGAACGAGATCTTTCAGTCCATGATGAAAAAGCAGGTGGACAAGATCGACCCCATCCGTTCCAAATTCGGAAAGATCCAGAAGGAAGAGATCTCACTGGAGGATTGCATGGCTGCTCTGGAAACTTATGCCAGAAGCCATAAATATTTCAGTTTCCGGGGACTTTTAGAGCGGGCAAAGAGCAAGACAGAGATCATCGTGACATTTCTCGCGATCCTTGAGCTGATGAAGATGGGAACGATCCGCATCACACAGGAGGCGATCTTTGATGATATTCAGATCACCTCGCAGGTTGCAGCTTAACGGGAAGATATAGGAGCTTTTATGGACGATCAAAACTATAAGGCGATCATAGAATCCATCCTTTTTACGATGGGAGAGTCAGTGGAACTCTCTAAGATCGCCGCAGCGATTGAACTGGATAAAGAGAAAACAAAGCAATTATTGGATGAGCTGATCGGAGATTATGCAAATGCAAAACGCGGGATCGCAATCATGGAACTGGACGGCTCTTATCAGATGTGTACAAAACCGGAAATGTATGAATACCTGATCCGCATTGCAAAGCAGCCAAAGCACCGCGCACTGACAGATGTGTTGCTGGAGACGTTGTCGATCATAGCCTATAAACAGCCGATCACACGTGTAGAGATTGAAAAGATCCGTGGTGTTTCCTGTGATCACGCAGTCAATAAGCTGTTGGAGTATAACCTGATCCAGGAACTGGGACGTCTGGATGCACCGGGCAAGCCGCTTCTGTTTGGAACGACGGAGGAGTTCCTGCGCAGCTTCGGTGTACA
Source organism: bacterium (assembly GCA_004562765.1). GTDB lineage: Bacteria > Bacillota > Clostridia > Lachnospirales > Lachnospiraceae > W0P33-017. Next base: position 38,980 of record SFRL01000008.1, on the reverse strand, counting down.
TTCCATTGATGAGCTGCCGGTCTTGAATCCCGACCAGGTGGAAGAGTTCCGCCAGGAAGCGGAAGAAGAAATGCAGGTACAGTTAAATGTCTAACATAAAAATATTATGCGTAGGCAAGATAAAAGAAAAATTTTACCGCGAAGCCATAGCGGAATACGAGAAGCGTCTGTCCCGATACTGCAAGTTATCGATCATCGAGGTTGCGGATGAAAAGACGCCGGATCGAAGCTCTGAGACAGAGGAACTGCAGATCAAAGAGAAAGAAGCAGCCCGTCTGCGCTCTCATATCAGGGACAATGACTATGTGATCGCACTGGCCATTGACGGAAAGTCTTTTGATTCTGTTGCGTTTGCGGAACATCTGGGTCAATTGGCTGTCAGCGGAAAGAGTAGTCTGATCTTTGTCATAGGCGGTTCACTTGGTCTTCATCCATCCATTCTGAGCCAATGTGATGAGCTGCTCAGCTTTTCTGCTATGACGTTTCCACATCAGTTAATGCGCGTGATCCTTCTGGAGCAGCTTTACCGGAGCTACCGGATTCAGAATCATGAGCCATATCATAAATAAAAGCCGGGGTTTCATGGGATGATCTATATTTTTACTGCTTTATACTGCGAAGCATCTTTGTTTATCAGGCATTTTCAGCTGACAAAAAATCCGGACAACACACGCTTTTTGGAATTTTATAATGAGACAGCCGGCATTCGGCTGACAGTTACCGGCGTCGGTGAAATTGCCGCCGCTGCAGCAGTCAGCAGTGTGTGCACAGCAAACAGGCCGATGAAGGACGATATACTTCTCAATATCGGTACCTGTGCGCGCACGAAAGGGAATGACGGTATTTTTTTGTGTAATAAGATCACAGAACAGGTGACGGGAAAAACATTTTATCCGGATATTTTATACCGCCATGACTTCTGTGAAGAAGCGATCGTGACCGGGATGGAACCGTGGAATGGAGTCGATACCGTGCCTACAGCGTATCCGGACGGTTCGCTCTATGACATGGAAGCGGCAGCTGTCTATCAGGCAGGCTCATATTTCTGCGGACCGCACCAGATGCTGTTCCTGAAGATCGTTTCTGACAGAGGAACCGCAAAAGCAGTTTCAAAAGAGCAGGTCGAACATTTGATGGAAGCCTGTCAGGAACCCTTATGTGCGTTTGTCGGGCTGCTTCAGGAAATTACATCCGAATCTTTATACAGGGAAAACGGTCTGTGCCCCGGGCTGGAGACATGGACGTTAAAACTCTGCACGGATCTGCACTGCTCAAAGGTCATGAGTGATTCACTCAGACAGCATATCCGCTATTTTGCATTATCAGGAGCGGATGTTGTGTCTGTCATACAGGGAATGTATGAGGAGGGTCTTCTTCCCTGCAAGGATAAAAGAGAAGGAAAACTGCGATTTGAAGAACTTAAAAGAAGATTATTTTAATCCGTTTTTTTCACATATTTATATAGAGGCTGCGGTCAAAGATCATCCGCGCACAAAAAAGATCCTGGCGAAGTTTCCGGCTGCGACAGTGGTGGAGATCAGTCATTATAAAGACGTTTTCTGTCGCAGCAAACAGAACGGTGCGCTTCAGCATCGCTCGCAGAATCTGATACTGGCTGCCAGACAGGGGAAGCTGCTCTACGAGGGCGCACCGGTGTGCCAGAACTTTGGAAATCAGTATTTTTATTATACCTCCTGTGCGATGAACTGTATCTTTGACTGTGCGTATTGCTATTTAAAGGGAATGTATCCCTCCGCAAATATTGTGATATTTGTAAATCTGGAGGATTATTTTGCAGAAGTGGTGCGGATGCTGAAGGATCATCCGCTCTATCTGTGTGTTTCTTATGATACGGATCTGCTTGCACTGGAGCATGTGGCCGGTTATGCGAAAGAATGGTGTGACTTTGCAAAGGAACATGAACATCTGAAGATTGAGATACGGACAAAATGTGCAGATCGGATGCTTGCAGCACAGATGCACCCGATCCCCGGCGTGGTCTATGCGCTTACACTGTCGCCCCAGGCGGTCATAGAAGCCTATGAACATCATACACCGTCTCTGGCAGCGCGTCTTTCCTTTGCGAAAGCGTTGATCCGCACAGGCTGTGCGGTTCGATTCTGCTTCGATCCGATGATCTATCTGCCCGGGTGGGAACAGCAGTATGCCGGGATGGTGGAGCAGGTGTTTGATACGATCGATCCTGAAACGATCGTGGATGTGAGTGTCGGAACTTTTCGGATCTCGCAGGATTACCTGAAGACAATGAGAAAACAGGAACCCGACTGTGCGGTGGTGTGGTTTCCCTTTCAAAATGAAAACGGATATTATCACTATCCGAAGGAATTAATGCATGAGATGGAGCATTTTTTGATACAGGAGTTAGAACAAAAAGTCCCGAAGGAGAAGATTTTTCGATGGAAAGAATAGAAAATGAAGCGGCAATTGTTACCGGAGCATCCTCAGGTATCGGGGCGGCGATCGCAGGGAGGCTCTGCGGGCTCGGATATGAGGTGTTCGGGTTCGGCAGAGATTTTGAAAAGGAAGGTTCTGTCGATACAGAACGCTTTCATCCGGTTGTGTGTGATTTGCTTGATACCGACCGGTTGTGCAGATCTGTGAAAGAGATCGCATCGCAGCATCAGGTGCGTATTCTGGTAAACAATGCAGGAGTGGGATACTATGGGCTCCACGAGGAACTAAGCCCTGCAAAGATCAAAGAGCTGGTGCGGACGAATCTTGAGGTACCGATGATCCTTTCACAGCAGCTTTTACGGAATTTTAAGAAACATGCGGGTATCATTATCAATATTTCCTCCGTGACGGCTACCGGATCCAATCCGCACGGATGCGCATACGGAGCGACAAAGGCGGGGCTTACCAGTTTTTCTCACAGTTTGTTTGATGAGGCGAGAAAATACGGCGTAAAAGTGGTGACGATCGCTCCCGATATGACCAAAACAGATCTGTACCGCAATGCGGATTTCCGGGAAGGAGACGAGGAGGAGTCATATCTGCTTCCGGAAGAGGTGGCAGATGCGGTGGAATTTATTGTGACCCGTCGTGACGGAATGGTCGTGACTGATATCACATTAAAGCCACAGCTTCATCGGATAAAAAAGAAGAAGGCATGATTTTCGTTTTTTCGTCATAAGATACATTATGATAAAAAAACATCGTGTAAATAAAAACAACGCTATCCAACAGAAAGAAAAAAAATACGGGTTTGCCGAAGGTCTGGAGCTGCCAAAGGACGTTTCCTGCGGCGTAGTGATCGTCACTGTGACCGGAAGACGTGTCTTGGTGCTCGAAAACTATAAGGGCATTCTCTCCTATGATGATGACTGTATCGTCATACAGACGAAAGACTGTAAGGTGACAGTCTGTGGCTGTCGATTGAAAGTGGACTACTATACCAATGAGGAGATGAAAATCGTGGGATTGATCCATCAGATCAGCTATGAGGTGTAGTCTATGCTGCTTTCCGTGTTGAAATTTCTACAGGGATTTTTACAGGTGACGCTGACAGGCAGTTCGCCGGAGCGCTTTTTAAATCTTTGCATCCGGCGCAATATTCTGATCTGGAACCTGTGCCCGAACAAGGAGGCGGGTGGTTTTGACTTTTGTATCAGTTTAAAAGGGTTTCGCGCTTCGAAGGAACTTCTGAAAAAGACGCATACGTCTGTCAAGATCAGAAAAAAATGCGGGCTTCCGTTTTTTCTGCACCGTTATCGTGCAAGGAAACTGTTTGCAGCGGGTATCCTCCTGTGCATTCTGCTCTTGTGGAACTGTTCGAAATATGTTTGGAAGATCGAGGTGAACGGTACGGCAGAATTGTCACAGGATATGGTTCTGACGTGGCTGGAACAGAAAGAAACAAGCTTTGGAACCCCAAAAACAAAGGTTGACTGTGCTGCCATCGAGGCAGCCCTGCGCAGCGATTTTGATGTCATTGCATGGACATCCGTAAAGCTGGAGGGGACAAAGCTGACCATCGATATTCAGGAGAGCCTGCCGGAAGATGAAGTGCAGACTCTGCCATCGGAGGGGGCCTGGGATATTGTCGCCGCAGAGGATGCGGTCGTTGCATCCATCTATACGAGACAGGGAACCCCGCAGGCAGAAAAGGGAAGCGTTGTCTCAAAGGGAGCCGTTCTCATTTCCGGACGGCTTGATATTATGGATGATAACGGAGAGGTGGCAAACTACCGATATGTGGTATCGGACGGAGATGTGACGGGAACTGTAACGCGAACCTATCAGTCCTCGCTTGCGCGCGATTACCGGAAAAAGGTGTATACAGGGGAAGAAGATACCTCATACACGCTTCAGACCGGCAAAATCCGTATTCCGCTGGGAAAGGAAAAAAAGAATTACAGCGCCTGTGAAACGGTCGTGAAAGACCATCAACTTCAATTGCTGCCGAATCTCTATCTTCCTGTACATCTGTATGTCACAGACCGGAAAGCATATGTATACCGGTCTGCCACATACACGAAAGCCGAGGCGGAGGCGCTGGCAAAAGAGGACTGGAATGCTTTTTTGGAAAAATTCGAGCAAAAAGGTATTCCAATCATAGTAAAAAATGTTAAAATAGAAACGGATGAAAAAAATTGTGTCATTCGAGGCAGTATACAGGCAGAGGTTCCGATCGGAAGATACGCACCAACGGAGCGGATCACGCTTCCCGAGCAGCCGCAGTCCGACGAACCTGCTGAATGACAGAAAAGGATAATAGGCAGATGGCATTAACAGAACTTTCATTTGATTTACCGGTAGAACATATGGGAAATGTATTCGGTCAGTTTGACGAGTACATGAAAAAAATAGAACGTGCTCTTAATGTGACAGTCGTGGTCCGGAGCGGACAGATGAAGCTCCTGGGCGAAGGCGACGCGGTTAAGAGCGCTTCGCATGTTTTTGAGCAGCTATTAACGCTCTCAAAGCGCGGAAATACGATCACCGTGCAAAATGTGGACTATGTGCTGGAACTGGCACGAGAATCGAAAGAAACAGCGATCGTGGACATTGACGGGGACCTGATCTGTCACACGACAAACGGGAAGCCGATCAAGCCGAAGACGCTGGGGCAGAAGGCATATGTGGATGCGATCCGAAAAAAGATGATCGTATTCGGCACCGGTCCGGCCGGTACCGGAAAGACCTACCTTGCGATGGCGATGGCGATCACCGCATTCAAAAATGAGTCGGTGGGACGTATCATTCTGACACGCCCGGCGATCGAGGCGGGAGAAAAACTCGGATTTCTGCCCGGCGACCTGCAGAGCAAGATAGACCCGTATCTGCGCCCGCTCTATGATGCTTTATATCAGATCATGGGGGCGGAGAGCTTCACGCGAAATATGGAAAAAGGGCTGATCGAGGTGGCACCGCTGGCTTACATGCGCGGACGCACACTTGATAATGCCTTTATTATTTTGGATGAGGCACAGAACACGACGCCTGCACAGATGAAGATGTTTTTGACGCGTATCGGCTTCGGCTCAAAAGTTGTCATCACCGGTGATGCTTCCCAGAAGGATCTTGCACCCGGTGCAAAGAGCGGTCTGGATGTGGCGCTTCGTGTCCTGAAAAATGTGGAAGAGATCGCAGTCTGTGAGCTTACGAGTAAGGATGTCGTCAGACATCCGCTCGTGCAGAAGATCGTCAATGCGTATGACGATTACGAACATGCACAGATAGAAAAAGAAAAGAAAAAAACTGCAGTAAAGAAGGCAAGGAGTAAGAAATCATGACAGAGAACGCATTTTCCGCAAAGCGTGTGGGAAAGCTGGTGCTGCTGCTGTTCTGTTCGATCCTTTTCCCTATGATCTGTGGCGTTTTGCACAATGTCAGGGTGGATCATCTGATCGTATGGAGCTTTATCTGTCTGGTTTGCTTTCTGTGCTTTGTATTGTATACGGAGCGACAGCGGCTGCAAGGGGAGATGAGCAGGGGGATCAGCAACGACTATTCCCTACTCACCTTTATATATCTGCTCTGCCTTTTTGGAGCGTGTGCCGGATCCTTTTTGCCGGCATTCGCAGCGCCCGTCATGGCACTGAGTGCCTTGTGTAACGGTGCCTTCCGCACAAAAATGGGTACGGCACTGGCGGTTTATTTTGGTCTCCTAACCGCGCTTTTTTCCGAAGGGAGTGAGTACGAGGTGATTGCCTATGTACTGCTTTCACTGGCGGGTGTGTTTCTGACCGAACTGTTTTTGCAGCAGTCGCTCCGGCTGTGGACCGGAGTGCTGGTTGTCTGCCTCTCGGTTGTCATACCGGTCTGCTGTCATTATCTGCTGGCACATGTACTCGAGGTGCGGACAATTCTCGTTTCATTTGCAGGAAGTCTTGTCACATTGCTTGTGCTTGCCCTGATCCCAAGGCTGCGGACCAGAGAGACTGTGGCGGAGGAAGTCAGTCTGGATACGATCATGGACGAGCATTATCATCTGCGCAGAGAGATCGAACGCTACTCCACGGTCGATTACAATCATGCGCTGCGAACCTCGAAAGTTGCTGCCAGACTTGCTGCCGGCATCGGAGCTGACGAGAAACTGGCACGCGCGGGCGGTTTTTATTACCGGATCGGAAAACTGGAGGGAGAACCGTTTATTGAGAATGGCGTTCGCATTGCACAGGATAATTGCTTTTCGCAGCGGTTGGTGGCAATTCTGGCGGAATACAACGGTGAGCAGCGTCTGCCGGGTTCCATTGAGAGCGCGATCGTCCAGATTGCAGACATGATCGTTACAAAGTTTGATCTGCTGGACAAGGATACCTTTTCATCTACATGGAATCGTGATATTGTGATCTATCAGTCGATGAATGAAAAGTCGGCAGAGGGGCTGTATGACAATTCCGGGCTCTCGATGAACCAGTTCCTGACGATCCGGGAGCTGCTTGTAAAGGAGGAAATGCTTGTATGACGATACTTTTAGAGGAGGAAACAGAGGTTTCTTTTGATTTTGATCATAAAACACTGGCCAGCGAGGTCATCATGGCTGCCTGTGACGCAGAGAAATGTCCCTACGAGGCGGAGGTCAACCTGACATTGGTGGACAATGACGGTATTCATGAGATCAACCGGGAATACCGGCAGATCGACCGTCCGACGGATGTGCTTTCATTCCCGATGCAGACCTACGAAGCACCGGCGGATTTTTCACATGCGGAGGACTGTGTGGAGGATAATTTTAATCCCGATACCGGTGAGCTTTTGCTGGGAGACATCATCTTAAGTGTGGACAAGGTCCGGGAACAGGCCGCTGCTTACGGGCACAGTGAGAAACGTGAATTTGCGTTTTTGATCTTACATAGTATGCTGCACTTGTTTGGCTATGATCATGAGACGGAGCAGGAGCGAGAGGCGATGGAGGCAAGGCAGCGCAGTATTTTAGATGATCTGGGCATTACGAGATAAATCTGAAAAGGAAGGTAAAGTGATATGAAAAAGAAGATCGCAGTATGGATGATCCTGGCGCTGACAGTCGGTATGATGGCTGTCGGCTGTGGGAAAGATAAAGAGGCGGAGACAGATGTTGTTGATCTGACTGTACCGCCGGTGGCAGTGGAGGAGGAAGAACCTGAACCCGAGCCGGAGGAGGAGCCTGTGGTAACACATGAGGGGGAGGCGCAGAGTCTTCTGACCGGCGAATGGCTGCCCGAGGAGGAAACGAAAAACCGCCCGCTGGCGATCATGTTCGGCAATACGACAGATGCATTGCCCCAGTATGGGATCGGTGAGGCGGATGTCCTCTATGAGTGTCTGGTGGAGGGTGGTCTGACCCGTCTGATGGGAATTTTTGACAATTATAATGATGCACCAAAGTACGGTTCTGTTCGAAGCTGTCGTCTTTATTATGCGCATATAGCGAAGGAATACGATGCGATCTATGCACATTACGGACAGGCGGACATTGCAAAGAGCTTTCTGAACAGCGATGCGATCGATAATCTGAACGGTCTTGACGGTACCGTGGAGAGTCTGATGTACTACCGGTCCAGTGACCGTCCCGCACCTCATAATGTTTTTGCAAAACCGGACGGAATCACTGCTGCGATTGAAAAAAAGGGATATCGGACAACCTATGCAGACGGATATGCAGGGCATTTCCTTTTTACAGACAGCGAGGAGCCTGTTGTTCTAAATGGAAAAGATGCTTATGCCATGCAGACGACCTATCCGAACAGCAAGACATGGTTTGAATATGACGCAGAGAGCGGAATGTATAAACGCTTCCACTACAAGAAGGAGCATGTTGACGGTGAGACCGGAGAGCAGCTGGCATTTACGAACGTGATCTTCCAGTTTATTCCGGGCAGAGTCATCGACAAAAAAGGTCGTATGGAATTTGACACAGTGGGAAGCGGCAAGGCAATCTATTTTACCGGAGGAAAATGTGAGGATATCACATGGAAAAAGGACAGTCTCGAGTCTCCGTCTCTTTTCTATGACGAAAACGGTGACCAGCTTGTGATGAATCAGGGAAAAACCAGCATATGTATCATAACAACCGATTCTGCGGATAATATCGGTATCTATGAGACGCAGGACGCATGGAATGCCCGCTGATCTGGTAAAAACAACTATGGCAAAAAACTAAAGGATAAGAGTTTCATTTATGGATCAGAAAAATAACAGAACAGGCAGACAATCAAATAATTCCAGTTTTCTGGTGCAGGGTTCCATTTTGGCGATTGCTTCCATTGTGAGCCGTATCATCGGTCTGCTTTACCGCAGCCCGCTGACAGCAATTCTCGGCGATCTGGGAAATGATTATTACAGCACGGCCTTTGAGATCTATTCGCTTCTGCTTTTGATCTCTTCCATGAGCCTGCCCCTCGCTGTTTCAAAGATGGTATCGGCGCGGGTTTCACAGGGACGGATCAAGGATGCTTACCGGGTGTTCAAGGCAGCGCTTGGGTTTGCTGTCATCAGCGGACTTACGGCCGGACTCATTGTGTTCTTTTTTGCAGATTATTTTGCGGCATTTTTAAAAACACCGTTTTGTGTATTTGCACTCCGGGTGCTTGCGCCGACGCTGTTTATCGTGGCGATCCTCGGGGTGATCCGCGGCTTTTTCCAGGGACTTGGAACCATGATGCCGAGCGCGATCTCGCAGATCGTGGAGCAGATCATCAATGCGATCGTGAGCGTTGTGGCAGCCTATTTTCTGTTTCGTTACGGAGCAAAGATCGGTGCGGTCCTCGGTAATGCGGAGGAATACAGTGCGGCTTTCGGAGCAGCCGGTGGTACGCTTGGTACGGGGGCGGGAGCACTGGCAGGATTGCTGTTTGTTCTGTTTGTATTTCTCGTTTACAAGCGGGTATTAAATCGCAAGCTGCGCAGGGATCGCGGCTCTTCCAAAGAATCCTACCGCACGATCCTGCGTGTGCTGATCTGGACGGTGGTACCGGTACTGCTGTCAACAACACTGTACAATCTGAGTGCTATTGTTGACCAGGCATTATTTAAAAACGTAGCAAATCTTCAGGGTTATTCGGCAGGCGAGATCCATACATTCTGGGGTGTGTTTGGCGGAAAATACCGCGTTCTTGTCAATGTGCCGATCTCTATTGCATCGGCGGTCGTATCCGCCAGTGTGCCGGCGATCACGGCTTCCTTTGCCAACAAGGATATGGACGGAGTTCATAAGAAGACCGGAAATGCCATCCACTACAGCATGGTTGTTGCATTCCCGTGTGCAGTCGGTCTGGGAGTACTCGCCTCACCGGTGATGCAGCTTCTGTTTAACGACAGTACACCTCTGGCAGCGCATATGCTGCAGGTTGGTGTCATTTCCGTTGTCTTTTACTCACTCTCAACGTTGTCCAACGGTATTCTGCAGGGAATCAACCGCATGAGGGTTCCGGTGATCAATGCCGCAATTGCCCTGGCATTGCAGGCCGGTCTTTTAGTGGGACTGATGTATCTTGCAAACTTAAATATTTTTGCAGTCATCTGGGCAAATACATTTTTTGCGCTGCTCATGTGTCTGCTGAACGGATACGGTATTTACCGCTATCTGGGCTTTAAGCAGGAAGTGAAAAAGACCTTTTTGCTCCCGGCACTGGCTGCCGGAATCATGGGTATCGTTGTTTACGTCGTTTACATGGTGCTGCAGATGATCCTGAATATCAATGCCGTCAGCACGATCCTGTCGATCGTGATCGGTGCATGTGTATATTTTGTGCTGATGCTCGTACTGAAGGGATTAAATGAGGAGGATCTGTTATCCTTCCCCGGTGGTCGAAAGCTGATCTCGCTTGGACAAAAACTGCATCTTTTATAAAAAGAGGAATTATATGCATATTTTTCCACAGATAAGGTCACAATATCTGTGGTGATAAATATGAGAAAAAATGAATTAATAAAAACAAGATTATATTTTGTGTTGGCAGCGTTGCTTTTGACAGCTGTGTGTATCATAGTGTATACTTCCATGAGGAATAGCGAAAAGCCGAATGACCGGCCGTATGAGCTGGCGCAGGAACAGGAAAGTGCAGCGGAGAGTGCTGCAACGGATCTGCAGCAGGTAAACAGTACACCGTATCCTGATAGCTCCACACAGCGGCCTGCACCTTCGCAGGGGAAAGATTTGGCGGCACAGGATCCGCCGGTCGGGATGACCTATTCTCTGGCTGTAACGGACGGGTATCTGGAAGTCTATGATGCACAGACGGGAACACTTTATATGGAAACTGCGATCGCATATGATCTGCTTCCCGAACGGGTACAGAAACAGATTGATGAGGGAAAGTATTTTGAGACAGAGGAAGCTCTGCTTGAATTCTTGGAAAACTATTCGAGTTAGGAATGGAATATGGGTAAAGGATTTGATCAACAATCAAACAGATGCTGGGATGTGATCGTTGTCGGCGGCGGAGCCGCCGGATTGATGGCAGCGATCCATGTAGCGAGAGAAGGCGCAAAGGTGCTCGTCTTAGAGCATATGGAGCGCCCGGGAAAAAAGCTGCTGATGACCGGAAACGGTAAATGCAACTTCACAAATGAAGCGCTTTTCAATTTTGATGAACCGCAGGGCGAGACCGCTTGTGAACAGTATTATCACGGGACTTGTCCTGCATTTGTGTTGCCTGCCATAAAAAAGTTTGATATTACATCTACATTAAACTTTTTCAACGAATTGGGTGTCGTTGCATTAAAACGCAGAGGTGGTTTTTACCCAAACGGAGGACAGGCATCGGGTGTTTTAGCTGCAATGCTGATGGAATGCGGGCGTCTGGGCATTCCTATCAAGTGCGAAATCGGCATCAGATCCATTCGTAAAGCGGAAAAAAACTGCAAAATCAGCGAAGGTGTCACAACTGATGCTGACGGAAAATTTTTGATCGAGACGAAAAGTGGTATTTACATATCACGAACATGTATTCTTGCTACCGGTGGTAAGTCCTATAAAAAGACAGGGAGTGACGGAAGCGGATTTCTATATGTAGAACGTTTGGGACATCATATACAAGATTTAGTTCCGGCGCTTGTTCCGCTGCAATCTGACCTTGCATTTTTCAAAAAGGTTGCAGGAATTCGTGCAGAAATTTCGTCAAAAATTTACATAGATGACGAGGAAAAAGCATGTGAATCGGGAGAACTTCAACTGACTGATTACGGTATTTCCGGTATTTGCGTGTTTCAGATCAGCTATCTTGCCTCCCAGGCTTTGAAATGCGGTCAGGAGGTGCTGGTGGAATTGGATTTTCTGCCTGAGCTTACTGAGGAGCAGGTGCTCACACAGATCCTGACACGGGCGAAGTGTGTTTATGCTGAAAAGAAAACGATGGAGCAGTGTATGATCGGATTGTTTGCAGACAAGCTGGGCGCGGCACTGTTGGAGGAGGCAGACATTCCACTGTCTCAGCCGAGTCGGAAACTGGATCAAACCCAGGCAGACCGCCTTGTGAAACAGATCAAACATTTTTCCGTTCCGATCGCTGCAACACGTTCCTTTGAGCAGGCACAGGTCACAGCCGGCGGCGTGGATACGGCGCAGGTGATGGCAGATACGATGGAGTCAAAGCTGGTGCCGGGACTCTATTTTGCGGGAGAAATGCTGGATGTGGACGGTATCTGCGGTGGATTTAATCTGCAGTGGGCATGGTCAAGCGGTGCGGTGGCCGGCATGAGCGCAGCGGCGTCGCTGCGGAGTACGGATCATTGCGCGCAATCGGATAACTACCGGGATACGGATAGATCATAAGGACGGAAAACAGATGATACGGATTCAACAGTTAAAGCTTCCTTTGGAGCATGATCACTATACAATTGAAAATAAGATCCGGCATGTGCTGGGACTTTCGGCAGATCAGGAATTTACCTATGAGATCATAAAACGGTCGGTTGATGCGAGAAAGAAACCACAGCTTACTTATGTTTATACAGTTGATGTTGCCACATCCGGCGAGGGAAAGCTTGTAAAAAAACTGCATAAGCCGAATATTCAGCTTGCGCAGCGAGTGCGCTACCATTTTCCGAAGCCCGGTGCACTGCCGCTGAATGCACCGCCAGTGGTCGTCGGCGCAGGACCCGCGGGGCTTTTTTGCGCCTATGAACTGGCTCTGCACGGTTACCGGCCGATCATTCTGGAGCGCGGAAAGCGTGTGGAACAGCGCAGGTTGGACGTGGAGAAGTTCTGGGAAAGCGGTTTCCTTGATCCGTCTTCCAATGTGCAGTTTGGCGAGGGAGGAGCCGGAACCTTTTCCGACGGGAAACTCAATACCATGGTCAAAGACCCGGCAGGGCGCGGCAGGCATGTACTGGAGATTTTTTGTAAGTTCGGCGCACCTTCCGAGATCTTATATGACAGCAAACCGCATATCGGTACGGATATTCTGACCGGTGTGATCCGTAATCTGCGGGAGGATATCCTGCGGCTGGGCGGGAAATTTCTATTTGAGAGTCAAATGACAGATCTTCGGATCGAGGACGGCAGGTTGAAAGGTCTGACTGTCAGCGGAGTGCATGGTGACAGGCAGATCGAGACACCGGTGGCAGTGCTGGCACTTGGACATTCGGCACGGGATACCTTTGAACTGCTGCAAAGACATCAGTTTTTTATGGAACCGAAGGCGTTCGCCGTCGGCTTTCGTGTGGAGCATCCACAGGCGATGATCAACGAGAGCCAGTACGGTGCAGACGCAGATATGGCGCATTTGCCGGTGGCACCTTATAAGGTGACGGCAAATTTCCCGGATCAGCGCGGCGTCTATTCATTTTGCATGTGTCCGGGAGGCTATGTAGTGAATGCATCCTCTGAGAAGGGACATCTGGCAGTCAACGGCATGAGCTATTACCGCCGCGACAGCGCAAATGCAAACTCTGCGATCATCGTGTCCGTGACACCTGCAGATTTTCCGGGGGAAGGGGCGTTGTCCGGGGTGGCTTTTCAGCGGGCACTGGAAGAAAAGGCATATGAGCTGGGCGGTGGAAAGATCCCGCAGCAGCTATATGGTGATTTTAAGGAAAAACGGTGTTCATCGGGGTACGGTGATTTTGCAAGCTGCGTGAAGGGTGAGACGACGTTCGGTGCTTTGCATGAGCTGCTGACACCGGATATGAACCGTTGTTTTGTGGCTGGAATGGAGCAGTTCGGCGTACGGCTGCGCGGCTTTGACCGGAGTGACGCGATCCTTTCCGGCGTGGAGAGCCGTACATCTTCTCCGCTCCGCATCCTGCGGGATGAAAATTATGAAAGCAGCTGGAAAGGCATTTATCCCTGCGGGGAAGGCGCCGGGTATGCCGGCGGCATTACTTCGGCGGCAATGGACGGCATCAAAGTGGCAGAGGCGATCGCGGCAAAATATAAACCAATGTAAAACAGGAGGAACTTTCATTATGGCTGAGTATTCACCCATGATGCAGCATTATTTAAAGACAAAAGAGGAACACAGCGACTGCATTCTTTTTTACCGTCTGGGTGACTTTTATGAGATGTTTTTTGATGACGCCCTGACGGCATCTAAAGAGCTGGAGCTGACACTGACCGGAAAGCAGTGCGGTATGGAGGAGCGCGCGCCGATGTGCGGAGTCCCTTTTCATGCGGCAGATACATATATCAACCGTCTGGTGTCAAAGGGCTATAAGGTGGCGATCTGCGAGCAGATGGAGGACCCGAAGCTTGCAAAGGGAATCGTGGAGCGACAGGTCATCCGCATCGTCACACCCGGTACGAACACGGACGCACAGTCGCTGGATGAGACAAAGAACAACTACCTGATGTGCGTCTATTATGACGAGGACGTGTTTGGTGTGTCTACAGCAGATGTTTCTACCGGTGACTTTTTTGTGACAGAGATCGATTCCGTGCAAAAGCTTGTGGATGAGATCAATAAATTTGCACCTGCGGAGATCATCTGTAATGAGGCACTGTTCATGAGTGCATTGAATATTGAAGATCTGAGGAATCGTTTGCATATCGCGGTTACAGCATTGGATTCCTGGTACTTTACCGATGATACGGCCAAAAACACGTTGCTGGGTCATTTCCACGTAAAGCAGCTTGACGGTCTCGGTCTGGCGGATTATCTGTCCGGCACACTGGCGGCAGGTGCACTTTTAAAATATCTGTATGAAACACAGATGAACGGACTGGAGAACATGACCGGTATACATCCGTATTCCACCGGCGCATTTATGGTACTGGATTCCGCTACCAGACGAAATCTGGAACTGGTGGAAACGATGCGTGAGAAGAATAAAAAAGGTTCCCTGCTGTGGGTGTTGGACAAGACAAAGACCGCGATGGGAGCGAGACTGCTGCGCTCCTATGTAGAGCAGCCCCTGATCGACCGCGGTGAGATCGAGGCGCGCTATGATGCGATCGATGAGCTGAATAACAATCTCATGAGCCGTGAGGAGATGAGTGAGTATCTGAATCCGGTCTATGATCTGGAACGACTGATTACACGTATCAGTTATCAGACGGCAAACCCGCGGGATCTGATCGCTTTTCGCAATTCGCTGGAGATGCTTCCCGCGATCCGTATGGTGCTCTCGGAGTTTCATTCGAAAGCACTTACAAAGCTTTTGGACGAGATGGATCCGCTGGAGGATATTTATCAGTGGATCAAAGATGCGGTCATTGATGATCCGCCCATTGCCGTGCATGACGGCGGCATCATAAAGGATGGGTATTTTGAGGAAGTAGACAGATTGCGCGCGGCAAAGACCGATGGCAAAAGCTGGCTGGCCCAGATTGAAAGCTCGGAACGCGAAAAGACCGGCATCAAAAATCTGCGCATCAAGTACAATAAGGTGTTTGGCTATTATCTGGAGGTCACGAATTCCTACAAGGATCTGGTGCCGGATTATTATACAAGAAAGCAGACGCTCACAAACGCAGAGCGCTATATCACACCGGAATTAAAGGAACTGGAGGAGACGATCCTGGGTGCGGAGGACAAGCTGGTGCAGCTGGAATATGAATTGTTCCGGGAGCTTCGAGAAAAGATCACCGGCGAGGTTGCGCGCATCCAGAAGACGGCAAAAGCAGTAGCCGGACTGGATGTGTTATTGTCATTTGCGAAGGTTGCTGACAGTAATCACTATTGTCGTCCGAAACTCAATGAAAACGGACTGATCGATATCCGGGACGGTCGTCATCCGGTGGTGGAAAAAATGATAAACAACGATATGTTCATCCCGAATGATACCTATCTGGATAACGGAAAACACCGGATCTCCATTATCACCGGACCTAATATGGCGGGAAAGTCCACCTACATGCGTCAGACGGCGCTGATCGTGCTCATGGCACAGATCGGCAGTTTTGTTCCTGCTTCACAGGCAAAGATCGGTCTGGTGGACCGCATCTTTACGCGAGTGGGTGCGAGTGATGATCTTGCAAGCGGTCAGAGTACCTTTATGGTGGAGATGAATGAAGTGGCGAACATTTTGCGCAATGCCACCTCAAACAGTCTTCTGATCCTCGATGAGATCGGACGCGGAACATCCACCTTTGATGGCCTGTCTATCGCATGGGCGGTCGTCGAGCATATCAGCAATCCAAAGCTTCTGGGCGCAAAGACACTGTTTGCCACCCATTACCATGAGCTGACAGAACTGGAAGGTAAGCTGGACAATGTGAACAATTACTGTATCGCCGTCAAGGAGAAAGGCGACGACATTGTTTTCCTGCGAAAGATCGTCAAGGGAGGTGCTGACCGAAGCTACGGTATTCAGGTCGCAAAACTGGCAGGTGTGCCGGATTCCGTGATCAGCCGTGCCAAGGAGATCTGTCAGGAACTGATCGATAACAACATTACCTGCGGTGTGGAGAGTCTGGCTCCGGAGAAACGATCCCATCAGAAAGTGAAAAAACTGGACGAGGTGGACCAAAATCAGATCTCGCTGTTTGACACGGTGGATGACGATGAGATACTGACTGAATTAAAAGAGCTGGATCTTGGAAACTATACACCCATTGAAGCACTCAATAAACTGTATGAGCTGCAGGGCAAATTAAAAAACCGCTGGTAATACAAAGGAGATAGCATATGCCTGATATTCAATTACTTGATGAGGCAACAATTGAAAAAATAGCAGCCGGTGAGGTGGTGGAGCGACCGTCTTCGGTCGTGAAGGAACTGGTGGAAAACGCGATCGATGCGAAAGCGACCTTTATCACCGTAGAGATCAAAGATGGCGGAACGACGTTTCTGCGCATCACGGACAACGGCTGCGGAATCGAAAAGGATCAGGTGCGCCTTGCATTTTTGCGTCATTCGACCAGCAAGATTCGTTCCATGGAAGATCTGCTCTGTGTAAAATCCCTGGGGTTTCGCGGAGAAGCTCTCGCCAGCATCAGTGCGGTGGCACAGGTGGAACTGATCACGCGCCCGAGAGGAGCACTGATCGGTGTGCGATATCTGATCGAGGGATCAAAGGAAAAGGCGTTTGAGGAGATCGGAGCCCCGGAAGGGACGACATTTCTTGTGCGCAATCTCTTTTTTAACACACCGGTGCGGCGAAAATTTTTGAAATCCCCACAGACGGAGGGCGGATATGTCGCAACGATCATGGAGCGGCTGGCATTGTCACATCCGGAGATCTCTTTTCAGCTCATTGTAAATAATCAGCCAAAGCTGCACACATCGGGAAACTGTAACCGAAAGGACATTATTTACCACATTTACGGAAAAGAGATCGCGGCAAATCTTCTGGCAATCGATGCGGAGAAGGACGGAATCCGGGTGTCCGGGTTTATCGGAAAGCCGCTCATCTCCAGAGGAAACCGCAATTTTGAAAATTATTATATCAACGGAAGATACATGAAGAGCAATGTGGTGGCAAAGGCAATCGAGGAGGCTTACAAGCCCTATCTGATGAATCGGCAATATCCGTTTACGGTGCTTTACATTACGATGGACGAGGAGCTTCTGGACGCCAATGTCCATCCGACTAAAATGGAAGTTCGTTTTTCCAACGGTGAGTTGCTTTATGCGGATCTAGTGGAGCTGCTACGTGCCACGCTGCAGGGGCGCGATCTGATTCCGGAGGTGTCCGTGGGTGCGGATGTGAAACCGGTGAAAAATGAAGAAAAGCCGGTATCTAAGGAAGCAGCGCCGCAGCCTTTTGAGCGCAGCCGTTTATCGCAGATGAGAGAGAACCGGCGTCCGGTCAGTGAAACACAGAAGGAGCAGCTCAGGGCGTCAGTCAGACCGGACAGCCCATATGAGCTGAAATACGCGCCCCGACCGCTGCGGCAAACGCATGACGATCAGATGTCAAAACCGAAACAGGATGTGCCGGAGCCGACAGTGGAGCAGCAACCACGTCCTTCAATGCCGGAAGAAATGCCGCAACAGATGGAGATGACCGATGTTTTCCGTGAGGAGAACGGCTATCAGACGAATTTCATCGAGGAGGCAAAAAAGTCCAACATCCGCATCATCGGACAGCTGTTTGAGACCTACTGGCTGACCGAAGTAGAAGACAAGCTGTTTATCATCGATCAGCATGCAGCACACGAGAAGGTGCTCTTTGAGCGAAATATGAAAACATTTGCAAACCGCGACTACACCTCCCAGCAGCTGAGTCCACCCATCATTTTGAGCCTTACCATACAGGAGCAGAATGCATTGAAGAACAATCTGGAGGAACTGACAGGGCTAGGATTTGAGATCAATGAATTCGGAGGCAGCGAGTACGCGATCGTGGCAGTCCCGGACAATCTGTATCATCTGGACGCAAAGCAATTGTTTTTGGAATTGTTAGATGATATGGTGTCGGGATCAGAAAGCGGAAGGGCTACTACGGAAATGATCTGGAATAAGGTCGCCACCGCCTCTTGCAAAGCGGCGATCAAAGGAAATCAGCGCATCAGCCGGGCGGAGATGGAAGAGCTGATCCGCGAGCTCCTGACGCTGGACAATCCGTATCACTGCCCCCATGGAAGACCGACCATGATCTCCATGAGTAAATATGAAATCGAGAAGAAATTTAAGAGGATCGTTTAAAGTTATGAATAAAAAAAATGTTGTCGTATTGACCGGTCCGACCGCCGTGGGAAAGACGGCGCTGTCCATTGCGCTCGCAAAAGCGCTTGATACCGGCATCATCTCGGCGGATTCCATGCAGGTGTACAAGCATATGGATATTGGCTCCGCAAAGATCATGCCGGATGAGATGCAGGGGGTCGAACATGCCCTTATTGATGTGTACGAGCCGGACGAGGAATTTCATGTCGTACAGTTTCAGCATGATGCAAAGGCTGCCATGGAACGATTGTGGGCACAGAATAAATTACCGCTTGTCGTCGGCGGCACGGGGTTTTATATTCAGGCGCTGCTCTATGATATCGACTTTACAACGGAAGACGCAGACACGGCACTGCGCGGGAAGTATGAAAGAATTGCAAGAGAGCAGGGGGTGGAGGCATTGCATGACTTGCTTCGTTCCGTGGATCCGCAGTCTGCTGAAGACATCCATGCCAACAATGTAAAACGTGTGATCCGCGCGTTGGAATTTTACGACAAGACCGGGACACCGATCTCGGCACATAATGTTGCACAGCGCGCAAAAAGCTCACCCTACGGTTTTGCTTATTTCGTGCTGACGGACAAGCGAGAAAGGCTCTATGCACGTATTGATGCCCGGGTGGATGCCATGATGGAGCAGGGGCTTTTGGAGGAAGTGCGTGCGTTGAAAGAGATGGGGTATACGCGTGACATGGTCTCCATGCAGGGACTTGGCTATAAGGAGCTGCTGGCGTATCTGGAGGGCGAGTGTTCGCTGGATGAGGCGGTCTATATCATCAAGCGCGACACCCGCCATTTTGCGAAACGCCAGCTTACCTGGTTTAAGCGGGAACGCGATGTGATCTGGGTGGATAAATCTGCCTTTGACTATGACGATGAAAAAATTTTAAAATACATGCTGGATGAAATAGAAAAGCGAGGATTGAAATGATGGGAACAACGATTGATTTAGAGGAAATATATGCACAGATGGGCATAGAAAAGCCGGTGTTTGATTTTGGAAAAAAGATTGCAAAAGAACTGGAAGGGCGTTTCGCTGACATTGATGCAGTAGCGGAATACAATCAGCTGAAGGTGATCGCAGCCATGCAGAAAAACCGTGTCAGCGCGGAGTGTTTCAATGCATCCAGCGGGTACGGCTACAACGACCTGGGACGTGATACGTTAGAGCAGGTTTATTCGGATGTGTTTCACACGCAGGCGGCACTCGTGCGGCCGCAGATCACCTGTGGCACCCATGCACTGGCACTGGCACTGATGTCAAATCTACGTCCCGGAGATGAACTCTTATCACCCGTCGGCAAACCTTATGATACATTGGAGGAGGTCATCGGCATCCGACCGTCCAAAGGCTCACTGGCAGAGTATGGTGTCACCTACCGTCAGGTAGAATTCTTGCCGGATGGAGGATTTGACTATGACGGGATCCGGGCTGCGATCAATGAAAAGACGAAACTTGTGACGATCCAGCGCTCCAAGGGTTATCTGATGCGAAAGACTCTGTCCGTGAAGGAGATTGGCGAGCTGATCGCATTTGTAAAGAATATCAAACCGGACGTGATCTGTATGGTAGACAACTGCTACGGAGAATTTGTTGAGACGATCGAGCCCAGCGATGTGGGAGCGGATATGGTCGTCGGTTCACTGATCAAAAATCCTGGCGGAGGACTCGCGCCGATCGGCGGCTATATTGCCGGAACAACAGAATGTGTCGAAAATGCCGCATACCGTTTGACCTCACCGGGTCTTGGCAAGGAGGTGGGCGCTTCTCTGGGCGTCATTCAGTCCTTCTATCAGGGGCTGTTTCAGGCACCTCTTGTGGTCAGTGGCGCACTGAAGGGGGCGATCTTTGCGGCAAATCTGTATGAGCGCCTGGGCTTTACGGTTCTGCCCAACGGTACGGAAGAACGCCATGACATCATTCAGGCGATCGCGCTGGAGACACCGGAACGGTTGTGCGCATTTTGCGAAGGCATTCAGGCAGGTGCGCCGGTGGACAGCTATGTGACACCGGAACCGTGGGATATGCCGGGGTATGACAGCAAAGTCATCATGGCTGCAGGTGCTTTTGTACAGGGATCTTCCATTGAGCTTTCCGCGGACGGACCGCTGAGAGAGCCGTACAATGTCTATTTTCAGGGGGGACTCACCTGGCATCATGCAAAATTCGGCATTCTTATGTCTTTACAAAAACTTTATATTCGAAATCTTGTTAATAAAGAGCTGATGTGTTAAAATAATAAGGTATGTCATGACCGCTTTGAGGAGAGAGCAGAAAAGAGGGAAAGTGACACAACATATTACAGCAAGGGAATTGCCGGTTTCGGAACGTCCCTATGAAAAGTGCCTGCTGGCAGGACCGCAGGCATTATCAGATGCGGAGTTGTTAGCCGTGATCTTAAAGAGCGGCTGCCGTAAGATGAACGTCGTTGCGCTGGCGCAGACTATTTTGCAGGCGGACGGCAAAAACCTGTTAAATCTTTACCACATGTCAGTGGAAGAACTGATGCGATTTCCGGGCATTGGCAAGGTAAAAGCCATCCAGCTCAAATGTGTGGCAGAACTGTCCCGGCGGATCGCCAGGACAGACCGCAGCCAGCTGGTGTGCCTTTCGGACGCGGAGTCAGTGGCTGCCTACTATATGGAACGGTTGCGCCATGAACCGCAGGAACAGCTGCTGGTCAGCATGTATGACACGAAATGTCATCTGATGGGTGATTCCGTGATCGCTACGGGATCTGTGAGTGCGGTGCTTAGCTCACCAAGAGAGATCTTTCTTCAGCTGTTTGAGAAAAAGGCAGTATCTTTTATCCTTTTGCACAATCATCCGAGCGGCGATCCGTCGCCGAGCAGGGAGGATTTCGCGCTGACACAGAGGCTGAAGGCCTGTGGCGAGCTTCTGGATGTGGAGCTGTCGGATCACATCATCATCGGAGATAACAGGTATTACAGCTTTCGAGAAAACAAACAGATTTTAGTTTAGGAGAGGAACATTTATGAGCAGCAATGTATACGGAATAGACTTAGGGACAAATAATCTGAAGGTATTCTGCAAGAACAGCGGAAAGATCTTAAATGAGAAAAACACGGTTGCGATCGTCAACAAGAACCAGTTGTATGCTTACGGCGACGCGGCTTATGCGATGTATGAGAAAGCACCGGAAACGATACAGGTATCATTCCCGGTCGTCGGTGGAGTGATCGCTGAGTACAATTTCCTTCAGACGATGATCTTTGAGTTTTTGGAAAAACATTCCAAGGGCAAGGTTCGCGGTGCCGATTTCATTGTTGCCGTCCCTACCGATATTACTGAGGTAGAGAAAAAAGCCTTTTTCGACATGTTCTACAAAAGCAAAGTAAAGCCGAGGCTCGTACAGGTATGCGACAAGCCCATCGCAGATGCGGTCGGGCTCGGTCTGGATGTCAATGAGCCGACCGGTGTGATGCTTGTGGATATCGGCGCGGATACGACAGAGATCTCCGTGATCTCACTTGGCGGTCTGGTGCTCAGCAGTCTGCTGCATTTTGGCGGAAACCAGCTGGACGAGTCCATCATCGCCTATGTGCGCAAAAATAATAATCTTTTGATCGGCAGAAAGACCGCCTGTGCGCTGAAGGAGTCCATCGGCAGTGCATTGCCGGGCAGCGAGGCAACAATGGCGATCGTAGGAAGAGATGTTGTGAGCGGACTTCCTATCGAGACAGAGATCACTGCCGCGCAGGTTTATGAGGCGATCCAGACAGATCTGAACGATATCTGCAATTCCATTAAGATGACACTGGAGCATACACCGCCGGAGCTGGCGCGCGATATCATCCACTCAGGTATTTATATTACCGGTGGTTCTTCCCGGATCCAAAAGCTTGACGAACTGTTCACTAGCATTACCGGTATAAAGGTAAATACATGTGAAGATCCGGAAGAATGTGTGGCAAGAGGGCTCATAAAGCTGGTCAGCGACAGCAAGTTCAAGCATCTTGCTTACACGCTCAAGGCAAAGGTCTATAAATAATTCAGAGGTTTAAGAATGGCACGTGTAAAACGTAAAAATAAGACGATTCCCGCAAAATATATTTTGCTTGTGCTGACCGGTGTCTGCTTTCTGCTCATGCTGGGCAGCTTTACGCTTGGCTGGACCTCCGGTCCGGTGGGAACAGCGGCAAGTTATGTATTCATTCCCATGCAGCGGGGGCTGACCACTGTGGGAAACTGGATCTCGGACAAGACGTATGAACTGGCAACACTAAAGGATGTCATGAAAGAAAACGAGCAGTTGAAAACGCAGGTGGACGAGCTGACAGACGAGTTGAATACCTTAAAACTCGAACAGTATGACACGGAGGATCTGAGGGAGCTTCTGGCACTCGACAACGGTTATTCGGAGTACAATAAGCTGTCTGCAAGTGTGATCGGCAAAGATGCCGGCAACTGGTTTGACACTTTCCTGATCGACAAGGGCAGCAAGGATGGTGTTGCAGAGGGAATGAACGTCATCACCGGAAGGGGACTGGCGGGAATCATCACCGAAGTCGGTCCGAATTACGCGAAGGTGCGCGCGATCATTGATGATACGAGCAGTGTCAGCGGCATGGTATTATCCACATCCGACAATTGTATCATCAAGGGAAACCTGCAGACGATGGACGATCGCCAGATGATCACTTTCTCCAATCTGAAGGATACGGAGGGCAAGGTCGCCGTTGGAGATCAGGTAGTAACCTCCTACATCAGTTCGGAGTATGTACAGGGACTCCTGATCGGTTATATCAGCGAGATCCATGTCAATTCCAATAATCTCACCAAGTCCGGTCTGATCACACCGGTCGTTGATTTTGAGCATGTCAAGCATGTGCTTGTGATCACGGATCTGAAAACAACCACGGAGACGACGGAGGAAGAATAAACCTGTTATGCGTCGAAAAATTACTGTATTTATCATTGTGCTCGTCTGCTTTTTGCTGCAGACGACGCTGTTTCAGTCTATATCGTTTCTGACGGTGGCACCGAACCTGTTGATCATCGTGACCGCCTCCTTTGGCTTTATGCGGGGAAAAAAGGAGGGCATGTATATCGGATTTTTGTGCGGTGCCTTGATCGATATATTTTATGCGCAGATTTTAGGAGGCTATGCCCTGCTTTTTATGTACATCGGTTATTTAAACGGATTTTTCCGAAAACTCTTTTTCCCGGAGGATTTCAAGCTTCCGATGGTACTGATCGCAGCCAGTGATTTTTTGTATAATTTTGTGATCTACTTCTTCCTGTTTCTTTTCAGAAACCGGCTGGAGTTTCCTTACTATCTGTCCCACGTGATCCTTCCGGAGCTGGTGTATACACTGCTGATGATGATCATTCTCTATTTTATTATTTTGAAGATCAACCGGCATCTGGAGGAGATTGAAAAAAGGAGTGCAGCAAAGTTTGTTTCGTAATATCAAAAACTTTTTTAAACAGATATTTAAATCAAGAATCCTTTTTTTGGCGATCCTGTTCGTGTGCATGGCTGTTGTTCTTCTACTGCGGCTGTTTCAGCTTCAGATCATCAACGGTGCAGACAGCCAGTCAGACTACCTGATGCGCGTGATCAAGACACGCAGCTTAAACAGTACCAGAGGCAATATCTTTGACCGAAACGGTAAGCTGCTCGCCTATAATGAACTGGCGTACGGTGTTACGATCGAGGATAACGGCAGCTATAGAGCAGAGGGAGATTTCTCGGCTACACAGATCAAAAACCGTTCCATCAATGAGGATATTGCACAGATCCTGCACACGATGGATAACAACGGTGATGTGATCGACAATGATTTCTCCATTGAACTGACGGCGGACAAAAGTTATGAGTTTACAGTCAGCGGGACGAAGCTGCAGCGTTTTCGTGCGGATGTGTACGGAGAATCTGATATCAATGAACTTGGCTATAATGAGAAGCTTGGCTATGACACTGCGACTGCAACAGCGGATCAGATCATGGAATACCTTGGCGGTACGAATACGAACTGTTTTGATATTTCACCGGAATATGATAAAAAAGATGCCTACCGTATCACGATCATCCGTTACAAAATGCGGCAGAACAGCTTTCAGAAATACATTGCTGCGACGATCGCATCCGACGTGAGTGAAGAGACCGTTGCATATATCAGTGAACATGCAGATGAACTGCAGGGTGTGGAGATCACGGAAGATACGATCCGCCGATACAATGACAGTAAATATTTCGCGCATCTGATCGGTTATACCGGACAGATCGATGAAGAAGAGTTCATTGCATTTGGCGGAGAAGAGAAGGGGTCTGAATATTCCAGAACGGATACGGTCGGAAAATCCGGTATCGAACAGTATATGGACACCGAACTCAAGGGAAAAAAAGGAGAGGAAAAGCTCTATGTCGACAACATGGGTAAGGAACTCGAGACCATTGAGCGCACGGAACCGGTCGCCGGAAACGACGTGTATCTCTCCATTGACATGGATCTGCAGGAAGCGGTTTACGATCTTTTGGAGCAGGAGATCGCCGGTATTGTTTATTCGAAGATCATCAATGCAAAGACCTATGAGGCAAGCGGTGCTTCCGATATCAAGATTCCGATCGACGATGTGTACTATGCATTGATCAACAACAATGTGATCCGGATGGATCACTTCGCCGCAGAGGATGCATCTGAAACAGAAAAAGAGGTATACAAGTCTTTCTGCAAGCGCAGAGAGAAGGTGCTTGCAGAGATCAAGAAAGAGCTGACCGGAAGCCAGCCGGCTTCTTATGAGAACCTTTCCGAAGATATGCAGATCTATATGAGCTATATTGTTTCCATGCTCACGGATAAGCAGATCATCGTCACTGACAAGATCGACTGGAATGACGAGACCTACATTGCCTGGAAGAATGACGAGATCAGCCTGCAGGAATACCTATATCATGTGATCGGTGAGCAGTGGTTTGATGTCACGAAATTTCCGGCAGATTCCAGATATTCGGATTCCGAGGAGCTTTACCGCGTACTGGTAGACTATATTCTTTCCGAATTGGAAGGCGATGACGGATTCTGTAAACGAATCTATAAATATATGATCCGCGATAACCTGATCGATGGCGTGCAGATATGCCTGATCCTTTATGATCAGGAAGTTCTGGATTACGATGATGAAATGATCGACGAGCTGAAAAACCGGATGTTAAGCCCCTATGATTTTATGATGGAACGCATCAAAAATCTGGAGATCACACCGGCGCAGCTTGCATTAGACCCGTGTACGGGTTCCTGTGTCCTGACGGATGTGCAGACGGGAGAATTGCTGGCATGTGTCACTTATCCAGGCTATGATAACAATCGTCTGGCAAATACCGTAGACAGCGCTTATTTCGCATCGTTGATGAGTGACCTGTCCTCACCCTTCTACAACAATGCAACCCAGCAAAAGACGGCACCCGGTTCCACTTTCAAGATGGTGACGGCGACAGCCGGATTGACGGAGAGTGTGATCACCACATCCACACTGATCGAGGACAAAGGAAAGTTTGAAAAGGTGGAAGACGGTCCGAAATGCTGGATCTATCCGGGCAGCACTCATGGAAAGATCAACGTTTCCGAGGCATTGCGTGATTCCTGCAACTATTTCTTCTATGAGCTTGGCTGGATGTTTTCACAGGTGGGTGAAAACTATGTGGAATCCGTCGGCATCAAAACACTGCAAAAATATGCAAAGCTTTACGGACTGGATGAAAAGACCGGTATCGAGACGGTTGAGAGTAAGCCGGAGATCGCAGATGCCTATCCGATCACAGCAGCGATCGGTCAGAGTAATCATAACTATACGACCATTGCTTTATCGCGGTATGTGACAGCGGTGGCCAATTCCGGAACTGTGTATAACTACACACTGCTCAGCAAATTGACAGATACAGAGGGAAATGTTCTGGAAACCTATGCACCTACCGTGCGCAATGAGATGACGGAGATCTCAGGATCCACCTGGGATGCGATCCATCGTGGAAACCGTATGGTAGTGGAAAATCTGGAATCATTTGATGATTTCGGATCGATTGAAGTGGCGGGCAAGACCGGAACTGCACAGCAGGTACAAACCCGGCCGAACCACGCACTGTTTGTGGGCTATGCGCCTTATCGCAATCCGAAGATATCGATCGCGACACGTATTGCTTACGGATACACTTCCCACAATGCGGCGGACGTGTCCGCTAAGATCCTGAAGTATTACTTTAATCTGGAGGATGAGGATGAACTGCTGAACGGTAGCGCGGCAAATGTCGGAAACAATTCCAACTCCTTTACAGACTGATCAAAGTAAAAAATAAATTTAACAGAGAAAAGAGGCAATCGAAATTGAATTCACAGCCTGTAATCATCAAAAGTTCAAAGAATGGTATCAATCTGGTTTTGGATGACACGATCCCTTTCGAAGAACTTTTGGAAGAGATCAAGAAAAAATTTATCGATTCAGAAAAGTTTTTTAAAAATGCACACATTGCCATTTCCTTTGAGGGAAGAAGTCTGAGTCAGAAAGAAGAGTTTGAGATCATTGAGGC
The DNA here is from genome assembly GCA_004562765.1 of bacterium. Lineage (GTDB taxonomy): Bacteria > Bacillota > Clostridia > Lachnospirales > Lachnospiraceae > W0P33-017. Next base: position 11,934 of record SFRL01000008.1, on the reverse strand, counting down.
GATCCAGCAGTGTACGACGATCACCATTATCTGCATTCTGGATCATGATGAGCTCATGGATGAAGTAATGCAGCGGAGGATAGGCGCTTATCAGGAATCACATTCTCCGCAGACCGGTCAGTTTTATAAGGGAACACTCCGCTCCGGTCAGCAGATCGAGTCACAGACGAGTCTGATCGTTCTTGGAGATGTCAATCCGGGTGCAAAGGTCATCGCCAAAGGAAATATCGTGGTTCTCGGTGCACTTAAGGGAATCGCTTATGCCGGTGCAGACGGAGATCCCAGCTGCTTTGTTGCAGCTCTGGAAATGGATCCGGTACAGATCAAGATCGGAGATCATATCGGACGCTCGGCAGACAAAAAGGAACCGGCAAAAGGCTTTCGACGCAAGGCAAAGGCGGAGACAACAGCCGTGCCACAGATCGCCACGGTCTATGAGCAGCAGATTTTGATCGAGCCTATTTCATCAGGCTTGTTGAAAAATATTTTGTAACCAAAAAGCATTAGGAGGATATAGTACATGAGTGAGGTTATCGTAATTACATCAGGAAAAGGCGGTGTCGGCAAGACCACGACCACGGCGAATGTCGGTACCGGATTAGCACAGCTGGATAAAAAAGTAGTTTTGATCGACACCGACATTGGACTCCGTAATCTGGACGTTGTCATGGGACTGGAAAACCGTATTGTCTACAATCTGGTAGATGTGGTAGAGGGCAATTGCCGGATCAAGCAGGCGCTGATCAAAGACAAGAAATATCCGAACCTGTTTCTGCTCCCCTCAGCACAGACCAGAGACAAGACCTCTGTAAATCCCGAGCAGATGAAGAAGCTCATCGATGATCTGCGGGAAGATTTTGATTTTATTTTGCTGGATTGTCCCGCCGGAATCGAACAGGGCTTCCAGAATGCGATCGCAGGTGCGGATCGCGCACTGGTCGTTACCACTCCGGAGGTTTCCGCGATCCGTGATGCAGACCGTATCATTGGACTGCTGGAGGCAAACGAGATCGGAAAGATCGATCTGATCGTTAACAGACTGCGCATGGATATGGTAAAACGCGGCGATATGATGTCCGTCGATGATGTCTGTGAGATCCTTTCCATTGATCTGATCGGTGCGGTCCCCGATGACGAACAGATCGTCATTTCTACGAATCAGGGTGAGCCGCTTGTTGGATCTTCCTCATTGGCCGGAAAAGCATATCAGAACATTTGTCACCGTCTTTTAGGTGAGGAGGTCCCCTTCCTGGATCTGAACTCGAAAGAGGGATTTTTCGCAAAACTGGCTGGTGTATTTAAGAAATAACAGGGGGATACATACATGGGATTCATGGATATTTTTAAGAAAAAAAATTCCGGTGACGTTGCAAAAGACCGTCTGAAGCTGCTCTTGGTTTCTGATCGTGCCGACTGCTCACCGGATGTGATGGAAGCAATCAAAAATGACATCATACAGGTGATCTCAAAATATATGGAGATCGATGCAGAGGGACTGGATATTCAGATCACCCAGACGGAGTCTGAGACCAGCAATGGAACGGTTCCTGCCCTGTATGCGAATATTCCGATCAAGGATTTAAAGCATTCATGTTAAAACGTTATTCAATTCGTAATTACAATTTCAGACTGGTCATTTATCTGGTGGCACTTACGATCCTGGGTATTCTGGTCATCGGAAGCGCCAAGGAAGGAAATAATCAGACGCGGCAGATCATGGGACTGCTTCTCGGACTGGGGGCGATGATCGTCGTCTCGCTCATTGATTATTCCTTTGTCCTGCGCTTTGTCTGGATCCTTTACGGCATGGATCTGGTGCTGCTGGCAGCCGTCATCTTCGGTTTTGGTGAGAACCATAAGGGGGCGACGCGGTGGATCGAGATTGCCGGCATCCAGTTTCAGCCTTCGGAGCTGTCAAAGATCATATTGATCCTGTTTTTTGCCGCATTCCTGCAGAAACACAGGGAGAAGATTAACAGTCTGAAAATGCTGGTGTTTTATGCGGTCTGTGCAGCAGTTCCGCTCTTTCTGGTACTGAAGGAGCCGGATCTGTCCACAACGATCGTAACTGCATTAATTTGCTTATCACTCTTGTTTATTGGAGGATTAAGCTATAAAATAGTATTGGGTGGACTGGCGGTGGCAGTGCCGTCACTTTTGGTAGCATTGTATATGATCGCATCCAATCCGGGGGCGGAAGAGGGTGCACTGGAGGGTTACCAGAATATCCGAATTCTTGCATGGCTCTATCCGGAACTTTATCCTCAGCAGGCATTGCAGACCCAGAACTCGATCATGGCGATCGGCTCCGGTCAGCTGAGCGGCAAGGGGCTTTACAATACGGATGTGACATCCATCAAAAGCGGTGGATTTATCGCTGAGGCACATACCGATTTTATCTTTACAGTTGTAGGAGAAGAACTGGGATTTATCGGTTCGGCGGCAGTAGTGATACTGATGCTGCTCATTGCGCTGGAATGTCTGTGGGTGGCGAGACGCGCGAAGGATCTGTCCGGCAGACTGATCTGCTGTGGCATGGCAGCGCTGATCGGATTCCAGTCATTTGTAAATATCTGCGTGGTGACCGGACTGTTTCCGAACACAGGAGTCACACTTCCATTTGTCAGTTATGGACTGACCTCACTGGTAACGAATTTTGCCGGAATGGGATTTGTGCTGAATGTCGGATTACAGCCGAGAAAATATGGAACGGGGGAAAACATATGAACGTAGGACTGATTGCTCACGATGCAAAAAAGAAACTGATGCAGAATTTTTGTATTGCATATCGGGGCATTTTAAACAAGCACACACTTTATGCGACCGGTACGACCGGTCGTCTGATCGAGGAAGTGGCAAACCTGAATGTACACAAATATCTGGCCGGCGCATTAGGCGGCGCACAGCAGATGTGTGCACAGATTGAAAATAATGAACTGGATCTGATCATCTTTTTGCGGGAGCCGGTTTCACCGCGTTCCCATGAGCCGGATGTGAACAATGTGGTTCGTCTTTGCGACACGCATAACATTCCACTGGCGACGAACCTGGCAACCGCGGAACTTTTGATCCGCGCACTGGACAGAGGAGATTTAGACTGGCGTGAAATGTACAAGTAAAATACTGTTTTCCGGCATTCTGGTTTTCAGCCTTCTGACATGTGGCTGTAGCAGTGATGTCGCTATTGATGATCCCTACGATATCAGTGTCTCAGCAACGAATGCCAGCAGTGAGGCGTTGACTGATTTTTCAGGATCTTCCGCATCCATTCACTATTTTGCGGAGGATCTGTGCGTAGCGCCGAAGGAACAGACACATTCGGATGCCGTGACGGATGAAGTGGTGGAGGGGATGGGTGTCTTTCTGCCGGCAGATGGGACCATCTCGTATCAGAAAAATATATATGAAAAAATGTATCCTGCCAGTACCACCAAGATTCTGACGGCATATCTTGCGATCACACAGGCGAATCTTGATGACATTGTGACGATCAGCGAGCATGCGGCAGATCAGGCAAGTGATTCTTCCGTCTGCGGAATGCGGGCAGGAGATCAGATCAAGCTGTCCGATCTGCTCTACGGGCTCATGTTAAAGAGTGGAAATGACGCGGCGGTGGCGATCGCAGAGCATATTTCAGGCAGTGAAGAGGCCTTTGCAGAGCTGATGAATGAGACTGCGCGTTCTTTTGGGGCAACAAATTCCCACTTTGTCAATGCAAACGGCTTGCACGATGAAGAACACTATACCTGTGTGTACGACCTTTATCTGATCTTTGCGCATGCGATCGAAGAGGACTTCTTCATGCAGCTGATCCAGACAACGAGCTATACCGTTTATTACACGGATGCTTCCGGGGCACAGGCTTCGCAGACCTGGACAAACACAAATAAATACTTAAACGGTGAAGTCACCCAGCCGGATGGCATAACGGTACTCGGCGGAAAAACAGGCACGACAAACGCTGCCGGCTATTGTCTGGTATTGCTGTCTAACAACGATAAAAAAGAGCCTGTCATCTCTGTTATATTGAAATCGGACGGCAGAAGCAATCTCTATTATGTGATGAATCAGGTCCTTGCAAATTTTGCAAAATAGAGTTGTATTTTACATCAAAGTATTTTATAATTTATGTTATAGAAAAGCACAGCCGGATTGATGTTTTTACATACGCTAAGGCAGTGCAGTAATTAAAATCAGGAGGAGATAGCGATGGTTGAAATTATTGCTGGCGAAAAAGGTAAGGGTAAAACAAAATATTTATTAGATAAGGTAAATGAGTCAGTGAAATCTGCATCTGGTAATATTGTATATTTGGATAAGAGCCAGAAACATATGTATGAATTGAACAACAAAGTTCGTTTGATCAATGTGACAGATTTCCCTGTTACAAATTGTGATGAATTTCTTGGTTTTATCTGCGGTATCGTATCGCAGGATCATGATCTGCAGGAGATGTATCTGGACAGCTTCCTCACAATTGCAAATATTGCGGATGGACAGATCAATCATGCGATCGAAAAGCTGGATATTATCAGCGAGAAGTATAATGTAAAATTTGTTCTGAGTGTATCCAGAAATGAAGCAGACCTTCCGGAATGTGCAAAGGCAAAGATCATTGTATCCCTTTAATTTAAAATGAAATAGAAGGTGCCTGCAAAGGCACCTTATTTCATGTTATCCGGAAAACCTGTATGCCAGACAGCAGGTATCCATTATGTTATCCGATGGAACGAATACGCCCGTAAGCGCTGATCAGATACAGACCGGCAATTCCCACCAGTGCATAGATGATGCGGGATAACCATGACATATTTCCGAACAAAAAAGCGATGAGATCAAACTGGAAGAACCCGATCAACCCCCAGTTAACCGCACCGATGATCACGAGCGTGAGTAAACAATAATCCCAGACTTTAGAATTCATAGTCATTACCTCCTTTTTTAGATAGTATTTCTTGTTTTTCTGAAAATATACAGTAGTAAACAGAAAGAAGTTTTGAAATAAAAAATATGAAAAAGAACAATAAAATTGTAAGATATCCAAAAACATTGAATATAAACATCGGCGTGATCTTTTTTGCGCTTATTTTTATATATCTCATTTTTAACGTATATATTTATCTCACAGCGAAGCATGTTTCCTACTATGAAGTAGATGAGGGCAGCATCCGGATACAGACTTCCTATACGGGGCTGGCACTGCGCGAGGAGCAGATCGTGTACGCAGGTGAAAGCGGATATGTCAATTACTATTTAAAGGACAATTCCCGGGCCAAATGCGGTTCACTGATCTGTTCTGTGGATGAGAACGGTGATATTGCGGGACAGATCACCCGTGCAGGAAATACGGAGAATACGCTGGATGCGGAATCGTACAGCATGCTTGTGGAGGAGATGAAGGACTACAGCAACACCTATTCGGATATGACCTTTTACAATACTTATACGTTTAAAAATGATCTGCAGGCAGAACTCATGGAGGCAGTCAATTTAAGTGCACTGGGTTCCATGTCGGAATACGCCGCGAATGCGGAGGCAGATCACACGTTTCACCGCGTCACCGCCTCTGTCCCCGGCATTGTTTCCTACTACTGTGACGGTTATGAAAGTGTGACGGCGGACAATTTTACAGACGGTATGCTGGACGAATCCGGGTATGAGAAGGATAACCGGAAGGCTTTCACTCACGTGGAGGCAGGGGAGCCATTGTTCAAGCTGATCACTTCGGAAAACTGGCAGGTTGTATTTGTGATCAGTGATGAATTAAAGGAGATCCTGGCAGATGATTCCGTTATCAAAGTGCGGTTCAAATCCGACGAGACAACCGCCTGGGCAACCTACGAGATCAGAAACCGCGGTGATAAGAATTATCTGCTGTTAAACTTTAATAACTCCATGATCCGTTACGCGTCGGAACGTTTCATCGATGTGGAACTGTTACTGACGAAACAGGAAGGCTTAAAGATCCCGAATCAGTCCATTGTGACGAAGAGCTTTTTTGTTGTACCACAGAGCTATTTTACCAAGGGCGGCAACTCGAACTCTCAGGGACTTTTAATTGAGACGACCGATGATACCGGTGAAAAAGTCCAGAAATTTATTGCGACAGATATTTATTATTCAACGGATGAGTGCTATTATGTCAGTGAAGACGAACTGACCAAAGGAACAAAAGTCATTGATCCGGCGGGCGGAGAGAGCTTTGTGATCAGTGCCAGCGAAGATCTGAAGGGTGTTTACAATATCAATAAAGGATACGCCGTTTTCCGTATCATTGATATCCTGTACCAGAATGAGGAGTATGCGATCATCGCACGCGGCACGAGTTATGGGTTGTCACAATATGATCACATCGCACTGGACGGATCGATCATCACAGAAAACGAAGTGGTCAATTAGAGATCAAAGATGATACATTAATCGTTGTAGCGAGCAGAAAGGGAGAGAACAATGTTAAAAGATAATTACGAAGCAGTAGAAAAAAATGTAGCAGCGGCTTGTGCGCGGGCCGGCAGAGACCGCTCAGAAGTGACGCTGATCGCAGTCAGCAAGACAAAGCCGGTAGAAATGCTGCGTGAAGTATACGATGCGGGAGCGAGAGATTTTGGTGAAAACAAAGTACAGGAGATCTGTGAAAAGTATGACAAGCTCCCTTCTGATATGAAATGGCATATGATCGGTCATCTGCAGAGAAATAAAGTCAAACAGGTCATCGACAAGGTTTCGTTGATCCATTCCGTTGATTCTTACCGGCTTGCACAGGAGATCAGTGTTCAGGCACAGAAAAAAGGTCTGACCATTCCAATCCTGGTTGAAGTAAACATTGCCGGTGAGGAGAGCAAATTCGGAATCTCTGCCGAAGATACCATTCAGCTGGTAGAAGAGATTTCCGTTCTCCCGAATCTGAAGATCATGGGTCTTATGACCATAGCACCATATGTTGTGGATGCAGAAGAAAATCGTCTATATTTTCGGCAAATTAAGCAATTATCTGTTGACATAAAAAACAAAAACATTGATAATGTATGTATGGACATTCTGTCCATGGGAATGACCGGAGATTATGAGGTTGCCATAGAAGAGGGCGCTACAATGGTGCGTGTCGGTACCGGTATCTTCGGTGCGCGCAACTATAACACGAAGGAGCGATAGATCATGAGTGTATTTGATGGATTTTTGAATATGATGCGTCTCGGACCGGATGACGATGATGATTTTTATGATGACGGCTATGAAGATGAAGTAGAAGAAAAGCCGAGAGCAAGCCGTAAACCGCAAGCGACCGGTACTCCGGAGTTTACAGATACAGAACCGGTATCAGACGTGAAAAGACCTAAGGAAAAACCGCAGAACAAGATCACTCCGATGCGCAGTTCTTCCAGACGGTCACAGACTGCAGGCGGAATGGAAGTATGTGTGATCAAGCCGACTTCCTTTGATGAGTCCAGAGAGATCACGGAGACACTGCTGGCAAACCGTACGGTTGTGCTGAATGTGGAAGGTCTGGATGTCGATATTGCACAGCGTATCATCGATTTTGCATCAGGTTCCTGCTTTGCGATCAATGGTAATCTGCAGAAGATCTCAAACTATATTTTTATCATTACACCGGAAAGCGTTGATATATCCGGAGATTTCCAGTCTTTGATGGACAGTTTTGATATATCAGGAATCTAATATGAATGAAGATGTTACATATATCTGCAAGCGCTTTGTGGATTTATCAAAACAGGCAAATCGAAAAGGGATCGTCATGTTTTCCGATTTCCTTACGATGAATGAGCAGTTGATCCTACAACAGAACAAAGAGAAGCTGGAATCTGAATACCGGATGTCCGGCGGATATGAATATGCAGAGCGTCAGATGGTAGCATTTATCCCTGATGCTCTCTTTTATGAATGGGATTACCCGATGCAGTGTATCCGAATTCGTCCTGCTTATCCGAAATTTGCGGAAAAACTGACACACCGGGATGTGTTGGGAGCATTGATGAGCCTTGGCATTGAGCGCAGTAAGATCGGTGATCTGATCGTAAATGACGCGGAGATGTTTTTCTTTGCAAAAGAAGAGATCGTACCTTATATTCTGGAACAGCTGACCTCCATCCGCCATACGGTAGTGACCTTGGAAGCGGAAGAAGACAGTCACATTGACTATGAGCCGCAGTTTATCAATAAAGAGGCGATCGTCACATCAAACCGGTTGGATGCAGTCATTGCAGCAATCTGTAATATATCACGTTCCGCATCCTTACGCATGATCCAGGAGGGCAAAATATTTGTGAACGGCGCCGAAAGTTTACATAATACATATTATTGTAAACAAGGAGATTTATTGTCCATCCGGGGATTTGGAAAAGTACGTTTTGGAGAAACACTCGGTGTTACAAAAAAAGACCGCATCCGTTTTTCCTACCAGATATTCAGTTAATGAAGGGAGTATTGAGATGAGAAAAGAGATTGCCGTAAATTATGAAGGAAAAAAATGCTATTCGATCACATTAAACAGCAGTTTTTCGTATTTGCTTGATGATATCACAGCTGCGATCGGGACGGATACGACAAAGAAAGTTTGCATTGTGTCTGATTCACAAGTGGCAAATATATACTTAAATGAAATCAGTGAACTATTGCATAAGCAGTATGCCAAGATTTTCTCATTTGTTTTTGAAGCAGGCGAGCGAAGCAAAAATATGGACACCGTCCAAAAATTATATGAACAATTAATAATCAACAAATTTGACCGCCATGATTTCCTGATTGCACTCGGCGGTGGAGTAGTAGGAGATCTGACCGGTTTTAGCGCTGCGACTTATCTGCGGGGCATCGATTTCATCCAGATTCCGACATCACTGCTGGCACAGGTGGATTCCAGCATCGGCGGCAAGACCGGCGTGGATTTTCAGCAGTACAAAAATATGGTAGGCGCGTTTTATCAGCCGAAACTGGTCTACATGAGTATGGAAGTATTTCAATCCTTGCCGGATGAACAGTTTGCCAATGGCATGGCAGAAGAGATCAAGCATGGATTGATCAAAGATGACACATATTATACATGGATGAAAGAAAACCGGGAACTGATCTGGCAAAAAGCGCCTAAGACACTGATCGGTATGCTGGATATCGGCTGCAATATCAAGCGTGTTGTTGTTGAGAATGATCCGAAGGAAAAAGGAGAGCGGGCATTACTCAATTTCGGTCATACGATCGGTCATGCAATTGAAAAACTGTCTGATTTTCGGTTGTATCATGGAGAATGTGTATCTCTAGGCATGGTAGCTGCTGCTTATCTTTCAGTGAAAAAAGGAAATTTAACGAACGATGAGCTGCACGATATTGAGCAGGTTTTGACGACCTACCGGCTGCCGATCCGCATCAGTGGTTATGATGCGAGAGAGATTCTTGAAACAACAAAGTCTGACAAAAAAATGGTTGGTGGGAAAGTAAAATTCACACTGTTAAAACGGATCGGTGAAGCATATTCAGACCTGTCCCTGACAGATGATGATCTGTTAGAGGCAATTCATTATGTATTGAGTGAATAGAGGATGACAGCTATGAATACAAATACCAAAAAGCATATGGCAGGGCGCTATTGCATGGGAGCCATACTGGCTTTTCTTTTGATCCTTTTGGATCAGGGGACAAAATATCTGGCAGTTAAAAAATTAAAAGATCAGGCAGCGTACGTCATTATCCAAGGTGTATTTGAACTGCATTATCTGGAAAACCGTGGTGCGGCATTCGGTGTTTTACAAGGCAAAAAGATGTTTTTTATTGCCATTACGATACTGATGATCGTACTCCTGACCTATGTATACGGACGGATTCCTGCTGAGCGGCATTTCTATCCGCTGCACGGTATCTGTATTGCATTGTTTGCCGGAGCGATCGGTAATTTTATCGATCGTATTCTTTATAACTATGTGATCGATTTCTTTTATTTTTCGTTGATCAATTTTCCCATTTTTAATGTGGCGGATATTTATGTAACCTGCGCGACGGCGTTATTTATCGTTCTGTTTTTATTTTATTACAAAGAGAAAGATCTTGACCGCCTTGCTGCGCTTATTTTTCCATGGAAGAAGCCCGGAGTATCGGATCATGAGTGAAAACGTAATCGCAAGCTTTGAAGTGACATTTGAATATGAAGATGAGAGACTGGATAAGTTCCTGGCCGCCATTTTTCCGGAGCGGTCAAGAACTTATTTTTCAAAGCTCATCAAAGAAGGGCATGTCACCAAGGACGGTAATGTGCTGAAGGCAAATTACAGACTGCACACAGACGATGTGATCACCGTTGAGACGCCTCCGGCAGAGCGTGTAGAGATCAATCCGGAAAATATTCCTTTGGATATTCTGTATGAGGATGAAGACCTTTTGATCGTGAATAAACCAAAGGGAATGGTGGTGCATCCCTCAGCAGGGCATTATTCCGGCACATTGGTCAATGCCATTATGTACCATTGTGGCAATGAGCTGAGCGGCATCAATGGGGTTGTGCGCCCCGGTATCGTTCACCGCATTGACAAGGATACGACCGGTTCACTGATCATCTGCAAGACGGACACGGCGCATATCCATATTGCGGAACAGATCAAAAATCATTCCTGCAATCGCAGATACCGTGGAATTGTGATCGGCAATCTGCCCGATGATGAAGGAACTGTAAGCGGTGCGATCGGACGCGATCCGAAAGACCGCAAGAAGATGGCGATCAATGAAAAAAACGGGAAACCGGCAGTGACACACTATAAGGTATTAGAGCGTTTTGGAAACTATACCTATATGGAATTTGCACTGGAAACCGGACGTACGCATCAGATCCGTGTGCATATGGCAAGCATCGGGCATCCGCTGCTCGGTGATGAGGTCTACGGCGGCCGACACGCGTCCGGAAGATGGAAGCTTCAGGGACAGACGCTTCATGCGATGAATTTAGGCTTTGTTCACCCCACAACCGGAGAATTTTTAGAAATCAGCGCAGAATTGCCCGAATATTTTGAAAAATTATTAGCGGATCTGCGTCAAAAGTGATATACTAAAAGTACCTAAATAACAGAAAGGGCGTGTTTATATGGAAAAAATTATTTATACGATCGGACGTGAATTTGGAAGCGGTGGAAAGGATGTTGGTGAAAAGCTGGCAGCAAAGCTGGGAATTCCTTTTTATGACAAGGATCTGCTGGCACGCGCGGCTGCGGAGAGCGGCTTATGTGAGGAAATCTTCCATATGCAGGATGAAAAGCCTACCAGCAGTTTTTTATATTCGTTGGTCACAGATACATATTCCTTTAGTAATTATCATGGCAATACCTATCTGGACATGCCGTTGAGCCAGAAGGTATTTTTAGCCCAGTTTGATACGATCAAGAAGATTGCAAGCGAAGGATCCTGTGTGATCGTCGGACGCTGTGCTGACTATGCGTTATCTGATGATCCGCATTGCATCAATGCCTTTATATACGCCGGCAAGGATTACCGGATCAAACGTGTTGCACATGACCTTGGGCTTTCTGAGTCAAAGGCAAAGGATCTGATCAACCGTACAGACAAGCAACGTGCAAGCTATTACAATTTCTATACAAATAAAAAATGGGGAGATTCACGCAGCTATGATCTGTCATTAAACAGTGAAAAACTCGGTATTGACGGATGTGTAGATATGCTTTTAAGATATGGTGAGATCAATAAATAAGTCTGTGTAGAATCAAAATAAGTGTATGTCCGGTGGGGCATACACTTATTATATGTCGTTCTAACTATTCGCAAAACAACAGTTTAACGAAGTGTTGGCTGCATAAATACATACACAATGCATCTATGATATATGCAGCCAACACATTCGTTAAACTGTGTGAAATAAAATATGTCCAAACATGTTCGTTAAACTGTATAAGTAAAAATATAATCAATACCGCAGAAAGAAATCTC
>SFRL01000085.1 GCA_004562765.1 bacterium | reverse complement strand
CCCGGAGCCAGTCACCGATATGGTATTGCGTCCGGCCTGTAATTCCATTTCGGGAAACTCCCAGGTGCCGGAACTGACCGTTTTTCGGAAGGTGTCCGTGCCGATCTGCCAGCTCAGTGCCGTTTCTTCTGTGGCTGTGATGACCGGGACCACAGGCATATAGTCATTATCCAGAATGACATTCCCTCCGCCCATCACTGTGATAACGGTTTCTTCCACATGGTAACGGTAAGAATCCCCATCGGAGCAGGAAATGGTAAGCTGCCCCTTCCCCGTCAGAGGTTCATAGGCCGGTGCCATTTCCAGTGTGCCGATGGCATACAGCCCCGGTTCCTCGCTGCAGACTACCTTTACCAGCTGTCCGGCAAACGGGTTCACAACCGCACTGACCTTTTGATTAAACTGCTCCCTGGTGCCGAGCATGGAGAGTATGATCTCAAAGTTCCGGGGCTGGTAGGATACCCGCCCCAACGCTTCGGTGTACCGGATCGGAGAATTCCGTCCCGGCACCACTATGGTATTGGTCTGGGATTGGGGTGTTGGAAAATTGATGCTCTCCCTCAGCCACCCAAGACCAGACATCCACACATGATTTAGTTTTACATCTGGTCTCATAAGCTCAACCTCCTGTTCAGTTTCTGCATCTGCCCCAGCTTACTGTCGATGGCCGGGAGCAGATGCCCCACCAAAGTTCCATCCTCCAGATAGATCCCCTTGCTGCTGTTTGCCGCAATGATGGACAGGTAACGCTCCATCATGCTAGTATCCATCCGGTTAGAAAGGATACTCTCCAACTGACTGTAGAAACCTTTCAATGGCAGGATTGCTTCTGCTCCTGCCTCACCGCCTGCCATCAGGTTTGTACCGTTCATACCAAACAGTGTCGGCCGCGTCATGATACCGCCCTCTTTGTACCAGTCAATGGACAGGTGCGGCACACTCGGCGGCGCAATGGACAGGCTGCCGGAAATCTTAAAGTGCGGCAGCTTGATGTGCGGCAGGGAAATCTTCATGCCGGAGAAGAATCCGGTGATCTTATCCACAATCCCCTTGATGGTGTTTTTCGCCGCCTCAATCGGGGTAATAATGGCGGTCTTGATGCCGTTCCAGACGGAAGTGGTGGTACTCTTGATTCCATTGAATATAGAAGTCACCGTACTCTTGACCGCGTTAAATACGGATGAGACTTTGCTCTTGATGCCGTCCACCACGGTCGAAATGGCAGATTTGATACCGTTCCAGACACTGGAAGCCACCGACTTGATAGCATTGAATGTGGTAGTCACCACGGATTTTATCGTGTTCAGCACAGTAGAAATTTTCGTGCTGATCGCCGTCCAGATAGTCGAAATGACGTTCTGGATCACGGACATCACGGACGAGATCACGCTGGAAACCGCACCGATTGCGGAAGACACCACCGACTTGATGGTGTTCCAGACGGATACGATGATTTCCTTGCAGTTTTCCCAAATGAACTGGAAAGGCAGCGTGATGATGTCAAAGGCAGCACTCAAAATGGAGCCGATCAGCATGATTCCTGTCTGCACCACATTTGTGATGGTCTCCCAAATACCGGAGAAGAAGGAAACAATGCCGTTCCAGATGCCCTCGAAGAAAGTCTTGATATTCGTCCAGACCTCGCTCCAGCTTGTGCCAAACCAGCCGAGGAACACATCCACAATGCCCTGGATGATGCCGACCGCTGCCGAAAGGACACCCTTGATTCCCTCCCATACCCCTGAGAAAATCGTCTGAATCCCCGTCCACATCTGCGACCAGTTCCCGGTAAACAAACCAATAAATACATCTAAGATGCCGGTGATCACGTTCAGCACCGTGGAAAGCACCACGGCGATTGCCTGAAATGCCCCTTCAAAGACCGGGGCAAGCAGGGAACAGAAACCGTTCCACACTGCCGAGAGCACCTCTGTGATGTTCTGGAAGCTGAAACCAAGGGCATTCAGCCGGTCAACGATTCCCTGGCAGAAGGTGCTGACAGTCTCTTTGATGGTATTCCAGGTTCCGACGATGGCCTCCCGAAATCCCTCATTGGTATTCCATAAATGCAGGAAAGCAGCCACTAGTGTCCCAATGACTGCCACCACCGCCACAACAGGTGCAGAGATACCGCCAATGGCGGCTCCCAGTTTTCCAAACAGTCCTGTGCCGCCCTGCACCGCCACTTTTAGTTTGTTAAAGCCGTTCGCCAGCTGTACAAACCCTTTCATAGCCGTGCCGATCTTGGCTATCGTGGTTCCGAGGATCACCAGGAACGGCCCAAGCGCCGCTACCAAAAGGCCAATCTTTAAGACCATCTCACGGGTGCCTTCATCCATGCCGTTTAACTTATCCACAAACTCCTGGATTTTCGTCACAATGTTACGGATGGCAGGCATCAGCATCTCACCAAAAGAGATCGCCAATTCCTCCAACTGGCTCTTTAAGATGGTAAGCTGCCCCATCAGGTTATCCTGCATGGTGGCAGCCATCTTTTCCGCGGTTCCGTCACAGTTATCAATGGCACCGCTTAACTTTTCAATATCCGCAGGGGCGGCATTCATCAAAGCAAGAAAACCGCTCATGGCGTTCTTGCCTACGAGGGATTCCGCCGCCTGTGCCTTCTCGGATTCGGTCAGACCTCCAAAAGCAACCCGGCAGTCTGCCAGGATATCCGACAGGCTCCTCATGCTGCCGTCTGCGTTCGTTGTGGCAATGGTCACATCCCCGATGGCCTGCCCGCTGATCTTCACTTCCCCGGCAAGGTTGTTCATGATAGTACGAAGTGCCGTACCTGCCTGGGAGGACTTGATACCCGCATTCGCCATCAGGCCGATTGCCTCTGCCGTATCCTCCGCAGAGAAACCAAGCGCACCCGCAATCGGCGCACAGTATTTGAACGTCTCTCCCATCATGGACACGTTGGTGTTGGCATTAGAGCTTGCCGCTGCCAGAATATCCGCAAAATGCCCGGAATCCTCAGCCGACAGTCCAAAGGCGGTCAAGGCATCCGTTACAATGTCCGATGTGGTCGCCAGGTCTTCACCACTGGCAGCAGCGAGGTTCATGATACCGTCAATACCGGAGATCATGTCTTTTGACTTCCATCCGGCCATGGCCATGTAATTCATGGCCTGCGCTGCCTCGGATGCGGAGAACTTCGTTTTCTCACCCATCCAGGTCATCCCCGGTCGCGCCGGATACCGCTGCCACCTGGCTCATGGCAGAGTCAAAGTCCGCAGCCGTTTTCACAGCCGCAATGCCCAGGCCGCCGACTGCTGTGGAGATCGGCATAATCGTTTTTCCGACACCGGCGATAGAATTTCCCAGATTCTCCATCTTGCCGCCGATCTCGTCAATCTTGGCAAGGGCTGTACTGGTGGTTGCAGCCTCCTGCTGGAGCCGGTTTAATTCCTGCTCGGTCTCGATGATCTCACGCTGGAGGGCATCGTATTTGTCCTGCCCCAAGTCACCGTTCTCCAGCTGCTCCTTTGCCTGTGCCTGCGCCTGTTTTAAGGCATCCAGCTTTTCCTTTGTGGATGAAATCGCATCCTTCAGTAACTTCTGTTTCTGTGTGAGAAGTTCTGTGTTGGAAGGGTCCAGCTTCATCAGCTTATTGACATCTTTTAAGGCACTCTGCGTATGCGTGATAGAAGAATTGACACTTTTCAGGGCCTTGTCTAAGCCTGTGGTGTCACCACCAATCTCAATCGTGATGCCTTTGATCCTGCTCGCCACTGTTCCTCACCTCCAACCATGTAAATGGCGCACCCGAACCGGATGCGCCAAAGCTAAAATTTATCGAAATCTTCCTGCGTGGCTTCACGGGCCACTTTTTTGTACTTCACATCATCGTTTCCTTTTTCTGTCCACATATCAATGACGAGGCCGATGGTAAGAAGATCCAAATCAGAGATCGCAATTCCAAGCTCCACACAACGCAGGAGGAACAGGGGTGTTGTCATTTCCCTTGTACTCCTGCCAACTCTTTTTTTGCCTGCACCTCCACCACCATGTTCTGTCCCCACAGTTCCAGAATCTGCGGCAGAACTTCATAGATAGAGAACATATCAAACTGATCCAGCCACTCCTCAATGGTCGGTGGAATGGAATTGTCCGCATGATAAGCCATGATATAAGCCACGTTCTCGAAAATCTCCAAGTCCTCGATCTGGAATTCCTCCCCGTCCTCGGTCTTGCCTTTATAGGATTTCTCCAGCTTGGAGAGGTCTTTGAAAATATCCCTCTTAAACTTCGCCCGGTACAGTCGGGGAATGGTGGCCGAGGAACGGAACGCCACCTTTTTCCCACAAATCTCAATTTCACGTTTCAGCATTTTTTACGCTCCTTCCTGCCCTGACTCTTTTTCCGTTGGCAGATACACCGATTTATACCAGTTCGTATATGCCTCCTTGTCCGTGGTATCGCCCGTCCTGGCTTTTACAAGCCCATCCGAGCGAGGGTCCGCTGTAATGGACAGGGTTTCCGTTCCAGGCTCAATGGTGTCCTCTTTCGTCTCCGATTCAATGGACGGACGGGATGCCGAACAGTTATACAGCACATGGCGGATGGCATTCACATCCCCGTCAAACTCAAAGAGCAGGGCAAACTTCACGCTCTCGCCAACTCCGCTGTTCTCCACCAAGACACCCTTGGCGTCCAGCTCCTCCTGCAAAATCTCCGTGCGGAACCACTCCGGGATCAAGGCGATCTCCAGATCACCGCTGTATCCGTTATTGGTCACGGAACGGAAATACACGATGCCGTCCGCATAGAACGGGCTGGATTCGCCCTCCGCATCCAGGCTGATACTCACCGCTCCGGGAATCGCCTTCGGTGCGGCATAGGCAAATGCGGTTACACCGTCTGCCACAGTTTCTGTCAGCTTTGCGGCATGGACATTTTTCAGGTTATATTTGACTTTGTTTCCCATAGCCTTCATACCTCCATTTCATAAATCACTTCATACAGTTTCTCGGACTCGATGTAGGTTTCCGATTTCTCATAGAACAGCCCGTAAGCATCAAAGACAGTTTCCAGCCGTTCTTCCAGTTGCGGTGCCTTCTCGTCCGTATACAGTTCCACATCCAGCTGCTTTGCTTTGAAGTAGACCTTCCCGTCTGCCGCAAAGTTGTTGCTGCCGGGTGTCAGGTAGCAGATAAAAGGCGGCTGTGGTGACTCCCCTTCCGCAAAATGGTGGTATGCAAAGGGCAGCCCCGTGCCGCCTAACATGTTTGCAATCTCTTCATAATCCATCACGAAAGCCCCCTTCTAATCGCTGCTTCCAGTTCATTCACGGCATATTCTTCTGCCGGGGCGATATGTGGTTTTCCCGCCACCCGGCCGCCGCCACGCTTGGCATGGCCCTTTTCCAGAAGGTGTGTCAGCCCCGGCTTGGTACGGTTATAGACCGTGATACTGACCTGCCCGGTTTTCTCTGAGGTCTTTTTGACCGCCCACCCCTTTTGATAACCGCCAGACTTGACCGGGGAGCCGGCCTGTGCCATTGCCTTCGTCTCTTTTGATACAGAATTCACCGCGGTCTTCACTACTTCATCCGTGACCTTTTTGTACTCATCCAGCGCAGACATGATCTCACTGGAGAGCTGGTCTACTGATATCTTCTTTGCCATAGGCCGTTACCTCCCTCTCACTGCCTCGGTTCCCTCCGGCATTTGAACCGGATCTCCTTCTTCCGGTAATTCATCAGGTCCACCGACTCAATGTCATAAACTTCTCCCCGGAACCTCACACGGAAGCCTGTGGAAGTGACAGCGGCGGCCTCACTGCACCAGCGCACCGTAAAGGTGACGGAGCGCTCCTCGCTGGATACCTCGCTTTCCTTCTCCTCTGCCTGATAGGTGGAAGCATAGGCATAACAGGAAAAGTAGTGGATCCATGTGTTCTTGTGATTCCCAATGGCATCCGTAACGACTGCATTCTTCTCAATCGTTATCCGCTCATTCAGCTTTGAAATCTCCATGCCTGCCTCTCCTTTCAAAGAACCCCTTCCCGGATGGAAAACAAAAGGGAACGGAGTGTCAGGGTAAGCCCATGATGGTCCGCTTCCTCCCGGTGTTCATACAGATAAGCGAGAGCATACAGAACCGCCACTTTCATCACTTCCCGTATCCGGGAAAGTTCTTCTTCCGTGTACGATGCCGTATCCTCTGTTTCATCCGCATCTACTGCTGCCCACTGTTCATCCGTAAGCCTCGCCACATCCGCACACAGTTTCCCAGCAGAAGTTAAGAGGATGCCGACCACGGCATCCTCTTCCGATGAATCCACACGCAGATAGGTCTTCGCTTCTTCCAAGGTTACCAATGCCATGGCTGTATCCTCCTCTCTCATCAGCAGATGGCAGGCATATACATATAACCACCATCTGCCATAATCTCTCCGCCTTATCAGGAACCGCTGGATGCGCTGCCCTTCATCTGGATCACCTGCACCGCTTCCGGCAGGATCAGCTTTCCGTCCACACGCTGCGTAGAAAGGAAACCTACCTGATCCGTGCGGGCATACAGCTCATTCAGGCGGCGGAAGGTTCTGCTCTGGCGGTCTGCGATCCAGTAGTAGCTGTAATCGCCAAAGGCCAGCACTTTGTTTCCTGCTGCCACGGCGGGCATAAAGGCAGAGGTCTTCAGCGGACGGTTCAGAAGTGTATCCGGCTTGCCGATCTCAAGTCCCGGCTTCCAGATATAGTTGCCGTTGTTGTCTTTTAAGGTCATCAGCTGCAGCACCACCGCCTCGTTGCACAGGAACTCCGCTTTCTTGCGGTACGGTGCTTTCAGTGCATAGTACAGCTGGAAGATTTCATCAAAGGTCAGCTTGGTCTGCGTTCCTGCGGTTACGCCCACCTTCGCCCCGGCATCGTCCAGGATGCCCAGCGGCTTGCCCACACCGTCCCCGGTAATGAATGCCTTCTCCTCCGCGTTGCCCATACGCACACCAAAACGGCGGGCGATATAGGTCGCAAGGTCAAACGCGGAATCGTTCAGAAGCTCATTGGAAACCTTGATCATGGTGCCCAGCTTATAAGCCGACAGCATGGTCTGCCCAAAGGTGGTGTCGCTCTCCGGGATTTCCTCCCCTTCATCGATCCAGCTGGCCTCCCCGGTGTCCTCCGCAATCGGAATCTTACGGGTGCCGGAACTGGTGCGGATCACATTCGCCATGCTTCGGAAGATGTTATTCTCCTCCAGTGCCTCCACCAGTTTCTTTTCAAACTCATCCGGCACGGTGTATCCGCCTTCCGTATCCACACCGACAGACAGCGCGTTTCTGACCTCGCCGTAGTTACCACGGTTGCGGATCATGTCCCAGAATGCATTCTTATACTCCTCCGTCCCGGTCGGGCTGGTGTCCTTATCCTTCGGGCTGCCGTTCTTCGGATCGCCATGCACCGGATTGGAGGTCGGGGCCGACAGCTTGGCGTCAAACTCCGCCTGCTGCTCCAGACGCTCGATCTCCGCACCCAGGTCCTTGACCTCCTGGGCCATCTTGTTGTACTGCTCCACCGCATCGGCGGCTACAAGGCCGTTCTCCCCGCGGTGCTGCTCCAGGAATGCCTTGGTCTGCTCCCAGAGGGTATTGCGCTTGCTTCTCAGTTCAAGAATCTTACTCATCGTCATTTCCTCCATAAAAAATGTGATTTTGGGTATAAAAAGAGCCGGATCTGTCTGTTTCAGGCGTTTGCCTTACTTCAAACACTCCAGCTGTTTCTCTAAGATCAGATATGGCACACTGCCATCTTCTGTTGTGCCGTCCATGCCGATTGCAGGATGCGGCGGCTTTTCTTCCATGGATTTGGAAGGTTCTGTGTGTGTATCCGCAGGCGGCTTCTCAGGAGGCTTCCCGCTGTCCACACCGAGCCGGTTCAGGATCGTCAGTCCCATCTGTCTGGTGGAATAAATCTGTGCCTCCAGATGGATGCCCGGCTTTTCCTCTTCCTCCTCTGTTTCTTCCTCCCCGCCTTCTCCCTCTTCTTCCGGTTCTTCCACGTCAAAGAGGATTTCATCCGCGAACCCCAGTTCCACTGCCTTTTTCGCATTCATCCACGTCTCATTGGACATCAGGTTGGAAATGCGGCTGTGGGAGCGTATGGATTGCCCGCTCCATGTCTTTGGTATTGCCATAAGCGATGGTGCTGGGATCATGGAGCATCAGCATTGCCACAGGGGACATCAGCACTCTACTTCCAGCCATCGCTACCACAGAGGCAGCAGAAGCGGCAATGGCGTCAATCTTGACGGTAACCGCGCCTTTATAGTCCCGGAGCATCGTATAAATCTCCGCTGCCGCGAACACATTTCCGCCGGGGCTGTTGATCCAGACGGTAATATCGCCCTCTCCTGATTCCAGTTCCTCCCGGAATGCCTTTGGTGTTGCCTCATCCCCCCAGAAGGATTCCTCATCAATCGGTCCTTCCAGACGGAGCACCCTGCCGCCGGCTTCATTGTGAATCCAGTTCCAGAATTTCTTCATCGTTTCCGTTTCCTTTCTTTCGGTTTTTGCGGCGTACTCTCACTCCGCCTGTTCTCACTGTCAGGTGTCTTTTCCTCCGGCTGTTCCTTCGGCCGGTTCTGCTCCACAGCCGCCTGCTTCACCTGGGCGTATTTTCCAGCGTCCCGTAGTTTCACATAACCGCCGTTCAGGTAATAGTCGTCTCCTCCCTCTTCTGCCGGGATCAGGTCCATATTCTCTAGGCGATGGATGTCATTAGGGCTTAAGAAACCGTTACTGATGCCGGTGGCGTAACCGTTCATCCTGCTCTGGTAATCGCCACGCAGCAATCCATCCACGTTAAACTTAGGAAACAGCACATCCTGTTCCTCGGTAAGTAGAAGGTCTTTGATGATTGCCTGCTCGAACCGCACCAGCCAAGGAGTCAGTGTGTGTACCACAAAATTCAGTGACTGGTTCTCAATATTAGAGAAAGTCGCTCTCTGTAAGTCCTGGACCATATGCGGCGGCACCCGGAAGATACGGCAGATTTCTTCCACGCCAAACTGCCGGGTGGAAAGGAACTGGCTATCCTCTGGCGGTAATGAAATAGACTTATACTGCATCCCCTCTTCGAGCACAGCGACCTTATGGGCGTTATTTGCACCGCCATATACCGATGTCCAGTTATCCCGGATCTTCTGCGGGTCTTTTAAGACACCCGGATGCTCCAGCACGCCGCTTGGCTGTGCCCCGTTTTTGAAAAAGGAAGAACCATACTTCTCCACAGCCAGTGTGGTTCCGAGACTGTTCTTCATCATGGCAATCGGGGAAAATCCTACGAGTCCATTAAAGCCCAGGCCGGGAATATGCAGGATTTCATCTTTTCTAAAATAGATATCCTGGTTCTTTTCCCCCGGCACTTCATCCGTGTAAGCATGGTAGATATAATAGAGCTGCCCCTGTTCGTCACGGTCTACCTCCACATTCTCCGGGAGCAGCGGATACAGGCCGAGGACGTTATTCCTTCCATCCCGGATGATCTGGCAGTAGGCATTCCCCCACAAAAGCAGATGTGTCATCAGCGTTTCCCGCCAGGTAAAGCTGCTCATCTCATCGTTGGGCTGCCGGTATAAAATCCGGTAAAGCGGATGGTCTGCAGCCCTTTCCTTGCCTTTCCCATCATCGGTGTAGCGGTACAGATGCAGCGGCAATGCTGCTACTGTTTCTGCCAGAACTCTCACACAGGCATATACCGTGGAAATCTGCATGGCAGATTGTTCATCCACCTTTTCCCCGCTGCTTGCAGTCCCAAAAGCAAAAATCTGCCCGGAATCACGGACGCTGTCCGTCACCTCCGGCAGCTTTTCCTCCGGTCTGTCTTCCTCTGGCGCATCCCTGAGTTTTGAAAAACCCATCCATTCTAAAAATCCCATTGGATTATTCCTCCTTCATCAAAATACAAGCAGCCCTCGGTCAGGATCATCATAGATGCTGCCCTGCTGTTCTCCGGCGTTACGGATACAGCGGTCAAGGGCCATAATGGATGCAACAATGCCATCGATCTTCTCCGGTGATTTTGCCTTTGTCGGCTTGATATTCTCTGCCGGGTCTGTTTCCACCACTACATTGCCAGCCATCCACCTCAGGACCGGGTTGCCGCCATGGATGATCTTCCCTTCCATCAGCAGCTTATAAAATTCCTTGGTAGGGGGAGACATGTCTTTGAACCCCTGGCCGAATGGAACAACTGTAAATCCCATCCCTTCAAGGTTCTGTACCATCTGCACCGCTCCCCAACGGTCAAAGGCAATCTCTAAAATGTGGTAGGTTTCCCCCAGTTTCTCGATGAATTTCTCAATGAACCCATAATGGATGACATTCCCCTCCGTTGCCAGAAGATATCCCTGTTTCTGCCAGACATCATAGGGAACACTGCCGCGCCGCACACGCAGGGGGATGGTTTCCTCCGGTATCCAGAAAAACGGGAGCAGAATGTATTTCTCGTACTCATTTCTCGGCGGGAATATCAGGACAAATGCTGTGATGTCACCGGTGCTGGATAAATCCAGCCCGCCGTAACAATCACGTCCTTTCAATGCCTCCATATCGATTGGGATGTTCCCCAGGTCAAAAATCTGTCCGGGAATAAAACGAGTCAGACTGGACACCCACATGTTCAAACGCAGCTGTTTGAACACATTTTCCTCTGCCGGGTTCTGCAGTGCCTCCCGGTATGCTTCCCGGACACGGTCAATCTGGATTGTCTGTCCAAGGGATGGATTCGCCTTATACCAGTTTTTCTCATCATGCCAGTCATCCTCATCCGTCAAGCCGAACACCACGGGGTAGAAAGTAGGATCGATCTTCCGACCGGCAAGGATATCTACAGCCTTCGTGTGCAGTTCATAACAGATGGATTCTTTTTCCGTCCCGGCCGTGGTGATCAGAAAGAACAAAGGCTGTTCCCTGGCATCGCCGGAGCCTTTTGTCAGGACATCATATAATTTCCGGTTCGGTTGAGCATGCACTTCATCCAGCACCAGCCCGCTCACATTCAAGCCATGCTTGGTGCCGACCTCTGCGGAAAGCACTTGATAGAACCCGGCATTCGCATAATTCACAATCCGCTTGGTGGCTCCCATAATCTTACTCCGCTTCATCAGTGCGGGCGTCATCCGCACCATCTGGTTTGCCACATCAAAGACAATGGATGCCTGCTGGCGGTCTGCCGCTGCGCCGTAAACCTCCGCTGACGGCTCATTATCCGCATACAGGAGATAGAGGGCTACCGCCGCCGCAAGCTCGCTGTTGTGGGTAGGTACCATGCTCCGTCCCGCAAGATACTGATGGCTTGGACTGTCTACCTGGATACACTGCATCTTCACCGGACGGCTGACTGGCTGTATATCTTCCAGATAATGGAAACAGGAACGCGTTAGTTTGACGCGCTCCCTGCTTCTTTCACTCTTCCGGCTTAATCTGGATGTTGGCTGGTCATCAAATGTGGTAAAGCGGATCTGATACAAAGTTTCCCCTGTCGGAACCCCTCTTCTGGTCAAAGGCGTGGTCGTCATGGCATTTTTAATACCAAGACTCCATAATAGTTCCCGGACAGATTCCGCAAGCTGCAGGATCGTACTGACGTATACACTCTGTGCTTTCCTATCTCCGATGCACCCATCGGAATCCATAAGCCCCTGCAGCAATTCCCACCGCTGTGTTTCCGACGCACGGAGGTATTCCGGCCGGATGACTTTATCCCGGAAGTTCGGAACAAGTATCTTCTTAAGCTCAAAATACACCAGTCTCTCACTTCCCCCACAAACTTGGGGATACCTGTTGTGCAGCTGGTATGGAATGAATGCGATCAAGTCATCCACATCACAATTCCGTACCGTTATTTCCGGCCTGTTCGCACTGCCATTCCCAAGCCAGTATCCATATAGATACGGATCAACCGGAATTTCTGCCTCCTGCGTTTGAAGCGCGCCACACACCGGAATGCGTATCAGCGATTCCCGCTGTGCCTCCGGCCGGTCAGAAAACCTCTGTCGGTATCGCGTTGTTCTTTTGTAAATTTCACCCGTTGTCCACTGCACGGCTTTCCGCTTCCCATAAATATATTCTGCATTCCACAGATGCCTTTCCCCCGCAACAATCGAACTTCCATCCTTAAATGTGATCCGGTATGCCTGTTCCTTGTCATCGACCTCGCTTTTTGCGACCACATGGCACGGCTTCCCCATCTCGTCAAAGACAATATCCCCCACCTGCAGGTCCCCCATCGAAGTGAATCCCTCTGGTGTTGGAATTGGGGTATCAAGCGCCAGCTCTTTTCCATTCTTCTTTCCGATTTCAACAAAAGCAGTCAGAAACTGCCGGTTCCCGTCCTCTTTTACCACACCAAAAATGTCACGGATGATCTGTTCCTGCCAAGGTAGCAGCCAGAAGCGTTTCCCTGCCCATTTTCCTTTGGTGTGTCTTAAGTTTTCTATGAACTTCACTGCCCGGTCTGCTTTCACTTTCTCATAATGGGAATCCGGCAGCATAAATTTTGTCGGCTGATAGTTTTTGAGTTTGGGGTAATCCTTTGGTCTTGTCTCTGCCATCAGCTTCCACCTCCCAACAGTTCCTCCATTTCATCCACAGCACCACCCCGGCTGTCTGTATCCGCAATGATCCGGCTCCGGGAGGAAGGCGTCAGACCAAACTGCTCGGCAAAGCGGTTCATGATTTTCAGATAGGTCTGGGCAATGCTTACCTGCGGCACCTGCTGCCAGTAACCAGATGGAGTCTTTACGATAGAGCCATGCTGCGTGATGAATTCCTCCGCCTCTTTCCACCGGGCATACGCCTGACAATATCCGGCAAAAGCGGCCATATCTACTTCCGTCAGGATGCCGATCTGCTCCATCTGCTTTGCCAGACGCCGCCACTCCTTCTTTGCCTCCGGCTCCAGCCACTTCGGGCAGGACGGAGCCTTCTTGTCTGGTTTCGGTTCTTTCGCATTCAATGGACGCTTGCCCGGATTCCCCTCCAGCTCTTTCACTGCTGTAGGTGTCGGTTTTCTTCCCCTTGTCGCCATCCGGCATCCCTCCTTTCCTCAAAAGGCAAACAAAAAGGACCTCCAAAGAAGTCCTCAAGTAAAATCAATCTATATAAAATCGGGGATAACGAGACACAGCCCCTTTGGGGGGTATGCCTGTAGCTTCGTTGTAATTTTAAAGTTTAGTTTTTTCTCCGGTCAGGATGTTGACCACTGTGGTTCCTTTTCCAAAAGCAGCCTGCATCTCCATGCGCTCCTCTCCGGTTGCTGGCCTTACGCTTTTCCGGTATTCCGCGAGGGATTCAGAAACCTCTTTGTCCCTGGCCGCTGTGGTTGCCTCCACACTGACCTTGTCAGTGACCATCGCCAGCTTCTCCAGCATGTCGCTCATCAGCACCCTGCCGATGCAGTTGCGGGCAACCCCGTTTTCATCAATGGTAATCTTGCCGGCCTGCAGGTCTGCTTTCACCCTCTCCAGTTCTTTCTGTGCTTCCTTTTCCCAATATGCTCCAAGTTCCCCGCTCAGTTCCTTTTGAAATCTTGTCATCGCTGTTTCCTCCGCTTTCTCTGTTTTCCCTTTCGGTAGTAGCATATTACCTCTGGTTTTGCACATTATCCAGTCAATTCTGGGCCATGAATGTACCAAAGATACGGTGGGGAAATTGTTCATTTTATTCCTTCGCCCCTCTTATATCTGCCCGTGGAGCGCCTGCCAATGCTGCACTTTTCTGTTTGACTAATACGCCTACAGTGCCTCCACAGCCGGCCATGTCCGCCTTTTTCCCAGAAGGCCGGACAAAACCCGGCGAACGGCTTTTGAGGGGCTTACCGCCCCTCTCCCGGCCGATTACGCTTTTCTTTATTTCTCTTCCGCATCCCCGATGGAAAAAAGGTAGCCATGGGCTTTCTCGTATTCCTCACTCATAAATGCTTTGTGCCGGCTGTTAATCTCCACCAGTCCCTCCAGCCCGCATCCGTTCTGTGTGAAAAGCCATGCGGTTTCCACTGCGGAAGACCAGGTGGAGGAAAAGGTGAATTTTTCAATGCCGTATTCCCGGAGGCTGCAGATCAGCGGCTTTACCTGTTCATCCCAAATGGTATCGTTTAAATCAATATACTCATTGCCCCGATCCTGTGCCTCGCTGTATAGCCGGTAGATTCTTGCGTAGGAATTTCCCTTTGCCGCAACCTGCTCCTCCAGTTCATGGTAAGCATCCCGCGCAGCTTCCTGCCCTTCCTTGCTGCCTGCCTTTTCAGCCTCATGGTACTGTGCTTTGATTGCCGCCTCCCGTGCGTATTCTTCTGCAAAATTATTTTTCTTCATGTTCTGTGTCCTCCTTGACTTTTGGGTGTTCCCCTTTGGTGTGACACATATTACCGTCAGGTACAGATAATAGCAACTTATATCTGAACTATAATGTACACAATCATTTCAAAGAAAAACTGTGCATTTTATCCCATGCTCACACCTCCGAATCATCACAGTCTGTCATTCCCATCATCAGTTTCATGTAAATATTTGTGTAGCGTTCTTTCTCACTGCCCTCACAGGCTGCCATTGCCCGCAGGAAGAACTGCTTTGCCTGATAACGGCTTTTCCAGATATCCTCTGTATCGTAGCAAACGGTTCGAATCGTCTCTGTACCACGTTCGGTGTCTGTCAGAAGCCGCCATACCCCATCCCGGAAATGCGCCGACAGGACGCTCTGCGGTAGCAGTTCCTCCGAAGAGATGTCTCTGAAATCCTCCCTGCATCCGGGATGGGCTTTTACCGTCTGGCCGGAAAGGAGCCGTTCTGTCTGCGCTTTATCCAAATCCACATACCCTCCCGGTGTCATCATGGAAATCCTGTCATCCATGTGCCTGCCAAGGAACTCCCGCACGGAAATCTGGTATGGCTGATCCGGCTTTACATTTCCTTCCTGAAACAATCCCTCCAGGAATTTTTCTGCCGCCGTAACGTATTTTTCTACTGCCTCTTCGATCAGGCTGTTCCTGGAAACCCTGCGCCCTTCCTGCTGGCTCCGCTCCCTGCGGATGGTTTCCAGTTCATCCGGCATGGCATCCGGCAGCTTAATATTCAAATTATTTTTCCCCATCTGCTACCCCCTGCAATCGTCCTGATATCCGTTCAAAAATACTCCGGCTGTACGTTTTCCAACGCTGTCCACAAGTGCCTGCTCCAGGATTGCTTTATCAAACCCGAAGTCCTCATAACCGTCTGCCAGCACCTTGTAGTAATAGCCCGTTGGACTGGCGAGGCGGCGGCGTTCATCCATGATATAGACCATTGCGGTCAGTTCCTGGCTGGCATCCGTTCCGGTCATTTGGACTGTTAATGTCAAATCCTTTTTGTAGTAAAAGTTGGGATAGCCCTCATAGCGGTCAAGGCTTTTCTCGTCACTGGGGGAAATCTCCCAGATGAGTACTGGCACCTTTTTTCCTTTCCTCTGCTCAATGGTAGCGCAGCCCTTAAAAAGCAGCGCGTAATCCTCAATGACCGCAGTTCCGATGACTTTCGCATCCGGGCAGCGGTAGGCCATCTGGCCCACTGATAAGTTGCTCCCGTATGCTATGTAGTATTTTTTCTTTCTCATTTGCTTTCGCTCCTTTCTTCCGCACTTCTCTGGCGGTATGGTATTAATCACTCTTTTGGCCGGTAATAGCAAGCGAATCCTGGTCCATAAATCCACCAAATGTACCGGCCGCAGATTGTGTACTTTACCCTCGCTGGCAGCGTTCTATGTATTCTCCCGCAGCCCTGATCCCGATACTGTCCGCCAGCCCCTTATCCAGAATATCGGTATCAAAATTCCACTCGCCATACCCTTCATCCAAAATTCGGAAATACTCCATGTCCGGTTCCCCAAGAATATGCTCCTCGTGCATCACATAGGCCATGCACCATTTCCTTTCTTTCATCCGCCTGCCGGAATCCAGCCTCGTGACAGAAAGCCGGAAATTCCGCTTATAATAATACCGGGGATAACCCTCACAGCGGTCAAGCAGCGCTTCATCCAGTTCTGAAATCTTATAGACCAGTGCGGGGACACAGCAGTTGGCATCCTGCTCGATGGTTGCGTAGCTTCCGGTCTTGCTCTTTTTGAACAGGAGACGGTAGCCGGGAATGACAGCGGTGCCAAGCACCACGGCATCTGGGCAGCGGCTTTTCATCCGTTCCAGGGACAGGTTGGAACCGTAGGCCAGATA
>SFRL01000084.1 GCA_004562765.1 bacterium | reverse complement strand
GGCGGTAAGCTACCAAAACCTAAAATATCTACAGTTTTCAAGGTTCATCTGAGCCTTTTTCTTTTGCTCATTTTTTTCATAGGTCATTTGACACTATCTCCATTTTATTTTCCACTTTATGAACCAATTATACCACTGTGCCTGCACGCTACAACGTCATTGTTGTTAAATTACTTCAAATTTTTGCTATTTTCGCACAAAATTCTAACCCAGAAAAAAAGGAGCGACTTTTCAGTCACTCCCTCACTGTTTTTTTCAGAACAATATCCCGAATACTCCAAAGCTGACAGCCATCATGATCACTCCGGCAAGCAGTACGCCAAGCATCACCGCCAGCACACTCGATTTAAAATCCATATCCAGAATACTTGCCGCCAGCGTTCCCGTCCATGCACCGGTTCCCGGAAGCGGTATGCCCACAAAGAGCAGCAGTGCCAGGAACAGTCCTCTGCCTGCCTTTGCCTGCAGCTTCTGTCCGCCATGCTCACCCTTCGTCAGACACCAGCTGAAGAACCCACCGATGATCGGTTTGTCAGCACCCCACTCCAACACCTTTCTGGCAAAGAGATAGATGATAGGCACCGGAACCATGTTGGCAATGATACAGACGATATAACTGGGAATCATGGGCAGACCCAGTCCCTGCGAAATCGGGATCGCTCCACGCAGCTCAATGAGCGGCACCATGGAAACAAATGCGATCCATAAATACTTTTTCAGCATAAATACTCCTTTAAAAATGCAATCAGTTGATCCATCTCCTCATCCGTTCCGATCGTCACACGCAACATGTTGTCAATGCGCGGCTTATCGAAATAGCGCACATAGATATTCTGCTGGCGCAGAGCCGTAAACAACTCCTTTGCAGGCACGCGCGGATGACTGATAAAGAGAAAATTGCTCCTGGAATCCGGCATCGTGAAGCCGAGTTCCTGAAGTTCCTTTTTCACACGCTCACGGGTCATAACGATCTTATCAAGCGTCTCTTGAAAATACTCCTCATCCGCAAGCGACGCTGCACCGGTCACAAGTGTGAGCTGATCCATCGTGTAGGAGTTGAACGAATATTTCACATCATTTAAATATTTGATCAGACGCTCGTTGCCGAACACATAGCCAATGCGTGAACCGGCCATGGATCGCGATTTGGAAAATGTCTGTACAACGAGGAGGTTGTCGTACTTCTCGATCAGCGGCAGTGCGCTGATGCCTCCGAAATCAATATATGCCTCATCCACAATACATATGACATCGGGATTGTGGCGGATGATATCCTCGATCTCGGAAAGCTCCATCAGGACACCTGTCGGTGCATTCGGATTCGGGAAAACGACACCGCCATTTTCCTTGTAGTAATCTTCCTTTCGGATGCACAGATTCTCGTCCAATGGCTGATCCTCGTACGGGATCCGGAACACATCCGCCCACACATCATAGAACGAGTAGGTGATATCCGGAAAAAGGATCGGCTTTCCGGAATTAAAAAATGTCAGAAAACACATCGCAAGCACATCATCGCTGCCCACACCGACAAACACCTGTGAGGGTTTCACCTGATAGCGCTCTGCCAACGCATTCACCAGTACACCTGCCGTCGGATCCGGATACAGACGCAGCTTATCCATGTCAAACTCACGGATCGCCTGCAGTACCTTCGGCGAAGGCGGATACGGATTCTCATTTGTATTTAACTTGATCATGCCGGGTACATTCGGCTGTTCGCCGGGTGTGTAGGGCACGACCTTTCTCACATTATCTTCCCAGTTTTTCATTTACTTACTCCCATATCAGCGGCCAGCTTCTCAAATGCAGGCAATGACTTTTCAATGCGCTCATAGGATGTACAGTAGGCGATACGCACATAGCCGGGGCATGCAAACGCTGAACCCTTGACAAACAAAATGTGATATTTCTTTGCCGCCTGTACAAACTGCTCCTCGTCCTCCACGGGAGATTTTACCCAAAGATAAAATGCGCCCTGAGGCTTGATACAGGTAAAGCCCATCCGTGTCAGCTCACTGTAAAGCAGTTCACGGTTCTTGTCATAGTATGCCACATCGGTCTTCTCATCCAGACATTTTGCAACCGCCTTCTGGATCAGGGACGGTGCATTGACGAAACCGAGCTGACGGTTTGCGATCTCGATACCGGTCAGCACATCGGCAGCATCTGTCACCTCATTCGGAACGACCACGTATCCGATACGCTCTCCCGGCAGAGACAAGGATTTACTGAAGGAATAGCCGACGATCGTATTGTGATAGAACTTTGTCAGGAAACGCACCGGCTCTCCATCATAAACCAGCTCACGATAGGGCTCATCAGAGATCAGGTAGATCTCATGCCCGTACTCCTTCTCCTTTGCAGAAAGGATCTCACCCATCTTCGTCATTGTCTCATCACTGTAAATAACACCGGTGGGATTGTTCGGCGTGTTGATGATGACAGCCTTGGTCTTGTCGGTGATCTTCTTCTCGAAATCAACCAGATCCGGCTGGAAATTTTCCAGATTCGGGGCGACCTCCACGATCTTTCCGCCAAAGTTTGCCGCATAGCCGCGGTATTCACCAAAATAGGGTGCAAACGCGATCACCTCGTCACCCGGGTCAAGAAATGCCTTTAAAATAATGTTCAGACCACCGGCTGCACCGACTGTCATGATGATATTATGAAAATCAAAGTCTGTACCGAAGCGCTTGTTCAAATTTTCAGCAACTGCTGTTCGCACATCAGGATATCCTGCATTTGCCATATAGCCGTGAAGTTCCATAGAATCCAGCTCGTCAACGGCATCCTTGATCGCCTGATTCACTTTCGCGGGAGCCGGTGTCGCCGGATTTCCCAGTGAAAAATCATATACATTCTCGGCGCCGATCTTTGCCGCCATCTCCTTGCCCTCGTTGAACATGGCACGGATCACGGAATTGCCCTTTAAAGCAGTCTGAATATTTTGTGATAACATCTATATGTTCCTCCCTTGTCATAAAATATCAACGCGCACCTTTTCGAAGCGCTTTGTTTCTCAAAAAATAAAACGGCGGATCTACACGTGCAGACCCGCCTTTTAGTTTACTCCATTACAGTGAAAATGTAAAGTTTATAAAATTGTATATCAGATTCCCTTCATGTCAAAAGTAAATTCCATCTTTCCGCTCACATCCAGCAGATACTCCGGATGCGTCTGTGCGCCCCAGCTGTCGTCTCCGCCGACACCCATCTGGGCTCCGGAAGCCCGGATCACCGTGTAGTGTACCGGAGGCAATTCGAACGGATGCGCTGCATTCTCCAACTCGTGCGGCGTGTAAGGCAATGCAGAAAAATTCATCCGCTCACCGCTAAAGAGCAATCCTCTGCCGCGGTTGTCCGTCACCTTTGCCCAGCGGACATCCGTCTTGTTTCCACATTCCTGCGGCACTAAGTACGCTGCCATATTGTCAGCCACCTTATTTTTGTATATGCCCAGTTTTGCACCGCGCTTGCGATCTGCATAGGTCTCCGCAGGTCCGTTACCGTACCACTCCACATTTTCATAGTCCGCATTGATCTTGAACATCACACCAAATTCCGGCATATCGCCAAGCTCTGCCACCGGATCATAGGTCAGCGTCGTGCGCACCGTTCCGTCGCCAAATACGGTATGCTTTAACGCACATTTTGCAACAGGTGTCGTCGGCAGATCATAGTGGAAGGTCAGACTGACAGAATCTTTCGTCTCCACCATATCAAAACCAGTATTTCCCATTGCATCCATATGCTTATGTGTCAGATACATGCTCGCCGCCTTCCATTGTGCATAGCGGTAAGGCATGAGATTGCCCATGTCATTGTCGGTAGGCGCACGCCAGAAATTCGGTCTCGGGATCATCTCAATGTACTCCTTGCCGCCATACTGGTAAGATACCAGACCGCCCTCCAGACGGGAGAACAGCACGCGGAAATCATCCCCGATCACGCCAATATCAAAATTGCTGTGGATCACACGCATCTTTCCTGCATGGCTTTCTTCCTTGCCGTCTACCCAGTAAACGCTCTGACCAAATGCAACCTCATGTCC
This sequence comes from bacterium, assembly GCA_004562765.1. Lineage (GTDB taxonomy): Bacteria > Bacillota > Clostridia > Lachnospirales > Lachnospiraceae > W0P33-017. The sequence goes on along the minus strand of SFRL01000084.1, from coordinate 10,532 downwards.
CTTTTTCGCCCATTTTGTATCTTCCTTCAGTTCAAAGGAGACTGTGATCGTGTATTCGCCGGGTTCTGGAGCAAGTTCTGTCGGAAGATCAAAGGTTCCTTCACTTAAGGGTTCAACCGAATAGCTTTCTGTCTTTTCACAGACCGGATATCCGTCCTTTGCCAGACGGATCACGCAGTCATAGACATCTGTGTTCACAAACAGATTTTTATTTTTAATGATCAGTTTTCCGGGCTTGATATCCACGGTGATATTCTGATAGTTAAATTTTACTTCCTGCATCTTCGGAGAAGGTGAACGGTCACCGCCGTAGGCAATACCGTTTCCACTAAAATTATAATCGGACGGGCGGTCACCAAAGTCTCCGCCGTATGCCTGGAACAACTTTCCGTAGCGATCCTTCTTATCGATGGACTGGTCGATATAATCCCAGATAAAACCACCCTGATACAACGGTTCACGGTCTGAAAGATCCGTATATTTATGCATGGCACCGCAGGAATTTCCCATCGCGTGTGTATATTCGCAGAGCACAAACGGCTTGCTGCGATCTTTTTTCAAAAATTCTTCTACGCCTGCCGCGCTCGTATACATCTGTGACTCCATGTCACTCGTGTCATTATAACGGCGGTCGCGGGCGATTCCTTCATAATGCACCAGTCTTGACGGATCAAGCTTGCGGAATTCCTCAGACATGTGATAGATCACGCTACCGCCGTGCGCCTCGTTTCCGCAGGACCAGATGATCACGGAAGGATGGTTTTTGTTCCGCTCATAGTTTGCGTGCACGCGGTCGAGAAGCACCGGTTCCCACTCTGCCTTATCACCCGGCACCGCCTCTGACTCCGGCTTCACACCGCGGAAGATCTCATCCCATGTACCATGAGACTCCAGATTCGTCTCCGCCATCATGTACAGACCGTACTCGTCACACAGCTCGTAAAGCGCAGCGCCATCCGGATAATGGCAGGTGCGGATCGCATTGATATTGTTCTGCTTCATCGTGATCACGTCCGTGAGTGCTTCTTCGTAACCAATGGCACGTCCCTTTGCGCTGGAGAACTCATGACGGTTTGCGCCCTTGATGACAATGCGCTTTCCGTTGATGCACATGATGTTTTCTATCATCTCAAATCGGCGGAAGCCGACCTTCTGGCGAACTACTTCCGTCACTGCGCCGCTCTCATCCGCAACTGTCAACGTCAATGTATAGAGATTCGGCACCTCTGCACTCCACAGCGCAACCTCCTGCTCCGAAAATGAGAGTTTTGTTTCACTATCAAGTGTACTTTTTTGCTCTATTTCCAGACCAAAACCTTTTAACTGCGCCGTTACAGTTCCTTTTCCTTCACCCTTCACAGTCACGGTCAAGGCACCCTTCGTATAGCTGTCATCCACTGCCGTATCTACTTTGAAATCGAAGATGCTCGCGCGGGGCACACGATAGAGATACACGTCACGGTAAATACCGGAAAAACGGAAGAAATCCTGATCCTCACACCAGCTTCCGGAACACCACTTGTACACCTGCACTGCCAGTTTGTTCTCACCATCGATCAAATACGGTGTCAGGTCAAACTCAGACGGATCAAAGCTGTCCTCCGCATAACCTACATAGGTTCCATTCAGCCAGAGTGCAAACGCGCTCTCCACACCCTGAAAAGAAATGCACACCTTTTCTCCCTTCCAGTCCTTGGGAAGTTCAAAATATTTCACATAGCTTGCTACCGGGTTGAAATCCTCCGGCACACCATAACCCTCCATCTGAATGTGGGCGGGTACACGGATCTCTTCCCAGTTGTGGCAGTTGACGTCCATCCGCTCGAAGCCCGGAAGCGCACTCTCAGGATTTACCGCATAGGCAAACTTCCAGATGCCATTGAGCGACATGCGAAGAGAACTCTCCTTTTTCGCCGCCTCGTCAGCGGATGCATATGACACAAAATCAGCATGATGCGGCAAGCGATTTTGCTCAAAAATAGTCGGGTCCTTTAAAATATTCATGTCTAATGTAATCATACCTGTATTCTCCTATGATTTTTTTGACCTTGTGAAAAAAGGCGGGAAAGGGAATTCCTCTCCCGCCAGAAAAACAGTTTTATCTGCAAAGCTCTTCTGTAAGCAGAAGAAGATGATAACAGTCGGTAACGTACAGAACAGTACGGCAAGCATGAGCATACCATAATCAGTCACATAACCTGCTGTCAGGTTGGAAACCAGCATAGGCATTGTCTGTGTCTCAGGCTTGTTCATGATAACCTTCGGCCACAGATAGTTGTTCCATGCATTCATGAAGGTGATGGTCATTGCTGCTGCGTAAGTAGATCTCATGGTCGGGAAGAACATCCGTACAAAGATCTGGAACTCACCGAGTCCGTCGATACGTGCAGCCTCGATAATATCATGCGGGAAGGAACGCGCACTCTGTCGAAACAGCATGATGAGGAACGGCGTCGAGATGGAAGGAAGCACGAAACCTGCTACCGTGTTCAGGAATCCCAGCTTTGCCATCATGCCAAACAACGGAATCATTGTTGCCACGAAGGGTACCATCATTGCCAGAAGGATCACGCTCATCAGTCCGTCCTTGATCTTATCGTGATAGATCTCGAATCCGTATCCAGCCAGTGAGCAGACGATCAGACTGAGCAATGTCACCACGAGGGAATATTTGAAAGAGTTGCCCATGGCGTGCCACAACTCAGACTGTGCAACCAGTGCCTTGTAGTTCTCGATCAGATAGGTTCCCGGTACCATTTTTCCGCGGATGACATCGATACTCTGATTAGTCGCTGCGATCAACATCCAGATCAGCGGGAAAATAGAAAAAAGGGAGAAAATAATCAAAAATGCATACTGTGCTATTTTTTTCGGTAAACTAATCACGCTTATCACCTACTTTCATCTGAATAAATGCCAGTGTTCCGACCAGAACCAGGATCAGGATAGACATCGCACACGAATAGCCAAAATTCGGTACATATTTGAAGGTCACATCATAAATATAATGGGACATCGTAATAGATGTATTTGCAGGTCCTCCGTTTGTCAGGTTCACAGACTCATCGAACAACTGCAGTGTTCCGTTTGTTGACATGATAGCTGTCAAAAGGATCGTAGGCTTTAAGAGCGGAACCGTAATATGGAAGAAAGACTGCATCGGTGAAGCGCCGTCAATCTTCGCTGCCTCATAAACAGAATACTCAATATTCTGCAGACCGGACAGATAAAATACCATGTTGTATCCGGTCCATCTCCATACCAGCGCTAAAATGATGATCGCGCGGGCACTGGCGGTGTTCGTAAGGAATGCAAAGGGCGCATCCAAAATACCAAGCTTCATCAGGATCGTGTTCACAAATCCGTCCGTAGAGAAAAGTGAACGGAAAATGATCGCATAAGATACCAGTGAGGTCGCACAGGGTAAGAAGATCGCCGTGCGGAAAAAACCTTTAAATTTCAGATCTTTATTGTTCAGCATACTTGCCAGGATCAGTGCAAGGATCAGCATGATCGGCACCTGGATCAGGAAGTATATAAATGTATTTCCCAAGGACTTCATAAATACCTTGTCCTGAAACATTCGAATGTAATTGTTAATGCCATACCACTGCATGTTCGCGAAGGTGGAACCCTTTTGAAATGAGTAGATAAAGCATTTGATCATCGGATAAAAACTAAAAACTGCAATGAGCAGTGCTGCCGGAGTCAAAAATACCCAGCCGGTCAGATTGTAACGTTTACTCTGGGAGAGCTTTCTTGCTTTTGCTTTCTCCATTTCCCTTACTCCTTCCATTTACGCTTCTGAATAAAACGGGGAACGACAACGCCGTTCCCCATTTTCTTTTTTAATTCCAATTACTGCGCAAATTACTGCATCTGTGCCTCTACAGTTGCCTGTGCATTTGCAAGTTCGTCATCGATGTTGCCACCGTTCTGGATGTTTGTGATAGCGGTAGCTACAGCGTTACGTGCCTCGTAGTAATATACACCGGTGTTGTTTGCAGGTGTCTTGGTAGAGAAGTCAACAACCTTCTTGAATACAGCATCTCCGCCGAAGAACTCGGAAGGCTCGCCGTATACGTCAGCCTCTGCTGCAGGTGCCCATGTTGCGATCGCACCGGAAGAAGGAAGGATCTCGCCATAGAAATCTACGCTTCCACAGAATGTGCTGTTTAAGAAATCTGTTGCTAACTCAACGTTCTTGCAGTTTGTTGTAACTGCCCATGAAGAACCACCGTTGTTAGAATAGTTAGTAGCGCCGTCGATACCGTCAAGCTTCGGCATATTTGTGATTGCCCACTTGCCTGACTGGTCTGCTGCTGCCTGAATAGATCCCATGATCCAGCATCCGTTTACGACACCGGCTGCGGAACCGGAGTTGAAGGACTTGATGTACTCATCCCAGTTCTGCTGTGTCAGTAACAGTGCGTTGTTTGCTACTAAGCTGTTGAAAGTCTCTACGACATTCTTTAATGCTGCGTTGTCTGCGATCACCGGTGCACCACTCTCATCGAACATGGAAGCACCAGCTGACTGAAGCATCATCATGATCAGGTCGATCTCACCGGTACGCTCTGATAACAGATAGTAACCTGTCTTAGCCTGTACGTCAGAAGAAATCTCCTCGAAACGTGACCATGTAATGTCTGTCAGATCGTCAATTGTGTAACCAGCCTGCTCTAAGATATCAGTACGATAGCAAGCGATAACAGCACCGTTATCAAACGGAACACCATAATTCTTGCCGCCTACAGTAGAGTAGCCCAGCTTTCCTGCTGCGAACTGGCTGAAGTCGATGCCTGAATCTGTCAGGTCTACGAATAAATCAGGATAGCTGATCGCATTTTTCTGGAATGCGTTATCCTGCATCAGTAAGATGTCGGGTAACTGGCTATACTCACCGGTAGAAGCTGCATTTGTGATGAGGGGCTGAATATCATCCCAAGGAGTCTCAACAACCTCAACCTCTACATCCGGATGATCCTTCTGGTAATACTTTGCTGCTGTCTCCATTGCATAGATGTTGAATGCGGGATCCCAGCACCATACGGTCAATTTCTGCGCGCCCTCTGCTGCTGCGTCATCGGTTGCTGCTGCATCATCCTTTGCTGCATCGTCGGTTGCTGCTGCATCATCTTTTGCTGCACTGTCTGCAGGTGCATCACTCTTGCTGCCGCATCCTGCTAACATGGAAGCGCTCATTGCAACAATCATCAGAGTTGCTAAAAATCTCTTTTTCATTTAGTAATCCTCCCTAAATATGTTGCGGTTTGTTCCGCTTTTTTTGTTGTATTTATTGTAACAAAGGAGGAATACTTTGTGCCATTGATTTCTTTCATAAAACATGCAAATTCGACCATGTAAAATGTTCGTTTTAGCACTTTTCACAAAAACGATCTCAAAGATTTGTACAATATATATATTGCTTTTTTATGAACATTATGAACAAACTATGAACATTATCCACACGTTTTCGTCGTACTACCATCCTTTTAGCACGGAAACATTGTACTCCAAGATCTTTCCCTCGTAATTTTCCGGATGTTTTTTCCACTGATAGGGAGTAATGTTCAGCAGTTTTTTGAAGTTTCGTGTAAAGGAAGTCGTAGATTCAAAGCCAACGCTGCCGCTGACCTCGTCCATCGCCATATTGTTCTTTCGCATCAGCTCGCAAGCCCGCTGAATGCGCACCAGATTCACATATTCGCTCGGAGTCATATTGGTCTGTTCCTTGAACACGCGCCGAAAATGTGTTTCCGACAAGCCGCAACGGTCTGCCAGTGTCTCAACGCGAAGTCCTGAATCCATATAATTTTTGTTGATATAATCGAGCGCATCATTGAGCAGCACCAGGTTGCTCTTTGAGATCGCCCGCATGCTCTGCTCGCTTTTTTCCTGCATGCTCAGGCGGTACAGCTCCATGAGCAGCGCCTCTGACAATCCCTTTGTCACGCGCTTGTAGTGTTTTTCCTTGTGTGCCATCTCATAGATCAGCAGTTCCACCATCTGTGAAAGCTGCGGACACCCGTCTTTACTGAATGTCAGGTGCGTCTTGTTCAGCTGCGTCACGACCTGCCGCTGAAATACCTCATCATCCGGATAGACCTCCCGCACCAGACGCGCCGGATCCAGAAACAGATATTCCCAGAAGCTCTTCTTTCCCTCCTCACTGATCGTTGTATGCGGAATGTTTTTCGGAATGATCGTCATCGTACCCGGATGATACGGACTCTTTCCCTCCTCATAGCCCATCTCGCCATGTCCTTCATGGCAGACACCGATCTCCATGAGATTGTGAAAATGAAATCCATCCACGTCCCGACCATAATCACGGATCCAGCTTTCACCAAATAAGGCCAGGACGTACTCGTCCTGACCTATTTCGTAATAGCGATATTCGATTGAATCTCTCTTCTTTTTCGCCATATGTATGATTTCCTTAAATGTTTATCTTAGATCTCTACGATCCATCCCTCCGGTGCCTCGATGCGTCCCATCTGGATTCCGGTAAGCGTATCGTACAGTTTCTTTGTAACAGGTCCCATCTCATCCATGCCGCTGGGGAAGCAGATCTCGTTGCCGTGATCGTTGATCTTTCCAACCGGCGAGATAACTGCTGCAGTTCCGCACAGTCCGCACTCTGCAAAATCCTTGATCTCGTCGAAACGAACCGGACGATGCTCTACCTTCATGCCTAAGTACTTCTCTGCAACTACCATCAGTGAACGACGTGTGATGGAAGGTAAGATACTGTCAGACTTCGGTGTTACCAGTGTGCCGTCCTTTGTGATGAAAATAAAGTTTGCTCCACCGGTCTCCTCAACGTAAGTTCTGGTCGCCGCGTCAAGATACATATTCTCATCAAAGCCCTGCTCATGCGCATCCACGATCTGATACAGGCTCATTGCATAGTTCAGTCCTGCCTTGATATGTCCGGTTCCGTGCGGTGCCGCGCGGTCATAGTCACAGACACGGATGGTGATCGGCTTTGCGCCGCCCTTGAAGTAAGGTCCTACCGGTGTACAGAAAATGCGGAACTGATACTCTTCAGCAGGCTTTACGCCGATAACTGCAGAGCTTCCGAACATATAGGGACGGATGTAAAGGGTTGCACCTGAACCATAGGGCGGTACGAATGCCTCGTTTGCACGAACAACTTCCTTTACTGCCTCCACAAACTTGTCCTCCGGGAATACGGGCATCTCCAGACGTTCGCAGGAATCCTTCATACGGCTTGCGTTTAAGTCCGGACGGAAACATACGGTTCTGCCATCCTCTGTGGTATACGCCTTTAAGCCCTCAAAACAGGTCTGTGCATACTGTAACACACCTGCACACTCAGTCAGGGTGATCGTCGCGTCTTCTGTCAGGACACCCTCATCCCATGCTCCGTTTTTATAATTTGAGACAAATCGCTTATCTGTTACCTGATAAGCGAATCCTAGGTTTGACCAATCGATGTTTTTCTTTTCCATAGTTTGATTCCTCTTTTCTTTAATTAATGTAAAACACCTTTTGGAAACAGTTTAGTCCCATCTGCCCTGACTGTCAAGCGCAAACCCGCAGAAAATCGAAAACCTAAGTTTCGCAACTGCAACGAGGGGCTTGCGCTATACTTGATGAAACTGTGCCCGCGGACATGCTTCCATGTAACTCACTCCCGCCCTTATTCACGCGAAAGCTCTGTCACCCCATATACCTCTTTGCCCCAGCAATCAAAGGCTTCCACGTACAAGGTTTCTCCGATCTCACATTTGTTCAGCATGCATCGCTGTCTGTACAGACCGTTCTCGACACAGATCACACCGGAACCGCCCGTAGACTCATATGCCTTTCCCGTCTGATCTACAATTCGAAAAGCTAATCCATCCTCCGGATCGTCACCTTTTGTATTGCTGTAATAGATATCCACATAAGTTCCCAGCTCTGTCTGGATCACATCTGCCTTCTCGATCTCAAAAAACTGTTCACCGGGTGCCCGCTCTCTGCACAGATAGGTAGTCATAGTTGTTGTAGACATATCCTGTAAAACAAAATCAGACTGAAGCCTCATCACTTCCTCACTGCCGGAAACATGCGCAGTAGCCAGCATCGTAACATCCATGCTCGTTCCTTCTTCCGCTTTCCCGCAAGTGACACAGATATCCATCACATCATCGCTGACAGAGAGAAAATCTATACTTTGCTCTACAATTCCCAGCTCGTCGGTATTCCGGATGCCGCCTCCAATGTTCACGATGGTCAATCCCTTTTGTGCCGCGTACTCCTGCGCTGTCATATCGGAAACATTGCTCCAATTGCTCATCAGATCTTCCGGTAGTGCATCCTCCGGAACAAACAGATATTTACCCGCTTCCTTTGCCGCCACTTCATAGACTACAGTGATCGTCTGGCTGTCACACAGTGCTTCCTCCACCGTGCACTGAAAGATCGTGTCATTGGTTTCCTGTGCGGTTTCTATCTTTGTCTGAATCTGTGGAACTGCTTCTTCCGGTACATCCATAGCTGTCCGGTCGGCAAAATCCAAAATACCCCAATATTTCGCAGCAGCATATACTCCGCTTCCCGCTGCCGTTACAACGACCAGCACTGCAATAGCCGCCACTATACTTCTTTTATAATTGCTCTTTTGCTTCTTATTTTTCATTTGATCTACCTCCAAAGATATTTTTTCGGAGGCCGCCAGCACGTCGAACGCTTTTTTATATTTTTCTCTATTCGTCATCTGCCCATTCCTCCTTTAATACATTCTTCAGCAGCGTTCGTCCTCTGGATAATCGCGTTTTTACATTGCTCTCACTGATATGTAAGATCTGCGCTATTTCCCGGATATTCCAGTCCTCATAATAAAACAAATGAATCACGATCCGATACTTTTCCGGAAGCTTCAGCACAGTTTCAAACAGCGTGCTGTCCTCCGGTGTCTCGAACGGCAATTGTTCCACATAATCCTCCAAAGGCATTTTATTTCTGCGCCAGAAGGATTTATTTACATCTTTCGCTTTGTTGACTGCAACCCTGAAAAGCCAGGCTCTGATATGCTGCTCATCATAAAATTGTTGATTGGATGTGTGATAGGCGATAAAGGTATCCTGAACCACATCTTTGGCATCTTCCGCATTTTTACAAATATTGAATGCCGCCACAAACAGGTTCGTCTGATACGCATTTATCAGCCACTCTACCGGTATTCTCATGAGTAATCCCTCGTTTTATGTATTTGAAAAAGGCCTCTTCATCTATAAATCGATGGAAGAGGCCAAAAGGTTACAATTTTGCATTTTTTATTCTTGTAGCAAGCAGTGAAACAGTTCACTGATCCGTATCAGCTTATCGGTTTCGGGATATGTAATATTGCTTTCCCATTTGCTGATCGCCTGTCTGGATACTCCAAGAACGTCCGCTAACTGCTCCTGTGTGTAATTGTTTTCTGTCTAAAGTACAACCAACAGCAAAATTCTAAATGTAAACTGCAGGTTGCATCGCTGATTTTATAGGCTTTTATGTATTATCCTTTCAGTTTTTGCTCGATTTCTTTATCCGGCCAGTAATTGAAAAGGCCTCTTCATCAGCAAATCGATGTAAGAGGCCAAAAAGTTTATACCTTTTCTGTGATTTCTGCCATCTTCTTCTGAAATTCCTTTGGTGTGATTCCACAGGTTTCTGCCGCTGTTTTTACATCCAATTTCCCTTTCTGAACGAGATCAAGTAATACCTCCTGTTTTCCTTGCTCTATTCCTCGCTCCATTCCAATCTGCTCTCCGGCTTCTTTTCCCTGATCATACACATATGCATCCTCAGACTTCCTGTCCATCTTCCTCTTACGGTACGACTCTAACGCATCCCGCATTGCTTCCGTCAGGCTCATCTCCTGTATCACATATTTTGCTCTCTGAACCCCTGCGTTCTTTGTCTTGATCATATGCAAATCCTCCTCCGTTTCCGCATTAAACAACCGGATCCAGTCATCCAATCTGCTGTTTCCAGTCAGCTTTTTTCGTAACTCTATGATATGCAGTTCCAGCAGATCCGAGTAGTCCTTTCCCATCTCGTCCCGCATGCGATATACTGAATGATACCGGTCATCCTCCCTCAGGTTAAAATCAAGAATACTGATCGCAACACACCTTCTCAAACGGTCAAAATGCTCCCCCATAAACAGAATATCCGCATACATTTTCGTAAGATAATACAGGGAACGTTTCTCCCAGAACTTCTGCCGTCTCAGCTGCATTTCAAGATTGATTCTGGTGCCGTCATGCAAAAACATCTTTACGTCCAGAATACCCTGCTTCATCTTCTGATGCCTTCTCCTTAAAAAAGAGTTCCCAAGCCGTGTTTCTTTGACCTGCTCCACCGGCATATTTAACACATCGCAGATAAAGTAACGCCTTATCTCATCATCCTCCATGAGCTCCCGGAATGCAAAATCCATCTTTGGTGAAATAATTTCCATCCTACCTCCTGTTCCGCAGAACCGGAAAGCTTTGGCACCCAGATATAGATTTTCCTCTGTCATCCTGATCCTG
>SFRL01000007.1 GCA_004562765.1 bacterium | reverse complement strand
AGTGCACCGGTGGCTGCCTCGCCGTTTGCCAGAAAATCGTCTACGATGAGTACGTGGTCATCGGCCGTAATGTATTTGCTGGAGAGAGTCAGCTCATAACTGGTGCCTTTTGTATAAGATGTGACGATCGTCTGGTACAGATCACTGTTGAGGGTCTTGGAAGGCTGCTTTTTTAAGATGATCATGGGAACGCCGAGTGCCATTGCACATGTGAGCGCGGGTGCGATCCCGGAACTCTCGATCGTTGCAACTTTGGTGACACCCTTGTCCTGAAAATGGTCGGCAAGTTCTTTGCCGAGTTTCATCATCAGTTCCGGATCAACCTGATGATTGATGAAGCTGTCGACTTTCAAAATGTTTTCATTGACAGCGATGCCGTCACTGAGAATTTTGTCTTCAAGTAATTTCATAGTATCTACCTCTCAGAAATATTTAAAAAGAAAGTATATCGTGACAACACCGGTCACGATCAGCATTCGTCACTCGTCAATCATGCTGGCATGTTGACTCGTTTGCACTCATTATACCATATTTTTGCGCTGAGACAATGAAATATTTGTATGAAATGAAAGGTTTTTGTATAGGATGATACAAAGACTTCTGGCAGGTGGGATGATGCACAGGCTGTGGAAAAAAATAATGGTGTTTCTTTTGAGTATGGGACTCGTATTGAATATGAACAATGTACGGGCAAATGCGGAGGAAATGATCAGTGAACCGGGACAATTATATGCGCTTTCCGCGTGTTTGATGGATGCGGACAGCGGACGCGTACTTTATGAAAAAGAAGGAAATGTACATCGCGCAAATGCCAGTACAACAAAGATCATGACACTCATACTGACATTGGAGCGTGCGAACCCCGGTGAGACCGTCACCGTGTCAAAGCGTGCTGCATCTTGTGTTATTCGCTGATGCTGGAATCGCACAATGATTCTGCGGTGGCGATCGCAGAGCATGTGGGCGGCAGTGTGGAAAAGTTTGCGGCACTTATGAATGAAAAAGCTGCAGAGATCGGATGTGAGCAGACCTATTTTATCACACCGAACGGGCTGGATGATTCAGACAGTATAAATTCTCACGGAACGAGTGCCATCGATCTGGCAAGGATCATGTCTTATTGCATACTTCGTTCGCCGAAAGCAGAAGAGTTTTTAAAGATCACACAGACGCAGAGCTATACGTTTCAGGATCTGTCCGGGAAACGCAGCTTTTCCTGTCAGAATCACAATGCGTTTTTGCAGATGATGGACGGCGCGTTGTCCGGAAAGACCGGATTTACTGCTGATGCCGGATATTGTTATGTAGGAGCGGTGGAACGTGACGGATGCACATTTGTAGTGGCTCTTTTGGGATGTGGCTGGCCGAACAACAAGACATATAAATGGAAAGACTGCAAAAAACTGTTTTCCTATGGAATCGAAAATTATGAATACCGGACATATGCGCAGCCGCTGGGATGCTGGGAATATGCCATTACAGGCGGAGCTGCCGCAAGCGGTGATCCTTATGAACTGCCGGTCGTGCGGCTGGAAGAAGAAAATCATGAGCCGATCCGCCTGCTATTACGCGCTGATGAACAAATTGAATGTGAGGAGCATTTGAACTTTCGGGCAGAAGCACCGGTCACGCTTGGACAGGAGGGAGGAGAGGTGCGTTATTACCTGAAAAAAGCAGACGGTTCCAGACAGCTTTTATACTGCGCAGGGATCTATGCCTCAAATGGGGTAGAAGCAAAAAATATGACGTATTATACGCGTTTTCTGCTAGAAAGTTTTTTTGTTTAATATTTGCCAAATTTTTAACAATTACTATTGAAAAAGAATCGGAAAACCTATATACTTACTATAGCGAAATTTTTGCTTTCTAAAAATTTAAGCACTAAAATATATACGGAGGTAGAAAGAATGAGTAATGGTAATGATAATTTGGCAATGCAGCGCATCGCCGGATTAGTCGACGAGAACAGTTTTATGGAAATCGGCTCACTTGTTACTGCAAGAAGCACAGATTTCGACCTGTCAAACACAGATACTCCTTCGGACGGCGTTGTCATCGGACACGGCCTGATCGATGGAAATCTTGTATTTGTGTATAGTCAGGACGCAGGTGTGCTTGGTGGTACGATCGGAGAGATGCATGCAAAGAAGATTGCAGGTCTGTATGACATGGCAGTCAAGATGGGTGCTCCGATCATCGGTCTGATCGACTGTGCAGGTATGAGACTGCAGGAGTCCGTTGATGCACTGGAGGCAGTAGGAACCCTGTATGCAAAACAGGTGGCAGCATCCGGTGTGGTTCCCCAGATCACGGCAGTGTTCGGAACCTGTGGCGGTGGCATGGCAGTTGTACCTGCTCTTTCAGACTTTACATTCGCAGAGACAGAGAAGGCAAAGATCTTTGTCAATTCACCGAATGCAATTCCCGGAAACAATGCGAACAAGTGTGACACAGCATCTGCTGCTTTCCAGAGTGAGGAGGCAGGTACCGTTGACGGTGTCGGCACAACAGAGGAGATCTTCGCTCAGATCCGCGAACTCGTTACAATGCTTCCCGGAAACAATGCACAGGCAGGCGTCGTAGATGACTGTGGCGATGATCTGAACCGTGCATGTGCAAGTCTGGACGTGATGAAGGGTGATTCCAGATATGTGCTCAGCGAGATCTCAGACGGACATGTCTTCGTTGAGACAAAGGCAGCATATGCGAAGGAGATGGTAACCGGATTCATCAAGCTGAACGGCATGACCATCGGTGCGGTTGCAAATGCAACTGAGCTGTATGTGGACGGCGAGAAGGCAGAGGACTTTGAGGCAAGCCTGACTGCAAGAGGCTGCAACAAGGCTGCTGATTTTATCGCATTCTGCGATGCATTTGAGATTCCTGTTGTTTCCTTTACAAACGCAACCGGATTTAAGGCATGTATGTGTTCTGAGAAGAACCTTGCGAAGGCACTGGCTCGTCTGACTTATGCATTTGCAAATGCAACGGTTCCCAAGGTGAACGTGATTGCGGACAAGGCTTACGGAAGCGCATACGCAGTAATGAATTCCAAGGCTCTCGGAGCGGATCTGGTATATGCATGGCCGGATGCAAAGGTTGGAATGATGGATGCAAATCTGGCAGCAAAGATCATGTATGCAGATGCGTCTGCTGATGTGATCGCTGAGAAGGCAAAGGAATATGACGCACTTCAGGGTGATGTCAAGACTGCTGCAAGACGCGGTTATGTAGACCGTATTGTTGACTATGCAGACACCAGAAAGTATCTGGTTGCAGCATTCGAGATGCTCTTCACAAAAAATGTGGAGCAGCCTTATAAGAAACACGGTGCAAAATAAGAAAGGTGAAGATTATGACGAAGATGAAGAAAAAATTATTACTGATCGTCAGTCTGTGCCTGATTGCCGCAGGAGTGTTCGGATGTGGCAGCGATGCAAACGCCACCTATAACGGATACACTGCTGACCAGCTTTCAGCAAATAATACCGGAATCCTTGATGAGCTGATGGGGATGAGCGACGAGGACCTTCTGATGTACCAGATGTATCAGGATCAGATGGACGCGGCGACCATGAAGGTGATCAACAGCTGGTCTGAGGTGAAGGATGAGGTCGGTGATTTCGTTGGTTACGGCGAAGTGGTAGTGACACAGGCAAACGGAACTACTACAGTAGAGCAGACGGCAGAATTTACCGGTCGTGATGTCAAGGTAACATTCGTATATGACAAGGATATGAATGTTGAAGATATCAATCTGGACAAGGTCTATACGTTAGGTGAGACAATGACAAAAGCAGCCATGAACACGGCAATGGGTATGGGAACCGTATTCGTGATGCTGATCATCATCAGCCTGATCATTTCCTGCTTCACTCTGGTCAACAAGGCCCAGAAAAAGGCGGAGGATAAAAAGGCAGCAAATACGCCTGCACCTGCGGCGACCGCAGCGGCTCCCGTTGTGGCGGCTCCCCAGACCGACGATCTGGAACTTGTTGCCGTTATCGCAGCGGCGATCGCAGCAGCTACCGGTTCATCAACCGACGATTTTGTAGTTCGTTCAATCAAGAGAAGATAAGATATTCAGGAGGAATCAAATCATGAAAAATTATACAATTACAGTAAACGGTAATGTTTATGATGTAACAGTTGAAGAGGGTGGCGCAGGCGCTCCCGCAGCAAGACCCGCAGCAACGGCTCCGAAGGCAGCTCCGGCAGCGGCAGCTCCCAAAGCAGCAGCGCCCGCAGGCGGTGCCGGTTCTGTAAAGCTTGAGGCAAAGGCAGCCGGAAAGGTATTTGCAGTAGAGGCATCTGTAGGACAGACAGTAAAGAAGGGTGATACTGTTGTGATCTTAGAGGTTATGAAGATGGAGACACCCGTTGTTGCAGAGACAGACGGAACCATCGCAAGCATTGACGTTGCTAAGGGCGACAGCGTAGAGGTTGGAACTGTATTAGCAACCATGAATTAGTCGAATAGGAGGTCTCGTATGAGTTACGTTGCAGAAACACTGAGTAATCTCATTCATCAGACTGCCTTCTTCAATCTGACTGTAGGAAACTATTTGATGATTGCAGTTGCCTGCTTCTTCCTGTATCTTGCGATCAAGAAGGAGTACGAGCCGCTTTTGTTACTGCCGATCGCATTCGGTATGCTGCTCGTAAACATTTATCCGGACATTATGATCCATCCGGAAGATGCAAGCAATGGCGTAGGTGGATTACTCTATTATTTTTATCAGTTAGACGAGTGGTCAATTTTACCGTCCCTGATCTTTATGGGTGTCGGTGCGATGACTGACTTTGGACCGCTGATTGCAAATCCGATCAGCTTCCTTTTAGGTGCGGCAGCACAGTTTGGAATTTACATGGCCTACTTTATGGCTATCTTTATGGGCTTCAACGACAAGGCAGCGGCAGCGATCTCCATCATTGGTGGAGCGGACGGCCCGACATCCATCTTCCTTGCAGGTAAGCTCGGGCAGACGGGTCTTATGGGTCCGATCGCGGTAGCGGCGTATTCTTACATGGCGCTCGTTCCCATTATACAGCCGCCCATCATGAAGGCACTGACCACAAAGAAAGAGCGTCAGATCAAGATGGAGAATCTGCGTCCGGTTACCAAACTGGAGAAGATCTTATTCCCTATCGTTGTTACGATCGTTGTATGTATGGTGCTTCCTACAACAGCTCCGTTAGTAGGTATGTTAATGCTTGGTAACCTGTTCCGTGAGTCCGGCGTTGTTCGCCAGCTTCAGGAAACAGCATCCAATGCGCTGATGTATATCGTCGTTATTTTACTTGGTACTTCCGTTGGTGCAACAACAAGTGCTGAGGCATTCTTAAATGTCAGCACATTAAAGATCGTTGCACTTGGACTGATCGCGTTTGCAGTCGGTACAGCGTCCGGTGTCCTGATCGGCAAGCTGTTATGCTGGATCACAAAGGGCAAGATCAATCCGCTCATCGGATCTGCCGGTGTGTCTGCCGTACCTATGGCAGCACGTGTATCCCAGAAGGTCGGAGCAGAAGAGGATCCTACCAACTTCCTGCTGATGCACGCAATGGGACCGAACGTTGCCGGAGTTATCGGTACTGCAGTTGCAGCCGGAACCTTTATGGCGATCTTCGGAATCTAATTAATGAAGGAGGAAAACGAAACGATGTCAGAAAAGAAACCGTTAAAAATAACAGAGACCGTCTTACGTGATGCACATCAGTCTCTGATCGCTACAAGAATGACCACCGAACAGATGCTTCCCATCATCGACAAGATGGATAAGGTCGGTTATCATGCCGTTGAGTGCTGGGGTGGAGCTACTTTCGATGCATCCCTTCGCTTCTTAAAGGAAGATCCGTGGGATCGTCTGCGCAAGTTAAGAGCAGGCTTTAAAAATACCAAGTTACAGATGTTGTTCCGTGGGCAGAATATTTTAGGCTATCGTCCGTATGCGGATGATGTGGTAGAGTACTTTGTACAGAAGTCTATTGCAAACGGTATCGATATCATCCGTATTTTTGACTGCTTAAACGATCTGAGAAATCTGCAGACCGCAGTTACCGCTACCAATAAAGAGGGCGGACATGCACAGGTTGCTTTAAGCTATACGTTAGGTGATGCTTATACGCTGGAGTACTGGACAGAGATGGCCAAGAAGGTTGAGGACATGGGTGCAAATTCCCTGTGTATCAAGGATATGGCAGGTCTGCTGACTCCTTATAAGGCAGAAGAGCTGATCAAGGCAATGAAGGAGACCATCGATATCCCCATCGAGCTTCATACACATTACACCTCCGGTGTTGCTTCCATGACTTACATGAAGGCGGTAGAGGCAGGCTGTGATATCATCGATACCGCAATGTCTCCCTTCGCTCTGGGAACAAGCCAGCCGGCAACTGAGGTTATGGCAGAGGCATTCAAGGGTACTCCTTATGATCCCGGATTTGACCAGATGCTCTTAAAGGAGATCGCAGATTACTTCCGTCCGATGCGTGAGGAAGCGATCAAGAGCGGCCTTCTGAACCCGAAGGTACTTGGCGTAGATATCCAGACCTTACTGTATCAGGTTCCCGGTGGAATGCTTTCCAACATGGTATCACAGTTGAAAGAGCAGAATGCAGAGGATAAATATATGGAAGTGCTTGAGGAGATCCCCAGAGTTCGTAAGGATCTCGGTGAGCCGCCGCTGGTTACACCTTCTTCACAGATCGTCGGTACACAGGCTGTATTCAATGTGCTGATGGGTGAGCGCTATAAAGTCGCTACGAAGGAGACAAAGGATGTTTTGCTTGGCAAGTATGGCCAGACTGTAAAGCCCTTCAATCCTGAAGTGGTTGATAAGGTTCTGGGCGAGGACAAGAAGAATGCGATCACCTGCCGTTATGCGGATCTCTTAGAGCCTGAGCTGGATAAGATCGAGGCTGAGATGAAGCAGTGGAAGCAGCAGGATGAGGATGTTTTAAGCTATGCTTTATTCCCTCAGGTTGCAACAGAGTTCTTCAAATATCGTCAGGCCCAGCAGACAAAGGTTGACCCTGCTGTCGCAGACGAGAAAAACAAAGCATATCCGGTATAAACCGGCATTATCATGAATAAAAAGGCTGTCACAAAAGAATGTCAACAAAAACCACTTCCCATGTTGATCCATTCCGGCGTAACAGCCTTTTTTAATTACAATAACGCTTGACGAAAAAATCAAAAGGGGGTAGCATAGAGATATCGGTGTCTCATCGGTAAAGTGTTGCAAAATAACTTTTGGAGGATGTTTATGGGAAATAATAAGAGTAAAAAGAAAAGTGCCTTTTTCATAGCACTGCTTTTGACCGCATCTATTCTTTTTGGGTCTGTCTGGAATGTGCAGAATGTACAGGCAGCGACAGGCGATTATTATATAAAGATCAATAAGGGAACAAACGTGGTTACGGTCTATAAACAGGACGGAACGCCCTATACAGCATTTACATGTTCAACCGGCTATGCGACACCGGTTGGCACGTTTCACACCATGGCGAGGTACCGCTGGTGGACACTGGACGGACCGAGTTATGGCCAGTATTGCACCCGTATTACAGGGTCTATTCTGTTTCACTCTGTCTGGTATTATCAGCAGACGAAAAACAGCCAGTCTTACACCCAGTATAACAAGCTTGGAACTACTGCATCCCATGGATGTTGCAGACTGACGGTATCAGCGGCAAAATGGATTTATGACAATTGTCCGGTCGGAACGAAGGTGATCATTTTTAACGGCTCTGCGAAGGATGATCCGCTGGGGAAACCGAAGACGATCAAGGTAAAGGGCTACAGTGGATGGGATCCGACAGACCCCGATGAAGACAATCCGTATAAAACAAAGTCCACAAAGCCCGTGATCACCGTTTCTAAAAAGACCATTGCATATGGATCTAAGTTTGGAGACGGAAATATGAGCTGTAAGGATTCCGGCGGGTTTGATGCGACAGACTGGGTAAAGATGACAGGAAAGGTCAATACGAAAAAAATAGGTTCCTATCCGGTTACATATTCGATCATCGATTCCTTTGGTCGAACCGCAACAAAAAAAGTGACCTATAAGGTAGTTGATAATAAGCCGGCAACACTTACCGGAGTGAAGGAAACGATTACAAAAGAGTGCGGAAATACGCGCAATATGCTTGTCGGATTGAAGGCAAAGGATGCTGCCGGGGTGAATTTGACCAGCAAAATTTCAGTATACATAAAAGCACCCGAAAGTGATAGCTATGAGAAATGTGCAGATACACATTACACATTTACTGAAATAGGAACTTACTATGTGAAATATGTTATAAAAAATCCCAATAACGGTTTAAAAACCACGAAGAAGCAGACAATTACGGTGACTGATACGCAAGCACCGGTTCTTACATGTAAAAATGACTGGTCTGAGATCTGCTTGACGAAAAAAGACAGAGAACTGTATTGGGATGCTTTGATGAAAGATGTGACGGCAACACTTTCCAGTGGTAAGGATATCACAGATGAGGTGGAGATCACGATTACCGCTCCTTCCGGCGAATGTGTAACGATCCTGGAGAGCCAGAGTTATACGTTTCGTGAGATCGGCACGTACACACTCGTGTATAAGGCAACAAATCCAAATGCCGGTAAATTTGCAAAGACGGTAGAACAGACGAGATCTCTTACAGTTACGGATGAGACACAGGCGGAGGTTGTTTTAGATGAGTAATACAAACGAGCTGACGAACCGCATCAATCAGGCATACGGCAGCATGAGCAAGGGGCAGAAGCTCCTTGCTACCTATATTACAGACAATTATGATAAGGCGGTTTTTTTAACCGCAGCAAAGCTGGGAGAGGTTGTGGGCGTCAGCGAATCTACCGTTGTGCGCTTCGCCTCCCATCTGGGATATAAAGGTTATCCCGAATTTCAGAAAGCCCTGGAGGAAATGGTTCGCAATAAGCTGAATTCCATCCAGCGCATGGAGGTCACTTACGGCAGGATCTCCCAGTCCCAGATCCTGGAGACGGTATTGCAGGCTGATGCAGAGAAGATCAAATATACGCTGGAAAACATTGATCAGAATGCATTTGAGATGGCAGTGGACACGATCCTGAAAGCAAAAACGATCTATATTGTGGGAATCCGCAGCTGTGCACCGCTTGCCAGCTTCCTTGCGTTTTATCTGAATCTGATGTTTGACCATGTGGTACAGCTGAATACAAACAATTCCAGTGAGTTGTTTGAACAGATGGTGCGCATCAGCAATGAGGACGTGATCATCGGTATCAGTTTTCCGCGGTATTCGATGCGTACGTTGAAAGCGATGGAATTTGCCAATAACCGTAATGCAAAGGTGATCACGCTGACTGACAGCGTGCATTCGCCGATGAATCTGTACTCCTCATGTAATCTGATCGCCAGCAGCGATATGGCATCCATTGTTGATTCGCTCGTTGCGCCGCTTAGCGTGATCAATGCGCTGATCGTGGCGCTGTGTATGAAAAAGCGCGGTGAAGTCGTGAAAACTTTGGAAGAACTGGAAAATATATGGGATGAGTATCAGGTATACGAGAGCGATGAGATCAATTATATTGATGACTCTTTGAAAATGCGGTATGCAAAATTAGGAGATGAAGATGCATAAGCTAAAACTGATCGTGATCGGTGCCGGAGCCGCCGGGATGATGGCGGCGATCTCGGCAGCGCAGAACGGTATTCCTGGCAGAGAGATCCTGGTGCTGGAGCGCAATGAAAAGCCGGGGAAAAAAATATATATCACCGGAAAAGGAAGATGTAATCTGACCAATGCCTGCGAGATGGAGGAGCTGTTTTTAAACGTTCCCCGGCAGGCAAAGTTTTTATATAGTGCTTTTTATACGTTCAGCAATGAGCAGGTGATCGATTTTTTTGAGCATGCGGGAATGAAAACGAAAGTAGAACGTGGAAACCGCGTGTTTCCGGTGTCCGATCATGCGTCGGATGTGATCGGTGCATTGAAACGCATGATGGACCGGCTGGATATTCAGGTGGAATACCATGCACGTGTCCGGCAGATACTTACAGGAGAAGGTGCAGTCAGCGGTGTGCGGCTGGAGGATGGGAGAGAATATCATGCCGGACAGGTACTGATCGCAACCGGCGGAAAGTCTTATCCCACCACCGGATCAAGCGGAGACGGATACATGCTTGCACAGTCACTGGGACATACGATCACAGAGCTCCGTCCGTCGCTGGTGCCTTTTACCGTGGCAGAGGAGGATGTGATCCGTATGCAGGGACTTGCTCCCAAAAATGTGCGTGTACAGATCTTTGAGCCTGCACATCCGAAAAAAGTGTTGTTTGAAGATTTTGGAGAAATGCTTTTTACTCATTTCGGGGTGAGCGGACCGCTGATGCTTTCGGCAAGTTCTGTTGTTAATGATGAGATCGCAAAGGATAAATTGACGCTTTTGATCGACTGGAAGCCGGCGATCACTGAGGAACAGCTGGACAAGCGGATTTTAAAGGATTTTGAGGAAAATCAGAATAAACAGTTTAAAAATGCGTTGTCCGGTCTGGCTCCGGCAAAGCTGCTTCCGGTATTGATGAAACGGAGTGGAATTCCGGAGGGGAAAAAAGTCAATGAGATCACGCGGGAGGAGCGCTGGGAACTGGTTCGCTGTCTGAAAGCATTTTCCGTCACGCTGACGGGACTTCGGGATTTTAATGAGGCCATCATCACGAGAGGCGGCATTTCCTTAAAAGAAGTCAATCCGTCTACCATGGAGTCAAAGCTCGTTCCGGGACTTTGTTTCGCGGGTGAGGTGCTGGATCTGGATGCGTTTACCGGAGGATTTAACCTGCAGATCGCATGGTCGACCGGATATCTGGCGGGACTCTGTGCGGCAGAAAACTATAAATGATTACAAGGAGATTACAAAATGGCATTTAATATTGCAATTGACGGGCCTGCGGGAGCAGGAAAAAGCACGATCGCAAAGACACTGGCAAAGGAGCTGGGGTTTGTATATGTAGATACGGGCGCCATGTACCGCGCGATGGCATACTTCTTTCTGCAGAAGGGGATCGATAAGGACGACGAGGCGGGAATTACAGCGGCAGTAGACGGCGCAGATGTAACGATCCGCTATGAGGACGGTGCCCAGCAGGTGCTTTTAAATGGTGAGAATATTACCGGGAGCCTTCGAACGGAGCAGGTTGGCAATATGGCATCTGCCACAAGTATTTATCCGGCTGTCCGCACAAAACTCGTAGCATTGCAGCAGAAACTGGCAAAGACAACCGATGTCATCATGGACGGAAGGGATATCGGTACGTGTGTGCTTCCGGATGCGCAGGTCAAGATCTATCTGACGGCAAGCGTGGAAACACGCGCAGCCAGGCGTTATAAGGAACTGATCGAAAAGGGAGAGTCTGCGGATCTGGAAAAGATCGCTGCGGACATCGAGGAGCGTGATTACAGGGACATGCACCGTGAAATGTCTCCGCTCCGCCAGGCGGAAGATGCGGTTCTTGTGGATTCATCTGAGATGAGTATTGATGAAGTTGTGGCTGTGATCCGTGAAATTGCGGCAAAGAAGCGAGGACAGGCATGAATGTGACAGTGGCAAAAAGCGCCGGTTTTTGTTTTGGCGTGAAGAGGGCGGTAGAGCTCGTATATGAACAGACGGCAAAAGAAGGACCACTCTATACTTACGGACCGATCATCCATAATGAGGAGGTCGTAAAGGATCTGGAGAAACGTGGAGTTCGCGTTATTGAATCGTTGGAGCAGCTGGAAGAACTGGAAAAAGGAAGGGTGATCATCCGCTCGCACGGTGTGGGGAAGGCAGTTCAGGAACAGATCGAGGCGGCGGGATTTGAGGTATTGGATGCAACCTGTCCCTTTGTAAAAAAAATCCATCGTATTGTGGCCGAGCATTCGGCAGCCGGAGAGCATATCATTATCATTGGTAATCCGACGCATCCGGAGGTAGAGGGGATCTGCGGCTGGTGTGATCCGGATCACACGACTGTGATCGAATCCGTATATGATGCAGAAAATTTTGCGCTTCCGGAGAAAAAAAGTGTCTGTATCGTATCGCAAACGACATATAACAACAATAAATTTAAGAATTTAGTTGAAATTATCGAGAATAAAGGTTATTATATTAGTGTATGTATTTTGAATACTATCTGTAACGCGACGGAAGAACGCCAGACAGAAGCGCGGTCACTTGCAAGAAAGTCGCAGGCAATGATCGTTGTGGGAGGCAGTCACAGCTCCAATACACAGAAGCTATTTGAGATATGTAAGGATGAATGTAAAAATACTTACTATATACAGACACTGGAAGATTTGGATTTGACAGAACTTCGTGGACTTGACAACGTAGGTATTACTGCAGGGGCATCCACCCCAAATAATATTATTGAGGAGGTTCAAAAGTATGTCAGAGATGAGCTTTGAACAAATGCTGGAAGAGTCTTTAAAGACAATCAGACAGAATGAAATTGTGGAGGGTACGGTCATCGATGTAAAACCGGACGAGATTGTCTTGAACATCGGATATAAGTCAGATGGAATCATCAGCCGCAGCGAGTATACCAACGAGCCCAACGTAGACCTGACCACATTAGTTTCTGTCGGAGACAAGATGGAAGCAAAAGTAAAGAGAGTAAATGACGGAGAAGGACAGGTTCTTCTTTCCTATAAGAGCCTTGCAGCAGAAAAAGGCAGCAAGCGTCTGGAGGAAGCATTCGAGAACGGTGAAGTACTGACCGCAAAGGTTGCACAGGTACTGACCGGTGGCTTAAGCGTGATCGTTGATGAAGCGAGAGTGTTTATTCCTGCAAGTCTTGTAAGTGATACTTATGAGAAAGATCTTTCCAAGTATGAGGGACAGGACATCGATTTTGTTATCACAGAGTTCAATCCCCGCAGACGTCGTATCATTGGTGACAGAAAGCAGTTAGTAGCAGCCAAGAAGGCAGAGCTGCAGAAAGAACTGTTCGAGAAGATTCAGGTTGGCGATGTGATCGAAGGAACAGTTAAGAATGTGACAGATTTCGGTGCATTTATCGATCTGGGCGGAGTTGACGGTCTGCTTCACATCTCAGAGATGAGCTGGGGCAGAATTGAGAATCCTAAGAAAGTATTCAACGTTGGTGACACCGTAAAGGTATTCATCAAGGATATCAACGATACAAAGATCGCACTTTCCATGAAATTCCCGGAGGAGAATCCCTGGAATAACGCAGAGGAGAAATTTGCAGTAGGCACTGTTCTGAAAGGAACCGTCGCACGTATGACAGATTTCGGTGCATTTATCGAGTTGACTCCCGGTATCGATGCATTACTTCATGTATCACAGATCGCTAAGGAGCATATCGAGAAGCCGTCTGATGTATTAAAGATCGGACAGGAGATTGAGGCAAAGGTCGTTGATTTCAACGAAGCTGACAAGAAGATCAGCCTGAGCATGAAAGCACTGCTTGCGCCTGAAGAGGATGTGGCAGAGACAGAGGCTGTCGAGGAAGCACCCGCAGAGGATGCTGAGTAGGATTTAAATGAGATCCCTGCGGAATGATCCGCAGGGATTTTTTATCATACATATAGGAAACTTCGTCTCCTATACGACAAAATCGCTCCATATGCAGGATGCAGTGCATGGATTGCTGTATCGACAGAAACTCAGTTAAAGGAAAAAACAAATATGTTAGACAACTACGAGCAGTTTAAAAAAGATATATATGCATTGACGAAAATCGACTTAAATGCATATAAAGAAAAACAGATGCGCCGGAGAATCGATACGCTGATCGGAAAAAACAAGGTGGACAGCTACGACAAATATGTTGAACTGATCAAGAAGGATAAAGAGAAATTCGAGCAGTTTGTCAACTTTCTCACGATCAATGTCTCTGAGTTTTACCGTAATCCGGAGCAGTGGAAGATCCTTGATCAGGAAGTGTTTCCCAAGTTGATCGAGAAATTCGGAAAGCGCCTTGTCATCTGGAGCGCAGCCTGTTCGACCGGAGATGAACCCTATTCGCTCGTAATGGCGCTCAGTCGTCATCTGCCGCTGTCCGATATCAAGATCATTGCGACAGATATTGACAAGCAGGTACTGGAGGCGGCAAAGGTTGGGCTTTACAATGCCAAGAGTATTGCTGCCGTGCCGGATGATTTTAAAAAGAAATATTTTACACAGATCGGCAGTTCGTACCAGATTGCCGAGGAGATCAAGCAGCGTGTGGAATTCCGTGAGCATAATCTGCTCCGGGATCCGTATCCGTCAGGCTGCAATCTGATCGTCTGCCGCAATGTTGTAATCTATTTTACCGATGAGGCAAAGGATGAGATCTACGCGAAGTTCAACCAATCGCTGGTCAAGGGAGGAATGCTCTTTATCGGAAGTTAAGGAGCTTGGATTTGTGAGAAATAAGTCGTTCTTCTTTGAGAAGGAGTAAATCAAGAGCCGATATTTCAAATTGATACATAAAGCGCGCATGGGACTGACTACGGTTTTGCCAGTCGGTTATGCTTGCCGGGTAAATCACGCGGGCGGCACAGAGTAAAAGCAAAATCAGCTTTTCTCTGATGCCTGAGTTATGGATGTTTTTACATTGTTTCCGCGCGAACCCGCCGCATAAACGTCTGTCAAATACCGTATGTCAGCCTGTGCGCGCTTGTTGGCTTAAGGGAAATATCAGCTCTTATTTTAGAATAATTCTGATAAGGTTAGCTTTGTGAATTCTTACTAAATTCAATGGAAAGGAAAAGAGAATGAATACGAAAGGCGAGACTTGTATTGCAGAAGATGTTGAAGCTGTTGTTACAAGTTTTAATCAGGGAACGATGATTTTGGAAGCGGTACGTTCATTGGTCGATCAGACAATACTACCGGCGAGAATCATTATTGTGGACGACGGTTCGACTGATGAAGCGTCTGTTGAATTATTGGAAAATATAAATACATGTTTTGAAAGTTCTGTTCCAATCTTTGTCATGCGGCAACCGAATGGCGGCGTATCGGTCGCGCGAAATACCGGTATTCGTGAAACGAAAGCTCCATTGGTACTGGTGCTTGACGGGGATGATAAAATTGAGCCAGGTTATATTGAACGGGTTCGGCAGTTACTGTATGAGGATCCTTTGATGGTTGCTGCATCTTCGTGGATGCATACCTTTGGTGTGCTGGATTCGATTGTCTGCCCGGGTGGAGGCACTATTATAGAATTCCTTGCCCGTAATTGTTGCCCCGCCACTCATATTTTTCGCCGTGAAATATGGGAAACGTGTGGTGGCTATGATGAGACGATGCGTTCGGGATTTGAGGATTGGGACTTTTTTCTCAGCATGCTGGAAAGCATGCCGGATTCCCATATTGGGATTGTCACGGAACCACTCATTGACTATCGCACTGCACCTGCTTCGTCAAATATCAAAAGTATGTCAAAGCGGCTTGAACTCATTCGTTTTTTGATAGAAAAACATATCCGGTCCTATCAGGCTCACATAGCTGATGCGATATTGGGAGTTGAAGCCATATCCATGTCCAGACTATATGGATGGGAGAGCGAAATCTGCCATAGCTTATCAGAAAACCAAAACTTAAGCCGGACATCAGATGAGTTTTTGAAAAGTCCATCCTATGGTGATGGCGGGATGGCTGCGGCGGTTCGTATTGCTTCATCTTACAAGGTTGTCTGAAATCCTCGCAATACATGCGTGAGATATTCAGTCAGCCGGTCAGAATGTAAAAATGCATCATCAACAGCGACCTTCGAATAACAGGTTTCGGGGGTCGCTTTTTCTCTGTGTTCCTTGTCTACATAGGTGGCGACGGATTTATGGATCGCCATATCCTCGGCGGGCAGATAATAATAATTTTTATAGTCTAAATAGTACAGGCGTGCCATACCTTGATAGAGAGGGACACGCAGTCGCACATGATTTCCCGTGGCGTGCAGATATGCGCCGGTGATCGGCTGTGTGCAGGAGAGATGCCCAGGAAGCGTACATGGAGGAGTGAGCGTGGCGATCAGTTCCTCAGCAGAATTTCCATCCAGATCGGTGTAGTGCTCCACGCAGGCAGATGAGACACAGGCTGGAGACTGAAAAAGCTCGTCATAAGCAAAGACAGCCAGCAGGTCGATCATGCCGAGCACATCCTCATAATTGTGCAGCTTTAACAGATGCGCTGCTTCATCATTCGGGCAGCGGACATAGCTTTCATAAACCTTGATCAGTTCTCCGCCGGAATATTGATCCTCGCGGTCAATGCCGAGAAACTGTTCAACGGTTTTCTGGCGGTAATTTTGAAGCTGAAGCATATTTTTTCGGGCAACCACCTCTTTGTAGATGTCAAACAATTCAAAATCATCGAAATTCAGCGACACAGCGCAGACCCGTGCCCGTTCCTGAAGAAACGGCAGATCAAAGCTGTTGCCGTTAAAGGTGATGATCCGCTTGACATCCGATGTGTGCAGATCATTTGCAAGATGAGTCAGTATTGCGGCCTCATCCTCCGGACGATCTGCGAACAATTGATTTACATAAATATTATTACGGTCAACCAAAGATGCCATGCCGATCAGATAGATCTGATGGCGGGCACGGGAGAGACCGGTCGTTTCGATATCCAGAAAGAGATCTCCGGGTTCTAAAAGTTTGGAGATGATCGGATGGATGGCGTGTAAGGGCCGTTTATCTGTCCAGACTTGCATAGAAAACTCCTTTATGTTTATGATCTGAGACAAGTATACACAATTTTTGTTCGTCAAAAAAGACAAAAAAATAACATTTTTTTTTAATTTTTTATGACAAAATTTCTCATTGTGCTATAATTATAACAGTATGCGGCGGGCAGGAATCTGTTCTGCGGCAGGAATATTTATAAGGAAAGAGAGGTCAATTTGATGGGATTACGAACGTTTAAGGGCGGAGTTCATCCTTTCGAGGGCAAAGAGTTATCCAAAGACAAGCCGGTCGAGGAATATTTGCCTAAGGGAGATCTGGTGTTCCCCGTTTCTCAGCACATTGGAGCCCCCGCAAATCCGGTTGTTGCAGTCGGTGATACGGTAAAAAAAGGGCAGCTGATCGCTGAGGCAGGCGGATTTGTTTCAGCAAACATTTATTCATCCGTTTCCGGAACAGTCAAGGCAATTGCGCTTCACCGTGTTGCTACCGGTGATATGGTCAATTCGATCGTCATCGAAAATGACGGAAACTATGAGGAAGTGGAGTATGATGCCGTAGAGGATATTACGGCGCTCTCCAAGGAAGAGATCATTGAAAGAGTAAAGAAAGCAGGAGTTGTCGGTATGGGCGGCGCAGGTTTCCCTACCCACGTGAAATTATCTCCCAAGGATCCTGACAAGATTGACTACATTATTGCAAACTGTGCAGAGTGTGAGCCGTATCTGACATCCGATTACCGCAGAATGATGGACAACCCGGAGCTTCTGGTGGGAGGTCTGAAGATCGTGCTGCAGTTGTTTGACAATGCAAAGGGTGTGCTTGGTGTGGAGAACAACAAGCTGGACTGTATCGCAAAGCTTCAGTCTCTCTGCAAGGATGAACCCCGTATTGAAGTTGTTCCGTTGCAGACCAAGTATCCGCAGGGTGGTGAGCGTCAGCTGATCAAGGCGGTCAGCGGCCGTGAGATCAATTCCAAGATGCTCCCCGCAGATGCAGGCTGCATTGTTGACAATGTGGAGACACTGGTGTGCATCTACCGCGCAGTCAAAGAAGGAAAGCCGGTCATGAACCGTATCTTTACCGTGACAGGTGATGCTGTGAATGATCCCCGCAACTTCTACGTGAGCGTCGGAACCAACTATGCAGAACTGTTAGAAGCAGCCGGCGGCCTGAAGGAATCCGGTGCGGAAAAGATGATCTCCGGCGGTCCGATGATGGGATTCTCCATGTTTGATCTGAATGTGCCGATCACAAAGACGAACTCATCACTGCTGTGCCTGTCCTCCGATGATGTATCCCATCTGGAGCCGAGCGCATGTATCAACTGCGGACGCTGTGTAGAGGCTTGTCCGGAGCTGCTGGTTCCTTCCAGACTGGCAAAACAGGCAAACTTAAAGTTAGGTGAGGAATTTGAAAAATGGAATGGTATGGAATGTATCGAGTGCGGAAGCTGCAGCTTTATCTGTCCGGCACGACGTCCTCTGGCACAGTCCATCAAGACCATGAAAAAAGATATTCTCGCAGCCAGACGTAAAAAATAATAAGAAAGAGGTAACATGATATGGATAATATTTTACATGTTTCTTCATCACCCCATGTGCGTGCGAAGGATTCTACCAACCGTATCATGGCGTATGTGATCTTAGCATTACTTCCCACGACGCTGTTTGGTATTTTCAACTTCGGGCCGAAAGCATTGCTTCTGATCGTTCTGACGATCGCAAGCTGTGTGGCTACCGAGTGGGTGTTTGAGAAAATTGTTCACAAGAAGAGTACGATCAGTGATCTGAGTGCGGTGGTTACCGGACTGCTTCTGGCATTAAACCTGCCTGTGACACTTCCCTGGTGGGAGGCAGTGCTCGGCGGTGTGTTCGCGATCGCTATCGTAAAAATGATGTTCGGCGGTCTCGGACAGAATTTTATGAACCCGGCACTCGGCGCAAGATGCTTCCTTTTGATCGCTTTTGCAGCTGATATGACCAATTTCCAGACAGATACTTATACCGGTGCGACTCCGCTTGCCGCTATGCGTAACGGTGAGGTGATCAACAGCATGGACGCGTTGATCGGACGCACAGCAGGTACCATCGGTGAGACAAGCACGATCGCGATTCTGATCGGAGCGATCATTCTGATCTTGCTTGGTGTTATTACGCTTGCGATTCCGGCAAGCTACCTGATCACGTTTGTGATCTTTATGCTGCTTTTCGGCGGACACGGTTTTGATATGAATTACATTGTTGCACAGCTCTGCAGCGGTGGTATCATGCTCGGTGCATTTTTCATGGCAACAGATTATGTCACCAGCCCGATCACGCCAAATGGACGGATCCTGTTTGGTATCTGCTGCGGTATTCTGACCGGTCTGTTCCGCTGCTTTGGCGCAAATGCAGAGGGTGTTTCATTTGCGATCATCTTAAGCAATCTGCTTGTTCCGATGATCGAGAAAGTTACGATTCCGCGTGCATTTGGACAGGTAAAAGAGAAAAAGGAGGGCAAATAGTATGAATACGAAAAAAATCGTTCATGACGCCGTGATCCTTACCGCTTTTACTCTGGTACTGGGATTTTTACTGGGACTTGTATATGAAGTGACAAAAAAGCCGATCGCAGATGCAAACAATGCAGCTGCGCAGGCTGCATATAAGGAAGTGTTTGCAGATGCAGACTCTTTCGAGGCATTAGAGGGATTTGACAAGACGGCGGCTACGGAAGCAGTTGTCGCAGCCGGTTATACAGACTCCATTGATGATATTCAGGTGGCAAAGGATGCTTCCGGTGCAGATCTCGGATATGTGATCACTGTAACGGCAAAGGATGCCAGCCAGTCTACCATCACATTTTCTGTCGGCATCCAGAATGACGGAACAGTCAATGGTTATTCTGTGACAAGCATTGCTGAGACACCCGGTCTTGGTATGAAGGTACAGGAAGAGAGCTTTTATTCACAGTTTCAGGGCAAGCTGGTAGATGCTTTTAATGTCGTAAAGAACCCTCCGGCTGCCGATAATGAGATCGAGGCAATCTCCGGCGCGACCATCAGCTCAAAAGCGATGGCAAATGGAGTGAATGCAGCCCTCAGCTACTTCCGTTCAGAATTAGGAGGTGCACAGTAATGAATAAATATGTAGAGCGTTTATATAACGGTATCATCAAGGAGAACCCGACATTTGTTCTCATGCTCGGTATGTGTCCGACTTTGGCAGTTACTTCATCTGCGATCAACGGACTTGGTATGGGTCTTTCCACTACGGTCGTACTTGTACTGTCCAACCTTTTGATCGCCGCATTTCGTAAGGTCATTCCGAACGGTGTGCGTGTACCGGCATTTATCGTGATCGTGGCATCTCTTGTAACGATCGTAGAGTTTATGATGAAGGCATATTTCCAGTCACTTTCTGCAGCGCTCGGCGTTTACATTCCGCTGATCGTTGTAAACTGTATCATTTTAGGTCGTGCGGAGAGCTATGCATCCAAAAATCCTGTACTGCCGTCTATTTTTGACGGTCTTGGAATGGGACTTGGATTTACAGTAGGTCTGACCTGTATCGGTCTGTTGCGTGAACTCCTTGGAGCAGGACAGATCTTCGGAGTACAGATCTTATCACTGAGCTGGTTTACACCGATCACGATCTTTGTCATGGCACCCGGTGCATTCCTTGTGCTGGCGTTCCTGGTTGCAGGTATGAACATCATCCGCAAGAAGATGGAAGAGAAGGGCAAGCCTTTGGCTGAGCCGGCCGGATGCTTAAACGGAGATTGTGCAAACTGCGGACAGGCAGCGATCTGTGCAGATAAGAAAGGAGTATAAGGCAGATGAAAGAATTACTGTTGATCGCGGTTGGTTCTGCGATCGTAAATAACGTTGTACTGAGTCAGTTTCTTGGTATCTGTCCGTTCCTTGGAGTATCAAAGAAAACTGAGACAGCAGCCGGAATGGGTGGTGCGGTAATCTTTGTCATTACCTTATCCTCCTTTGTTACCGCGCTGATCTACAAATTTATCCTTGCCAATGAGTATCTCATGAGTCTGGGCATCGATCTGACCTATTTAAAGACGATCGTTTACATTCTGGTCATTGCATGTCTGGTACAGTTCGTTGAGATGTTTTTAAAGAAGAAAATGCCGCCCCTTTATGAATCACTCGGTGTTTATCTGCCGCTGATCACGACCAACTGTGCCGTGCTTGGTGTTGCTCTGACCAATGTGACCAAGGAGTATGGCATTTTGGAGAGCGTAGTAAACGGTCTGGCTACCGCAGTCGGATTCTTTATCGCTATTGTGCTTATGGCAGGTATTCGTGAGAAAATTGAATATAACGATATTCCGAAGCCTTTTCAGGGAACTGCGATCGTGTTGATCACGGCAGCTCTGATGTCCATCGCATTTATGGGCTTCTCAGGAATGATCTAGGAAGGAGAAGAACATGAATATTACAGCAATTCTTGTGGCGGCCCTGGTGGTTGGCTGCGTAGGTGTTTTAATTGGATTCTTCCTTGGCGTTGCCGGTGAGAAGCTTGCAGTTGAGGTGGATGAAAAAGAGGAGGCAATCTTAGGCGTGCTGCCCGGAAACAATTGCGGTGGCTGTGGTTATGCCGGATGCTCCGGTCTTGCCGCTGCAATTTCCAAAGGGGAGGCGCCCATCAATCAGTGTCCGGTTGGTGGATCGACGGTTGCAAACCAGATCGGTGCGATCATGGGTGTAGAAGCTGATGAAGGCACACGGATGGTGGCATTTGTAAAATGTTCCGGTAACAAAGAGGCCAGCAAGGCGGATTATGCCTACAACGGACTGATGGATTGTACGGCCATGAAATATGTGCCGAATGGAGGTCCTAAATCATGTAACTATGGCTGTCTCGGCTACGGATCCTGTGTAAAGGCGTGTCCCTTTGATGCGATCCATATCGTGGACGGTATTGCAAAGGTTGATAAAGAGGCATGTAAGGCCTGCGGTAAGTGCGTGGCAACCTGCCCGAAGAGCCTGATCGAGCTGATCCCTTATGATACAGAGTATGTGGTACGCTGTGTATCCAAGAATAAAGGTAAAGCAGTGATCGATGCCTGTGGCGCAGGCTGTATCGGTTGCCATTTATGTGAGAAGACTTGTGAGCATGGTGCGATCACGGTCATTGACAACATTGCACGTATTGATTATGCAAAGTGCGTACACTGCGGTGCATGTGCAGAGAAGTGTCCGAAGCACGTGATCAAGCATATTCTGGAAGCATAACACCTACCCGGAACAGATCAAAAAGGTTTTATGAGTACGACAAACGAAATGACGGAAAAGCCGCCGATATTTACAAAAAAAGATCTGATCACTCTGATCAGCCCCCTTGTGATCGAACAGATCCTTACGGTCACGATGGGGCTGGCAGATACCTATATGGTGTCCGGAGTGGGAGAAGCAGCAGTATCCAGTGTGAGTCTGGTAGATTCACTGAATATACTGATCTTGCAGATATTATCTGCGCTTGCTACCGGCGGAGCGGTCGTGTGTGGCCAGTATCTCGGGCGAAAAGACAATAAAGGTGCGAAAAAATGTGCTGCACAGCTTTACTTTGTTCTTCTTGTCAGTACACTGACAGTGATGCTGGTTGTCATGTGCACAAGTCGTCTGATCCTGCATGGTGTCTTTGGAAGTATTGAGGAAGAGGTTATGAAATTTGCACAGATCTATTTTTTGATCAGTGCGGTTTCCTATCCGTTTATGGGCATTTATCAGGCAGGAGCGGCACTTTTCCGTGCACAGGGAAACAGCAGGACAAGCCTGCATGCGAGTCTGGTCATGAATGTGATCAATGTGTGTGGAAATGCGCTGATGATCTATGGCTTTCACTTAGGCGTGCTGGGAGCTGCCCTTGCAACTCTGGCCGGACGTGTATTTGCTGCCGTATGGATCATACTTCAGCACCAGAAAAAAACAAATCCCTATCGCATGGAGGGGATCAGGGACCTGAAGCCGGAAAAGAATTACATTGTGCCGATTTTATCAATCGGAATACCGAGTGGTTTGGAAAACGGGATGTTTCAGATCGGAAAGCTATGTGTGAGCAGCCTGACTTCTACACTTGGAACAGCAGCGATCGCAGCAAATGCAGTTGCCAATACGGTTACAACGGTGGCGAATATACCGGGAAATGCCATGAATCTTGCAATCATTCCGGTTGTCAGCCGGTGTCTGGGTGCGGGAGATAAAAAGCAGGCAAAACATTATGCAAAATGCCTGCTAGGCATTGCGGCGTGCGGACTTGCTGCGACGAATATCATACTGTATCTGGTGATTCCGGATGTGGCGGCCGCATTTCATCTGTCTGAAGCGGCACGAGAGATGTGTGTACATGTAGTTCACTGGTTCTGTGTGTTCAGTATTTTCTGCTGGGCACTCAGCTTTACAATGCCAAATGTACTGAGAAGCGGAGGAGACTCCAAATATACGATGACCGTCAGCTCGGTCAGCATGTGGCTGTTTCGCGTGATATTATCCTATATTTTCGTGTTGAAACTTCACATGGGTCTGACCGGCGTGTGGTTTGGTATGTTTATAGACTGGATCTGCCGTGATATCTTTTTTACCTTACGCTTTATCAGCGGAAAATGGATGGATCACAAGCTGATCTGATCAAATGCATGATTTTGTCATAGTGCGCAGCTTCTTCCGGAGTTAATTGCCGGACGAAGTCTGCGCGCTTTTGTTGTCTGTCGGGCAAGGAACGATCAAGATCCGACTGACCGATCGCAGAGCAGTGGTATTCGGCAAAAAAGACGGTATCATGTGCATGAACTTTATTCCAGTCATCGAAGCCGAGCGGATGAATGTGCTCACCGTAGGTACAGTTCAAAAATACGGTTTTTGCGTAGTCACGCCATGGACGCCCAAGAAAAACGGAATCCTGTGGACAGTCGCCGGTCAGTGTACAATTTGAAAAAATAAAACCGATCTCCTGACCGGGTGGGGTAGAGGCGGCAGTGACGTAACCCTGAATGTCAGCAGAAGGATCGCGCAGAAGAGAATGAATGACACAGTTCTCGAAAAAAGCGGTACCGCTGCCAAAGATAAAGTCTACATCGCCGCAGATGTAACAATCTTTATAATACTGGCGGGTGTTGATGCGGGGTGAATGTTCTTTTGGTCCGCGAAAACCGCCCGGTTCATACTCTTTTTCCGGAAGCGGACCGACGAACAGCGTATCCTGTTTCCCCAGCAGACGGCAGTTGTAACAGGTGAACTGATCGCCGTCCGCATAAAGCGCGATCGCCTGTCCGCATGTTACGGATGGTCCGGAAGCATTTTCGACTGTCAGATTTTTTAATGTCACATGCGGAGCATCGATAAAAAGCGTATAAGAAAAGAAGGTTCCGCGCTTGATGCCGTCCGGCATGATCTCGTAAGCATAGTCATCATACGTAATAATGGTTTCATCAGCAGATAGGCCTTCTAATGTTACATAAGGGATTTGAATATTCAGTTTTTCGTGGTAGATACCGGCATCCAGATGAATGGTTGCCGGTATCTTTTTATCTGTTTTGGAAAGATGATCCAAAGCAGCAGCGATTGAGGAAAATGCTGCTGACGGATCGGTTGGTGATACATAAAGTGTAGTTGCCAATTTAATTGCTCCTTGATCTTAGAATAGCGTAGAGCCGCGTTGGATCAATTGACCGGAAAAAATGGATTTCTTCGGCATTTCCTCATCAGCCAGAACCTGAATCAGTGTACGGACAAGCTGATGGGTCATCGGCTCTAAACGGTTGTCTATGGAAGTGAGTTCCGGTGTGCAGCAGCTTGTGAGGATCGAATTATTGTATCCGATGACAGACAATTCATCCGGTACACGTATCCCGTTTCGCTGGGCATATTTGATGCTGCCGATCGCAAGAGAATCATCCGATGCAATGATTCCATGGAAGGAAACACCGGAATCTGCGATCTGCGCAACGAAATCAGCGATTTCATCCAAATGCTCCAGATTTCCATCATAGTAGAAGATGTTTTGCGAAGGAGCAGGGATGCCGGAAGCTGTTATCGCAGCCTGAAAGCCTTCCAGCTTTTTTTTACCGCTGTAGGAATTCGAACTGTACAGATATATAATATCTGAAATTCCGGATTCCTGCATGGATGTGGTGGCATCATACATGGTATGGTAGTCGTCACAAAAAATACTGTAAACGTTTTCACAATCATAGGAAGCGTTTAAAAGCATGATCGGAACCTGGGTGGCAGCTTCATTGATATATTGGTTTTCAAGCTCTGTCGGTCCAATGAAGTTGGAACCCACCAGAATGATGCTGTCAACACCCTTTGAGAGCATCAAACTCAGATAATTCTTTTTGATATCCAGGTTATAGCCGGTGCAGCAGAGCAGTGATTCATATCCGTTTTCCTGAAGCTTCTGCTCAAGAAAATAAACTGCCTTGGCTAAAAACAGGTCGGAAGAGTCAGCACACAGGATGCCGACCGTCCGCGCGGAGCGCAGTCCCATTCCACGGGCAAAAGCATTTGGCGTGTAGCCGTATTTCTCGATCACATCCAACACTTTTTTCCTTGTGGCAGGCTTTACGCTCTGACTTCCATTAAATACACGCGAGACAGTTGCAGTCGACACGCCTGCCATTTTTGAGATGTCATAAATCGTAATTGGCATAGTTTTTTACCTCGAATGTAAACGGTTGCATAAATTTATTGAACTAATTATACATTATGCATGAAAAAATTGCAACTGCAACTCGCATTTTGAACAAATTTTAAATAGCCTTTTTTGTTTAAATGTACAAAAACGTGTAAAATGAGCAAAAAAGCATTGACGTATTCGTGTAAGTATGTAACAATATGCAATGTAACCGCTTACAAAAAGTTTTCAAAAGAGTTACATAAATTTGAGCATTATATTAAGGAGGAGAACATAATGAAGAACAAAATGGTAACACGCATGACTGCAATGGGTCTTGCAGCAATCATGGCAATCGGTGCCGTAGGATGCGGTAACAAGGCAGAGGCACCCGCAGATGCACCTGCAGCTGAGGCAGAGGAACCGAAGGCAGAGGAGCCTAAGGCAGAAGAGCCCGCAGCTGATGATGTAGCTGTAACCGGTGACTATGAGCCGTGTACACTGACCATTTCATGGTGGGGTGGTGACAGCAGACATGAGGCAACCCAGAAGGCCCTCGAAGCTTTCGAGGCAGCTTATCCCGGCATCACGGTAGAGCCTACTTTCGGAGCATGGGACGGCTGGGAGGAGAAGATGGCTACCGCATTTGCTGCCGGGACCGCTCAGGACGTAAACCAGATCAACTGGAACTGGATCACACAGTATGATGGAGACGGATCTGCATTCCTTGATCTGAATCAGTATACTGATCAGATCGACATGACACAGTTTGTAAATCCTGCATACTTAGAGGTATGTCAGAGTGCCGGTACACAGGCAGCTCTCCCGGTTTCCATGACAGGTAGAATCTTCTACTGGGACAAGACCTCTTTCGATGAGGTTGGAATTGATGTTCCGAAGTCTTATGCAGATCTGTTAGCAGCTGGTGAGGCGTTCAAGAATTACGATGAGAACTATTATCCTTTATCTTTAGGTGAGTTCGACAGAATGATCCTTATGGTTTATTACTTAGAGTCAGTATATGGCAAGGATTGGGTTGTAGACGGTGAGCTTCAGTATGATCAGGCACAGATCGAAGAAGGTCTTCAGTTTATTAAAGATCTTGAGGACAAGCATGTAATCCCTACGATCGCAAAGATTGCAGGTGACGGCGCTGCTTCTCTTGACCAGAATCAGAACTGGATCGATGGACATTATGCAGGTATCTTCGAGTGGGATTCTTCTGCAAAGAAGTTCAATGATGCATTAGCAGAGGGCCGTGAGTTAGTAGTTGGTGATTATTTCGCAGACTTCGGCGATTATCAGGGAGGTTACACCAAGGTTTCTATGTGCTGGGCAATCAGCGCTAAGACTGAGCATCCGAAGGAGGCAGCTCTGTTAGTGAACTACCTGATGAACGATGCAGAAGCTGCAAAGATTCTTTCTTCTGAGAGAGGTATTCCGATCTCTAAGGTTGCTTTAGAGACTACTACCAATGAAGGTCTGTTAAATCCTACTACAGCTGAGGCAAACGGCAAGGTTCTTTCATGGTGCCAGTATTCTCTGGATCCTTACTTTGAGGATTCTCAGTTAAAGAGTAGTGACGGTGTTTATTATGATGTTATGGCAGGATTAAGCTACGGCGATTATGATATCTCTACCGCAGCATCTACATTGATCGATGGAATCAATGGAGTGATCCAGCAGTAATCAAATTACTTCTATTCCTAAGATAGTGGTATATCTGATAGTTAGTTGATGCATGGGCTGCTGTGAAAACAGCAGCCCAAAAAAAAGTTTTATGAGTGATCAGTTTTTATTTTTAGAACAGATATTTAATTCGAAAGCAGATCCGGAATCGGATTTTTATAAGAAAAAAAAGGTGATTGAAGACCTTCGGGAAGAGCTTGGAGATAAGGCAAATTATCATGCAGTCACAGAGCGGATGAAAGAGACTGCAGGCTTGATGGATATTGGTTCGACCTCAGAGGAGATGGGGTGGTACCTTTTGACATTGATGGAAGCGATCGATTGCATGAGCATGGAGATCTATGAGCATTATCGGACGCTTGTCGATCTGCTGAAGGAGCTCGTTCGAGGATATGTGTGTCTGGATAGCTTTGATGCGAATACGATGCTGCAGCAGAGCCCTCGTTTTGCCGCTATGCTTGGCTGTGTGATCGCAAAGGCCTGTGAATGCAATTGCCTGAATGCCGAAAAATATGAGCATATTGGCTGTGAACTGACGGGTGGAATGATCCCCAAGGAAACACATGACAATTAGAAAAAAGAGGAGGAATAAGGATGGCAAAAGTGAAAAACTCCGCAGTGGCAGTACCGAAAAAGAAGAAAACATTCCTTGCTGTCTGCAAAGATAATATTGGATTTTTCTATATTCTGCCGTGGTTGATCGGATTTTGTATTTTTAAGCTTTATCCGATGGGTTCATCTCTGTTTTATAGTTTTACCGACTATAATCTGTTTAAGGGAATGAATGTTATAGGTACTTTACAGAACTATATTGATGTATTTACAACACCAAAGATCGTAAAAGCAATGACTGTTACGTTCAAGTATGCGTTTATGACTGTACCGCTGAAGCTGGTGTTTGCGTTGTTTATCGCGTACATTTTGAACTTCAAGATCAAGGGTGTAAACTTCTTCCGTACAGCGTATTATGTGCCGTCCATTCTGGGTGGTTCTGTTGCGATCGCCGTACTGTGGAAAGCAGTGTTCCGCGATGACGGATTATTAAATACCCTGCTTGGCTTCTTTGGTATCAACGGACCGAGCTGGTTGTCTGATCCGCACTATGCGCTGTTTGTTATCTGTCTGCTTCGTGTATGGCAGTTTGGTTCTGCCATGGTCATTTTCCTGGCGGCATTAAAAGGTGTTCCGCAGGATCTTTATGAGGCAGCCGCAATTGACGGAGCAGGTAAGTGGCGTCAGTTTTTCAGTGTGACAGTGCCGCTGATCACACCGGTTATTTTCTACAATCTGGTAACACAGCTTGTACAGGCATTCCAGGAGTTTAACGGACCGTTCATCATCACAAAGGGTGGACCGAGAAACTCAACAACATTAGTATCCCTGCTGATCTACAATAGTGCGTTTAAGGACTATAACATGGGTATGGCAAGTGCCATGGCGTGGGTATTGTTTGTTGTATTGATGATCTTTACCGTAATTGCATTTCTCAGTCAGAAATACTGGGTATTCTATTCTGATGATGATGGAGGTAGGTAATTATGCAGGCAGAGAGTAAAACAAAGCATGTTGTCAGTTTGTTTTTGAGATATTTCGTATTGATTCTTGTCGGTCTTGTAATGATCTATCCGCTGTTGTGGATGGTCGGCGCTACATTTAAGTCAAATGCGGAAATCTTTTCGAGCATAGGTCTTTTTACCAAGAATCCTACCTTAGAGGGTTATAAACTGGCAATGAGTAATTATGGCGGCGAGATCAATGTACTCAAAGCGATGATCAACACGTTTTCATATGTCATTCCGAAGGTGGTCTTTACGGTGATCTCAGCAACGATCACTGCTTACGGATTCGGACGCTTCGAGTTTAAAGGAAAAGGAATCTTGTTTGCAGTGCTGATGTCAACATTGTTCCTTCCGCAGGTAGTATTGAATGTTCCGCAGTTTATCCTCTTTTCTAAATTGGGATGGGTTGGATCAAAATTATACTTACCTATTATTGTGCCGACATTGTTTGCGACAGATACATATTTTGTATTTATGCTGATCCAGTTTTTGCGCAATGTACCGAAAGAATTGGATGAGGCAGCAAAAATTGACGGATGTAACAGTATGCAGACATTGATCAAGGTGATTGTTCCGATGCTGTCACCGGCGATCACTTCCTGCGCATTGTTCCAGTTTATGTGGTCTTCCAACGACTTTATGGGACCTTTGCTGTATGTCAATTCGCCCGCAAAATATCCGTTATCGATTTTTGTAAAGCTGTCAATGGATGCGGATTCCGGTGTATCTTGGAATAGAATTCTGGCATTGTCCTTTATTTCTATCATTCCTTCACTGATCGTATTCTTCATGGCACAGGATAAATTCGTTGACGGTATTTCCGCCGGTGGTGTAAAGGGTTAATCTTTCGAACGATTCATAACGAAAAGGGTGGCGGCATTTTGCTGCTGCTCTTTTTGCTTCAAATAAAGGAGAAAATATAAAATGCAGATTCGCTTGATTATGAAAACGGCGCGCAGCGCCGGCTTTGCGTTGGATGACGGCGGAATCTATCAGACAAAGATGCCGTATTCCGTATTTTTAAACGGTATGCTGTTTCAAAAAACAGATACAGTGGTTACGAACCTTTTCGGTCTGAAGCCGGATACGGAATATCATATGGAAATAAAAAACGAAAGCGGTTCCGTGATCGGATCGGCAGACTTTTACACAGAAAAAGAATTTGTGACACTTAACGTGAAAGATTTTGGTGCCGTCGGTGATGGCGTGAGCGATGATACCGGGTTTATCCAGGCTGCGATCATGGCATGTCCGCCGAAAAGCCGTGTCCTGATACCGAAGGGAACCTATAAGATCACCAGTATTTTTCTGAAAAGCGGTCTGAATCTGGAACTTGCGAAAGGGGCAGAGCTTCTGGCGGAAACGGATCGGAATCGCTTCGCAAAATTTCCCGGCATGATCGAGAGCTATGATGAGACCGATGAATATAACCTCGGTACATGGGAGGGAAATCCGCTGCCAATGTTTGCCGGCATTGTGACAGGTATTGATGTTACAGATGTAACACTGTACGGCGAAGGCATGATCAATGGATGTGCAACTCATGATAATTGGTGGTATAATGAAAAAATAATGGTCGGTGCATTTCGCCCGCGCTTACTTTTTTTAGAGAGATGCAAGCGGATAAAGGTGCAGGGACTGCTGTTCTGCAACAGCCCTTCATGGACCATTCACCCGTATTTCAGCGAGGAACTGCTGTTTTGCGGTCAGACGATTCAAAATCCGCAGGTGTCCCCGAATACGGATGGACTTGATCCGGAATCCTGTCGAGATGTAGAGATCCTCGGCGTTCATTTCTCACTTGGTGATGACTGTATCGCTGTAAAATCCGGGAAGATCTACATGGGTCGCAAATATAAGGTTGCATCAGAGCGTATACATATCTGCCAGTGCCTTATGGAGAACGGACATGGTGCGGTCACAGTCGGCAGTGAGATCGGCGCGGGCGTACATGATGTGTTGGTAGAAAAGTGCCGTTTCTACGACACGGACCGCGGACTCCGCATCAAGACCAGACGCGGTCGTGGAAGGGATTCCGTGTTGGATGAGATCGTATTTAAGGATATTGAGATGGATCAGGTCATGACTCCCTTTACGGCAAATGCGTTTTATTTTTGCGATCCGGATGGACGAACGGAATATGTACAGTCAAGGGAGTGGCATGAAGTGGACGAGCGCACGCCGGCGATGAAGCATTTTCTGTTTGAAAATATCAATGCCGTGAACTGTCATGTGGCAGCGGCCTATTTTGCAGGATTGCCCGAGAGCAAGATCGAGAAGCTGGAGATGAAGAACTGCACCATGAGTTTTGCATCAGAGGCAAAGTCAGATGTTCCGATCATGTCAAACGGCGTGGAGGCATGTTCGAAGATGGGGATCTATGCGGAAAATGTAAAGGAACTGATTCTGGAAAATATCCATATGGAAGGGCAGTGTGGTGAGCCTTTTATCCTGCACGGTGTAGACCGGCTGATCCGGGACTAGGAGGGACATCTGCTCTGTGGAGCACAAGAGCGAAAAGGAGAAAAAATATGCAGCTTGGAATACGTTTGCACGATATCAAAGAAGCGCCGCTGGAAGAACGTCT
Source organism: bacterium (assembly GCA_004562765.1). Classification (GTDB taxonomy): domain Bacteria; phylum Bacillota; class Clostridia; order Lachnospirales; family Lachnospiraceae; genus W0P33-017. The sequence continues at coordinate 62,674 of SFRL01000007.1, read as the reverse complement.
TGAAATAGCGGCTTCGCAGGGGTTCTCCTGCGGACATCTGGCATTATCCAAGGTGATCAAAGATTATTCCGTGGATGACAGTGCGCTGACCCCGGGCTTTGCCTGCTATCTGAAACGGTTATTTGCCCGTACAGGACTGGATGTGGCAGTGCTCGGCTGTTACCTGAATCTGGCAACACCGGATGAGGCGAGCCTGAAAAAAAATCAGAGGAGATATCTGGCACACCTGCGGTTTGCATCGCTTCTGGGAGCCGGTGTTGTAGGCACAGAGACCGGTGCAGTCAATGAGCGATATGCTTATGAAGAACGCAATCACTCCGGGGAGGCTCTTCAGATTTTTATAAAAAATCTTCGCCCTGTCGTGGAGTACGCGCAGCAGATGGGCGTGATCCTTGCGATCGAACCGGTATTTAAGCACATCGTCTGGAATCCGAAATGTGCCAGAGAGGTGCTGGATACGATACAGTCACCAAATCTGCAGATCATCTTTGATCCGGTCAATCTGTTGGACATCAGTAATTACGATCGGCGCGATGAGATCATCCGCGAGGCCATTGAACTGCTGGGGGATGATATGGCAGTGATCCATATCAAGGATTTTATTGTGCGTGACGGTGAACTGGTGTCTGTCGCAGCGGGTACCGGAGAGATGGATTACAGCGAGATCATTCGTTTTATCAAACAGAAAAAGCCTTATATTCATGTGACGCTGGAAAACACCCTGCCGGAAAATGCTGTTGCAGCCAGAACCTGCATACAAAATCTGTGGGATGCCTGTGAGATATAGAACTATTACAAATACACAAAATGAAGAGGAAAAAATATGCTGAAACGTTTCTTTCATTATGACAATCCTGTTTTTCAGGCAATCAATACGATCGGAGAGATCATTATCCTGAATTTTATGTGGATGTTGTTTTCGCTTCCGGTTTTTACGATCGGAGCATCTACAACTGCGTTAATGTATAGCTGCATGAAGCTGCATCATCATGATGGATATCCGTGGTCCAATTTTTGGACGTCCTTTCGGGAAAACTTTAAGCAGGCGACTGCGCTGTTTTTTATTTATTTCATCGCGGGTGGCATATTGGCGGCGGATATGATCCTGGGAAATCAGGCGCGAAACAGCTACGGGACCTTCATGAAGGTCGCAGCCTGCGTTTTGGCAATCCCGTATTTCTTGACGCTGCTGTATGTGTTTGGTGTGCAGAGCAAGTTTGTCAATCGGGTCAAAGACACGATCAGGTATTCTTTTTTCCTCGCGATACGGAATTGGAAGGCAACCTTGCAAATGGCCATACTGGTTGTGGTTGTCGTATGGGCAAACACGACCGTCGGCTTGGTGAATTATCTTACGATCATGTTTGGAGCCGGCTTTATTGCTTATTTTTTTACGGCATATTATAATCGCGTCTTTGAACCTTACCTGCCCAAGGATGAAGATGAGATAGAAGATGAGATAGAAGAACAACGGGCTGAGCAGCCGCAAAAGGAGGATCATTGAGCGATGGACCAGAAGAAAATGGATCTGATAGAACGATATATTGAGGAATTGATGGAGAAAAGTACACCGGAGCGTCCGGTCTGGAATCTGGAAAAGATCATGCAGGGCTTGAAGTCCAACTGGAATTATATAGACGGATGTATGATCAAGGCAATTTTGGAAATGTACGCCATCAAAAAAGACGAAAAATATCTGCAGTTTGCGGATGCTTTTATTGACTGTAAGGTACATGAAGACGGTACGATCGAGGGTTACGATGTGCAGGAACTGAATATTGATAATATCAATGCGGGAAAAACACTGTTCGAACTGTATGATCTGACCGGAAAAGAGAAATATCGAAAGGCGATCGATCTGATCTACAGCCAGATCGAGCAGATGCCCCGGACAAAGGAAGGCAATTTCTGGCATAAAAAGATCTATCCGAATCAGGTATGGCTTGACGGATTGTACATGTGTCAGCCGTTTTACATGGAATACGAGACGCGGTTTCACGATAAAAAGAACTACGATGACATTTTCAGCCAGTTTGAAACGGTTGTGAAATATATGCGCGATCCGAAAACGGGTCTTTATTTTCATGCTTATGATTCATCCCGCGAGATGTTCTGGTGCGATCAGGTGACCGGACTCAGCCAGAATTTCTGGCTGCGGGCGCTGGGCTGGTATGCAATGGCATTGCTGGATACATTGGATAAGGCAGACCCGTCTTGTGGGGAACCTTACGAAAACCTGAAACTGGTATTCCGTGAGCTGATCGATGCCATGCTGCGGTATCAGGATCCGAGCGGTATGTGGTATCAGGTCGTGAATCTGGGTGGTATGGAGAAAAATTATCTGGAGACCAGCGGCAGTTCCATCATGGCATATGCATTGCTCAAGGGTGTACGCCTCGGCTTTTTGCCGGAGGAATACCGCGTTTACGGCGAGAAAGCATTTCACGGCATTTGCGATAAATATCTGTCCACAGATGAAAACGGGGAACTCCATTTAGGCGGAATCTGTCTGGTTGCCGGTCTCGGAGGAAAGCAGATGCGAAGCGGAACCTTTGATTATTACATGTCAGAACCGGTGGTGAGTGATGATGCCAAGGGCGTGGGACCGTTCCTTCTGGCATATACGGAAATACTTCGTTGCATTAGCTGAAAAAAGCGTGACAACTGACATGTTAGGTGGTACAATATAGAAGAAACGACTAACATGTCAGTTGAAAGGAGAGGTATTATGAGAGGTAATGTAATTGTAGGACAATCCGGAGGACCGACCTCCGTGATCAATTCCAGTCTGGTAGGGGTATATAAGACGGCAAAGGATCGTGGAGCCGGTAAAGTGTATGGCATGCTTCACGGTGTAAAAGGACTTTTAGATCGACAATATGTGGATCTTTCGGAGCATATCAAGTCGGATCTGGATATTGATCTTTTAAAACGTACGCCGTCGTCATTTTTGGGTTCCTGCCGCTATAAGCTGCCGGAGATCAAAGACAACACGGAAGTTTATGATCAGATCTTTGAGATCTTAGAGGAACTGAATATAGAAGCATTCTTTTATATCGGTGGCAATGACTCCATGGATACGATCAAAAAACTTTCAGATTATGCGATCCTGCGCAGCAGTGAGATCAAGTTTATGGGTGTTCCAAAAACCATCGACAATGATCTTGCCATGACGGATCATACGCCGGGTTACGGCAGTGCGGCAAAATATATTGCGGCAGTTACAAAGGAGATCATCCGTGATGGGCTGGTCTATGATTACCCCACGATCACGATCGTTGAGATCATGGGACGGAATGCCGGCTGGCTGACGGCGGCCAGTGCACTTGCAGAAGGTGAAGACTGCGAGGGTGTTGACATGATCTTTTTACCGGAGGTTCCCTTTGATATCGATCATTTCATGAAAAAGGTAAAGGAGTTGTCAGAGAAGCAGAGTTCCATTGTGATCGCAGTGTCTGAGGGTATAAAAATGGCAGACGGGCGTTATGTGTTTGAATTAAAGGATCATCTGGAGTATGTGGATGCATTCGGACACAAACAGCTGCAGGGAACTGCAAAATTTCTGGCAGACAAGATTGGAGAAGAGCTGTGAGTAAAGACCCGTGCGATCGAGCTGTCTACGCTGCAGCGATGTGCCGCGCATATGACCTCGCGCGTAGATATTACCGAGGCATTTCAGGTTGGCGGAGCGGCTGTCAAGGCTGCTTTTGAAGGTGAGACAGGAAAGGTGATCGTGCTTGACCGTATCTCAGAGGATCCCTATATCTGTACAACAAGCTGTCAGGATGTTCACAAAATTGCGAATATCGAGAAGAAGGTACCGCTGGAGTGGATCTCGAATGACGGTACCTATGTGACGGATGAACTGATCCATTATATCCGGCCGCTGATCCAGGCAGAGCTTTCACCGATGATGGTAGACGGATTGCCCAGACATCTGCGGATTGATATGCGATAAAAAATTTACGGCTGCATCAAATGATGCAGTCGTTTTTAGTGGAAAAATATGCGTTTGTATGATAAAATATACATATACGAAAGTATATGATCAGAGCGAGATGCTGACAGAATAAAGACCAGGAGGTATCTGTATGACTTATGGGGAAATGACAAAAATTCTGAGTGAAAAATTCGAAATACCGTATATGGATTTTCTGAACATCACAAAAGCAGTATCACAGGTATTTCCGATGATCGTGCTTGCAAATCTGTCAAAAAATACATATACCATGATACGTGATGATGGATTTCTGTGTAATGAGATCACTGCCACCGGCTGCTACGATGATCTGATCGATGACAATATGGATAATATTCATCCGAATTACCAGCAGCTTTTCTTTGAATGTTTTTCCAGAGAACATTTAATACGCAGTTTTCAGCAGGGAAAGACGGAAGTATATGCGGAGATCTATCAGAAAGACAAACAGGGGCAATATCACTGGGTATCTGCGCATGTGATACGCATAGAAAGTGAGTCAGGGGACGTGATGCATATCTGCCTCAACCGCGTATTGGATGGCATTAATGAGAAGCGCTATGAACAAAAATAGAAATTATCCGTATCAATAAAAACAGCATTCACATTGGGCATGGATTGAATGAATTCCATGCCTTTTTCCATGCCGAGCGCAAAGCAGATCGTGCTCAGGGCATCACCTTCCATGGAAGAGTCGGACAGGATCGTGACACCATTCAGGTCATTGTCATAGGGATACCCGGTAAAGGGATCGAGAATGTGATGATAGATGTGTCCGTCCTTCTCGAAATAGCGCTCATAGCGTCCGGATGTCACGATACTTTGATCTTTGACCTCCACCGCGGTGATCGTCTCGCCTTCCTCGCTGAAGGGCTTGCGGATACCGATGCGGTAGGATGAACCGTCTGATTTTTCACCGAGTGTCAGTACATTGCCGCCGAGATTGATAAATCCTTCACGCGCGCCGTGGGCATTCAGATATTTTTTCATCTCGTCTGCCGCAAAGCCCTTAGCGATACCGCCGAGATCCAGTTTTGCATTCGGATCTTTCAGGGTGACGGTGTTTCCGTCCAGGACGATCTGCGTATAATCGACTGTATCAATCGCTTTTTTGATCGCTTCCTGATCGGGAATCACGCCTGTATTGTTTGGGATATCCCACAGATCCGTGAGCGCTCCGATGGTGATATCAAAGACACCGTTGCTCAATTCGCCGTATTTGATACCGGCCCGGATCAGTTCCGCCGTTTCGTCGTGCACTTCAACGGGCGATCCGCCTGCATGATTGATCCGGTAGATATCACTGTCTTCCAGTGTGCGGCTGAAATAATGTTCATAGGTGTCGGCCAGTGCGAAACAGTCATCGATCAGAGCTTCATCGATCGTGTCATTTAACTGGATCGCGATGACGGTGTTGAAATAGAAGCCGTTCTTTGCGAGCGGTTCCGGATCCTTGATGTAATTATTGTAAACAAAGGTAATGATTACAATAATTGTTGCAAGGATGAGTGCCAGCATGATCTTTTTTCGTTTGTCGTGATTGATCTGATTCATGGGAAATACCTCACAAAAATAATTGATATCTCTAGATTATCGGAATCAACATTTGAAGTCAAGTGGGTTGCCGATTTCCGATGACTGCATGTAATCTTGAATTGCGTGCGGGCTTTTGTTGTGGTATGATACAAAATGATTATATTTTCCGTAAGGTAAATGCGATAAACGTAAGAAGGAGCAGAGCAATGAATGAAAGCAGGATCGCCCGTATCAACGAGCTGTATCATAAATCACAGGCAGAAGGTCTGACTGCGGCTGAAAAAGAAGAGCAGGCAAAGCTGCGGGCAGAGTATCTGGCTGCGATACGTGCCAATATCAGAGGACAGTTAAACAATATTGACATGATAAATAAAGACGGAACAATTGAAAATTTAGGAGAAAAATATGGAAAAAACGAGAAACACGCAAATTAGTATGGATGCAGGGGCTCCGGTGATGGAGCCGCAGCGCCAGTTTTATTATATGGATCTGGCAAAGCGTCTGATCAAAGAACGCGAAAAAGCCTGCGGACGAAAACTGACAGCTCATGTAGAAACGTTCGGGTGTCAGATGAATGCCAGAGATTCCGAGAAGCTGCGCGGTATTCTGGATACGATCGGATATGTGCAGGTCGATACGGAGGAAGCGGATTTTGTGATCTACAATACGTGCACGGTGCGGGAAAACGCAAACAATAAAGTGTACGGAAGGCTCGGAACACTGGGCAATTACAAGAAAAAGAACCCGGAGATGATGATCGCACTATGCGGCTGTATGATGCAGGAGGCGCATGTGGTCGAGCGGTTAAAGAAGGATTACCGCTTTGTGAATCTGATCTTCGGCACACACAATATTTTTAAATTTGCGGAACTTGTGGTGCGCGCGCTGACAGAAAAGCAGCTTGTTGTCGACATCTGGGAGGATACGACAGAGATCGTGGAGGATCTCCCCGTGGAGCGGAAATACAGATTCAAATCCGGTGTCAATATCATGTTCGGCTGCAACAATTTCTGCAGCTATTGTATTGTTCCCTACGTGCGCGGGCGTGAGCGAAGCCGTGAACCGAAAGATATTATCCGTGAGATCGAACGGCTGGTTGCCGACGGTGTTGTGGAAGTGATGCTGCTGGGACAGAATGTCAATTCCTATGGCAAAAATCTGGAGCAGCCGATAACATTCGCTGAACTGTTGCAGGAAATTGAAAAAATTGACGGTTTGGAGCGCATCCGTTTTATGACCTCACATCCGAAGGATCTCTCCGATGAACTGATCCGGGTCATGGCACAGTCAAAAAAGATCTGTAAGCATATGCATCTGCCGCTGCAGTCCGGAAGCAGCCGTATCTTAAAGAAGATGAACCGTCATTATGATAAGGAGCAGTATCTGGCACTTGTGGAAAAACTGCGGGCGGCTATCCCGGACATTGCTATCACAACAGATATCATCGTAGGATTTCCCGGCGAGACCAGGGAAGACTTTTTGGAGACACTGGATGTAGTACAAAAAGTGCGCTATGACAGTGCATTTACGTTTATTTATTCCAAACGCTCCGGAACACCTGCGGCGGAAATGGAAGATCAGGTTCCGGAGGAAGAAGTGAAGGAGAACTTTGATCTGCTCTTAAAAGAAGTTCAGAAGATCGCATCCGAGAAGGCAAAGGAGCTGGAGGGTGCCACTCTTCCGGTGCTGGTAGAGCAGGTCAATGAGCATGACAGCACACTTTTAACCGGACGGCTGTCCAACAATTCGGTCGTTCATTTCTCATGCTTTTCGGATGGGGTATCCGGCGAAACTCCGCACGCGGATGAATCACTGATCGGAAGGATCGTGGATGTGAAGCTGGTAGAATGTAAGGGCTTTTATTATCTGGGCGAAATGTGCGTATAGAGACCGGGATGGGACGAAAAGATGAATCGAAAATTTGGTATGAGGGACTGCCTGTTTCTCGCCTCATTGTTTCTATTCGGCATGCTGCTGACGATCGGTATCTACCGTTTCTCAGAAAGAGGAAGTAAGATCACGATCACAGTGGACGGGCAGCTTTATGGCACATATACCTTGCGTGAACCACAGGAGATCCCTATCGAACTGGAGGGCAGGATTGCGAATGTGATCGTCATAGAAAACGGTTCTGCATATATGAAAGATGCGGATTGTCCCGACAAGCTGTGTATGCATCAGGGGGCAATTTTCCGTGACAGACAGACGATCGTTTGTCTGCCGCACAAGCTGGTTGTGGAAGTCATTGGAGGAAAAAAAGAGGAATATGATTCCATCAGCGGATAATAGATCAGGTGGTCATCGAAGAAAGCAGACTTCTCTGACCACAGGAAAAATTGCATATCTCGGGTTGTGTCTGGCGCTGGCGATGATCTGCAGTTATGTGGAGGCGCTGATCCCGATCCCGATCGGCATTCCGGGCGTGAAACTGGGACTGGCGAATGTGGTCATGGTAGGTGTTCTTTATCTCAGTGACTGGAGAGATGCGGCGCTGGTCTCATTCTCCCGCGTACTGCTGGCAGGATTCTTTTTGGGAAATCTCTACAGTATATTGTACAGTCTGGCAGGGGCACTGCTCAGTCTGATCGTTATGGTTGCGATAAAAAAGACCGGACAGCTGCATCTGATCAGTGTCAGTGCAGCCGGCGGTATCGCCCATAATGTCGGGCAGTTTCTGGTAGCTGCGCTTGTTGTGGAAAATTATCGGATCCTTTATTATCTGCCGGTGCTGTTCCTCGTTGGAATGGCGACGGGAGTTCTGATCGGTGTGACGGCATCAGGAGTCTTAAAACGACTGCCTCCGGTGATATTACAGGGGTTTGATCATAGAAAGGAAAGCATATGATTCAGTACATCAAGGGAACGTTAGCGGATATGGATGAGGAATCCGTGACCATAGACAATCATGGGATCGGGTTTCAGGTATATATTTCAGGACAGACATTTGAGTATCTGCCTGAGATCGGTGCGGAGATCAAAATGTATATCTATTTTCAGGTCAAGGAGGACGGTCTTGCGCTGTTCGGTTTTCTCACCAAAGACGATCTGCGTGTATTTAAACTGCTGATCAGTGTAAATGGTGTAGGTCCGAAGGGAGCGCTGGCGATCCTGTCTGTCCTGACACCGGATGATCTGCGCTTTGCGGTGGTCGCAGACGATGCAAAAGCAATCTCCAAGGCTCCCGGCATCGGTGCCAAGACAGCACAGCGGGTGGTGTTGGAATTGAAGGATAAGCTGAAGCTGGAGGATGCATTCTCTCCGAAGGATGAGCTTGTGAAAAACCCTGCGATCGAGCTGGAAAAAGGGGTGCGTCAGGAGGCGCTTCTGGCGCTTACGTCACTTGGCTATTCCGCGTCGGAGGCATCTTCCGTGCTTGCCGGTATTGAGATCACGCCGGAATCGGATGTGGAGGAGATCCTCAAGCTGGCCCTCAAGAACATGGCGTTCATATAAATGATAAAACACAGATACAGGAGCACCCATGAATAATCGAAAAGTGATATCCACAGAAATTCAGGAAGAAGACATAAAAGTTGAAAAAAATCTGCGTCCCCAGCGCCTGAAAGACTATATCGGTCAGGAGAAGGCAAAGACCAACCTGAAGGTTTATATCGAGGCTGCAAAAAAGCGCGGTGAACCGTTAGACCATGTATTGTTTTACGGACCGCCGGGTCTCGGAAAGACAACACTTGCCGGCATCATCGCAAACGAGATGGGTGTGCATGTAAAGATCACTTCCGGTCCGGCGATCGCAAAACCCGGTGAGATGGCTGCGATCTTAAGCAATCTGGCGGAAGGCGATCTGTTGTTCGTCGATGAGATCCACCGGCTCAACCGTCAGGTGGAGGAAGTGCTCTATCCGGCAATGGAGGACTATGCGATCGATATTATGATCGGAAAAGGTGCGACTGCACGATCGATCCGTCTGGATCTGCCCAAATTTACACTGGTGGGCGCGACAACCCGTGCGGGATTATTATCTGCCCCGCTGCGTGATCGTTTTGGTGTCATTCATCATCTGGAATATTATACGGTGGATGAGTTGAAAACGATCATTCAGCATTCCGCGGTGAAGCTCGGCGTAGAGATCGATGAGGCAGGTGCCTTTGAGCTTGCGAGACGTTCGCGGGGAACGCCGCGTCTGGCCAATCGTCTGCTGAAGCGTGTACGTGATTTCGCGCAGGTAAAATATGACGGGAAGATCACAGAGGAAGTGGCGAGTTTTGCGCTGGATCTGTTGGAAGTAGACAAGATGGGGCTGGACAACAGTGACCGGAAACTGCTCATGACGATCATCGAGAAGTTTTCCGGCGGTCCGGTGGGTCTCGACACACTGGCTGCGGCAATCGGTGAGGATGCGGGAACGATCGAAGATGTCTACGAGCCGTATCTGGTCATGAACGGCTTCATCAACCGCACACCGAAGGGGCGTGTTGTGACGGAATACTGTTACAGGCACTTCGGTCTGCCGATGTGAGTTGCTTTTTTGGATGAAAATAGATAATATAGATAGCAACAGGAGGAGAACATATGTCAACAAAAGCGAGTACGGTAGTAGTCATCGATAAAAAAGAATACAATCTGAGCGGTTTTGAGGAAGAAGAATATCTGCAGCGTGTCGCCGCATACATCAACCAGAAGATCACGGAAATGAATCAGCAGGATGCATATAAGCGGATCCCGCAGGATATGAAAAATATCATGCTGCAGCTCAATCTTGCCGATGATTATTTTAAAGCGAAGGAACAGGCGGGCAGTGCCGGTTCCAAGTTTTCAGAGCTGGAAAAAGAGATCTTTGATCTCAAGCATCAGCTTGTAGATGCGCAGATGCAGCTTGATGAAGCAAACGGAAAGATCTCGGAAGCCAATTCCAGACTGGAGCTTGTAAAGACGCAGAATGAGCAGATGCAGGGACAGATCGAAGCATTGGAAAAGGAGAATCGCGAACTGACACAGAAAAATGAGCGGCTGACCGCCGATCTCGAGGAAGTTTTGTTAAAATAGTTATTTCTTACTGGGGGACGAAACACGCGCCCCCTTTTATACTTTGTAAAACAGGATGAATGATATGAAAAAAATGGAATTGCTGGCACCGGCAGGCTCGCTGGAGACTCTAAAGGCGGTATGCGCGGCAGGCGCGGACGCGGTGTATGTGGGCGGCGGACAGTTCGGGGCCAGGGCATACGCAAAAAACTTTACAGAAGATGAGCTGTTATATGCAATTGATTATCTGCATCTTCACGATAAGAAGCTGCATCTGACCGTCAATACGCTTTTGAAAAACCGGGAGCTGGAAGAACAGCTTTACAGATATCTGCTTCCTTACTATGAGCATGGACTGGATGCTGTCATCGTACAGGATGCAGGTGTGTTTTCATTTATAAAAAAACATTTTCCGGGACTGGAGCTGCACGCTAGCACACAGATGACGATCACGGGAGCGGAAGGTGCGCGATTCTGGAAAGAGGCAGGCGCGGACCGGATCGTGCTGGCGCGCGAACTGTCGATCGACGAGATACGCCGGGTGCATGAGACCGTTGACATCGAACTGGAATGTTTTGTACACGGAGCGCTCTGTTACTGCTATTCCGGACAGTGTCTGTTCAGCAGTATGCTGGGCGGACGCAGCGGAAATCGCGGACGCTGTGCCCAGCCGTGCAGGCTTCCCTACAACGTAGCAGACGAAGGGCGGGTGCTGACAAAAGGTGAATTGTATCCGCTCAGTCCGAAGGATCTGTGTGCCATTGATCTGCTTCCGGTGCTTATGGATGCCGGCGTCAGCTCCTTAAAGATCGAAGGACGCATGAAGCAGACCCAGTATGCTGCCGGGGTGACAAGGATCTATCGCAAATATCTGGATCTTCTGGAATCCGGGCAGGCAGAAAACGGAACAGTTGCAGAAGAAGACCGCAGAGCACTCATGGAGCTGGGAAACCGCAGCGGCTTTACTGCCGGTTATCTGCGCGGGGAAAAAGGCAGGGAGATGATGAGCCTGCACAGTCCGAAACATACGTTGGAACAGTCCGCAATTGAGCGCGTGACGGAAGACAAAAAACGTATGGTGGCCGGAACATGTGTATGTAAATTGGGAAGCCGGATCAGTCTTACCGTAGCGGATGTTGTAAGTGGACAGGAGGTCACCGTATATGGCGGTGAGATACAGCCTGCAAAAAATGCGCCGGCGCAGTCCGCAGATATTGAGAAGGTACTGCGGCAGACCGGTGATACGGATTTCCTGTTTTCGACCTTGCAGATCGATCTGGATGAAAACTGTTTTATTCCAAAACAATTTCTGAAGACAGTGCGGCGTGAAGCACTCGAACAACTGAAAGAGCAATTGCTGCAAAAGCATCGGAGAGCCGGAATGGCAATCGTGCAGGAAGATTTTTCGAGAGGCCATTCGTTTAATGATTTAGAGACGCTTCACACAGATCAGCTGCTGGCTGTCTGTGATACGTTGGATCAGCTAACCGTCTGTGCGGAAAAAGACTATATCCAAACAGTTGCGCTGCAGCTGCAGAGTTTTTCGCAGGAGCAGTTATGTGATGCAGTCAGACGGGCAGCAAAACAATGCGCAGACACAGGAAAAAAACTGTTGCTTGCATTGCCGTCTGTTTTTCGCGCAGAAACAGCATATGCTTATGAAAAACAGTGGTCTTGCATTCAAAATATGCAGCAAGATCATATGATTGCAGGATTTCTTGCAAAAAACTATGATTCCTTAGGATTTTTGTGCCGGATGGGTGTTTCTCCGGAGTGTGTATGGCTGGACAGCCAGCTCTATACATTTTCTGATCGTTCGGTTTCGTTTTTCCGGGAGCAGGGCTATCAGAACCGGACACTTCCGCTTGAATTGAATGCAAAGGAGCTCCGGCGTCTGCCCCGGGAGGGCAGCATGCTTGTGATCTACGGTCACGCGCCTTTTATGGTCAGCAGCCAGTGTGTGAATAAAAATATTTCCGGGTGTGATCATAAAGGAAAGAAACTGGAGCTTGTGGACCGTTACGGAAAGCATTTGCCGGTAAAAAACTATTGCGGTGTCTGCTGTAATGTGATCTATAATGCTGTTCCGACACTGCTGTTTTTGGACCGGGCATGGTCTGAAGTGGAAAACATCCATCCGCAGACACTCCGCATGGATTTTACGGTGGAGGATGAAGCCGGCACAAGAGCGGTGCTGGCGCTGTATGAGCAGCAGATTCTCGGATATCCGGTCCGGGAACCTGTCTTTGACGGGGAATCTACCAGAGGACATCTGGGACGCGGTGTCGAATAGCCGAATAAGAGAGGAATTTTATGGTTACGATTATTACGGAAGTATCAAAATATCTGATGATGATCCTGTTTGCATGCTACACCTATGAGTGTTTTTCCGTGCTGCAGAAATCCAGTTCACCGGAGCGTCAGAAGCATATTTTGCGCAGGCAGCAAGGTTTTCTGTTTCTGATCCATCTGGACGCCTATCTGGTGATCTTTGCGGTGAAACAGGAGATACAGGTGCTGGCATTTTTTGTGGTGCAGGAACTTTTGATCTGGGCAATTCAGCTCATTTACCGTTTCCTGTACAAAAAGGCATCCAGACTTGTGGCAAACAATCTGTGCATGCTCCTCGTCATCAGTTTTATCATATTGACGCGACTGAGTGAGGAAAAAGCAGTCCGCCAGTTTACATTTGCGGTCATAGGAACACTTGTCATGCTGCTTGTGCCGTTTTTCATCCGGCATATCCACTTCCTTCATAAGCTGCCATATCTCTATGCTGCCGTCGGCATTGCATTGCTGGTGCTGGTGGCGGTGGCGGGAAAAACAGACTATGGAGCAAAGCTGTCCTTTACATTCGGTTCCGTCAGTCTGCAACCTTCTGAATTTATCAAGATCCTGTTTGTCTTTTTTGTCGCCGCGATGTTTTACCATTCGGTTACATTCAGGCAGGTGGTGATCACGACAATACTGGCTGCGGTACATGTATTGGTGCTGGTCGTATCCAAAGATCTCGGAAGTGCATCCATATTTTTTATTACGTATCTGGTCATGTTGTATGTGGCGACAAAAAATCCGGGGTATCTGGGACTTGGAGCGGCAGCCGGCTCCCTTGCGGCTGTGATCGCCTACAAGCTGTTTTCACACGTGAAGGTGCGTGTGGTGGCATGGAGGGATCCGCTGTCGGTCATTGATGATAAGGGTTATCAGATCTGCCAGTCGCTCTTTGCGATCGGAACCGGCGGATGGTTCGGCCTGGGTCTGTATGGGGGAATGCCGAACAAGATACCGGTCGCCGATGAGGATTTTGTCTTTGCGGCGATCTCGGAGGAGCTTGGCGGTGTATTTGCAATCTGTGTGATCTTAGTGTGCGCGAGTTGTTATCTGATGTTTTTGAACATCGCAATGCAGATCCATAATCAGTTTTATAAACTGATCGCGCTCGGTCTGGGAACGGTTTACGGATTTCAGGTATTTTTGACGATCGGAGGAGTGATCAAATTCATCCCTTCCACAGGTGTCACACTGCCGCTGGTAAGCTACGGAGGCAGCTCACTTTTGTCAACCTTTATCATATTTGCAGTGATTCAGGGACTTTATATCATCAGAGAGGACGAAGTATCGGATGAAAAAAAGAACAGTCACAAGGGCAGCCGCAGAAGAAAACGAACGGCTGCAGGAGACAGACAGGAACACGCGAAAGCGTGACAAAAATAAAGAATTTGCTGTGATCGCCTATTTCTTTATTGGCATTTTTCTGGCAATGATCGTTTACTTTACTTATTTTCAAGTGGCGCGCAGCGAGCAGTTTATCAATAACCCGTACAATACAAGGCTTGATACGTTTGCAAAGCGCATCATTCGCGGCGACATCGTGACGGATGACGGGACGCTGCTTGCCACAACAAAAACGGATGCAGACGGAAATGAGACACGGAAATATCCGCAGGGCAGGAAATATGCACATGTGATCGGATATGCGGATAACGGAAAGGCGGGGTTGGAGTCAAGCTATAACTTTCAATTGCTGCGTTCTCACTCCTTTATCCTTGAACGAGTTGTCAATGAGATCGAGGGCAAGAAAAATCAGGGTGACACGCTGGTGACGACGCTGAATGACGATCTTCAGCAGGCGGCTTATGAGGCACTGGGGGACCGGAAGGGGGCGGTGGTCGTCCTGGAACCGGATACCGGAAAGATCCTTGCAATGGTATCAAAACCGGATTTCGATCCAAATACGATCGTGTCAAACTGGGATGCGATCCTGGCAAATGACGACCAGAATTCCGTGCTTTTGAACCGGGCGAGTCAGGGATTGTATCCTCCAGGTTCCACGTTTAAGCTGGTGACGGCTCTGGAATATATCAGGGAGCATCCAAAGACCTACAAAAATTACAGCTATGACTGTACCGGAAGCATCACGGCAGACAGCTATACGCTGCATTGTTTTGGTAATTCCGTGCACGGCGAGGTGGACTTGAAAAGATCAATGGCAAAATCCTGCAACAGTTCCTTTGCAAATATCGGACTGACGCTGGATCTGAAGAGCTACGCCGATACCTGTGAGGATCTGCTGTTCAACAAGAGCCTGCCCACGGAATTTGCCAGCAGCAAGAGCAGGTTTTCCCTGCAGCCGGGAGCAAGTGACAGCGCGGTGATGGCAACGGCGATCGGTCAGGGGGAAACGCTTGTGAGTCCGCTTCACATGGCGCTCATTGTCTCTGCGATCCAGAATGACGGTGTGCTGATGAATCCTTATCTGGTTCAGCGGGTGGAGAATTCGGACGGCAGCGAGGTGGAACGCTATGAGCCTTCTACCTATGGTCGACTGATGACGGAGAGTGAGGCAAAGGCGCTGCGCGGTATGATGAAGACTGTGGTGAAGGAAGGAACGGCATCCGCACTTGCATCCGAAAAATATACAGCGGCAGGAAAGACCGGTTCTGCAGAGTTCGGTACGAATAAGGGAGACAGCCATGCATGGTTTGTCGGTTACGCAAATGCAAAGGGCTATTCGCCCGTTTCGATCGCGGTCATTGTGGAAGGAGCAGGAAGCGGAAGCACCGTTGGTGTGCCAATTGCAAAGACTGTGTTTGACACGTACTTTAAATAAGAGTATACTATTCCATGATTATTAATTTTTAAACCACATCAGGAGGAATTGCAATGATCGAGGCAACCAGTTGTGGTGGTGTGGTAATATTCCGTGGAAAGATACTGTTACTTTACAAGAATTACCGGAACAAGTACGAGGGCTGGGTACTGCCGAAAGGCACCGTGGAAAACGGCGAGGAGTACAAGGAGACAGCGGCCCGTGAGGTGAAGGAGGAGGCCGGGGTAGAAGCTTCCATTATCAAGTATGTAGGTAAAAGTCAGTATACTTTTAACGTTCCGGAGGACATCGTGCAGAAGGAAGTGCACTGGTATCTGATGATGGGCGACAGCTATTACAGTAAGCCACAACGTGAGGAATTTTTCGTGGATTCCGGTTATTACAAATATCACGAAGCGTATCATCTGTTAAAATTTAACAATGAAAAGCAGATCCTGGAGAAAGCATACAATGAGTATCTGGATCTGAAAAAAAGTAATCTGTGGGGCAGTCATAAGTATTGGTAGTTTGATTTATGAGGATAATATATGATATGGTACGATGACCTGTTTGTCGGGAAAAGCATCAGCCCACGCAGGAAAAAGCGAATCATCCGAAAAGTAAACAGGCGCAGTATCTGGGGAGCGGAATATCTGCTGACCCTCTCTGCCAATCCGGACAATCTGATCGATATCATAAATATAAAGGTTGTCAGACAACGTTATTATCCCAGAAGAGATCTGGTCGTGATCGGACTGGCGGGAAATTATGAGGAAGCACTCATGCTCGCAGGCGAGATCGTGAGTGGTATTTATGCTGTGCAGGGAGATTTTAAACTGCGGGAATTTTTCAAAAAGAACTGGCGCAATACCAGAGAGGACGGTCTGTTATGTTAGGAATCGTGCTTTTGATCTTAAAGATCATCGGTCTGCTCCTGCTTGGTATATTGGGATTGTTTTTCGTTCTGGTTTTACTTGTTTTGTTTGTGCCGATACCGTACCATGTATGGGTGAAGGGCGACTCCGGTAAACTTGAAGAGCTATCATATCGGGTGAAGATCTTCGGCATTCAGGTTTTTCCGAAGAAGGAGCGAAAAAAACGGCGTGGGAAGCAAAAGCGGAGAGAGAAGCCTCCGGAAATCCCGCAGGCAGAAACGGAAGGAACGACAGGAACCGAACAGGAGCCTGAAAACGGTCAACAGCCGGCCGGGCCGCAGACACAAGGTACTCTGCAGGCGGAACCACAGACCGAAACAGCGGAACAGGAAGCACAGAACAAAGGAAAAAAGCGCCTGAAATCCTCGAAGCGCAAAGAAAAAAATGCGGCAGGCAGAGACATACGCGGCATGCTTGAGCAGTTTCATGCAGAGTTTACGGACGAAGGAAACCGGCGCGCACTTCGTCATCTGTTGTCGGAGATCCGTTATCTGCTCCGGCATTTCGGACCGCGGCGTGTGCGGGCGGATCTGAGCTTTTCGCTGGGAGATCCCGCCAACACCGGATATGCGACAGCAGCATTGAGTATCTGTCCGTTTTCCTATGGGAAACATTGCCGGATCATACCGGACTTTGAGACGGAGCAGCTTTATCTGCGAGGCTGGATGGACGTGCGGGGACATGTGCGGACCATACATGTTTTGATCGTCGGACTGCGCTTGCTGCTGGATCGGGATATCAGAAAGATCATCGGAAAAATCTTAAAGAAAAGATAAAAATATATAAAGTAAGAAAACGAGATTAGGTACAGGAGGCAATAACTATGGGAGAAAACAGTAATTTTCGTTCAACGGTAGAATCATTATTCAAAGGAATGGACAGTTTTATTTCCTCAAAGACGGTTGTGGGCGATGCGATCCACATTGGGGATACGATCATCCTTCCGTTGGTGGATGTGAGTTTTGGTGTCGGCGCAGGCGCGTTCGCGAAAGAGCATTCCAATAATGCCGGCGGTGGTATGGGCGGACGGATCCAGCCTTCGGCGGTGCTTGTGATCCAGAACGGTACGACACGCTTGGTGAACGTCAAAAATCAGGACAGTATCACAAAGATCCTCGATATGGTGCCGGAGTTTGTAGACAAGTTCACAAAGAAGGACAATGACCATATTGAGGCAGAAGCAAAGGAGAAAGCGGGCAGGGAAATGAGTGAAATGCTCGACGCTTCCGTCAACAAAGAATCATAATAAGAGAGAAAAGCATATACTATATAACAGTATATGCTTTTTTCGTTGACGGGGGTGAAAGCGTTGCGCAGGCTGATCGGATATTCCTTATTTTGCGTGGCACTCGGTATACTGATCACGCTGTTTATCAAGAGCACCGTGCTCCTTGTGATACTTGCCGGCGCGCTGCTTCTGATCGGATACCAGCTATTTTGCTCATAGCTAAAGGAGGGGCCCACGCAGTGGGAAGATTCCTTAAGCGCGTGCATAAACAAAAAAAGAAGCTGAACGTATCAGCTTCTTTTTTGAATTTCTGAAAAATGAACTAAGCGCGCTCAACTTTTCCTGACTTCAGACATCTAGCACAAACATACTGTGTCTTGGTTCCTCCGTTTACCTTGCAACGAACAGACTTGATGTTTGACTTGAACATTCTGTTTGATCTTCTATGAGAATGGCTCACATTGTTTCCGAAATGAGCGCCTTTTCCACATACTGCACATTTTGCCATGACTTGCACCTCCTTGTCTGGTTTCCAAAAGTAGCTTGAAGCGATATTCTTCAAACTCATACTAGGACATTTTATCAGATACAAATATGTAATGCAAGAATAATTTGAAAAAAATTGCAAAATAATCAAATATATGTTTATTTTTTTCCGGGGATGGTATAGAATATAGTGGAATATGACGGATATGGAGGTTTGACTATGAATGGACAATTAACCAATTCTTTAGGTACTGTTACCATTGACCCGGATGTCATTGCCACTTATGCAGGCTCTGTTGCAGTGGAGTGTTTCGGTATCGTAGGCATGGCTGCGGTGAATATGAAGGATGGTCTGGTGAAGCTATTAAAGAGAGATTATCTCTCGCATGGTATAAATGTGACCATTGACGACAATAATGAGATCAGTATCGATTTTCATGTCATTGTTTCCTACGGAGTGAGTATTTACACCGTTTCGGACAATCTGATCGAGACTGTGAAATACCGTGTAGAAGAATTTACCGGTATGAAGATCAAAAAGATCAATATTTCCGTAGAAGGTGTACGAGTAATCGATTAGGAGGAAAGATAAGTGGGAACAGAGAAGATAGATGCATCGCTGCTCGCAAAAATGTTTCTGGCAGGTGCAAACAATCTGGAGGCAAAAAAAGAGTGGATCAATGAACTGAATGTATTTCCGGTGCCTGACGGGGATACCGGAACGAACATGTCCATGACCATTCTCGCTGCGGCAAAGGAAGTCAGCGGTCTGGAAAAAAAGGATATGAAATCTGTGGCAAAAGCCATCTCTTCCGGTTCACTGCGCGGTGCAAGAGGAAACTCAGGTGTGATCTTATCACAGCTGTTTCGCGGTTTTACAAAGGTGATCGCAAACTATGATCATCTTGACACGGTTGTTCTTGCAGAGGCATGTGACAAAGCAGTCGAGACAGCATACAAGGCAGTCATGAAGCCCAAGGAGGGTACCATCCTCACAGTGGCGAGAGGTGCGGCTGATAAGGCCATTGACATGGTGGAGGAGACGGATGATCTCGAGGTGTTCATCAAGGCGGTCATCGACGAGGCAGAGCGCGTGTTAAAGAAGACACCGGACATGCTTCCCGTTTTGAAACAGGCCGGGGTTGTGGATTCCGGCGGACAGGGACTGGTCGTTGTCCTTCAGGGTGCCTATGATGCTCTGATGGGTAAGGAGATCGATTACAGCAGCTTTAAGGGGGCACAGACCTCAGGCGGCATTACAAAGATCTCCGCTGAGACGGAAGCAGAGATCAAGTTCGGTTACTGCACAGAGTTTATCATTGTATTAAATAAGCCATTGAGCGATGAGGAAGTGACAACGTACAAGGCATTTCTGACCTCCATCGGTGATTCGATCGTAGTGGTCGCGGATGATGAGATCGTGAAGACCCATGTACATACCAATGATCCCGGTCTGGCGATCCAGGAGGCATTGAAGCATGGTTCTCTCAGTAAGATCAAGATCGACAATATGCGCGAGGAGCATCAGGAACGTCTGATCAAGGATGCGCAGAAGGTGGCTGCTGAGCAGGCACAGGCAGAAGCAGAGGCTGTACCGGCAGAGCTCAAGGAGATGGGCTTTATCAGTGTTTCCGCCGGGGCGGGCTTAAGCGAGATCTTCAGCGGTCTTGGCGTGGATGTGATCATTGAGGGCGGACAGACGATGAATCCCAGTACAGATGACATCCTGCATGCGATCGAAAAAGTTCCGGCAAAGAATATTTTTGTACTGCCGAACAATAAAAATATCATTCTGGCGGCAAATCAGGCGGCACAGTTGTCCGAGGAAAAGAAGATCTATGTTGTTCCTACAAAGACGATCCCTCAGGGTATCAGTGCACTGATCAACTTTATTCCGGAGCAGAGCGCGGAGGAAAATGCTGCGCGTATGACCGAGGAATTATGCAATGTCAAGAGCGGACAGATCACCTATGCCGTGCGTGACACCGTGATCGATGATAAGGAGATCAAGGAAAACGACTACATGGGTATCGGCGATGACGGTATTCTGGCGGTTGGCGCTGACATGGAGCAGACACTGCTGGAGATGGTAGAAAAACTTGTGGACGAGGAGAGTGGCATTATCAGCCTTTACTACGGCGAGGATGTGTCTGAGGAGGATGCTCAGAGTCTTGCCGATCAGCTTCAGGAAAAATATGAGGATCTTGAAGTTGAAGTGAATGATGGTGGACAGCCGATTTATTACTATATTTTATCAGTGGAGTAACATTTATGGAACTGACTGCACCCATCCGGGAAGTGAAGGGCGTAGGGGAAAAAACTGAAGGACTTTTACAAAATATGGGAGTATACACCGTTGGTGATATACTCCTTCATTTTCCCAGAGATTATGTGAAATATCCCCGCGCAACAGAAATCAATGAATTGTATGACGGTGTTCAGGCGGCTGTGATCGTTCGCATTGAAAAGCCTGCGGTGATGCGCCGCACGCGCGCGATGACGATCACGGTCTTAAAGAGCGACTGCGGCAGTGCGAAGCTGGAAGCGATCTGGTTTCGTCTGCCCTATATTGCAAACGGGCTGAAAAAGGGAAAGACGGTCATCCTGTACGGAAAAGTGACGGACAAGAACGGCACCTTTCACATGGAGCAGCCGGCGCTGTTCGCACCGGAGGACTACGCGGCGATCGAGGAAACACTGCAGCCGGTCTATGGGCTGACACGTGGCGTCACGAACCGCTTTTTGATCAAAACGATCCGGAATGCATTGAATGCCTGTGACAGTTTTTTTGACTGGATGCCTGTGGATGTCCGTCAAAAATATGAGTTGGCAGAATATAATTATGCACTTGACCAGATTCATTTTCCGGATTCCCTGGAAACACTCACATGGGCGCGCAGAAGACTTGTATTTGATGAGTTTTTCCTGTTTCTGATGACGATGCAGCTCCAGAAAAACGGTGAGGAAAAACAGCAAAATCCCCATCGGTTTGACAAACCTTCGGAAGTGGAATCTTACATAGAAAAGCTTCCCTATGAGCTGACCGGCGCACAGCGCCGCACACTGGATGAAATTTTGAAAGATATGCAGGGTGAAGTGCTCATGCAGCGCCTCATACAGGGAGATGTGGGAAGCGGAAAGACCATTGTCGCGTTCCTCGCGATGCTCTATGCATCCGACAACGGATATCAATCCGCGATCATGGCTCCCACAGAAGTCCTTGCCAGACAGCATGAACAGTCTTTTATAGAACTGTGTGAACGGTTTGGCATCGAAAAGACGATCGTTCTTCTGACAGGTTCCATGACCGCGAAGCAAAAGCGTGAGGCGCGCGCAAGGATCTCTGCGCATAAGGATGCGTTGATCATCGGCACGCATGCACTGATCCAGGAGGCAGTCGAATATGAAAATCTGGCACTGGTCATCACGGATGAACAGCATCGCTTCGGGGTGCGCCAGCGGGAAACCTTTGCGAACAAAGGACAGACACCGCATATACTGGTGATGAGCGCAACGCCGATCCCCCGTACACTGGCGATCATTTTATATGGTGATATGGATATTTCCGTTATGGATGAAGTGCCCGCGACACGCCTGCCTATCAAAAATTGTGTGGTCGGGGAAAATTACCGTCCGAAGGCCAATGCGTTTTTGGAGAAGGAGATTGCTGCAGGTCACCAGGCGTACATCATCTGTCCGCTCGTGGAGGCATCGGAAAATTTTGATGCAAATAATGTGGCGGATTACACGGAACAATTGAAGGCAGCTCTGTCACCCGATGTGCGCATTGCCTGTCTTCACGGCAAGATGAAAGCGGCTGAGAAAAATCAGATCATGGAGGATTTTAAGGATCATAAGATCGATGTGCTTGTTTCCACGACGGTCATCGAGGTTGGTGTCAATGTACCGAACGCCACCGTCATGATGATCGAAAATGCGGACCGCTTTGGCCTGGCGCAGCTTCATCAGCTGCGTGGGCGTGTGGGCCGGGGCAGTGAGCAGTCCTACTGTATTATGATGAATGCCTCGGATTCGGACCGGGCAAAGGATCGTCTGGAGATATTGAATAAATCCAACGACGGTTTCTATATTGCTTCAGAGGATCTGAAACTGCGTGGTCCCGGAGATTTCTTTGGTATCCGACAGTCCGGGGACATGAGTTTTATGATCGCGGATATCTACACCGATGCAAAAGTGCTGCAAAACGCCTCTGACGAGGTAAAACGGATCCTCGCGGAGGATCCGGGTCTGCAGATGGAAAAGCATGAGAATCTGCGCATAAAAATGAAGGAGATCTTTGAAAAGGGTGATGTGACACTCAGCCTTTAGCATAAAAAGCACGTCCACTGCAGACCCTGCAGTGGACGTGCTTTTTTCTTAGACAGCTTTTATTTGCCTGCCATCTGTTTCTCCTGTGCCTCGATCATTTTCTTGACCATATATCCGCCGACAGAACCGTTCTGTCTGGAAGACAGATCACCGTTGTAGCCATCCTTTAAAGGCACACCCAGCTCGCTTGCAACCTCATACTTGAAACGATTCATCGCTTCCTTTGCTTCAGGAACAGAAGTAGTATTCTTACTTGACATTTGAATTTCCTCCTTGGTAAATATTCCGTTGTTCGTTTGCTTTTGTATATGATCAACAGCTTGTTTGCTGTTGGTACACATAGTATGTGAGGAGAAAATCAAAATAAACGTAACAAGTTTTTCTAATTTATTCAACAAATGGAATGTCTGAAATATCCGGGTGTATGGTCATGGAATAATTCGTATAATAAACGACAAAGCCCGGCGCGGAACCATTCGGTTTTTTGACATTTTTCCGCTGCAGATAATCAATCTCAAGTTTTTCAACATCACGACCCTTGGAATAGTGACCGGCAAGACGTGCCGCTTCCTCAAAGGTGCGGTCGGGCAGTTCTTTGCCCTCACATTTTACGATCACATGGGAGCCGGGAATACCTTTGGCGTGGAACCACCAGTCACCGCCGTTTGCGACCTTGAAGGTCAGTTCCTCGTTCTGCAGATTGTTTTTTCCGATAAAAATATCAAAGCCGTCATTGCTGCGGTAGTGAAAAGGCTTGCTCTTAGACGCTTTTGCGCCTTTTTTTGATACATGCTTCTTGATAAAGCCGCTCTCGGTCAGCTCCAGCTTGATGGCAGACAGATCTTCCTCCGTGACAGCGATATCCAGAGAATTCGCAACGGATTCCAGATAGGTGATCTCGTCCTGTACTTCCACCGTCAGCTGCTGCAGTGCCTCGCAGGTACGCTTCAGCTTGTTGTACTTTGCAAAATATCTCTGCGCGTTCTCCTGAGCGGAAAGCTGCGCATCCAGCGGGATCGTGATCATCTCATTTGTATAGTAGTTGAGGGCTTCCAGTTTCGTCGCGCCTTCTTCCACACCGTAGCCGTAAGCCTGCAGCAGTTCCCCGTATACCTTATATTTGTCACGTTTTTCCGTGTCTTTTAACTGCTTTTGCTGCAGGGAGAGCTTTTTGACATCACGCTCCAGTGCGGTGTTCACAATGCGACGCAGGTCGACGGATTTCTGGCGGATACGGGTGTACACATCCTTGTCCGCGTAAAATCGCTCCAGAACGGTGGAAATAGAATCATAGGTTTCAACCGTATAATTCGAAAAATCACCGTATTCACGCAGCTTGATCGCTGAAAATTCGATGGGTTCCGCGCCTTTTTTGATCATGCAGGGGGTGAATTTCTGTTCTTTGATATCAGAGACCAGCCAGAAAAACTCGTTGGCAAAATGCAGTTTTTCATCCTCGGAAAGGCTATCCATATGCGCGTCAGCATCCAGCCCGGCGCGATGGCATACCTCGTTCGCAACAGTGGGGCTGATGCCGGTGTAGGTCAGATAGAGCGCTTTTGCCAGTGGCAGGGAACGACTGCATGCGTCAGCGAGGATCGTATCCGGTGTCGCGGCAAGCGGATCACATTTTTCCTGTGTATTTGGAATAAAATAGTCCCGTCCGGGAAGCACTTCACGCACAGAACTGACAGAAGCAGGAATATGCTTGATGCTGTCGATGATCCTTCCGTTTTCGTCGCAGAAAATGATATTGCTGTGCTTGCCCATCAGTTCGACGATCAACCGCTTTTTTCGCAGATCACCAAGCTCATCCAGATGTTCAATCTCAAAACAGAGGATACGCTCCAGACCGGGCTGCGTGATGTCCGTGATCCTTCCGTTGGCGATGAACTTGCGCAAAAGCATGCAGAAATTCGGCGCAGTCATTGGACTGGGTTTATTCGTGTCGGTCAGATAGACGAAGGGCAGAGAAGCGCTGGCAGAGATGGACAGCCGGTGCTGGCCGCTGCTTCCCTTGATGGTGAGCAGCAGAGCGTCATTTTCCGGCTGCGCGATCTTGCTGATGCGTCCGCCCTGTACGGTCTCTTTCAGTTCTTTTATAATATTAGAAACGACAATTCCGTCAAAAGCCATCAGATCGTCCTCCTTAAACATCTTTTCGTGATATTTTAATGGAAATGACTGCCGGAAGTCAATAGTAATTAACATTTGACGAATGAAGATATTTGACTTATAATAACCATGATTATGCATACCGGTTGGAGAAGTGGTGATGCATGAAATAATGATTTGCCATGATTTGCCATGGGGATGGTAATTTGTCATGGGTGTTGGAGGATTTTTATGATAAAAAGCATGACCGGCTTCGGGAGATGCGAGGTTACGGATGAGCAGTGGAAGATGACTGTTGAGATCAAGGCTGTCAACCACCGCTATCTGGATGTCAGTGTCAAGATGCCGAAAAAACTCAGTATTTTTGAAAGTTCGATCCGCAGTGTATTAAAAGAATACATGGAGCGCGGAAAGGTGGATGTCTTTGTTTCCTATGAGGATCTGTCAGAGGAGAGCTATGCCCTCAAGTACAATGAGCAGCTGGCCGGACAGTATCTGAATTATCTGAGACAAATGGCAAAGACTTTCCAGCTTGAGGACGATATCAGGGTCAGCACGCTTTCCCGTTATCCGGAAGTCCTTGTTATGGAGGAAGAGGATACGGACGAGAAAGAACTGTGGAGTGTTCTGGAGAAAGCAGTGCGCGGTGCCTGCGAGAAATTTGTGGAGGCACGGATCACCGAGGGTGAACATCTGAAAAATGACCTGATCGACAAGCTTACACAGATGAACAGCTATGTGGATTACATTGAAAAGCGCTCGCCTGAGATCATTACCGAATATCGCAGCAAGCTGCAGGCAAAGATCCGTGATCTGTTGGCAGATGCCCAGATCGATGAGGGACGGATCGCCACAGAGGTCACTCTGTTTGCAGACAAGATCTGTGTGGATGAGGAAATGGTTCGTCTGCGCAGCCACATCAAAGGCATGAAGGAGGTACTCATCGCCGGAGGAAGCGTGGGACGCAAACTGGATTTCATCGCACAGGAAATGAACCGCGAAGCGAACACGATCCTTTCAAAGTCAAATGATCTGTCTATCTCTGATACAGGCATTAACCTCAAAACTGATATTGAAAAAGTAAGGGAGCAGATACAGAACATTGAGTAATTTTATGAACATCGGCTTTGGCAATATTGTCAATGCGGATAAGATCATAGCGATGATCACACCTGATTCTGCGCCGGCAAAGCGCATGATCCAGAAGGCAAAAGAAGAATCACGTCTCATCGATGCGACGCAGGGACGACGCACCAGAGCCGTGATCTTTACGGAAAACGACCGTGTGGTCCTGTCTGCGCTGCTTCCGGATACACTTTCAGGCAGAATGAAGAACCGAAGCGAAACAGAGGAGGAGTAACACATGGAAGCACAAACTGGTATTTTGACTGTTGTATCCGGCTTTTCCGGTTCCGGCAAAGGTACGATCATGAAACGTCTGCTGGAAAAATATCCGCAAAATTACGCCTTGTCCATTTCGGCAACCACGCGTGCACCGCGTCCCGGAGAAGTGGATGGCCGCGAATATTTTTTCTCTACGGTGGAGCGCTTCGAGGAGATGATCCAAAACGATGAATTGTTGGAGTACGCAAGGTACGTGAACAATTATTATGGCACACCGAAGGCATATGTGCAGGAACAGCTTGCAATGGGAAAGGATGTCATCCTGGAGATTGAGATACAGGGTGCGTTAAAGATCAAACAGAAATATCCCGATACGGTACTTCTCTTTGTGACACCGCCCAGCTTTGAAGAACTGGAGCGCCGTCTTGTGGGCAGAGGGACAGAGCCACCGGAGGTTGTGCGCGAACGGTTATGCCGCGCCGGTGAAGAGTGTGCGGGAGTAGAGGCATACGATTACCTGATCGTCAATGACGAACTGGAGGCGTGTGTGGAACAGGTTCATTCCATTTTACAGGATGAACATGCAAAAATATCCAGAAATGAAATTTTCATCAATGAAATAAAAAAAGAATTAGCAGAGTATGCGAAAGGAGAACGATCATGATTCATCCGTCTTATGTAGAACTTATGAAAGTTGTAAATAATACCACTGAGGTAGGCGAGGAGCCGGTTGTCAACAGCCGTTATTCTATCGTTATCGCCGCAGCAAAGCGCGCGCGCCAGCTGATCGCCGGCGATGAGCCGTTAGTCGCACATGCGAATGGCAAGAAACCGCTTTCCACCGCTGTTCAGGAGCTTTATGAAGGAAAGGTGAAGATCCTCGGCGAGGATGAAGCTGCTGATGAAGCACAGGAAGATACAGCTGCTGATACAGCAGAGGTAAGTGCGGAGGAAACTGCCACAACACAGGCAGAAGAGTAAGTGGATGTGAGGAGCCGGAGCAGCACAGTTTCGGCTTTTTCATTTATAAAACTGAAATACAGGAGTATGCATGAATATATTATTTATTTCACTGGGATGTGACAAAAATCTGGTGGATTCCGAGTATATGATCGGTATGTTGAATGCGGCCGGGTACACGATCACGGATGATGAAACGGATGCGGATGTCATCGTTGTCAATTCCTGCTGTTTTATCGGTGATGCGAAGGAGGAGAGCATTCAGACGATCCTTAATATGGCACGTCTGAAGCAGACCGCAAAACTGAAATCATTGATCGTCACCGGCTGTCTGGCACAGCGGTATCAGGACGAGGTGCTGCAGGAGATTCCAGAGGTGGATGCGGTGCTGGGCACAAACGCTTATGATGCCATCGTTGAGGCCGTGGAAAACAGCTTAAAGGGCAGTGTTTATAAAAACTATCATGCGCTTGAGGGCTTGCCGGATATGCACGATAAAAAACGTCTCGTGACCACCGGCGGACACTACGCGTATCTCAAAATAGCGGAAGGATGCGATAAGCACTGCACCTATTGTATCATTCCATCCATCCGCGGCGCTTACCGCAGCATTCCGATGGAAGATCTGATCGCGCAGGCAAAGGATCTGGCGGCACAGGGCGTAAAGGAATTGATCCTCGTTGCGCAGGAGACGACCCTTTACGGAAAAGATCTTTATGGGGAGAAATCACTTTACCGCCTGTTGGATGAACTGAACAGGATCGACGGACTATACTGGATCCGGATCATGTACTGCTATCCGGAGGAGATCGATGAAAAGCTGATCGCTTCGATCAAACGCAATGACAAGGTAGTTCACTATCTGGATATGCCGATCCAGCATATCAACGACGATATTTTAAAGCGCATGGGCAGACGGACGACTGGCGCGGAGCTGGCGGATAAGATCGAGCTTTTGCGACGCGAGATACCGGATATCTGTCTCCGAACGACACTGATCTGCGGATTTCCGGGGGAAACGCAGGAAGCCCACGAGGAACTGCTGGAATTTTTAAACTGGGCGGAGTTTGACCGTCTGGGGGCATTTCCTTACTCACCGGAGGAAAACACACCGGCTGCGGAATTTGAGGGACAGCTGGATGATGAGACGAAGCTCACCTGGCGGGATGAAGTCATGGAGCTCCAGCAGGAGATCTCCTATGATGTCAATGAGGCAATGAAGGGGCGGGAGCTCTGGGCGTTTGTAGAGGGAAAAGTCGCCGATGAGAACGCTTATGTGGCGCGAACCTACAAGGATGCTCCCGGTGTTGACGGCTATATTTTTATTCACACGGACGAGGAACTGATGTCCGGAGACTTTGTCAAGGTGCGGGTGACCGGCGCCTTAGATTATGATCTGATGGGGGAAATCATATGAAGATGAATTTACCAAACAAATTAACGATCTTACGTGTATTTTTGATTCCGTTTTTTGTGTTTTTTATGCTGGTACCGGTGGTGCCCTACAGCAACTACATTGCAGTGGCGATCTTTATCATTGCGAGCCTGACGGATCTGGCAGACGGAAAAATTGCAAGAAAATACAATCTGGTGACAAATTTCGGCAAATTTATGGACCCGCTTGCTGATAAACTGCTCGTATGCTCCGCAATGATCTGTCTGGTGGCAACCGGGCAGCTGGCTGCGTGGATGGTGATCATTATCATCAGCCGCGAGTTCATCATCAGCGGTTTCCGTCTGGTGGCTGCGGACAATGGTGTGGTGATCGCTGCAAGCTACTGGGGCAAATTCAAGACAACCTTTCAGATGCTGATGATCATTGTCCTGATCTTAAACTTCCCGGGAAGATTTTTTGAGATTTTGGGCATCATCCTGACATGGGTGGCACTGATCCTTACGATCGTGTCTCTGTGTGACTATCTGATCAAAAACAAGGATGTCTTAAAGGAGCAGAAATAGATGCGTACAGCAGGCATTGAATTTGAAGTGGCAGAGCTTTTGGAGCAGAAGAAGCTGCATGTTACGACCGCAGAGTCCTGTACCGGTGGTCTGATCGCAGGTACGCTGGTCAATGTGCCGGGTATTTCCGAGTGGTTTGGCGAAGGCTATGTGACCTACTCCAACGAGGCGAAGGAAAAGCTTTTGGGAGTTTCCCACGAGACGCTTACGACTTACGGAGCAGTCAGCGCAGAGACTGCCGGGGAGATGGCAAGAGGCGCGGCAGATGCGGCCGGTGCTGACGCTGCAGTTGCAGTTACCGGTATTGCCGGTCCTGATGGCGGAACAGCTGAGAAACCGGTGGGGCTGGTATATATGGGATGCTTTTGCAAAGGAAAACTCTGTGTGGAAAAGCATATCTTTGCCGGAGACCGTGCACAGGTTCGCGCACAGTCCGTGCAGGCAGCACTGCGGCTGCTCAAAACGATGCTGGAGCAGGCAACGGTGTGACCGGTAATAGATGATTTGGAACTTACTGAGGTACAATTATGAGAATTATTGCAGGAAAAGCGAGACGGCTTCCCCTTCGGACGCTGCCGGGAAGAGATACAAGACCGACGACCGACCGGATCAAGGAGACATTATTTAACATGCTTGCTCCGGATCTGGAAGGAGCTTATTTTCTGGATCTGTTTGCAGGAAGCGGTCAGATCGGACTGGAAGCAGTCAGCAGGGGAAGCGCATACTGTGTATTTGTGGACAACAACCGTAAAGCATGTGAAGTGATCAAGGACAATATGGAGTTCACCAAGCTCGCCGACCAGTGTATGCTGATGAATACGGATGCAATGAGCGCGCTTCGCCGGTTGGAAGGAAAATACCGGTTTGATCTGATCTTTATGGATCCGCCGTACAATCAGGATCTGGAGGCTGAGATCTTAAGCTATCTGGCAGGTTCTTCCATCGTAAAGGACGGCGCAACGATCATCGTTGAGGCAGATGAACATACTGATTTTTCCTATGTAGACCAGCTTGGTTACACACTCCGGAAGGAAAAACTGTACAAAACGAATAAGCATGTGTTTCTTACGCTGAAGGACGCGGAAGCAGACACATAAAAAGAGAGGCTATTATGAAGAGAGCAATTTATCCGGGAAGCTTTGATCCGGTTACAAACGGTCACATGGATATCATCCGAAGGTCAGCAAATATCGTGGACGAGCTCTACGTAGGCGTACTGAACAACAGCGCAAAAAATTCATTGTTTTCTGCCGAGGAACGTGTTAGTATGTTAGAAGAGATGACCGCTGATCTGCCGAACGTCCATATCGTTTCATTTAACGGACTTTTGGTGGATTTTGCCCGTGAGATTCAGGCTACGATCATTATTCGCGGGTTGCGGGCCGTGACGGATTTCGAATATGAGCTTCAGATCGCACAGACCAATCATGTGGAATATGAGGAGATCGAGACCATCTTTCTTACGACCAGTTTGCAGTATTCTTATCTCAGTTCTACGATCGTAAAGGAGTTTGCGGCTTACGGCGGGGATATTTCACATTTTGTTCCGACACAGCTGATCGACCGTATTTATCAAAAATATGGCATAGAAAAAGGAGAGCATCATCATGAACAGTAAAATCGAGCAGACCATTGAGGAATTAGAGCAGTACATAGACACCTGCAAGCCGCAGGCGTTTTCATCGAATAAAATCATTGTCAACAAGGATCAGATCGAAGAACTTCTGACGGAACTTCGCCTGCGGACGCCGGAGGAGATCAAACGCTATCAGAAGATGATCAGCAATAAAGAAGCCATTCTGGCAGATGCGCAGGCAAAGGCAGATGCGATCATTGCTCAGGCGGAGGTGACTCATTCCGAGCTGGTCAGCGAACATCAGATCATGCAGCAGGCGTATGCGCAGGCAAATGAGGTCGTTATGATCGCAACCAAACAGGCGCAGGAGATCCTGGATAAAGCCACCAATGATGCAAATAATATCCGTATGAGTGCAATTGGCTATACGGACGAACTCCTGAAAAATCTGGAGGCGATCCTGACCGGAGCCATCGAAGGATCAAAAGCACGTTATGAGAACCTGATCGCAGGACTGAACAGTTCTCTTCAGGTTGTGCTTGCAAACCGCGCGGAACTGATGCCTCAGACAGAGCCGGAGCTGGCTGATGAGGAACCTGTAGCTGCGGCAGAACCGGAAACAATGCAGACACCGTCTGCTGATACTGCTTCTGATGAACAATAGCAGTTTCGTTTTTTCCTGTTTTACAGGAGCGGATAAAGCATTGCAGCCAGGGCAGCCGTGACTCCTGCCACCAGCAGGCGTCCTTTTATGTAAGCTGCAAGCGAGAGCGAAGAAGCTTTTTTGCCTGAGCGAAGAAGCGATGCAGTCTGTGCGATTCCGGAACATCCACCAAAAGAAGTGGCTGCGAGGATACAGATGTATTTCAGGCGTATGTCCGCAAAAAAACTGTTGATGGCGCTGACGGCACCCGTTACTTCCAGCAATCCGGCGATCAATGTGCAGAACGCCGGAAATGAAGAAAGAAAATGTCTGCACATATTTGTGATGATGGAAAACAGCATGACATAACCGCCAAGCTTTAACATGGTTTCAAAACTGTTCATGATACCGGCATCAAGGACTGTAAAGTTCATCTGCAGTCCTGATGTCGATTTTTTGGCTTCATGGATATTTTTGGCTGCATTCTTTGACCTTCGGGACAAGATGCGAAGTCGCAGCAGTCCATAGCATACAGAAGGCGCATAAAGGATAAGATAGCTGACAGGGATCAACTGTGGTGCACAGAGTGTTTCCGAGAGGATGTATCCGCCGACGAATGCGGGGCTCATCTGGTTGGAAATGATAAACAGAAGAGATGCTTCTTCCGTGGTGAGATTTCCCCGCTCATACAGATCCGCAGTCAGCTTGCAGCCCATGGGAAATCCGAACAGTGTTCCGGCGAATAATACAAAATACGGATAGGTAATGCGAAGCTTTTTTGTGATGGCATCCAGATAACCGCTTCTTATGAGCAGCTGCGTCAGGATCATAAACGGAAGCAGACTGGGAAGCAGACGATCTGCCCAAAGCATCAGACCAAAGCGCGCACCTTCGGCGGCGACTGTCGGCTCGCTCAGCAGGAATAAGAGGAACATGGCGAGCATATAAGAAAATATGTATTTTTTTGTAACATACCGGTGAGGGATTCTTCTTCTCATATTACTTAAAATTATGTCGGGCAGGTAAGAAATATGAAAAAAAGAATGTGGCTGTTCCTGTTGGTGATGGTGCTGGCGGCGCTGGATGTGATCGCTGTCGATCATCTGAGGATCAACGCCGCCGCGTCAAAAACTTCTGGCAACGCGGATGAGAACCACAGCGCCGCCGGTGAGCAGAACGGAAGAAAAGAAAACAGTGGCATACCGCCGGCTGAGGTGGCATGCATCATACGTGAAGAGCTTCGGCTGTTTCCGATTCCCCGGTCGATCACACACCCTGCTTATCAGGCAGCTTATGAGGATTCCTGGATGTCGGCGCGCACCTTTGGCGGCGAGCGGGGACATGAAGGGACGGATATCATGCTGGATCCGGATGAGCGGGGATTGTTTCCGGTACTGTCCATGACAGACGGTGTAATAGAAAAAAAAGGCTGGCTGCCCCAGGGCGGATATCGCCTGGGTATTCGAAGCACCGGTGGGATCTTCTATTATTATGCACATCTGTATGATTATGCAGACGGAATCGAGCCGGGAACTGCAGTTGTGGCAGGACAGCTTCTGGGATTTGCCGGGGACAGCGGTTACAGCAACATAGAGGGAACAGTGGGCAATTTTCCGGTACATCTGCATGTCGGCATTTACTATAATGATGAACACGGGGTGGAAACAGCGGTGGATCCGTATCCTTTTCTGGTGCCCCTTCCAATTGTAACAACAGAATTTTGAGGAGAGAATAACGATGGGCTTGATACGGCTGGACAAATATCTGGCAGATATGCAGATCGGGACACGCAGTGAGGTCAAAAAGCTGATCCGTGCCGGAAAGGTACAGGTGGGCGGTCATGTCTGCAAAAATGCGGACGAAAAATTTGATCCGGAGCAGACCGAGGTGATGGTGGATCATGTTCTTGTCGGCTATGCGGCATATGAGTATTTTATGCTGAATAAACCGAAAGGATGTGTGTCTGCCACGGAGGATAACCGCTATCCGACGGTGCTGGATTATATTTCGCAGCATAAGCGAAAGGATCTGTTTCCGGTGGGGCGGCTGGATCTTGACACGGAAGGACTGCTGCTCATCACGAATGATGGAGCGCTTGCACATGAGCTTTTAAGTCCGGCAAAGCATATACCGAAGACTTATGAGGCGAAGATCGACGGCATTGTGACGCAGGCAGATGTGGAATTGTTTGCGCAGGGCATGGATATCGGTGAAAAGAAATTCACCAAGCCGGCAAAGCTGGTTATTTTAAAGGCAAATGTGATCTCTCATGTGCAGATCACGATCTACGAGGGCAAATTTCATCAGATCAAGCGCATGTTTGAGGCGATTGACAAGCCGGTACTGGAATTGAAGCGTATTTCCATGGGTGCGCTGGCGTTGGATGAACAGCTGGAACCCGGTGAATACCGGCCACTGACAGAAGAAGAGATCGAATATTTACGACAGAGAGGATAAACGGCTAAGTTTATGGACAGGTGCTTACTGCCAATTCCTGAAAATCAGCCCGTCGAACTTGTAAAGTACTCCCGTGCGTGTTAAAATTAAGTGTTAAGTAACTGCGAACAGTTCCATTTGAGTGAGGAATGAGATGATACACGATTTTTTGCCTGTGACAAGAGAAGACTGTGACAAAAGAGGCTGGGGACAGCTTGATTTTGTGTATGTGATCGGAGATGCCTATGTGGATCATCCGTCCTTTGGTCCTGCGATCATCAGCCGTCTGCTGGAGTCACACGGATATACGGTCGGCATCATCCCACAGCCCGACTGGAAGGACGAAAAAAGCATTCAGGTATTCGGCGAACCGCGGCTTGGATTTCTTGTGTCCGGCGGTAATATGGACTCCATGGTCAATCATTATTCGGTATCCAAAAAGCGCCGCGAGACAGATGCCTATACGCCCGGCGGGGAGATGGGTAAGCGTCCGGATTATGCAGTTGTCGTGTATGGCAATCTGATCCGACGCACTTACAAGCATACGCCGATCATCATCGGAGGTATCGAGGCAAGCCTGCGCAGGCTCGGGCACTATGATTACTGGTCCAACAAGGTGCGCCGTTCCATTCTTTTGGATTCCGGGGCAGATCTGATCTCCTATGGAATGGGAGAGCACAGTATCATTGAGATTGCCGATGCATTAAATAGCGGTATTGCTGTCAGCGATCTTACATTTATTGACGGAACCGTGTATAAGACGAGAGACCGTTCGCTGTTAGAGCAGAATCAGGCGAAGGCATTGCCGGACTTTGAGGAGGTACGTGCCTCTAAGGAAGCCTATGCCAGAAGCTTTTATATACAGTATTGCAACACGGACCATTTCGTTGCAGATGTGCTCTATGAAACCTATGACGAAAAACTGTTTGTCGTGCAGAACCGGCCGGCCAGGCCTTTGACACAGGAGGAGATGGATCGCGTTTACGCGCTGCCCTATATGCGCACATATCATCCGATGTATGAGGCGGCAGGAGGTATCCCGGCCATTCGCGAGGTGAAATTTTCACTGATCAGTAACCGTGGCTGTTTTGGCGGCTGCAATTTCTGTGCGCTGACTTTCCATCAGGGGCGCACGGTCCAGACGCGGAGCCATGCATCGATCGTTGAGGAGGCAAAAAAGCTTACCTACGAGCCGGATTTCAAGGGTTATATCCATGATGTAGGCGGACCGACGGCGAATTTCAGACATCCGTCCTGCGAAAAACAGTTGACAAAGGGGGTCTGTCCCACTAAGCAGTGCCTGTTTCCGAAACCGTGCAAAAATCTGGTGGCAGATCACTCCGATTATATTCAGCTTTTGCGCAAACTGCGTGAGCTTCCGGGAGTAAAAAAAGTATTTATCCGTTCGGGAATCCGTTTTGATTATGTATTAGCAGATAAAAACGATGATTTTCTCAGAGAGCTCTGTGAACATCATGTCAGCGGACAGCTGAAGGTCGCTCCGGAGCATATTTCGAAAAAAGTGCTGGACAAGCTGGGAAAACCGGCGCCGGAAGTTTATAAGAGCTTTGTAGAACGTTATAACCGCATGAACGAAAAACTGGGAAAAAAGCAGTACCTGGTACCGTATCTCATGTCTTCGCATCCGGGTGCCACACTTACGGAAGCGATTGAACTGGCTGAATATCTGCGCGATATCCATTATATGCCGGAGCAGGTGCAGGATTTTTACCCGACACCGTCCACAATATCGACATGTATGTACTACACGGGGCTGGATCCGCGGGATATGACACCGGTCTACACAGCAACCAACCCCCATGAAAAAGCAATGCAGCGGGCGCTTATGCAGTATCGCAATCCGAAAAACTATGATCTGGTAAAGGAAGCGCTGGAACGCGCCGGCAGGACAGATCTGATCGGATTTGGCCCCAAGTGTCTGATCCGTCCGAGAAATGTCAGCACTGATGCAGCGTACCGTGGAGGAAAACGCAATACAGGCTATATGGGTACGGGCACAGAACGTACAAAAACAGCCAGACCGGCAAAAAAGAAAACTATCCGAAATGTGCACAAAAAGAAACAGGGTAAATAGATGATATGAAAGCATTTACGATCAGGGAAAACGAAGCCGGACAGCGGCTGGACAAATATTTACGAAAGCTCCTGCCGGACGCGCCGGGCAGTTTTATTTACAAAATGCTGCGAAAAAAGAATATTGTACTGAATGCGCAGAAGGCAAGCGGTGCCGAGCATTTGTCAGTGGGAGACGAGGTTGTCTGTTTTCTGTCGGATGAGACCTTTGACAAATTTTCAAGGAGTGCCGGGGATACGATCGAGGAGTTAAAGCGCATACCGATCCAGCCGGCTTTCTCCGTTGTCTATGAGGATGATGATGTGCTTGTCATGAATAAACCGGCGGGAATGCTCTCACAAAAGGCGAAAGAATCCGATATCTCGGCAAACGAGCATATGATCGCCTATCTGCTGGAATCAAAAGCGCTGACAGAAGAGGATCTGCACACGTTCCGGCCTTCCATCTGCAATCGTCTGGACCGAAACACCTCCGGACTGCTTCTTGCAGGAAAGACGCTGCGCGGTCTGCAACAGCTTTCCGCAGAACTGAAAAGCCGTTCCATGGCAAAGTATTATCGCTGTCTGGTAAAGGGAGACATTCCGGAAAAGAAGCTGCAGAAGGGTTATCTGCTAAAGGATGAGCGGGAAAATGCTGTTTCTATTTTCCAAAACGGTGCGCCCAACCGCAAATATATAGAGACAGAATATGATCCGGTAGAACGATTTGGTGATTACACCTTATTGGAGGTACATCTGATCACCGGCCGTTCCCATCAGATCCGTGCCCATCTGGCATCGCTCGGGCATCCGGTCATCGGTGATCCGAAATACGGCGATGAGCGTCAGAACCGCATTTTTGAGAACAAAGCAGGTGTGAACCGTCAACTGCTGCACGCTTACCGGGTGCGTTTTTCTGACGGCAGTGAGGTGATCGCTGATCTGCCGGCTGATTTCGAGGCAGCACTTACCTGGCTTCGGGATCGGATGCAGAAAGAACCGGTGAAAGGATAACTGTCATGGCAACATGGAATTCAAGAGGGCTTCGCGGTTCTGCGCTGGAGGAACTGATAAACCGCACAAATGAAATGTATGCAGCCAATTCACTGGCACTGATCCAGAAAGTACCGACCCCGATCACTCCGATCAATATCGATAAACAGACAAGGCATATCACGCTGGCGTATTTTGATCAGAAAAGTACGGTTGACTACATCGGTGTCGTGCAGGGTATTCCTGTCTGCTTTGATGCAAAAGAATGTCATACGGATACATTTCCATTACAGAATATTCACAAACATCAGGTAGAATTCATGAAGCAATTCGAGGAACAGCAGGGAGTGGCATTCTTTTTGATCCATTACACAAAACGGGATGTGTTTTATTATCTGACGCTACGCCAGCTGCTTACCTTTTGGAACCGTATGGAAAGTGGGGGAAGAAAAAGCTTTCGTTTTGAGGAACTGAGTGAGGAATTTTTCTTTCAGATGGGAAAAAACGGCGTGTTTGTGCCGTATTTACAGCCATTACAAACAGATTTAGATGCGCGAGGTTGACTTTTACGGAAGAATCTCGTATAATCAGAAAGGTTCAGCGTGCTACCAAATTATCACGTTACCATAATAAAGTGAAGTTTTCATATGGAGGAGTCATGAAACAGAATTTACATACACCGGAGGGCGTCCGGGACATTTACGGTACGGAATGTGAACGCAAGTTGTATTTGGAGCAGAAGCTTTTTTCTGTTCTGACAGGTTACGGTTATCATCCGATCGAGACACCATCCTTTGAGTTTTTTGAGATTTTCGGTACGGAAGTCGGTACAACACCGTCGAAGGATCTGTACAAATTTTTTGACCGGGAGGGCAACACGCTTGTGCTCCGGCCGGATATCACACCGTCCATCGCGCGGTCAGCAGCAAAATATTATATGGACGAAGAAATGCCGCTGCACTTTTGCTATAAGGGCAATACCTTTATCAATCATCACAGTCTGCGCGGTCGCATGAAGGAATGTACCCAGCTGGGTGCTGAGTTAATGGGAGATAATTCGGTGGATGCGGATGCAGAGATGCTGTCCATGATCGTGGATTGTCTGCATGCGGCAGGTCTGAAGGAATTTCAGATCAGCGTCGGGCATGCGAGCATTTTCAAAGGGCTCGTAGAGGCGGCAGGTTTTTCGGAGGAAGAGACCGCTGAACTGCACGGACTGATCTCCAACAAAAATTTTTACGGCGTTGAAGAATTCGTCGGAAGCCGCAATCTGCCGGAGGATCTGAGAAAATGCTTCGGCATTCTGCGCTGTATGTACACTTCCGGCGAGGAACTGGAGCAGTTTAAGCAGGCGGCACAAAAATATGATACGGTTCACACCGCTCTGCAGCGGTTAGAGCAGTTGCAGCAGATGCTTCTGTTCTACGGCATAGATGACTATGTATCCTTTGAGCCCGGTATGGTCAGTGATTATCAATATTACACCGGCATTTTATTGTCCGGTTATACCTTCGGAACCGGCGAGCCGATCGTAAAGGGCGGACGTTATGACGAACTGCTTCCGATGTTTGGAAAAAATGCCGCAGCCATCGGCTTTGTCGTTGTGATCGACCAGCTTCTGGAAGCGATCACCAGACAGAATATCGAAGTTCCGATCACACATAACACACAGTTGATCGTATATGCAGCTTCCCATCATGAGGATGCTGTCATATTGGCGCGCAAAGCGCGAAGCACCGGTGGTCGTGCGGAACTGATCCGTTTTGACGAGACAAAAGGACGGGATGCTTACGAGTCCTATGCGGCGAAAAATCAGATCGCACGTATTACATGGCTGATATAAGTATTTATGAGATTATGGATGGGAGACAGAATACGAGATGGCAAACGAAAACAGTGAACGTTATCTGACCTTTGCCCTTGGCAAAGGCAGATTGGCGAACCAGACCCTGAAGTTATTTGAGGAGATCGGAATCACCTGCGAAGAGATGAAGG
The DNA here is from genome assembly GCA_004562765.1 of bacterium. Lineage (GTDB taxonomy): Bacteria > Bacillota > Clostridia > Lachnospirales > Lachnospiraceae > W0P33-017. The sequence goes on along the minus strand of SFRL01000007.1, from coordinate 24,015 downwards.
ATAAAGAAACGCGCAAGCTGATCTTTGTCAATGAGGATCTGAAGCTTCGCTTCTTTCTTGCGAAAGGTCCCGATGTGCCTACTTATGTAGAGTATGGAGCAGCGGATATCGGCGTTGTCGGGGAAGATACGATTCTGGAGGAAGGACGCAATATTTATGAGGTGCTTGACCTGGGCTTTGGAAAGTGCCGCATGTGTGTCTGCGGACCGGAGAGCGCAAAGGAACTGCTTTTACACCATGAGCAGATCCGCGTGGCATCCAAATATCCGCGCATTGCCCAAAATTATTTTTATAATAAAAAGCAGCAGACGGTGGAGATCATCAAGCTGAACGGCTCCATTGAGCTGGCACCGATCGTCGGGCTTTCAGAAGTGATCGTGGACATTGTGGAGACCGGTTCCACGCTGCGGGAAAACGGCTTGCAGGTACTTGAGGAAGTATGTCCTCTGTCCGCGCGCATGATCGTGAACCCGGTAAGCATGAAGATGGAAAATGAGCGGATCACAAAGCTGATCGCCGATTTAAAACAGGTTATACATAAGGAGAACTAACATGCGTATTTTACAGTTGAGCAAAGAAACAAAAAGCAATATCTTAGAGGACCTTTTAAAGCGCAGCCCCAACAGTTACGGCGAATATGAGGATCGCGTGGCAGCGATCATCGACACCGTGCGTGAAAAGGGCGATGAGGCAATTTTTTCATATACCAGACAATTTGACGGCGCCGATATAAGCGCAGATAATATCATTGTAACGAAGGAGGAGATCGAGGAGGCATATGCGGTCGTAGATCCGACCTTGCTGGACGTGATCCGTAAGGCGCTTGTCAACATTCGTGAGTATCATGAAAAGCAGCGCCAGTACAGCTGGTTTGACTCCAAGGACAATGGCATCATCCTCGGTCAGAAGGTGACACCTTTAAAGCGCGTAGGCGTGTATGTTCCGGGCGGAAAGGCAGTGTATCCCTCATCCGTACTGATGAACGTGATGCCGGCAAAGGTTGCAGGCGTTGATGAGATCATTATGACAACACCGCCCGGAAAGGACGGAAAGATCTGTGCTTCCACGCTTGTTGCTGCTACAGAGGCAGGTGTTGACAGGATCTATAAGGTTGGCGGCGCACAGGCGATCGCAGCGCTGGCATTTGGCACGGAAAGTGTCCCGAAGGTTGACAAGATCGTAGGCCCCGGAAATATTTACGTGGCACTTGCCAAGAAAGCTGTTTTCGGACATGTGAGCATTGATTCCATTGCCGGTCCCAGTGAGATCCTGGTGCTGGCGGATGAAAGCGCAAATCCCCGGTTTGTCGCTGCGGATCTGCTCTCACAGGCGGAGCATGACGAGATGGCATCTGCGATCCTCGTGACAACAAGCCGGGAACTGGCTGAGCAGGTATCCGTGGAAGTTGACAAATTTGTGGCTCAACTGAGCAGAAAAGAGATCATTCAGAAATCTCTGGATAATTACGGCTATATTTTAGTTGCTTCCAGCGAGGATGAGGCCATTGAGACTGCCAACGATATCGCGTCCGAGCATCTGGAGATCGTCATGAAGGATCCCTTTACCGTCATGACAAAGATCCGCAATGCAGGGGCGATCTTCCTCGGTACATACAGCAGCGAACCCCTGGGTGACTATTTTGCAGGTCCGAACCACGTACTGCCCACAAACGGAACCGCAAAATTCTTCTCCGCATTATCGGTGGACGATTTTATTAAAAAATCCAGCATCATCTCTTATTCAAGAGAAGCACTGGAGCCGATCTATAAGGATATCGTACAGTTTGCGGAATGTGAGCAGTTGACTGCACATGCAAACTCGATCCGGGTGCGTTTTGAGGACTAAGTAATCTTTCAGGAAGGTATCAGAGGAAATTATGGATAAAAAAATTCTGGTTGCAACGCTCTATATCAAGGATGGAAAGCCTGTGAAAAATAACCGGGATCTGACTCCGATCGGAGAGCTGAGCACCTACGCAAAGCTTTATAATGACAGTGGCATTGATAAAATATTTGTTTTTGATCTGTCAGACGATGATGAAGAACACGAAAGAAATCTGCGGGCGATCCGTGAACTGAACCGTATGATCGATATTCCCACCTGCGGCGGCGGAAACATTCGAAGACTGGAGGATGTAAAAAAACTCATCTATGCCGGATGTAAGCAGATCATGCTGAATGCCGCAAAGAGCGGATGCATCGATCTGGCGCGAAAAGCAGCCGACCGCTACGGAAAAGACCGCATTCTGGTGTCTGTTCACAATGTGGATTTTATATTTAAAAACCAGGATGAGATGAACGAACTGTTCCATGAGGTGCTTGTCATGGAGGAATCCGTGCTTGATGCAGTGGATAACCTGTCAAACACGCCTTATGTTGTTCTCTACGATGGTTCTGATTTTGCAGAGGTTTACGCACTTTTGGAACGTGAAAATGCGCGTGGTATCTGTGGACCGCTGTTCAATGATCCGCAGACGGATATCATGCAGTTTAAGACCAACCTCGGTGAGGCAGGACTCTGGATGGATAATTTTAAGCCTCAGGTCCAATGGGCGGAGCTGAAGAAAAACTCCGACGGAATGGTGCCCTGTATTGTGCAGGATTATCAGACCGGTGAAGTGCTCATGCTTGCCTACATGAACGAAGAGGCATATTACAAGACACTCTCTCTGGGCAAGATGACCTATTACAGCCGCAGCCGCAAACAGTTGTGGACAAAGGGTGAGACCTCGGGACATTTGCAGTATGTCAAATCGCTGACTGCAGACTGTGATTACGATACGATTTTGGCAAAGGTTTCACAGGTGGGCGTTGCATGCCATACCGGAAATCCGACCTGCTTTTTCAATGAGATCGTAAAAAAGGAATACGTGGAGAACAATCCGCTGAAAGTATTTGAAAACAGCTATCATTCCATCATGAACAGTAAGGCAAATCCCAAGAAGGGATCCTATATCAGCGAACTGTTTGACAAAGGTCTTGATGAAATGTTAAAGAAGCTGGGTGAGGAGACTACTGAGGTCGTGATCGCTGCAAAGAACCCGAACCCGGAGCATATCAAGTATGAGATCTCTGACCTGCTTTACTATCTGATGATCATGATGGTGGAAACCGGTGTGACGTGGGAAGATATTACAAAAGAACTTGCACAGCGCAAATAGTAGTGATCGGGAATTGAATGTGTGCACTATGACGAATAGTGCGCACATTTTTTGTCTATTTTTACCAGTTGATTTCTCGGTACACTGTGTGTATAATGTGAAATATTTCTTTTTTATTTTCTTTTTTCCATTTTCATTTAATAACTGTGGTTCCGTTATGCGGTTCTACGTTGTTTCATATTGGTTTTCTGTTTTTGTGCTCTTTTTATGCAGTCGGAACATGAAAGGAGTCGCATGAAAAAAATTTCTCATTCAAAAAAAATATTGGTAGTATGGATGCTGCTGACAGCAGTCATTTTTTCTCATATCACATCACAGGTTCCGTTTACGGTTCAAGCACAGGAAACGGATGCGTTCGTGAATAAAGAGATTATGCTTTCATATGTAACGGATATTTCGGTTGATACAGAAGGATGCATTCTGCGCATTTACGGTGCAGAGAATAAGACATACCGTGTTCCGATCAGTATTCATACGGACTGTACCGTGATCCTGGACAATGTGACCAATTTGGCAGATCTCACTGTGGCAGACGGTGTAACTGTTCAGATCCTTTTACGGGGCAGTAATACACTGAACAATATATGTGCAGTTGGCGGATTTACAACACACGTGTATATTCGCGGAGAATCTGAGGAGAGCGCACTTACAGCAAGCAATCTTGTCTGCGCACCCGGAGGCAGTGCCGCCACAGGCGCAGAAGTCATCATTGAAAACTGCTCCGTCACATGTGCAAGGCTTGGTTGTGGCGGAGGCGGAAGTGATACTGCTTATATGAGCGGAGATACAAAACTTCCGGCTGCGTTACCGGGCAGTAATGCATCTCCACGTGTCACGATCCGGTCTGCGGAAGTCACAGTGAACGGAAGTATTGCCTGCGGGGGAAACGGCATACAGAGCCGAGGTACTTCAACTGCAGTCTCATCACACGGCGGAAAATCCGGTGAAGTCATCATTGATGCCAGCCGGGTCACCGTCAATGGAAATGTAGCCGTGGGTGGAAAAGGCGGTAATGGCGTGGTCGGAAGTTCCAGCTTCAGATGTACTGCCGGAAATACAAAAAGTGCATCCCCGGTTACGATCCGCAATCACAGTACAGTGATCGTATCAGGCAACGTCGCTTCACAGCAGGATCTTCCACAAGTAAGTAATGAGGGTTTTCAGGAAGGCTTGCCCGGAGTGATCGTTACCGTTTCTGATTCCATGTTGAAAGCAGCTGATATCGCCAGCGGTGGTGATGGACATATACAGGTTCACTATTATATAGATTTCGGACTGAAAGACCTTTATAACATTTATGGTACAGCCGGAGGTGATGGCGGGACTTTGGTTGCCGACCATGCGGATATCATTTGTGAGACTGCGGTATGTGGTGGAAATGCCGGAGATTATATGAATTATACGGTGGATGAGAATAATGAAAAAAGCGGAGACTACCAATCAATCTATCATCCGTCAGACGGTCATGGTGGTGTCATCCGATCATCCGGTTCCAATATTAAGATCAATCGGTTTGCCTGTGAAAAAGGAAGTCGCTGGAATAATTATGCAAACGCTTCCTCACATCGTGACAGTATCTTTCACGGAGGCAGCTTAGACGGAATCGTTTATGGTTCGACGATCACGACTGACATGACTTCCATTTTGGGTGGCGGCTTTCAGGCTGATATAGATATTCAAAATTCAAAAGGCACAAGCTGTGCCGGATGCGTACTGCAGACATCCGAAGAACTGGCAGGTCAGACCGTACAGGTAAAGGCAAATGACCTGACCGCTAATGTCATACTGGATGATTCAGGAAGCCTGCATACCTGTCTGAGCATGGAAGATCAAGCAGTAAGTATCTACGGAACCGTTGCATATGAGGGAACTTTTACTGTCACAGATTCTGATCAGCTCAATGTATTTCAACTGGAACCGGGCGGAATCATCCGGATGGATCAGGGCGATGTAGTGATCCGCGAAGACGCATATACGTATCTGGAGAAAACATATTCATATAGCGGTGCGTATACCCTTGTCGGAAATTCGACAGGAACTGCGCTGACAGTAGAGAGCGGAAAACATCATCTGATATTGCAGGATACTTCTTTTGGTACTTTAAATATCAGGGGCGATTCTGAAGTGACCATCCAGCCGTATGAACATGCAGACATTGGTACTGTCAATGTAGAAAGTGGCGCAGCCCTTACAGTTGCAGGTATCGGAGATGTATGCACAGCCTCCGATATATTCACCGTAGGTGAATGTCGTGGAGTCCTGCAAAACGAGAATGGCACACCGGTTCGATCTGTAACGATCTGCACCGGCTATCCGGATCAGGAAATGACACTGCATCTGGATGATCAGGAATATACGGTCACATCAGATGATCAGGGGGATTTTTCATTTCTGGCAGCTGAGGGTGAACATTCCATCGGAGTTACGATCGGTGATACAACTTACCGGAGTGTTCATCCGTTCTGTATTTCCGGAGCGACAAGCGGTTCTTTATCCATAAAAGATGATTTGACGGATGATGACCCGGATACGGGATCCGGCACAGTCACAGACAATGATACAGATTCGGATACCGGATCCGGCACAAATACAGATACCGATACAGGGATAGATACCGGCACAAATACAGGTACTGGTACAAATACAGATACTAGTACAAATACAGGTACTGGAACAGTGCCGGATGTTTCTCACGGCGGTTCTTCACAGACATATGTTCCGTCTGCCGGCGGGACGGGGCAGAGCTCTTCATCTTCCTCATCTGCATCCTCCGGCAGTTCCACACAGGCAACAGGCGCTGCGTCGGAAGGTTCTCCTTCCAAAGCGACAACTGACAAAATCACATCTAATACTGCGGCTTCTGCCACAGCTGTTCCTGCCATAGTGTCTCCTTCCATCATGTTGCAGGCATCTTTAAAAGGCATCTCCATGCTTTCTGCAAATGCAAAAAATACCTACAAGCTGTACACAAGAAAAAAGAAGATCAGTTTCACCGTCACACGTGAGCCGGATACCGACTATTATTATAAAATTCTAAAAAAGGGACAGAAAAGCTCAGAGGGAAAATGGAGAAAGATGTCAACCGGAAAACTTACGGTTTCCGATAGCAACAGCAGCGCCAAAGGACAGCGGATCGTTTTAAAAGCTGTTAATGCTGCCGGAAGTACGATTGAAAAAACAACAGGTTTTGTGATCGATACAAAAAAGCCTGCTGTTGCCGGTGTAAATAACGGAAAGATCTACAACAGGAAACGTACGATCAGCGTCACCGATAACTGCGGCAGCTGCGAGGTACGTCTGAACGGAAAACAGGTAAAACAGCAGTTCAGCATACAAAAAAGAGGGATCTATCTGCTCACCGCATCCGATCCTGCCGGAAATCAGCGAACGGTTTTGTTTGCCATGCTTTGATCTTTACGGTACAAATTATACATAGTTTGTCTGTGATTGCATAAATTATGCTAAGAATAGTGATACTGTGATCGGAGAAAGGCTATGACATATGATCAGATCGATGCAAGAAAGGAATATGTAAAACGCGCCAGAGCATCCTTTCAGGATCAGGAGGAGGATTGGACACACCCGACGCCGGAGCACGAGGAACCGGCACTTGGAAAGACCTTCAGCCTTCGGTTGGTGCTTGGACTTTTTCTTTTTCTGCTGTTTGTACTTGCAGATGTAACAAATCACAACATACTCAATTTTTCTACCTCCGAGATTGCTGCGGAAATTGCTTCGAAAGATGATTATACAAATCTCGAAAAATATGTTATGATGCTACTTGCAGATAATAATTAAATGTTATGGAGGTACTTATGAGCAGACCAGCATTGTCTGATGAGATATTACTGACGATAGACCAGCCTGCGCGCTATATCGGCGGCGAACTGAATATGGTAGAAAAAGATCCGGCTTCGGTAGATATCCGTTTTGCCATGTGTTTTCCGGATGTATATGAGATCGGCATGTCCCATCTGGGCATTCAGATCTTGTATGATATGTTTAACCGGCGGGAGGATGTGTACTGTGAACGTGTTTATTCTCCGTGGCCGGATCTTCATAAGATCATGAAGGAACAGCACATTCCATTGTTTGCATTGGAGAGTCAGCAGCCGGTCAAAAATTTTGATTTTCTCGGCATCACCATCCAGTATGAGATGTGTTACACAAATATTCTGCAGATCCTGGATCTGTCACAGATTCCGCTGCATGCAGATGAACGAGGCGAGGATATGCCGATCGTGATCGGCGGAGGCCCCTGTACCTACAATCCGGAGCCGATCGCTGAATTCTTTGACCTGTTTTATATCGGGGAGGGTGAGATCAGCTATGACGCATTGTTTGCATTGTATAAGCAGTGCAAACGGGATGGCGTGAAACGTACAGATTTTCTGCGCAGGGCAGCGCAGATTCCCGGCATTTATGTGCCGTCCATGTATGAGGTCACCTATGGCAGCGACGGCTGTCTGAAAAGCTTTACGCCGAAATACGAGGACATTCCGTCAAAAGTGGAAAAACAGCTGGTAATGGATATGGATGATGCGCCTTATCCGAATAAACCGCTTGTGCCCTTTATCAAAGCGACTCAGGACCGTGTCGTTCTGGAAGTGCAGCGGGGCTGTATCCGCGGCTGCCGTTTTTGTCAGGCAGGCATGATCTATCGTCCGACACGGGAAAAGGACGTGGAACAGCTCAAAAAATATGCCTATGAAATGTTAAAGAGTACCGGACATGAAGAAATTTCCCTGAGTTCTCTGAGTACCAGCGATTATTCCCAGTTGGAGGAGCTCGTCAATTTCCTGATCGATAACTTTCATGACAAAGGGGTAAATATCTCCCTGCCGTCATTGCGTATAGATGCGTTTTCTCTGGATGTAATGGGAAAGGTACAGGATATCAAAAAAAGCAGTCTGACATTTGCACCGGAAGCCGGTTCCCAGCGTATGCGCGATGTGATCAACAAAGGGCTGACAAAAGACATCATCCTGGAGGGTGCAGGACAGGCATTTGAGGGCGGCTGGCAGAAAGTCAAACTGTATTTCATGCTCGGCCTGCCGACGGAGACGACAGAAGATATACAGGCCATCGCAGAGCTTGCAAACGATATCGCAGTCCGTTACTATGAGATCCCGAAGGAAAAGAGAAACGGAAAATGCCAGATCACGATCTCTACCTCCTTCTTTGTACCGAAGCCTTTTACACCGCTGCAGTGGGCGACGATGTGCACGGCGGACGAATACCTCGGAAAGGCAAAGGTGGTCAACGAAGCAGTGAAGAACCAGTTGAACCGCAAGAGCATCCGCTACAACTGGCATGAGGCGGATGTTACGGTTCTGGAAGGCGTATTTGCCAGAGGTGACCGACGTGTCGCAGCGGCAATTGAGCGCGCCTATGAAAAGGGCGCATTGTTTGATGCATGGTCAGAGTACTTCGACAATGAGAGATGGCTGGAGGCATTTGCCGAGACAGGTGTGGATATCAGTTTTTATACACTTCGGCCCCGCGAGCTGGACGAGCTGTTTCCGTGGGATTTTATCGATGCGGGTGTGACGAAGGAATTTCTGCAGCGCGAGTGGAAACGGGCATGCGAGGGGACTGTAACACCGAACTGCCGCATGAACTGTTCCGGCTGTGGTGCAAGAAGATACGGAGGAGGTGTATGCTTTGAAGGTCAGAATTAAATTTTCCAAATCCGGCAACATGAAGTTCATCGGACATCTGGATACGATGCGTTACTTTCAGAAGGCTATGCGCCGGGCAGATATTGACATCGCTTATTCCACCGGGTTTTCTCCGCACCAGATCATGTCCTTTGCGGCGCCGCTGGGCGTTGGCATCACCAGCGAGGGAGAATATCTGGATATTGAAGTAAACAGCACCGAATCTACAGAAAAATCGGTGGCAGCGCTGAATGCGGCAATGGTGAACGGCTTTTCGGTACTGGATTACCGCAGACTTCCCGATAATGCCAAGACTGCCATGTCGATCGTCACCTGTGCGGACTATACGCTGACTTATCGTGAAGGTTATGAGATCGATCGTTCTCCGGAAGAACTTTGTGAAGCAGTTCATGCATTTTATGAAGTACCTGAGAAGATCGAGATCGTCAAACAGACAAAAAAATCAGAAAAGATCATCGACTTAAAGCAGTTAGTGTATGACTTCAAGGTCGTTGAGGTTGAAGGACAGCCGGCATTTTACCTGAAGTTATCTACCGGAAGTTCAGATAATATCAAGCCGGAGCTTGTACTGGAACAGTTTTACAAATATCTGGGACTTGAACTTAATGATTTCACGTTCCGGACTCATCGTCATGATGTATATACCGGAAGTGTTTCAGAAGGTTTCTGCTCCTTAAATGATATGGGCGAGGTCATTTCATGAGCCGCCGCTTTGTGATCACGCGGATAGAGATCGGCGGAAAAGTGCCACTGGTCTGTGCAGTGTTTGAGGATCACCGGATGTTAGAGGTGCAATGCATCCCGGAAGATGCACCATCTCAGATACTGAATAATATCTATGTAGGACGTGTTTCGCAGGTCGTAAAGAATATCGGTGCCGCATTTGTAGAGATTGAGAAAGGCAGAAAATGCTTCCTTCCGCTTTCGGATCTAAAGCATCCGGTTTACGTGAAAAGGATCACGGATAAGCAGTTACTCTCACAGGGGGATGAACTGCTCGTTCAGATCGTGCGTGAAGCGGTTAAAACAAAAGATCCGCAGGTGTCGACGAACCTGTCACTGGCAGGCATCTACAGTGTTGTGACCAGCGGCGAGAAGCAGTTGGGCGTTTCCGGAAAGATTGATTCCGAGAAACGGCAGCGGCTGCGGGAGCTTGCTGAAACCGTTCACGATGAACAGTTTGGCGTGATCGTGCGGACAAACGCTGCGGATATTCCGGAAGGCAGAGAACAGGTACTGACATCGGAGATCCGTTCGCTTCAGGAACAGATGCAGGAGATCCTTTCCCGGGCACCGTATCGCACGATCTACTCCGTGCTCCATAAAGCGCCGCCTGAATACATTCGGATCCTTCAAAATCAACCCCTGGAGCAGCTTTCTAAAGTTGTGACGGATGACGCGGCCATCTACGAGGAACTGACAGCCTTTGCTGACGCGCACCCGTCTATGAAGCTGTCTGAAAAACTTCAGCTTTATGATGATCCGCAGCTTGATCTGCATAAATTATATTCGCTTCAGGTTCAGCTGGAACGTGCGCTTCAGGAAAAGATCTGGTTAAAGTCAGGTGCCAATCTTTTGATCCAGCCGACGGAAGCAATGACTGTGATCGATGTGAACAGCAGTAAGAACATCAAAAAGAAGCATCCGCAGGAACAGCATCTTCAGGTAAATCTTGAAGCTGCCGAAGAAATTGCCTCCCAGCTTCGTCTGCGCAATATTTCCGGTATCATCATCATTGATTTTATCGACATGTCATCTGCTGAGGACAAGGAGCTGTTGCTTGCGGCTATGCGTTCGTTTGTAAAGACAGATCCGGTAAAAACGGAGGTCATTGATCTGACCAGACTGGGTCTGATGGAGCTGACGCGAAAAAAGACACGCCGTCCGCTGCTGGAACAGCTTGGCATGCCGGATACGTCCGGAAAATAATTGATGAAATGCCAAAAAAATCCTTAAAAAACAGTTGACGGGCAACCAAAGAAATGCTATGATACATGAGTATGCCGCACAGTGAGGTCTAAAAGTGTGTTCTTTTTTACCGGATTCCGGTCTGATCGAACACCACCACAACTGGCGAGTAATGATAATAGGAGGTGCCATATGTACGCAATTATAGCAACAGGTGGTAAGCAGTACAAAGTATCCGAGGGCGATATCATTACCATTGAGAAGCTTGGTGTAGAGGCTGGCGAGACAGTTACTTTTGATCAGGTGATTGCTGTAAACGACGGAACCATGAAGGTTGCAGATGACGTGAAGAACGCTACTGTAACTGCAAGCGTTGTAAAAGAAGGACGCGGCAAGAAGGTTATCGTTTACAAGTATAAGAGAAAAACCGGTTATCATAAGAAAAACGGTCACAGACAGGCTTTCACTCAAGTGAAGATCGAAAAAATTAATGGCTAATTGATACTGGTGAATTGTTATGACACATATAACGATTTACAGAAATCAAAAAAACGCATTTACAGGCTTTCTCTGTGAGGGACATGCCGGATACGCCGATGCAGGAGAGGACATTGTCTGTGCAGGTATCTCGACGCTGGTGATCAACACGATCAACTCCATTGAGGCACTGACGACGACACAGATCCTTGCCGATGCGGATGATGAGAGCGGAACGATTCACGTGAACCTTCCTTCAGGCTGCGACGAACAGGCAAAGCTTCTGGTAGATGCAATGATTTTAGGCTTACAAGGAATACAAACAAATTACGGGAAGAAATTCCTGACACTAGATTTTAAGGAGGTGTAACCAATGTTTGAATTGAACCTTCAGTTTTTTGCACATAAAAAGGGAGTTGGATCAACCAAGAACGGTCGTGATTCAGAGGCAAAGAGATTAGGTGCAAAGAGAGCAGACGGACAGTTCGTAAAGGCTGGTAATATCATTTACAGACAGCGTGGAACTAAGATTCATCCCGGTGTAAACGTTGGAATCGGCGGAGATGATACCTTATTCGCTCTGACAAGTGGTATTTTAAGATTTGAGAGAAAGGGTAGAGACAAGAAGCAGGCTTCTGTTTACCCCGTAGCTGAAAACGAATAAGAACGAAGTGGGCTGTTGCAGTTTTGTAACAGCTCATTTTTATCATGATCGATTTAGGAGAAAATTATGTTTGCTGATACAGCAAAAATTATCATAAAATCTGGGAAAGGCGGAAACGGACATGTGAGCTTCCGCCGTGAAAAATATGTTCCGGACGGCGGTCCGGATGGCGGAGACGGCGGCAAGGGCGGCGACGTGATCTTCGAGGTGGATGAGAGTCTGAACACCTTAAATGACTACCGCCACAAACGGAAATTTGCTGCGCAGCCCGGTGAGGAGGGCGGCAAGAAAAACTGCCACGGAAAAAAAGGTGAGGATCTGATCTTAAAGGTTCCTGCCGGAACGATCATCCGGGATGCCGCGACGGATCTTGTCATTGCAGATATGTCCGGAGAGAACAAGCGACAGGTGATCTTAAAGGGCGGTAAGGGCGGTCTCGGAAACCAGCATTTTGCAACCTCTACTATGCAGGCACCGAAGTATGCGCAGCCGGGGCAGGAGGCGATTGAGCTTGAAGTTCGTCTGGAGCTGAAGGTCATCGCGGATGTAGGGCTTGTCGGTTTCCCGAACGTCGGGAAATCCACCTTTTTATCACGTGTGACCAATGCACAGCCAAAGATCGCAAACTATCACTTTACAACGCTCAACCCGAACCTCGGCGTTGTTGACATGGGATGGGGCGACGGCTTTGCGATCGCCGACATTCCGGGTCTGATTGAAGGTGCCTCTGAAGGTATCGGTCTCGGACATGAATTTTTAAAGCATGTACAGCGTTGTAAGGTACTCATTCATATGGTTGATGCCGCTTCTGTGGAGGGGCGTGATCCGATCGCGGATATCCATGCGATCTGCAAAGAGCTGGAGGCTTTTGATCCGAAACTTTTAGAAAAACCTCAGGTGATCGCGGCCAATAAGATCGATGCATTTTATGATGGAGAGAATGAGACGATCGCTGCACTTCGCGCTGAATTTGAGCCGAAGGGCTGGAAGGTTTATCCGATCTCGGCAGTCAGCGGAGCCGGTATCAAAGAGCTGATCGGTGCCGTCAAACAAATGTTAGATGAGATGGATGATGAACCGGTCTTTTATGAACAGGAATACTTTCCGGAACTTCATGTATTTGAAAATGAAGCTTATACGGTCGAATATAACGACGAGACACATGAATATGTTGTGGAAGGTCCGAAGATCGAAAAGATGCTGGGCTACACGAATATTGAATCCGAGAAAGGCTTTTTGTTCTTCCAGAAGTTCTTAAAAGAGCAGGGTATCTTAAAAGAACTGGAGGATCTCGGCATTCAGGACGGCGATACCGTACGCATGTATGGACTGAGCTTTGACTATTATAAGTAAATTGGAGGACAACCATGGAATTCACAAGTAAACAGCGCTCTTATTTAAAGGGGCTTGCCAGTACGGAGGATGCGATCTTTCAGATCGGAAAGTCATCGATCACACCGAGCATGATACAGGCCATCGATGATGCCATCGAAAAGCGTGAACTGATCAAAATATCGGTTCTGAAAAACTGCATGGACGATCCGCGCGAACTGGCAGACATTGTTGCGGAACGAACACATTCCAATGTCGTTATCGTGATCGGCAAAAAGATCGTTCTTTATCGCCCCAACCGGAAAAATCCGAAAATCGTACTTCCGAAATAGGAGGCTATTTTCATGAAAAAAATTGGTATTATGGGCGGAACCTTTGATCCGATCCACAACGGACATCTTCTGATCGCGGAAAATGCCTGTGAACAGCTTGCATTGGATGAGGTTCGTTTTATACCAACAGGAAGATCTCCCCATAAGCAGGGGAAACAGATTACAGACGGTGCGCAGCGCCTGCGCATGGTAGAGCTGGCGATCGCAGACAATCCTGCCTTTGTGGCGGATGACAGAGAACTGCGCTCCGACGGGCTCAGCTATTCGTACCTGACGCTGCAGGAGATGCACAAAGATCTGCCTGAGGATGAACTGTATTTTATTATGGGCGGTGATTCGCTGCGTGATTTCAAGACCTGGTATCACCCGGAGCTGATCTGTTCCTGTGCAACGCTCGTGGCAGCGATCCGGGATGACTGTGACCGCAGACATCTGACGGCTTATGCAGATGAGCTAAAGCAGCTTTTTTCTGCCGATGTACGCCTGATCCGGACCCCAAATCTGTCAGTTGCCTCCAGCGAGCTGCGCAGCCGTGTGGCTGCCGGTGAAACCATTCGCTATCAGGTACCGGAAGCAGTGCGTGTTTATATTGAACAGCATCATCTGTATCGGCAATCGGATCCGCAGGAAGAAATGCTTCGCCGGAGGGAAAACGTACTATGAATGAAAAAATTGTAAAATTACAGCATAGAATTGAGAAGAAACTGGATGAATACCGCTATGAACATACATTAGGTGTTATGTATACGGCAGGAGCACTTGCCATGTGCCATGAAGTTGACATGAATGAAGCGTTGCTCGCCGGATTGCTCCATGACTGTGCGAAATGTTATCCGGATGATAAAAAGTTTGAGTTGTGTGAAAAATACAATGTGGAACTCTCCGATGTGGAGCGTCAGAATACCGCGCTGATCCATGCAAAGCTTGGCGCAGTGCTTGCAAGGGAAAAATATGGTGTGGAAAGCGAAAATGTCTGTCAGGCAATCGCGACGCACACGACCGGAGCACCTGCGATGGACAAACTGCAGCAGATCGTTTTTATTGCCGATTATATTGAACCCCACAGAGATCGCGCCGGACGTCTCGATGAGATCCGCCACGCCGCATTTGAGGATCTGGATGAGGCATGTCGTATGATACTGACGGACACTTTGACTTATCTTTCGGATTCTCCAAAGACGATTGACCCGATGACAAAAAAAACGTATGATTATTATATATCTGATTAAGGAGGAAAACGAATGGCAGAGAGTGCAAAGTTTGCTAAGATAGCATATGATGCGTTAGCGGACAAAAAAGGAGACAATATCAAGATCATTGACATCAGTGAGATCTCACCGATCGCAGATTATTTTATCATTGCAGACGGTGCAAATCAGAATCAGCTGCAGGCAATGTGCGATGCTGTAGAAGAAGAACTGTACAAGGCGGGCTGCAAGCTGAAGCAGACGGAAGGCAACCGCAATTCCACCTGGATCCTCATGGATTACGGCGATGTGATCGTTCATGTGTTCTCAAAGGAAGACCGCCTGTTCTATGATCTGGAACGGATCTGGACGGACGGAAAAGAAGTATCTGTGGACGAACTGTAGGAGAAGTAACCGAAAGCAGGGGGGAGTGTATTTATGGGGAAAACACCGGTTTTGGTAATCATGGCTGCCGGACTTGGCAGCCGTTATGGCGGTCTCAAGCAGCTTGATGCAATGGATGAGGGTGGTCATCGTTTGATCGACTACGCTGTTTTCGATGCAAAAAGAGCAGGTTTTGAGACCGTTTATTTTATTATTCGAAAAGAGAATCAGGAGGATTTTCACAATCTGATCGGGAGCCGTATGGAAGCCTGCTTGGATGTTCATTACATCTATCAGGAGCTTACGCATGTGCCTGAAGAATGTTTCGTACCGGCAGAGCGGACCAAACCACTTGGAACCGGGCATGCGATCTGGTGCTGTAAAGATGTGGTCAAATGCCCTTTTGTGGTGATCAACGCAGACGACTATTATGGAGTGAGTGCCTATCAGCAGATGTATGACTATCTGACCGGATTGCCTTCCGATTCGACAGCGGCTTATGGGATGGCAGGTTTTCAACTGGATCGCACGCTCAGTGAACACGGAACCGTAGCCAGAGGCATCTGCCAGACTGACGGGTCCGGCTATCTGCGCTCCATCGATGAACAGACTTCAATTGCGAAAAAGGACGGTAAGATCTTCGCGCAGGCACGATCGGATGAAGCACCGCGCGTTCTGGCACCGGATACGACGGTATCCATGAATATGTGGGGTTTTACACCGGACGTATTTCCTTTTCTGGAAGAAGGTCTCTGTCACTTCCTGAACATGACACTTCCGGAAGATCCACTGAAAGCCGAATATTACCTTCCGAAAGAACTCGATCGTCTTGTAGAAGACGGATCGGTCCATGTTCGTGTGCTTCCGGTCACAGAACAGTGGTACGGCGTTACATACAAAGAGGACAAGCCGCTTGTCACAGCGGCGCTTGCACGGATGCAGAAGGAAGGCATCTACCCGAAATATTTATGGGAGGTCATGCAATGATACCTGTTAGCGATCAGTCAAAAAGAGAAGTGTTGGACGCATACCGTTTTCACGGCACGCTGCTTTCTATGAATCCGTATGGAAACGGACATATCAACGATACATTCCTGCTTGTCTTTGATATGTACCGCATGGGCAGGCTGAAGGTTATTTTGCAGCGTATCAATACAGATGTATTTCAAAAGCCGCAGGAACTGATGGAAAACATCATCGGTGTGACAACGTTTTTACAAAAAAAGATCCAGGAAGCGGGGGGAGACAGTTCCCGCGAAACGTTAACATTGATCCCAACCGCTGGCGGAGAACTCTTTTATGTGGATACACAGGGCGGATACTGGCGTGCCTATCAGTTTATTACAGATTCCGTGTGCTATGAGCGGGTTGAAAAAACGGGATATTTCTTTGAAAGTGCCAGGCTGTTCGGTATATTTCAGAGACAGCTCTCTGATTATCCGATCGCTTCTCTGCATGAGATCATCCCGGATTTTCATAATACACAGGTGCGATATGAGCAGTTTCAAAAAGCGCTGAAAGAAGATGTGTGCGGACGCGCTCAGACAGTCAGCAGTGAGATCCGGGATGCCATCGCATATGCCAATTTATGTGAGATTTTCCCGCCGTTGATCGCATCAGGGGAACTGCCTCTTCGGGTGACACACAATGACACCAAGCTCAACAACCTGATGTTTGACAATCAATCCGGAAAAGGACTCTGCATCATGGATCTGGACACGGTGATGCCGGGGCTTCTCGCCTATGACTTTGGTGACGCGATACGTTTTGGCGCAAATACAGCGGCAGAAGATGAGACGGATCTCAGCCGCGTATCACTGGATCTGCGATTGTATGAGGCATACGCAAAAGGTTTTGTGGAAGGCTGCGGATCTGTCATGACAGAACGGGAACGGGAATTGCTGCCTGAGGGTGCGCTTGTCATGACCTATGAATGTGGTCTGCGCTTTCTGACCGATTATCTGCAGGGAGATACCTACTTTAAGACCAGCTACCCGACCCACAATCTGGATCGTTGCCGTACACAGTTTGCACTGTTGGCAGATATGGCAGATAAACTGCCTGCTATGAGATCCTTTTAAATATTGTATATAAATAAAAAATACCATCAAATCAGCATGATTGGCTGAAGTGATGGTATTTTTTGATTCATTGACAGATTCTATTGTTAAAAGAAGCGGAACACGCCGAACACTTTTCCGAGCACCTCACATTGATCTACAATAATGGGGTCCATCGTATCATTTTCCGGCTGCAGACGATAGTGTCCGTCCTCCTTGTAAAATGTCTTGACTGTGGCAGAATCATCTACCAGCGCCACGACCATATCACCGTTTCGCGCGTCAGACTGCCGCTGTACGAGAACGGTATCTCCGCTAAAGATCCCGGCATTGATCATACTTTCCCCCTTCACCTTTAACATAAATGTCTCTGCGTTGGGCATATATTCAACCGGAATCGGAAAATAATCCTGGATATTCTGCTCCGCAAGGATCGGTTCTCCGGCAGCTACCTGACCGACTACCGGCACGTTTACGACCTCTCGTCTTGTAAGATTAAAATCATCATCCAGTATCTCGATCGCACGGGGCTTGGTGGGGTCACGACGAATAAAACCGTTCTTTTCAAGTGTCTCCAGATGAGAGTGAACGGAAGAAGTGGACTTCAGATTCACTGCCTCACAGATCTCACGCACAGCCGGCGGATAACCTCTCTGTAAAATTTCCTGCTTGATATATTCTAAAATCTCACGCTGCTTTTCACTGATTTTTCCGGTAGCCATAGGTTGCGTCCTCCTGTTAGATAATATATGGATACAAAACATTTGTTCCATTTCCAGTGTAACATAATCCCCATCAAAAATCAAACATATATTCCGAAAATTTGTTCGATTTTTCTGTTGACAAACAGTTGTTCGGGTGCTATATTATTATCAGAACAGTTGTTCGCGAACGTTTGTTTTTTATTAAAAATAATTTGATAATTTTATGAAAAAGTGATGGAGGGGTACTTATGAGAAATATACAGCATACATTGGAGAGCAGACCTGTATTAAAGAGAATGATCCTTTTAGTTGGCGCTTTGATCGTCATTTTACTTTGTACCTTTGCCCTCAGCACGATCGCAACCGCAAAGCATACACAGGCCGCACAGCGTGGCACACAGACCACATATGAGAGCATCCGCATTTCCGGCGGCGACTCTCTTTGGAGCATTGCGCAGGAATACCGTGGGCTTGAAAATACCGCTGACTTTGTAGAAGAATTAAAGGTTTTGAATAATCTGTCTTCAGACCGTATTCAGACCGGTTCCTACATTTTAGTTCCCGTCACCTCTGTGCTGTAGACAGTCCTCTGACTGCTATCTGCATATAAATTCATACAAATACCACAAACATGTGAAAATGCGACAGAGCCTATCTGTCGCATTTTCGCTAATTTCAGATTTCGAATTTAAAATCGTCTGTTCTATATATCGTCTTCCTCCGGTTTCTCGCGAAGCTGGACAACACGTCCCGCCATCCGCCGGCGTTCATCTGCCTGGGCTGCGTAATGACGTCTGGTTGTATTTACATCCTTGTGCCCAAGAACGTCTGCAACAAGATAAATGTCTCCGGTTTCCTGATAGAGCGTCGTACCGTAGGTACTGCGGAGCTTGTGAGGAGTGATATTTTTCACAGTTGTGACCAGTCTGGAATACTTCTTTACCAGATTTTCCACAGAACGTACCTGTATCCGCTTTTTTTGCATAGACAGGAAGAGTGCGTTTCCGTGTCCTTCCACAGCCTCGATGGTTTCACGTTCTTCCAGATAATCAAGGAGTGCATCTGCAACTTCATCTCCGAAATATACAACAACTTCTGCGCCGCCCTTACGGTGGATTTTGATGCCGTTATTTTTAAAGTCGATATCGTCAATGTCCAGCCCTACACACTCTGATACGCGGATTCCGGTGCCAAGCATGAGTGTCATCATGGCAAGATCTCTTGTTTTAGTCTGCTCGTGGTACCTTTTCTGGCGTTCCGTGAGCTTTTCACCGGATTCCACCTGATCAAGAAGCAACGCCACCTCATCGATGTCCAGCCGGGTGATATTTTTTTCATGGATCTTAGGTGTCGATACGAGTACGGACGGATTTTTTTCAATCAGTTCTTTTTTATAAAAATAATTGTACAGACTGCGTAAGCTTGCCAGTTTTCTGGCAATTCCACGTTCATCATTGGTGTGCTCGACACCATTTTTTATATAATATTTGAGATAGGAGAGGTATTCCTCAATATCCAGTGCCGTCACCTCGTCCAGCAGAGAAATCGGATATTCAATAATGTCCATTTTACGATACACCGGATTGTTATCATGAATATATTCAAAAAAAATGCCGAGATCATATGCATAGGCAAGTCTGGTTCTCGAGGAAGTTGTCGGTTCGATTCCTACAAAATATTCCCGGCAGAACTTAGGAAGTTGCGCTAACTGTTCCCGAAGCCGAACTGCATTTGTAATATTTACTTTTTCATGATATGCTTTTTCCTTCATTTCATAAGCTCCTTTTTTCAGAAATCGCATTGCCTTTAGTCGCCAAAACATATATACTATATTTTATCTTATTTTAATGAAGAAGCAAAGTTTTTTATAAAAATGAATGTAAATATGCAAAGGAGTCATTATGAAATTCGTAGTTCAAAAAGTAGCACATGCGTCTGTAACAGTGGACAGTCAGGTGATCGGAAAGATCGGCAAAGGATTTCTTGTGTTGATCGGAGTAGCGGAAGATGACACAAAGGAGATTGCAGATAAACTCATCAAAAAACTGCTTGGTCTTCGGATCTTTGAGGATGCGGACGGAAAAACAAACCTTTCTCTGCGTGATGTGGACGGAAGTCTGTTGCTTGTCAGCCAGTTCACACTGTATGCAGATTGTAAAAAAGGCAATCGTCCATCATTTACAAAAGCAGGCAATCCGACACTCGCCAATGAACTGTATGAATATATCACTGAGAAATGCCGCGCAGAATTTCCGGTAGAGACCGGCTCGTTCGGCGCAGATATGAAAGTCGAACTGTTAAATGACGGTCCGTTTACGATCATTCTGGATTCGGCAGAAATTTGCTAGGAGGAACATTACATGCACCAGACAAAGATGACTTTTCAACATACGATTTACGGCTGCTATGTCGGATATATTGTGCAGGCGATCGTTAATAATTTTATACCTTTACTGTTTTTGACCTTTCAATCCACCTATCAAATCCCGCTGACAAAGATCACATTGCTGATCACATTTAATTTTGTCGTACAACTCCTAGTGGATCTGATTTCTGCAGGATTTGTTGACCGCATCGGCTATCGCGGCTCCATGCTATTGGCACATGTATTTTCCGCAGTAGGTCTGATCGGATTGACCATTTTGCCGGAATTGTTTTCAAATCCATTTTACGGATTGCTCCTGGCAGTCATGGTCTATGCGATTGGCGGAGGCCTTTTGGAGGTGCTTGTCAGTCCGATCATGGAAGCATGCCCCACTGATCATAAAGAGCAGGCAATGAGTCTGCTTCATTCATTTTACTGTTGGGGACATGTGGGGGTTGTATTGATATCCACCATTTTTTTCCACTTTGCAGGTATTTCTCGCTGGAAGATCATGGCCATTTTATGGGCGCTGATTCCGATCGCAAACTTTTTTGTCTTTCTACGGACACCGATTGCACCGCTGATCGAAGAAGGAGAGAAGAGTATGTCATTTGGCCAGCTCTTTTCCAACAAGATTTTCTGGTTACTTATGCTTATGATGGTATGCTCCGGTGCCAGTGAGCAGGCGGTGAGTCAGTGGGCATCCACCTTCGCAGAGAAAGGACTGGGCGTTTCTAAGGCAATCGGTGATCTGACCGGCCCGATGGCATTTGCGGTCCTGATGGGTGTTGCACGTGCTTTTTACGGTGTTTATGGGCATAAGATCGATCTTGACAGGTTCATGATCGGAAGTGCGGCACTCTGTGTCCTCTCTTATCTGATGATCTCACTCAGCCCATATCCGGTTGTCAGTCTGATCGGCTGTGCGATCTGCGGACTGTCAGTCGGCATTATGTGGCCGGGCAGTTTCAGTAAGGCGGCAGCATCCCTTCGTAGCGGAGGTACGCTGATGTTTGCTCTGCTGGCATTGGCAGGAGATCTCGGCTGCTCCGGCGGTCCGACTCTGGTCGGCATGGTTGCCGGACATTTTAACGATCGTCTGCAGTCCGGAATTCTTGCAGGAATCGTTTTCCCTGTACTTATGATCTTGTGTATCCTGTTCTTTGTCAGCAAAAAGTCAAAGGACTGAAAACATATGAATGAAATCTGATTTTATCCACTTCGTATGATCTTTTCACGCGAAGTGGATCTTTTTATAATAATTGTTTGTTGTATCTCGATAAATATATATTGCAATTTGCTTTTCTGTGTGCTACAATACGAGAAAGGTCAGAAGCTAGCGATGACCAAAAATGAATTGCAATTCAGGAGGAACCAATTTATGACACAATCAGAAATCTCCAAATGGCTAAAGGCAGTAACAATATTGCTGGCAGTAATGGGAATTGTATTTTTTGGCGTTATTATACCGATTCTTGCAGTTATTTCCCGAAAAAACTATCCGGAGCTTGCCTTTTTGTTTTATCCGGGACTGATATACAGCCTGGCGCTGGCAGTTCCGTGTTATGGCATTCTCTATCAGTTCTGGAAGGTGTGCATTCAGATCGGCCGGAACAATTCCTTTTCCAAAGAAAATGCTGTCAGTTTTTCCATCATGAGCCGCTTTGCCTTTTTCCTGACAATCGAATGGTTTATAGGATTGTTGTTTCTTTCCATCGGTGGCTGGATGAAAACCGGTGCACTGGTCATACTGATATTTGGCAGCTTTCTTAGCATTATTGTAACGATCATCGCAGCTGCGCTGTCGCATCTTGTTCACAAAGCTTATGAGCTGCGCGAGGAAAACGAGCTGACAATTTAAATTGTACAGCATGTTTATATCAGATTTGTAAAGATACCGAACAGGTACAGAAAGGAACTTGCATATGATCATCATTCGTTTGGATGTAATGCTTGCCAGGCGCAAAATGAGTGTAACAGAACTCTCAGAACGTGTCGGCATTACAATGGCAAACATCTCTATATTAAAAAACGGGAAGGCAAAGGCAATCAAACTGGAAACCCTGAATAAAATCTGTCAGGTTTTGGACTGCCAGCCAGGAGATCTTCTGGAATATCAGGAGGATGAAAAAAATGAGCGAATTACAGAATCACACACAGGATAATCCTGAACTGTCGACAACGAAAGCTGTTGCTGAAGTATCGTGGTGTCAAATACAGCCGCAAAAGAATACGGAACAACAGGCTGCAGATATAGCTGTATATGCCGGATGGTTTAGAAAGCTTGCGTTACCAAGTCTGATCTATGCAATCCTTTATACAGTATTTACGTATGATAATGAATTTGGAATCGGAATTCCGGCATGGATCGCTGCTACAATTGTTTATGCTGTCTATCTGCTTCGAACCGCAGAAATCAAACTGAAAAAAGGCAGTATTTTCTATCTTACGATCATGGGATTACTTGGCGTATCGACGATCCTTACGACGAATGGCTGGCTTATATGGTGTAACCAAATGGGTTTTTGTCTGCTGCTTATCTATTTTCTGCTTGTTCAGACAACAGATACAAGCGGATGGAGCATTTGGGAGGCGATCTACGGAATGATTTTTGCAGTGATCGGTGCGTTTAGTAAGATTCCCGCACCGTTTACAGAGGGATACAGCTGGCTGCGTTCCAGAGACAAAGATAACACCGCGCATGAAAAGCGGCGCATGATCATTATGGGGATTCTGATCAGTATTCCGTCGATCCTGATCCTGGGGAGTCTATTGATGAATGCCGATGCTGTTTTTGGCAATATGCTTCGAAAGATCTGTTTTGACTGGAAACTTCCGACCGGAATTTTGGGAATCGTTTTTACGTTTCTTTTTGGTTTGTTTGCCTCCTACTGCGGTATGCATTATCTGCTGGAAACAGGCAACAGTGAGAGAGTAGTACGGCTTCAAAAAAAGCAGCCGGCACTTATTGCACAGATTTTTACAACAGCAATTCTCGTGCTTTATGTATGGTTTTGTCTTGTGCAGATCGTGTATCTGTTCGGTGGTTTCGGAACACTCCCGGAGGGGATGACTTATGCGCAGTACGCACGCAGTGGCTTTTTTCAGTTATTGTTTGTCTGTATGATAAATCTGATCCTGGTATTGATCGTCAAACGATGCTTTGAGACATCTATGTATTTAAACTGCATTTTATTTGCCATCTGCTTATGCAGCTATATTATGACCGCATCGAGTGCATACCGTATGATCTTATATATTCAGGCCTATCGTTTGACTGTTTTGCGAATAGTTGTGCTCGTTGCGCTGGCAGCGATCGCAATTTTACTGGCGGGTGTGTGCAGACACATTTTTTCTGTTGATTTTCGTATCCTGCCTTATTTTATCATTGTGATCAGCACGGTGTATACATTGTTTTCTTTCATAAATGTAGACAGTTTCGTGGCTCGCTATGATCTGGCACATCTGACAGAAGAAAACGCTACAGAAACGTTTCATTATCTGGAAACACTTTCATTGGATGCCATTCCTGCAACACTTCGTTTTTTTGAGACTGCAGATGAAGATTCTTATGCTTCAAACATGAAAAAAGCAATTCAGAGCCGATATAGCTTCCCTGATATCCAAACAGAAAAAGCTTTTGAGCAGCTGTTCGCCGGTGATGACCTCACTGGCGCCCTTCTTCATCTGATCGGCAGCCAGGTGGGGCAGCAGGTCGGACACCATCAGGATGGGATCGTTCTCGTCCTCGCCGATGGTGA